>NZ_JBHIRX010000007.1:0-296409 GCF_042138595.1 Paenibacillus terreus | reverse complement strand
TCTTGAATTCAGCCGGGCCTTCCGGTGCTCACGTACCCCAAGTACGCTCCGCTCCTCAGTCCCTTGCTTCATTCAACCTTCTCGGTGCTGAAAATCTGACTTTTTGAACACGCACTTATACAAAGGAGTGTTATGCAAATGAGTGATTTTACAGTAGGACCTTTGGTTTCCAGCCCGGTGATTGCCCGGCATTCAGCGAATCCGATTCTGTCGCCGGGCGATGTGCCTTACGGTCCGGCGATGGTCTTTAATGCCGGGGTTGCCAAATTTAGAGGCAAATATGTGATGGTCTTCCGCAATGACTACGGAGATGAACATAAAGGGATTGTTGCCCCCCATCATACAACCAATCTTGGCCTGGCCTTCAGCGATGACGGCATAAAGTGGGATGTGCAGCCGGAACCGTGCTGGTCCTGGCACGATGAAGAGGTCATCCGTGTGTATGATCCGCGTCTAACAGTAATCGGCGAACAATGCTATATGTGCTTTGCGGTCGATACCAGGCATGGGCTGCGCGGCGGCATCGCCGTAACCGAGGATTTCAGCTCCTTTGAGGTGCTGAGCCTATCGCTGCCGGACAACCGCAACATGGTATTGTTCCCGGAGCGGATCGGGGGCAAGTATGTGCGGCTGGAGCGTCCGATGCCTGTATACAGCCGGGGCGGCACGGACCGCTTTGACATGTGGATGAGCGACTCGCCTGACCTGAAATACTGGGGCAACTCCAAGCTGCTGCTGGCGGTTGAAGATGTAGCCTATGCCAATGACAAGGTAGGCCCAGGCGCGCCGCCTGTCAAAACGGACAAAGGCTGGCTGACCCTGTTCCATGCCGTGGACATCGACCGCAGCCGGGGCAAGAACGGCTGGGAGGACAGTTGGAAGAAACGCTATACATCCGGCATTCTACTGCTGGATCTTGCCAATCCCAGCCGGATTATCGGCAGGGCGGAGGCGCCGCTGCTTGCGCCGGAAGCCCCTTACGAGACCGATGGGGGCTTCCGCAATCATGTTATTTTTCCGGGGGGCATGATTCTGGAAGATTCCGGGGAAGTCAAAATCTACTATGGCGCCGCCGATACCGTAGAGTGCCTGGCTACTGCGCATGTGGATGATCTGCTGCGTCTTTGTCTTGAAGGCACGGTCAAATAAGCAATTATGAAATATTAAACCGGCACAAAACTGAAATCGGAGCTTGACCGGGGCTTAGCAGACGATCCGGAGTAGGAGGGGCTTGCCTAGCGGACTGAGATGATCTTATTTGGGCGAAACCACTCGTTTTGGGAGGGTGAACGGACTCTATGGACTCTATTTTGCCTTTTGAAGCATGTTTTGGCACTAGCGTTGCATTAACTTTTGCTCAAGATTTCCCGGAAAAGCTACCCGGAAATCTAACGGTTGTAGCAGTGGCTATTTTACGAAAAAAGACCTTTTCTAAACTCTAACGGTTGTGAGCGCCGTTATTTGCCTGAATTTAAGCAAAATAGCCGGATTTCAGTGAAATAAGCGCCATGGCAACCGTTACAATTTGAAATCAACGTTCATGGAACAAATAGCGCTTGTGGCAACCGTTAGAATAGTTGTGTGGCTAGAAAATGTATCTTGTCAGATCAGATTTAATGCAACGCTAGTGATGCTCTGGGCTATTTTCAGGTAAATAACGTCTCTCCTGTCCGTTAAAACTGAAAACGCCGTATTTTGAGGCCAATAAGGTCTCCTCGGTCTCTTAGCAAATCCAGGCTGACGCCTCCGTTCCCATCACCGTTTGTCAAGCACCGATTTTTAGGTTGATCCATTAAATCTATATAGAATTGGAGGAGATTTCTATGAATTATGGACATATTACTTTGCCATCCATCAGCATTCCGGTTGCCCGCGAGGTGGATGTGCTGGTCATCGGCGGAGGAGCTTCCGGAATCGCTGCGGCCATTGCCGCTGCGAAAGGGGGAGCGCAAACGATGCTGGTGGAGCAGAGAGGGTTCCTTGGCGGCATGGGCACGGTATCGCTCGTTCCGGCATTCTGTCCCTTTACGGATAAGCGGAAGCCGATTATCCGGGGTCTCGGTCTCCAGCTGATGGAACGGATGAAGCAGGCATGCGATCCTGAGTACCGCGAGGAATATCGAGAGGTGCTGGATTGGGTGCCGATCGATCCCGAGGTGCTGAAACGGGTCTATGACGATGCCGTTCTGGAAAGCGGCGTGACGCCGCTGTATCATACCTTTGTCTACGATGTTGTACTGTCTGAGGACCGCCGGTCGGCCCAAGGTGTCGTTGTCGTCAACAAAACCGGACGTTCTTTCATCCCCTGCCGGTATATCATCGATTGCTCGGGAGACGGGGATATCGCCGCTCTGGCGGGGGTTCCTTTTCAGAAGGGTGGGGAAGCGGGCGAACTTCAGCCCGGCAGCATGTGCTATCTGCTTGCGAATGTGGACCGTCCGAAGTTCAGGCGGTTCCTGGAGGAGAGCGGAGATACGGGCCAACTGCACAAGACGGTGGAGCTGGCGATCGCCAACGGTGCGCTGCCGGAGGGCCGCAAGTCGATCTCCGGCCTTGCCTGGATCAGCGACTACCTGGTGGGCGTCAACTTCGGCCATGTATTCGGCGTTGACGGCACCCTTGCCGAGGATTTGACACGGGGGGCGATTGAAGGACGTCGCACCGCGGAACGCCAGCTGCAGTTCTTCCGCAGCTATGTTCCGGGCTTTGAGCACGCCCATATGGTGGCGAGCGGGGAGCAGCTCGGCATTCGGGAGACTCGGCGTATCGAAGGGGACTATATCCTGACGGTCGATGATTTCCTTGCTGCGCGTTCCTTCCCGGATGACATTGCCCGCAACGCCTACTACATCGATATTCATCTCGCCAACAGCAAAAGCGAAATGACCTTCACCCACTTGCCGCCAGGGGTTTCACACGGTGTACCGTACCGGATCATGCTGCCGGTTGGCATTGACAACCTTTGGGTTGCCGGTCGCTGCGTATCCTCGGATCGAGCAGTGCAAGGCTCCCTGAGGGTGATGCCGAACTGCTTCTCCATGGGCCAGGCCGCGGGGACGGCGGCTGCATTGGCCCTGCGTGATGGTGTTGGTTCGCGCGGCATTTCCGTAGCCGAACTTCAGCAGCGGTTGCTGGAGCAGGATGTATGGCTGGGAGAGGATTTCATACCGTCTGAGGAGCAGAAGGAAGGGAATGCGCCGTGAAACAGCTTCCCTTAACGGATGAGTGGTTTCACGGCGCCGTTTCACTGGAGCACCAGGAGGATGGAATCAAGCCGTGGCGCATTCCTTACACGGATTACTCCCTTTATCCGCCCCAGGGAATCGAGGGCAAAGCCGAGATTTGCGCCGGTGTCCGCCTGCGGCTGCGCACAGATTCCACAGAGGTGGCAGTTTCTTTCGCACCGCTTGCGGATGCCGCCGTCATGGATTGCGTAGCAGGAGGGGAGTTATGTCGGACGCTCAGCCTGCCCGCCGGAGCGACTGAAGCCCTGTTCAGCGGACTTCCCAATGAAGTCAAGGATCTGGAGATTTGGCTCCCGCAAAATATTGGAATGACCGTTACCAGCCTGCAGATTGGTGCCCAAGCTGTCGGGGTCCCGCTGCCGGACACCCGGCCCCGCTGGATTACTTACGGCAGCTCCATTACCCAGTGCGTCGCGGCTTCCAGCCCCTCGCGCACCTGGCCCGCCATTGCCGCCGAAGCCTGCGGTTTCAGCTTGACCAATCTCGGCTTCTCCGGCAACTGCCACATGGAACCGATGATCGGGCGGCTGATTCGCGACTTGCCGGCCGATTTCATCTCCATATGTGCGGGCGTGAACATCTATGGCGCAGGCACCTTAAGCCCGCGCATGTTCAAGCCGCTGCTGATTGGACTGCTGGAGACGATACGCGACAAGCACAGGGAGACACCGCTGCTTGTCATTTCCCCGATTTATGGCACCGTCCGCGAAACGGAGCTTAATTCGCTGGGCTTCACTCTGCCCATGATGCGTGAAGCCATCCGCGAAACCGTGGAGCTGCTCAGGGAGCGGGGGGATCGCCAGTTATACTGCCAGGATGGCCTGAACTGGCTCGGCCCGGAGGATGAAGCATTTCTGACGGACGGCCTGCACCCTGGAGCCGAGGGGTATGAGTTGCTGGGACGGCGTTTCCGCGACCTTCATGAATTTGCATTCCGGACTGTATATAGATTTACGGAGTGAAAATTTCTACTATAATAAAGCTAAAAAAAGGTTATTTCGCTGGTATACATGCGGAATAACCTTTTTTTATTAAACAATCAGCTCAAATCTGTCCCCTAAGATCAGCTGCTTTGACCGATGGATTTTTTTGCCGTCCAAGCTGCTGACAGTACTTCGTATACATAGCAGAGGATGGCCCTCCTCAATATTTAAGTAGGTGGCCACATCGAAGGAAGCGTATTCCATCACGATATATTTTCTGGATATGCCAAATGTGATTTTGTGTTTGTTTCTTAAAATTTCGTACAGTGATTTATGATTTAAATCCTCCTGCAGCAAAAACGAAAAGGAAGAAGGAAGACGGGTATATTCCACAGATACAGGGACATTGTCGGCATATCTGATTCTTTCGATGTTAATGATTTTATCCCCGGGTTTTAAACCCAAATGCTCCTGATCCGCAGCGGTAGCTTCTTCAATCACACATTTGATGACCTTTGCGCCAGGGACCTTGTTTTGCAGTTTGCAAGTGTCGCTAAACCCAATCGTCTCCGTAACATTTTTCTTGATCCTCTCTTTCGTAATAAAAGTGCCTTTTCCCGGGATTCGCACCAAATATCCTTCAGAGGTAAGGGAATCAAGGGCGGCGCGGACCGTGACCCGGCTGACATTGTTGGTTTCGCTTAACTCCAGCTCTGTAGGGAGTTTGTCCCCCGGCTTCAGGGTACCGTTATGGATGGAGTCCAAAATTTGATCTTGCAGCTGTTTATATAATGGCGCGGATTCCGTATGATCGACCATAGTTTTACCTCCAAAAACTTTGTATTATATTGTTTTATTTCCTTGCCTCTATATTATAACAATATGTACAAGCTGTGAACCAAAAAAAGCAGTAAAATGCTATTGTATAATGTATTATCATGTGTTATTATCGCCTCAAGACATTCCAATACAAACACCGGTGTGGAATGAAAATAAACCAAATGTATCATACAAGGAGAAAGCAAATGGATATTAAACAAATTATTGGAGAAATCGTGGCGGGGAAACAAGAAGTCGGAGGCATCAAGCAGGTTTATTATGTAGCATGCGGCGGTTCTTATGGCGCTTTTTATCCGGCAAAAACTTTCCTGGAAAAAGAAGCCAGGGACATTAAAGTAGGGCTCTATAACAGCAATGAGTTTGTACACAACACGCCTAAAGCATTTGGCGAAAATTCGGTACTGGTCGTAGCCTCGCATAAGGGCAATACACCGGAGACGGTGAAAGCAGCCGAGATCGGTAAAAAGGCGGGAGTTCCGGTCATTGCGTTAACCTGGATCACGGATTCGCCGATTACGGAGCATGCAGACTATGTGGTGAAATATACCTTTGGCGAGGGCAAGGATATCGCTGGAGAAAAGACCATTAAAGCCCTGTTGACGGCAGTAGAGGCATTAAATCAGACTGAGGGATACGAGCATTATAATCAATTCCTCGATGGAGTAGCCAAAATCGATCACATTGTTAAAAACGCTTGCAAGCACGTGGCAAAACGCGCCTTGTCGTTCGCCAAAAATCACAAAGACGATAACGTTATCTACACCATGGCCAGCGGAGCCGGTTACGGGGCTGCCTATATGGAAAGCATCTGTATCTTTATGGAAATGCAGTGGATCAACTCCTCCAGCATCCATTCGGGTGAATTCTTCCACGGTCCGTTTGAGATTACAGATGCCGAGATTCCGTTTGTCATTCAGATTTCCGAAGGAAGCACCCGGCCCCTGGATGAAAGAGCGCTGAAGTTCCTGAACCGTTATGCCAAGAGAGTGGAGGTATTGGACGCCAAGGATTTGGGCTTGTCCACCATCGACAACTCCGTGGTCGATTACTTCAATCACTCCTTATTTAATAACGTTTACCCGGTTTACAACCAAGCCTTGGCAGTGGAAAGAGAGCATCCGCTTACAACCCGCAGATATATGTGGAAGGTTGAATATTAATTTTGCCCATATCCAGCAGCCTTAGAGGGGATAATTCTTATGGAACAATATAAGGTTATTGGCATCGGCGACAATGTAGTAGATAAATATGTCCACCAGGGTTTGATGTACCCTGGTGGAAATGCCCTGAACTTTTGCGCATATGCCAGAATGTGTGAAATGGAAGCATCTTATTTGGGGAAATTCGGCAATGATCAAATCGCCCAGTATATTCAAAAGGTAATGGACGAATTAGAAATTGAGCATAGCCACTGCCGGATGTTTGAAGGTGAAAACGGGTATGCGCGGGTAACGTTGGAGAACGGAGACCGTGTATTTCTCGGATCGAATAAAGGCGGCATCGCGAAAGAAAAGGCTTGGAATTTTACGGAGGAAGACCTCGATTATATTAAGCATTTTTCTGTCATTCATACCAGTCTGAACAGCTATATCGAGGGGGATCTGGCCACCTTGAAAACGAGCAATGTGCCGATCTCCTATGACTTTTCGGTACGCTGGAATGACGAATATTTGGAACAAGTATGCGGGTATGCGGATATTTCCTTTCTTTCTTGCAGCCATTTAACGGAAAGCGAAAGAGAAACAGAGATGCGGAAAGCCCAAACATTCGGCTCCAAAATGGTGATCGGAACGGTAGGAGAAAACGGCTCATTTGCGCTCTATAAAGATCAGTGGATATACCAGCCAGCCGTATTAACGGAAACGGTGGACACGATGGGCGCGGGCGATTCTTATTTAACAGCCTTTCTCGTCAGTATGATCAGAAGCTCGGAAGACGGCGAAATTTTTTCAGGATCAGAAGAGGAAATGCTGCAGAAAATTAAGGCAAGCATGGGACAAGGAGCTGCTTTTGCAGCGAAGATATGCCGAATCAACGGCGCTTTTGGCCATGGAACGGCAATCATATAAAGCCACCCTCCGACTCAAAAAGAGAACCCTAAAATGATCATTTTGTAAGCGTCTTCAAAAATAATGGTTCAGATTATCATGTCGGCAAAATCACATTAGGAGGGTGAACCTTCATGTTCTGGTTTCAGCTGTTCATCATCATTTTGCTCATATTTTTTGGCGCCAGAAAAGGAGATGTCTTTATGGGCTTGCTCGGTGGCGTGGGCGTGGCGATCCTGGTTTTTATCTTTCACGTCCAACCGGCGGCTCCCCCCATCGATGTCATGTTGATTATTTTAGCGGTCGTTTTGGCGGCCTCCGCGCTGCAGTCCTCGGGCGGGCTCAACTTTCTCGTGCATCTTGCGGAAAAAATGCTAAAAAGATCGCCTAAAAATATTACGATCATAGCCCCGATGATCTCCTGGCTGTTTACTTTCTTGTCGGGGACAGGGCATGTCGTCTATAGTTTATTGCCGATAATTAATGAACTTGCCCTCGACAATAAAATCAGACCGGAAAGACCCATTTCAAACAGTATCATCGCCTCCCAGCAGGCGATCACCTGCTCGCCGGTGTCGGCGGCTACTGCGGCCATGATCGGATTTATGGCCCCTCTTGGAGTAAGTTTGGGAACCATTTTGACTATTGCGATCCCCGCCACGTTGTTAGGTGTCATTACAAGTGCGGTGTTGACGATACGCAAGGGGAAAGAATTGGAGGAAGACCCGGAATATTTGCGGAGGCTGGCAGAAGGATTGATCGTTAAGCCGGAACAGAAGGCGGAGAAACAAGCGGTTTCCAAAGGAGCGAAGGCTTCGGTTGTGCTCTTTTTGCTTGGCGTGTTGTCGATCGTCATTATGGGCATGTTTACGAACCTGCGTCCATCCTGGGTGCAGAGCGGCGAGACTGCCATGTTATCCATGCCGAATACAATTGAAATTATTATGCTGGTTTGCGCTACGCTCATCATTATCTTTGGCCGGCCGGCGATCGAAACGATACTTAATGGTCCGATATTCAGGGCGGGGGCACTGGCGATGGTTTGCGCTTTTGGGCTCGCGTGGATGAGCAGCACCTTTATCAACGGGCAAACCGTTTTTATTCAAGAACATGTCGCTACGATCGTAAATAGCCATCCATGGATGATTGCCGTAATCATGTTTATCGTCGCCGCTTTAACGACAAGCCAAGGTGCCACAACGTTGATTATGGTTCCGATTGCCGTCGCTCTTCATTTGCCTCCTTACATCATTATCGGGGCGTGGATGGCTGTCAATGCCAATTACTTTTTGCCGGTCGCATCGCAATGCCTTGCCGCCATATCTTTTGATACCGCAGGTACAACCAAAATCGGCAGGTTTGTGCTCAACCACAGCTTTATGATACCAGGATTAATTAATAGTGTGGTTTCCGTTATTGTTGCTACGTTAATTGGAAGCGTTTTAACTTAGAAGGCAGTATAAATTAGGGAGGTATTTGGACTATGTTACAACTCTCGCAAGTAGCCGCAGCGAACTATCATTACAAGAGGTATTCCCTGGATTATTTTCTGGATTCTGTTGCCAGATTGGGTTTCCAAAACATTGAGTTGTGGGCTTCAGGGCCGCATTTTCATTTGGACTACTTTACGATGGATGATATCAAACAGTTAAACAAAAAAATCAAAGAACGAGGGTTAAAGACCATCTGTCTGACTCCCGAGCAATATGTCTATCCGGTCAGCATCAGTCATCCCGATCCGGAATACCGCAAGCAAAGCATCGAGTATTTTCGCCGGCATATTGAAGCCGCGTCGCTTTTGGAATGTGACAGAGTGCTGGTGACCACGGGGATCGCCTATTTGGACGCCGATGAGACGGAAGCGTGGAAATGGTGCCGGGAATCTTTGAGCGAAATTTGCAAAACGGCGGAAATAGAAAGAGTCTATCTTCCCGTAGAGGCGTTTACCAGTTTTACGACCCATGTGTTCAACCGTGCCGAGCACATTTCCAGGATGATCCGGGAGGTCGGGAGTCCGTATTTGAAAGGGTTGGCGGATACAGATGTCATGGCCACGACAGGCAAGGATACGATCCATGACTTCATCAAGGAACTCGGAGATCATTTAAATCATGTCCATTTCGTAGACGGTAATCCCGGAGGGCATCTGGTTCCCGGTGAAGGCCAGCTCAATATGATCGAAGCGTTACAGGCGCTGAACGATATTGATTATAAGGGATATTTGGGCCTTGAATTGCTGGATAGAAGGTATATTTTGGACCCTGAAAAAGCGATGCGGGATTCGCTCGCATGGTTTGAAAAGCATTTATCCTAATCGCTAAACTGCGAAATGAGCGAGGCAGAGTTAACTTTTGTAAGAAAAAAGGCGCATTAAATATTGAATAAGTAAGATGGATATCAGCTGAAATACCAGCTTTTCGTATGATTTAGGTTAGCCAGTAATTACTGGTTGACCTATTTTTTTTTAGTATCAGTTCACATATCTATAGAATTATTCACGAAAGAGACTCAGCTTTTTGACAGAATCATGAGAATTGGTTGAGAAATGAGCACATAAACGATACTATGTGGTAATCTATAGTAGTGAAATTACTTAGAGGGAGTATTACCGTCATGAAAATGCAAAGTAATATGAATACTATTGAACGAATTCCGACCTCCGTAACGAAGGTGCTCTTCGAAACGATAAAGATTGGCATTGTTAAGTCGAATCTCATTTCGATGATTGCCGGGCTTAGCATGGCGTTGTTCGTTCATCACTTATCATTCTTCGATAAAATCGGCAACGTTGCGTTGGCTTTTATCGGGACTGCCTTGGTGATTGGAGCCGCCGGCGTATTTAATAATCTATACGACCGCGATATCGACGGCATTATGGAACGGACGAAAAACAGGCCAACGGTGTCCGGAATTGTTGACGTCAGAAGCGGGCTGATGATTGGAACCTGGATCGCGGTTGGCGGCCTTGTCGCGCTGTATATTGCCTCTCCGCTTGCGGCTTTCTGCGGCTTTCTGGGGTTGTTCCTCTATGTCGTGCCTTATACCATGTGGACGAAACGCAAAACCATCTATAATACGGAGGTTGGAAGCCTGTCAGGTGCGATGCCTCCGCTGATCGGTTGGGCCGCGATCTCACCTGACATTTTGCATCCCGGTGCCATTGCATTGTTCCTGTTAATGGTGATTTGGCAGATGCCGCACTTTTATGCAATCGGGATTCGCCGAATGGAGGAATACCGGGCGGCTAACGTCCCGATGCTGCCAGTCGTCAAGGGTATTCGGAGAACGTACGTGCAGATGAATGTATATCTGGTTGCGTTGTTCCTGTGCAGTTTCTTGTTCTGGTCCTTTAATCCGTACATCGCTGTGGCGAATGCGCTCCTAAGCTTGGGCTGGTTGATTCTGAGCATTTACGGATATCGCAGGAAGCAGGAGGAGAAGTGGGCACGATCCATGTTCATTTTCTCATTGAACCACATCACGGTACTGCTGCTGATGATCGTTGGCTATTCCTTGGGTGCTCCTCTGCTTTAATTTGAATGTCATCATCAAACTATAGGATGGAACGTTAATGTCCATATGAGCCGAATGAAAGGCCTAGTTTCTAAGCCGCTGATTAACATCAGGCGGCTTTTTAATTTGAAGGAAACGGTGGACAAATACTAAAGGGCTATGAATAAAAATGTCTGCACTATTTTTTATAATTGGGTAATAACATATCGTTGAAGAAATTTACATTTGATGCAGCTGCGGGGCGTTTATCGTTAAGCAGCAATCCGGATTATTATGTGGACATTGAACTGCTGCCTTCTGATTATGATTTGGCTCAGCTTGAAGCTGAGGGCAAGGAAGAGTTGACTCAAGACGGAGAGGTATCCGATTATAGCGGCGAGTTGATTGAACATCCGCTTGGTTCCGCGGAACTCTATCTTCAAGCTTCCGGGCCGGAAGGCATAAGCGATTATATCGTATGGACATCAGAAGCAGGGGCCGCTTTTTTGTTCCGCCTTCATAATCCGAAAGGGGAGGATGCTTCCGATCTCGCCGGACCGGTTCTTGTTTCACTATCTACCGTACAAAGCCTAAAATAAGTTGTCGGATACTATAGTTTTCTTGCTTTGGATTGCTCAATCATTTGCTCAATGGTGGTCCAGCCTATGACATAAATCGAATAAACAAAGTCAAAATAATCCATCGGTATGCCACATTCTTCTTCCATGGGAGAGCAGATAAATTTTGCTGACAGACCGCATGCCGTCAAATGCTGCTTTGCTTTTTCGATTTGTTTTTCTGATAGATCCAGAGCCCATAGCGTTCCCCCTGATATTGCAAGGAATGACCGGCATGTTTTGAATCATGACGCTTAGGTCACATCATGTCCATAACCTCCGTATTTTTTTCCAAATGCCTCCATCATATCTAACACAGGAATTAATTTTTCTCCTTTTTCTGTAAGGGAATACTCTACTTTGGGAGGAACTACCGGATACACTTCACGTTGGATGATGCCATCGTTCTCTAATTCTCTGAGCTGCTTAGAGAGGGAGCCTTGTGATAGGTCTCCCAGAAACGTTTTGATGTCAGAATAACGACGTTTGGTTCCTTTTAAGTACCAAAGAATGAAATATTTCCAACGTCCTGATAAAATATTTTGAGTAAAGGCTATTGCGTACATATCTCCTTTTTCTTCTATAAACTCTTTTTGAAATCCATCCTTACAAACCCTCATTTTTATTCGCTCCTGTCCTAAAGTACAAAAACATGTACTATGTTCATTTATTTTGCCCTCTTTGCAAATAAACATAATGACTTTATGATTGTGTCAGCAAAGCGGTTCATTACAAGCTAGTTTATTTAAGAGGCGGTGACTAATGCATAATGCATTATGTTCTCAATATTCCGCCTATATATTTAGCAAGCTAAATAAAATTATAGCATAGAAAGGAGGTTTTGATTAGTGAACACAGGAAATTCGAGACTACGACTTTCGATATTAGAGGGAGTAAATGAACTCGTGAAAAGGAGATCATGCAGCAATGGAAGGAAGAAAGCTTAAATTAGGAGGAATTATTGATGGCGTAGGCTGGAATTACACGGGATGGCGACAACCCGATATGCCGGCAGATGCGAGTGAGAACATTGGTACAAAGAAGGTGTCATGGATATCTTGCTGATCAGCAGGATTATCCAGCAGAATTTGAGGACTTTATTAAGTTGGTTGTACCCATATTGCAAGATAAAGGTTTATTCCGCAAGGAATATGAGGACGACACACTTCGGGGGAATTTAGGGCTGCCTTACCCTGAAAATAAGCATAAAAAAGGAGAGAATTCATTTTGAATAATACCCTTAAATTACTTCATCATCATACGTCCGTTCGTTCTTATACCAATCAACCCTTGACAGAGGAACAACGAGAAGCAATCTTTAAGGCAGCTAATCAAACTTCATCATTCAGTCTTTTGCAGGCCGTTTCGATCATTAGAATTACGGATCCAGATCTTCGAAGAAAGGTGATGCAGCTTTCGATGAATCAACCTTATATTGAAGAAGCGGCAGAGTTCTGGATTTTTTGCTCAGATTTCCACCGGAATCATCAAATAGCCCCTGAAGTCGACCTTGAATATATAGAGTTTCTTTTAATCGGCTCATTCGATGCCGGGCTTATGGCACAAAATGCTTTAACGGCAGCAGAATCCATGGGACTTGGCGGCGTTTTTATTGGTGCGGTGAGAAGTAATATTAACGAATTATCTGACATCTTGAATTTACCGAAATATGTGATCCCTTTGGCGGGATTATGCATTGGTTATCCATCTGGAAATAAACCTGAACTCAAGCCTAGACTGCCTGAATCCATGGTTTTACACGAAAACCAGTATCAAACTCAAACGCTCGATAAGCTGAAATTAGCGGCTTATGATAAGACCATGCTGCAGTATTATGAAAATCGACCGGTAAGCGCCCCTTTCACAGTGAAAAAAGTAAAAGGATGGAGTGACCACATCCGTGATCATCTGCAAAGAAGTATTCAGCCACAAATGATGGACTATCTCCACAAACAGGGATATGCCAAAAAATGAAGCAGGGTAAAAAACTTTTTTGAACAGGAGGAGGTCACTATAAATGAATTTGACACATCAAATTCGACATGATATATTTAGCCCGCTAAATAAATTAGAGGGATGATTAACATCAATGACAGATCAAGTGGATTGTGATATTCGTCAGTCGTTAGATCGGATCTCTTCGCAAATGCGACGAGATTACAGCGAATCTTTAAGAGAACTTAACCTTTATGTTGGCCAGGATAATTTACTGTATCGTTTGTGGTTGGGCGATGGAATCACACAAATGCAGCTGTGTGAACATTTAAAATGCGAACCTCCTACAGTAACGAATATGGTTAAATCACTAGAGCAAAATGGATTTATATACCGCAAACGTGATGAACAAGATGCAAGAGTAATGCGAATTTATCTTACTGACAAAGGCAAAGAATTAGAGGCCCCGGTGGGAATGAAATGGAAAGCGCAACAGGAAAAATTGCTGCATTCCATTTCAATGGAAGAACGCTTGATACTAAGACAAATCATGCAAAAGATGGAGAATAACTTATCATGAGTTCTCCGTCTTTCGCAAATATTTAGCAGGCTAAATATTTATAAAAAATTCAAAATAGGGAGCTGTTTTACATGAGTAAAAAAATTCGTGCAGGAATTATAGGCGGGTCAATTAACAACGGATGGGCAAGCGGTACTCATATCCCTGCCATTGAACATCTGAATGAGTTTGAGCTCACGGCAGTTGGGACAAGCAATATGCAGAGCGCAAAGAAGAGTGCTGAGGCTTTCCATGCAAATCATGGCTTTGATGACATGGAGGAATTGGCTCAACATGCAGATGTGGATATAGTAGTCGTCAGCATAAACGTGAAAGATCACTATGAGGCAGTCAAAGCAATTACCCCTGCTGGGAAACCGATTTACTGCGAGTGGCCACTGGGATCAAATACCGCTGAAGCGCTCGAAATGCAGGAATGGATAGAGTCCCGCCAATTGCCAAACGCAATAGGTTTACAGGCAAGACAAGCCCCAGCTATTAATTATGTTAAAGATTTATTGGCGGAAGGTTATGTTGGAAAAATCCTTTCGGCCAATATGAGGATTTCGATTGAGGGAATGGGTGGCGTCGGTAACAAAGCAACTGCATACTTATTTGATCGCAAGATCGGAGGGAACCTGCTCACGATTGTAGGCGGACATAATCTGGATGCATTCACTTACATGCTCGGGGACTTTACAGAGCTTTCAGCCGTTACAGCCCACCAATTCCCTGAAGTCGAATTGGTGGATATCCACAAAGTCATTGAGAAAACGACAGATGATCAAATACTGATCACAGGGAAACTGACTAGCGGTGCAGCAGCCAGCGTTCATATCCAAGGAGGAGTCAAACAACAGACAGGACTTACGCTTGAAATCTTCGGAGACAAGGGGACGATCGTGCTGAGCGCGCCTGCATCCATTCAATTCGGGTCACTCCAATTGCGAGGTGCAGGACCTGCAGACCAAGAGCTTCATGAGTTAACAATTCCCGATTCCTATTACTGGGTACCAGATTCCCTGAAAAATGACTCAGGCTTAGTTCTTAATGTAGCTCAAGCCTACAGTAAATTCGCTCAGGATATCGAAAAAGGAACATCCTTTACTCCAGGTTTTGCAGATGCGGTAAAACTTCATCAATTAATTGATACCGTGGAAAAAGCAGCACAAACCGGTGAACGACAATATTTATGACTGAGATTTAGATTCAAACACAGTAACTCGTTAGGTCAATATTTTTGAATGTCTAAAGCAAGTTATAATCCATTGGATATTGAAGCATGAAGATGCTATAAATACACGAATCGGCAGCTAGTCAGGTACATGACAGCTGCCGATTTTGACTACCAGGCGTATCATAAACAAGTGAAACGTTTCAACATTTTACTCACCAAAACTCGTTAACAGCACTCTCGTCCTATGATTTACTAAAAAACACTTATCAATAAATAACGTTTATGATATTATACAAGCGAAACGTTTCGATTAAATTGGAATTCAGGAGGGAATAATGGTGAGAACAGGAAAATTGATTAGTTTCATTTTGACCATTGGCCTGTTAGTTAATCTTATTGTAACTCCGATGGTTTCAGCCAGTGATGCCAAAGCCCAAATTGCTTTTCGCACAGAACTGAAAGCGATTGCACAAAAAACCTATGAATATTTTCAAGACCATACGGATCCGAACACGGGTATGACTTACGATGAGGTGCGCTTCACGGATGACGGACTGAAGGAAGCAAAACACACCTCGCCAACAAATATCGGAATGTATATGATGAGTACAGTTTCAGCACAGCAATTGGGCATTATTTCAAAAAAAGAAGCGGTTAAGCGCATTCAAATCACTTTAAATACAATTGAAAAACTGGAAAAATGGAATGGCCTCTTCTATAACTGGTATAACACCGATGACGGTTCCATCAAGAAAGATTGGGGACAATTTATCTCTCAGGTTGATAACGGATGGCTTTCAGCAGGTTTAATTGTCGTCGGGCAAGCCTATGAAGAGTTGTACGGGCAAACAAGCAAGTTGGTTGAGAATATGAATTATACACCGTTATATGATCCTGAAGTTGGCCAGTTCCGCGGCGGCTACGATGTTGCTAAAGGCAAACTGACTGACCATCATTACGGAATGTTTTACACCGAACCGCGTGTTGCAAGCTATATTGCTATCGGGAAAGGCGATGTACCTAAGGATCATTGGTGGAAAATGTATCGTACATTGCCGAAAGAATGGGATTGGCAAGCTCAGATTCCGCAAGGAGAAAACGTGCAGTACGATGGAGTGACTGTTTTCGAGGGAAGTTATGAATATAATGGTGTAAAGTTTGTGCCGAGCTGGGGAGGAAGTATGTTTGAAGGGCTCATGCCTGGAATCGTTTTGAAAGAAAAAGAGTTTGGCACAAAAGCATTGGGATTAAATAATAAACGTCATGTAGAGCTGCAAATCGCATATGCCAAGGAAAAAGGATACCCTGCGTGGGGATTCTCGCCGTCTGCAACTCCGACTGGATACAGTGAGTTTGCAGCTACGCCGCTGGGTACATCAGGTTATAAAGATGGAGCAACCGTAACTGCACATGCAACATTTCTTGCTCTGGAGTATGCGCCTGAAGCTGTGCGTAAAAACATCAAAGCTTTAAAGGGCTTTAATATGTATGGTAAATACGGGTTCTATGATTCTGTGAATGTAGAAACAGGAGAACTTGCTAAAGCCTATCTTGCACTTGATCAAGGGATGATTATAGTATCCATTGCTAATTATGTAAAAGATGGAATCATCCGTGATTATTTCCACAGTGATCCGATCGGCCAAAAGCAAGAGGAATTATTGGAAAGAGAAGTATTCTCCATTCAATAAAAATGGCACAGACAACTCAGGTATATCCCGCCGAAAATGAAGCTCGTTAAACTCAAGTAATTTCATGGATAACGAAGGGCCAGACAGGCTGCGGACTTTCAAGTGTGTTAGAAGGTCTTCAGCCTGAAGCTTCCTTCATGCAAGTGGGAAATCAGCATCAAGATTCCGTTCAAGCAATGATCCCACTCGCTGAGCCATGAAGGAAGGAGAGTGAGGCTTTCCATTCTTGAACCACCATTCCACTACCCCTACGATAGCCGCTCCTAAAAATTGAATATCAACATCCTCACCATCAGATAATCCTTTATCGCTTCCTTCGGGCATATCATTCTCTTTTTTCGTTAACTCTTGGAGGAAAAACTCAAGGAATCGATTGCGGAAAAAAGTGCCCCCTTTACTCGCCAGCATCGCGGAGAAAAATAAATAATGACTCTCAAAATACTCGAACCATAACAAGCCCTGATCTATATAATCGGCGTCATCGTCTGCCGAATCACAGAGTTCCCGCATTTCGTCAATATGTTCTTCGATGAGCTTATCCAGAAGATCAAATTTGTCCATATAGTGAAGATAGATGGTTCTTCGGCTAACATCGGCCCTGTCGGAAATATCCTGTATCGTAATCTGATCAAAATTTTTTTCAATCATCAGTTCAATAAGAGCCATTTTAATGGCTTCCTGGGACTTGCGTATCCTTCGATCCATCTTTGACACTTGAGATCACCAGCTTCCCTGAAAATAAATACACAATGTTAAAGGATCTGTGAACTAATGCACGGAACCTGCCTTTTTAATCATTGTAGAGGTTCTATTTCTGTTTACAATTATACATAGTTGTTTCTTAATGCACTACTGTGCAATTTGTTTGCATATATGGGGATGGAGTTAAGCATGATCACCAATCAAAGGGGAGCATTTCAATGAAAATTGCGGTTATTGGAGCAACAGGGGGAACTGGGAGGAAAGTGATGAAGCGGGCACTTGAATTGGGACATGAGGTTGTAGCCGTGGCTCGCCGGCCGGAAGTCATTACTCCCGCAGAGCGGCTCAGCACCCGGCAGGGGGATGTATTTGACGCGTCGAGTATAGCCAAAGCCATTGCCGGTACAGATGTGGTCATCAGTTGCATCGGTCCAAGCAGTAACCTCTCGCCGGGTAGCGCCATGTCGAAGGGAATCCTGAATATGCTTGCGGCAAACTTCTCACCGGGTACCGTCATGTCGGAGGGAATCACGAATATTCTTGCGGCCTGTCAGCGTGCTGGTGTTATACGCATGGTCATGCAGAGCGGCATTGGTTTGAGCGACGGGAAGGAGCTTTCCGCTGGCAGTCGGTGGGCATTAGGCATTCATCAACGCATCTTCTCGAAGGCCATCAAGGATAAGGCCATTGCCGAGCATGCGGTGCAAAGGAGTGACCTGGATTGGGTCATTGTACGTCCGGCGGGGCTGAATGACGCGGCTGCCACTCTGAACTATACAGCAGGTCCATCAGCACGCATCGCTCCGTTCCGGCCGCTGGCCTTCGCAGACTGTGCCGACTGCCTTGTGCGGGCGGCGACGAGTGAGCCCACATGGGTCAGGAAGATCGTTAATGTTGGACGATAGCATCCAGGTGAGATATAAGAGCCGGAAAACTGCATCGGATGTGGTATGCCCGGCTCTTGTAACCTGGGCGAATGCCTCAATGATCCGAATCCCTTGCCGTCTCTTTTGAAGCAGGGAACACGAGCCAGGCATTTTCGGATTGACTGAGCAGGAAAAATTATAGTATTCTTATTTCGACATTACAGTAGGTCAAAAAAAGGAGGGCTTTCCGATCATGTCTCCCCGAACGAAGGAGCAGAACGAAGAGATTCGTGCGATCCGGATCCAGCAAATGCTGCGGGCCGCTGCGCAGGTGTATATCGATAAAGGCATAACTATGGAAATGCGCGATGTCGCGGCCCAAGCCGAACTCGGTTACGGAACGGTTTATCATTATTATAAAAATAAATACGAATTGTTTAACGATTTGCTATGGTGCGGTTTCGAACAGGCGAAAGCAGTCACGGAAACCGCCCTGGGCGGCGAAGGACCATGGCCTGAGCGGCTGCGGGATTATATCGTGCTCATGCTTCGCCAATGGTCGGAGGATCTATCGGTGTTCATCCTGTACAAAATGTCGGCCGAAAATTTTCACCAGCTGCCCGGTCGCTACAGGGAGCTGTCCGAGCGGTTCCACGAAGAGCTGTACCTGCCGCTGGCGAAGGTTTTGCGGGAATGCGCCGGCGGGCGAAGCCCGGAAAAGGCGGCCAACATGCTAATCGGCTCGCTGGTCGGCTATGCCGGACTGCATATATATCATCAGCATGAAGAGATGGATGGCAACGAGGCTGCGGAAACTTTGCTTACGGGAATTTTACCAGAAGGGGGCCGATAATATGGTGACTTTGAAATCCGCGGCGGAAATCGAAGAGATGAAAATAGCCGGGCAATTCGTGGCGGCATGCCACAAAAGAGTGGCCGAAATGATTCGCCCGGGCATGACAACGCAGGAGATTAACGACGAAGTAGAGCGGCTCATCACGAAAGCAGGGGGAAGTGCGCCCACTTTGGGCTACAATGGCTACCCGTATGCAACGTGCACTTCCGTGAATGATGTGATCGCGCACGGCTTCCCGAACAGCAAGCCGCTACGGCAGGGAGACATCGTCACCGTCGATATCGTGGCGGAGCTGAACGGTTGGGTTGGCGATTCCGCATGGACCTATGCAGTCGGCTCCATCTCGGAGGAAGCCGAAAAGTTGATGCGGGTCGCGAAAGAGTGCATGTACATCGGTATCGAACGGGCAACCGTCGGCAGCCGGATTGGCGATGTCGTCCATGCGATTCAACTACATGCGGAGCAAAACGGTTTTGGCGTCGTGCGCGATTTGCTTGCCCATGGAGTGGGTAGAAGCATGCATGAGGAGCCTAATTTCCCGCATGTCGGGTCGCCGGGCAAAGGATTCCGCCTTAAGGAAGGGATGGTTATTACCATTGAGCCGATGTTGAACGAGGGAACGTATCGCATGACGATCGACGACGACGGCTGGACCGCGCGAACCGCTGACGGGAAGCTATCCGCTCAGTATGAACATACAATTGCCATTACGAAAGCAGGACCTGTCATTTTGACTGCGCAGGAATAGCTCCGTGTACGAAAACTCGTTGCAGCGAGCCCTTTGGATGACAATTATTGTAGATTCCGATGGCCTTCTTGGAATCACAGACTTTTGCACGAAAGGAAGACGAAGACGTGAAAATGGATTTCCAAGCGTTTTTTGGCCAAACAATTGAGCTTGAACGGAAGTTCAAATCAAATTGAATAGGACAGGAGAAATTGCGATGCAACTTTCAGATTTAACCCATGACGAAATTACAGCTCTGTGTAAACAAGGCGATGATTTGGTGAAGGCAGGCGATCTTGAGGCGGGCAAGCATAAGTATGTTGAGGCCCTCCGCTTATTGCCGGAAAATCATCAAGAATGGGAGGCCGCTACGTGGTTATACGTGGCAATTGGGGATGTTCATTTCCATATGAAGAATTACGATAAGGCATTCAAATGCTTTTATAACGCTGTACAATGTCCGAATGGAATAGGGAATCCCTATATTCATCTTCGGTTAGGACAGTTGTATTATGAACAGGAGAACCTTGAAAAGGCGGCGGACGAGTTAACACGGGCTTACATGGGTGCCGGTATGGGGATTTTCATGGAGGATGACCCAAAGTATCTTGAGTTTTTGGAGACAAAAATAGAGATCTGATGTCGGAGGATCAGAACATACACACATAAGACGTCGCGGAATACGCGGCTTTTTTGTGTTAACGATATAACTTTAATGGAAGAACTGTTTTTTATGCTGCGTTTTTGATACCATCACATAAATAATTTCATTTTTTTGTAAACTATACAGGTGAAGAGGTGAGCAAATTGAAATCCAAAACATAATGATCACCTGTTTCAAATTCGCTAAAAAGGTTGTTAAAAGTGTGAGTGTGGAGCCTTGTACACACCATATTTCCTTGAAGGGGGACATCTGTTTTGGATGCGCAGTTTCTAGATTTATTGGCCCAGAAATATGATACAGAAGAAAAAGTCATAACAGAGATCATCAACCTTGAAGCGATCTCCAATCTCCCCAAGGGAACTGAGCATTTTGTCAGTGATTTGCATGGGGAATTCCAGGCTTTTCAGCATGTACTAAGAAACGGTTCGGGCACCGTAAAAGAGAAAATCAAAGATTTATTCCGTGAGGTTTGGACGGATCATGAAATCAATGATTTTGCGGCGTTAGTTTATTATCCGGAAGAAAAAATACAACTGGTTAAAGGAGACCTGTGCAATAAACAAGCCTTGAACCGGTGGTATAGACAAACGATTGAACAAATGCTTAAGCTTATTTCTTATGCCTCTTCCAAATATACACGCTCGAAATTACGTAAAGCACTGCCGGAGCAGTTTGTATATATTGTAGAAGAGCTTCTGTACAAGACGGATGCGACCAACAATAAGGATCCTTATTATGAGGAAATATACCGGCAAATTATCTCCCTGGGCCTGGCGGACAAGCTCATTATCGGCCTCGCTTATACGACCCAGCGCCTGGTGGTTGACCATCTTCATGTGGTCGGAGATATCTATGACCGTGGGCCGGACCCCGATAAAATTATGGATACGCTGATCAACTACCATTCTGTTGACATTCAGTGGGGGAACCATGATGTCCTGTGGATAGGCGCCTATGCGGGTTCCCTGGTCTGCCTTGCGAATATTATCCGGATCTGCGCCAGGTACGACAATCTGGACATCATCGAAGACGTATACGGAATCAATCTTCGCCCACTGCTGAACCTGGCGGAGAAATACTATGATGACAATCCGGCCTTTAGACCGAAGCTGCAGGCCGACCATAACGTATCGGAGCAGGAAATCCTGCAGATTACCAAAATTCATCAAGCCATTGCCATGATCCAGTTTAAGCTTGAAATCCCGATCATTAAGAGACGCCCATACTTTAACATGTCTGAAAGGCTTTTGCTTGAGCAGATTGATTACGACAAAAATGAAATCAGGATCGGCGGAAAAACTTACCCGCTGGAAAACACCTGTTTCGCAACCATAAATCCGCAGCAGCCTGAACAATTGCTGGAGGAAGAACAAGAGGTGATGGAAAAGCTGCTGTTCTCCGTTCAGCATTCCGAGAAGCTAGCCAGACATATGAATTTCCTTATGAAAAAGGGCAGCCTTTATTTAAAATACAACGGGAATTTGTTAATTCACGGCTGTATTCCTTTGGATGAAGAAGGAAACATGGAAGAAATGCAGATTGAAGACAAGACGTATTCGGGCCGTCAGCTGCTCGATGTTCTTGAATATTATTTGCGTTACGCCTTTGCGCATCCGGAAGAGACGGATGATCTGGCTACGGATATGGTATGGTACATATGGACAGGGGAATGTTCCTCGCTCTTTGGAAAGAGGGAAATGACCACCTTTGAACGGTACTTCATCCAGGATAAAGAAACCCATAAGGAGAGAAAGAACCCTTACTACCATTTGCGTGCAAATGAGGAGATCTGCCGAAAAATCCTGCTGGAGTTTGATTTGAATCCGGATCATGGACATATCATTAACGGCCACACGCCAGTTAGAGAAATTCGTGGAGAGAACCCCGTTAAAGCAAACGGGAGAATGGTCGTCATTGACGGCGGTTTCTCTAAGGCCTATCAATCCACAACGGGCATCGCCGGATATACCTTGTTGTATAATTCCTTTGGCATGCAGCTCGTCGCCCATCAGAAATTTAATTCAAAAGAAGATGTATTATGTAATGGAACGGACGTATTGTCTATAAAAAGACTGGTGGATAAAGAACTGGAGCGGAAGCTGGTAAGGGAAACCAATGTTGGGGAGAAGCTGTTGCAGCAAATCTCAAATCTGAAGAATCTCCTGGAATATCGCTACATGATATGAAACAGCTATTCGATCATCATTTCTGCGGCATCAAACAAGATTTTAAGGCCATCCCTTTGCGGATGGCCTGTGTTTTCATCCTATTTGGATTGTGCAGCCTTGAAACCATGCTATCCATTATTCTTTGAGCGCACCGATCATAACGCCGTGCACAAAATATTTTTGCAGAAACGGATACAGGACCAAGATCGGCAATGTAGACACAATGATCGTCGCGTATTTTATCGTTATCCCGATATCCAGCCGATCGCCGGTCGCTGCTCCTGTCATCATACTATCTGTGCTGTTGGAAATCAGAATCTCCCTGAGCACCAGTTGCAGAGGGAACAACTCCCGGTCACGTAAATAAATCAATGCATTGAAATACGAGTTCCAATGTCCGACGGCGTACCATAAAATCATGACGGCAATTACGGGCATGGAAAGGGGGATAATAATTCTGGTCATAATAACCCAGTCATTCGCTCCGTCGATGCGTGCGGATTCCTCCAGACTTGCCGGAATGCCTTGAAATGCGGTTCGCATAATAATTAAATTGAACGAATTGATTGCTCCTGGCAAGAGAAGTGCCCAAGGCGTATTTAACATCCCAAGATTGTTAACCAGCAGGAAAGTAGGAATAAGCCCGCCACTGAATACCATTGTGATTACGATCATGAGCATGATGTGGTTTTTGAAATAAACGTTACGACGGGAAAGAGCATAGGCACCGAGCGTTGTCATCATCAAGTTGATGGCTGTACCTGCTATGACATAGAAAAGCGTATTCCGGTAGCCGGTTGTAACCATGGGATTTTCCAGTACCGCTTTATAGGCAGCAAAACTAAATCCCTGTGGGTAGAACAGCAGGCCGCGAAACTGGGCCATTTCTGCAGGATCGCTCAGAGATGCAAACAGGATATAAATAAATGGATAGAGTGTAACGAAGCAAAGTAAAAGCATAAAGCAGATATTAAACCACGAAAATACAGTCTCACCCAGAGAACGTTTATATGTCATTTTTCACGATCCCCTTTACCACAGTCTATGTTCGCTTACTCGCTTGCTAATTGTATTGGCAAGTATAAGCAAGATGAAGCTGATGACCGAATTGAATAAGCCAACTGCAGCGGAATACCCGAAATCTGCTCCAAGAATACCTTTTCTGTATACATAGGTTGAAATGACATCAGCTGTTTCGTAAGTAAGCGGGTTGTATAGCAGAATGATTTTTTCACTCCCTATGGAGAGCATGGATCCTATATTAAGGATAAACAAGATTACAATGGTAGGCATAATGCCTGGAATCGTGATATGCAAAGTTTGCTTCCAACGCCCTGCACCATCCATACGAGCCGCATCGTACAGAGCAGGATCAATGGAGGACATTGCGGCGAGATAGATAATAGAGCCCCAGCCAATTCCTTGCCAGATCCCGGAGGAGACATAGATAGAGCGAAACCATCCCGGTTCTTGCAGGAAAGCAATTGGCTCATATCCAAAAAAGCCGAGGATGTTATTAATCAGGCCATCGCGGGCAACAAAGTCGACAAGCATTCCGGCTACTACCACGATTGAAATAAAATGAGGGAGATAACTAATCGTCTGTACGACTCGTTTGAAGATGATGAGACGAATCTCATTAAGTAATAGAGCCAGGATGATAGGGGCGGGGAATGCAAACAATAACTCATAAATACTGATCATTAAAGTATTTCGAAGCAGCCGCCAAAAGTAAGGGCTTTCAAAAAAGTTCTGAAAATGGGTGAAACCGACCCAAGGACTTTCCCACACACCATCTGCTATACCGTAATCCTTAAAAGCAATAAGCAGACCATACATAGGAGCGTAATGAAAAATGGCATAGTAAATCAAAACAGGAACAAGCATCAAATAAATATAGCGATTACGGATCAAGTCCCGCTTGATGATACTCCTTTTGCTGTCCGCAGGCACTCTGGCTGCTGCTTTCATAGAGCTTCTGTCTAAATCAGGCACGAATTCTCCCTCCCGGATGACCGGAATATGGCAAGCTGTCGCCCGCCATACTCCGCATTGTTAGCAATACTTATCGGTTGTTGTATCTTTCTAAAGCTGCTTGCTGAATTTGGATCGCTTCCTCGATTCCTAAACCTTTTAACATTTCTACATAGTTATCGAAATTATCGAGCGGCTCTGTACCCATAATAAATTTCAGAATCATTTCGTCTTTAAATGTATTGACGTCGGTCATGATCGAGGAGTATCGGCTGCTATCTTCTACAGAGATACTAACGGGAGGCATTCTTTTTTCCTGTGTAATGTTAGACCACAATGTCATGGCCTCTTTTTGTTCCGGCTTGGTCGTGTACTGTTCCGAGTGACGTACATCCTACACAAAAGGACCTGATGTTGCGCCAATAATATGCTTTCTGAAGGCTTGGGAAATCGGCAGCCCGTCAGGATTCTTCAAGATAGCATCCGTATACCGGGGCTGGCCGTCAACTAACGTGTATGTTTCGCCTTCTTTTCCAAAGTTCATGATGAGTTTCCCTTCTTCACTGTACAAGTAATCCAGGAATTTTACAGTTCCAACAACGTTTTTGTTACTTCCGGTTATGGCTGCGAAGATACCGGTAACGGGATTATCCATATACCCGAATACCGGTTTTTCGCCAGGATTTAAAGTCGGATAGGGGGTGCCGACAATTTTGAAATCCGGTTGGCTTTGCGCCATCAAGTCCATGTATTTTCCAATTCCACCATTGAGGAACAACACCGTCGAACCGACCTGATTACCCGTAATTTTTGCATCTTTAATTTTGCTATCTGTTGCCGCTGTCGCGAAGTCCTTATCCAGCAACCCTTCCTTATACCATTGACTCATTGTGGCCAAGTATTCCTTGAAACCGGGTTCAATTGGCCCGTATTTGACGGTATCATTCTCCCGGTAGAAATCGTTAGGTGTTCCGAAGGCACCGGCAAAAGCTAATTCCCCTGCAGGGATTAGAATCGGAATTTCGTCCGCTTCACCATTTCCGTTAGGGTCCTGTTCTTTAAACGCTTTCAAAACGGTGTGCCATTCGTCAATTGTTGTGGGTACAGACAAATTCAATTTATCCAGCCAGTCTTTGCGAATTGCAGGCCCAAGGAACACTTGCTGGGTGACATTCTCACGAATGAACGGGAAGCCAATAAGATCTCCATCGTCTGTAGAAGCCATTTTCCTCCATTCCGGATGATCGTCCAGCAGTTTTTTTAGGTTGGGGGCATACTCCAAATAATCATTTAATGGAGTGAGTTTCTTATCCCTGATCGCTTTCTGGGCTCCACCAGGGTAGTTATTCCATGCATAATCTACAACGTCAGGCAGCTTATTTGATGCTACCATTAAGTTGAATTGTTCTCCGAGCTGGCCTTGTGCCGGGTGCTGAAATTCTATTTCTACGCCTGTTTTGGCCTCGATTTCCTTCCAGGAAGTAACTTCTCCATAACTTTTCATAATGGCGGCAGCATCCGGGAACAATTCCACCCAATACGTTAATTTCGTTAATGGTTGATTCTGCTCTGAACCTGTTGATTCCACTGATTCTGAACTGTCTCCACTGCACGCGGCCAGCGTAGTTGTAAACAGTCCCAAGATGATTAAGACAACTGCATACCTGCTTAACTTTCTTGTGCGCATGATCATAAACAAATCGTCCTCCTCATTCTCCAAAAGTTATGTTCATCAATTTGGGATGACGGTTTTGATCTGGAGGGGCCATTTCTCCAGGGATAGCCCTTATGGATCATTTTAATGTGGAGCCCCAGTCGTATGGATCGTTATGACCGGTATAGATGCCCTTGACCACGCGATAGGCAAGCTTTGGTTTGCGGTATTCGTTGACCAGCCCTTTGTTATTGAAGGAGCGTGCCCGATCCCTGAAGTGGGGAAGATGACTCTGCAGTTGGGCTCGGGTATCTGCAAACTGCCATACGTAAGTACCGCTAATCCTCGGATCGGACCGGAAGAGCTTCAGGGACTTGCCGAGTATATCGGCCTGGTAGTCCTCGCTGAATAGACGGGGTTCCCAGCCGGAATCTCCGTATACGCCTGCTCCGCCAAATTCGGTCATCAGCACAGGAGTTTCCTCTGCTCCATATTCCTTGCAGCGCTCATGAAAGATTTCAAGCATCTCTTGGAACTCGACATGTCCGAAATACCATCCGCCATAATAGTTAATTCCGATTACGTCAAATAGTCCGAGGCAGATGTCTTTCATGGGGTGCATAGTGGCATAAGCCACCAGCCTTGACGGATCCTTACTCCTAACGAGTTCTGTCATCTTAATGGATAATTCATAGGCCTGCTTGGAGCGCGTATCAATCTCATTATGGACAGACCAGAACAGGATCGAGGGATGGTGAAAATCCCGCTCGATCATCTCATCCATCATGGTCATCGCGCGTTCTACGAAGAGTGGATCGTCCGTGTGCTCCGCCGGAAATGCGGCGCCCCAAATCGGAATCTCGCTCCAGAAGAGCACGCCTCGCTCATCCAGCAGATCGAGCCAGTATTCACTCTGAGGGTAATGTGACCCGCGTACGGTGTTGCATCCCATCTGCAGGATGATATCAAGCTCCTTGGTCATCAATTTGTTGGGAAAAGCGAACCCCCATTCCGGGTGTTCCTCGTGGCGGTTAACTCCCTGCAGATAGAGTTCCTTGCCGTTCAGCAGAATCTTCTTGTTCCGAGCCTCCACGGTACGGAACCCGATGCGGTCTGTGTGGTCGTCTTGGCCGACTACTGCTCTGATCTTGTAGAGTGCAGGATCCTCCGGTTCCCATCGCTGGAGGTTCGACCAGGCTTGTTCCACGACCAGTTCCATGCTACCCTTGGCAGGAAGGTAAACGTTATCATTTTGGAATATCTCATCGTTACGATAGAGAGATACGGGTACCTCGACAGGCGTATCCGACATGGAGCGGAGCTTGAGCAGGATTCGGACATCAGCACTGGAATCTCCTGTCATGTCGTAGGTGATACGCATCCCCTCGATCGAGACATCAGGTAATCGCTGAACCTCTACGGGACGGATGATTCCGCCGTAATGAAACCAGTCCACAATGTGGTATGGCAAAGTGTTGCGCCCCAGTGTGCTGTCTGTGCGGACAACGAGTTCGTGAACCCCGGCAGTGACACTAGGAATCGTAAAGTCAAAAGGAGTAAATCCACCATAATGGTATCCCAGATGCTGTCCATCCCAGTACACATCGGCATGTCCCATCACGGCGTGGAACAATAAACGCAGATGGCTGCTATCGTCAAGTGTTACCCAAGTGCGGTACCATGCTACTCCCTCGTAATCGAACTTGCCGAGCTCGTTATTCCAACAGGCCGGCACCGGTATGTGATCGTGGTTGGAAGGAAAGTTTGTGTGCCATTCTTCGGATAATCCAATATCATCCTTGTCAAAAACGAAATCCCATAATCCGTCAAGCAATTGACATTCCCTAAGTCGATGCTGCTGAAACGTTCGAATCATATTCATCATCTCCAATAATTTTTGCACTAGAACATCTATAATTGATGGTCTGTATGCTCGGAGTTTAGCATCGTTAGCAATAAAGCGACAATGGTAAAAACAATCCTAATCATTTGTCATAAACGATACAAATAATGAAAGGAGGGGTTCTATGGAGTATGCTTTGGGAAATATGGTGGTGCATATACATTGGGTAATCGCCAAGCCGGCGCTGCCAGGCTGGGAGGATATTCGGCAGACAGTATCAGGGCATACCTTTTACTACATTTACAGCGGCAAGGGAATTTTTCGCTGCGAGGAGAGGGATGTGGAAGTAGGAGGGGGCACATTGGTGTATCTTTGGCCTGGGTTGCCTCTCTATATGAAGTCCTCCGAGACGCATCCACTCCGAATGACGATGTTGCTCTTCGATTGTGCTTCTCTAAGGAAAAAAGAGAATGAATGGGATACTCCGGAGCCCATCGAACGGATGCGGCTGCCATTTCTCTTGCCTTTACAGAGTGAACACATGGGAAAGATCGGGGAACTATTCAGAGAAGCGGAAAGAGAATGGGTACCTGGGGATCTTGTGCGAGAGGCACGTGTGAAATCTGTCTGGTATCGCTTGGTGCAAGAGGTACACGAGGCGGCGGAAGCAGGGGGAAGACACAGCGGTGAGGAAGAAATTACAGCGGCGGTTCGCAGATTCAAGGAGAAGCTGGACACGGGATTTGCCACCGAGCTTCGCATCACTGAATTGGCGGAGCAGACTGGTTTCTCTCCTGTTTATTTACGCAGAACCTTCGCAGCCCGATACGGGTGCAGTCCCAAGGAGTACCTGGATCAGCTTCGCAATGAGCATGCCGTCCGCCGACTCCGGTTCACAGGCGATTCCGTTACGGATATAGCGAGAGCCTGCGGTTACTCTGATGTCTACCAGTTCAGCAAGGCGTTCAAGAAGCGCAACGGTTTCTCTCCGACCGAATACCGCAGAATGCAAGGGGATTGAGGAAAGATGCCAATCAAAGATTGTTGATAAACCCAGATAAAATACAATGTGAAGGCTAATAGAACCGACTGCCGCCTTTACGCAAAGCGAGGTAGACAACCGTGGGAAAGTTTCTTCAATCCTTCTACAGATTTCGATTCCGCAAGATCCGAAACCGCTTTTTGGCGGCAATCATTCTCCTTTCCTTGCCCTCTTTATTTCTTCTCGGATTCATCTCATTCAATATCACAAAAGAAACTTTGATGGAGAAAAATAGACAGACGAACTTGAAGCATCTTGAAACGTCCAGTGAGGTTGCGGATTTACTGCTTCGCAACATCATCAACCTAAATCGGCATATTGTGGTGAATGAAGATATTCGAAACAATCTGGTATACAGCAAAACAAGCGGCAATATTGAACAAGAGAACATTAGAAGTCGCATGATCAGTGAGCTGCTGCGCGTCATCAGCAACAGTTCCATGGATACACGATACGTCGATTCCATGTGTCTGTTTGACGTGCATTTCCAGGCATATTGCCTGAATAGACCGGACAACGCAGGCATTTACGAAGGAACAGATAAAGCCTATGAAATCAAACAAACAGAATGGTATCAAAAAGCGGTGCAGGCTCAAGGAAAAGTAGAATTTTTCGGATACAACGTCATTGAAAATGACACAAATACGTTTTCTACCGTCAAGTTATTCCGGAATTTCCAAAGTGAGCATGGAGATTCGATTGGTCTCCTGATCGTAAATCTCTCCAAACCGATGTTCGAAAATTACTGCCAAAGCCCCAGGCGGCATTCCCGTTGAATTGCTGCTGCCCGATGGTACCGAACATGTATTCGAGAATGAAATTACCGTTTCGGTCCAAGTTAAATAGTGGAAGCGTGGCAATGCCACCATATGGCATATTGATTTTGGAATTTTGGAAGTAAATGGATCTCGGCTCCAGCGGATCATTTTTGCCGCTGGAGCCGAGATCATTCATAGTACGTTTACAAGCTTTTCTTAAGATATCAGAAAGTATAAACTTCTTGGTATAAGCTTCCTGATATCGCAAGAAAAACTACTGCTAGACGCGGTCTGTCTTCTGTGAATGTACATCGATAGATGTTTTTCTTATACATCCGATAAGGAACTTGGAAATTTCTCCTGAATTTCATTTAAAAACACAGCAGCAGCAGCGGAAAAAACCTGATGTTTTTTCCAAACGATATTTAAGCCAGCTTCAAGTCTTGGTTTTAGCGGTCTAAAACAAAGGTTGCTATCACTAGACGTATTCACTATTTTATCAATGCTTAACGCATAACCTATGCCCTCTTCAACCATAATAGCGGCATTATATAAAAGATTGAATGTAGTTACGATATTTAACTTATCAAAATTTTCACCAAACCAATCCACATATTCATTTTTAGACAATGTCTGTTGCATAGCCTGTCGTGAACAGATTAACGGAACATTTAATAAATCATCTACTTGAATCGTATCTTTGACAGCAAGAGAACTGTCTTTTCTCATAACAACGCCCCAAACATCTTTTGCTGGCATATTAATATAATTGTATTTTGATAAATCTGCCGGATCAATTAATATACCAAAGTCGAGCAAGCCCTTGTCAAGCCGTTCAGTTACATCGTCTTCGTTTCCGCTAAAGATGTGATACCGTATATTTGGATACTTTAGCTGTAGATCTTTTACTACACGTGCAATCTGTTTCATAGCGTAAGTTTCCCCACTGCCAATGTATACATCGCCACTTATTGTTTCTTCCATGGAAATGAATTCTGCCTCTAATTTATCGACCATATCAACAATTTCTTCTGCTCTCTTTCGCAGGAGCATTCCTTCATCTGTGAGAATGATGCTGTGACTACTGCGAGTAAATAGTTTTTTTCCTAATTGTTCTTCAAGATCTTTTAATTGTCTTGACAAAGTTGGCTGTGTAACATGCAAAAAATCAGCAGCACGCGTAATGCTTCCTTCTCTTGCCACAGTAAGAAAATAGCGCAAAACTCTAAATTCCAAGTAACATTCCTCCATTCTTATTTTTTAGTATACACACTTTGTAGATGCCTAAAAAGCATATCTTGATATTAGATATAAGTATTTGTTATAAACAAAAGGCATAGCTAAAATAAATAACGAAGGGTGAAAACAACAGTAAGAAAGGATGTTATCTAAAATGTCGAATTATATTTTTGAGTTAAGCGATAAAGTAACAAGGAAGTCAGTTTCATACAAAAACAGGTTTGGAATCAACATTGCGGCAGATCTTTACTTGCCAAAAGACTTTGATGAGTCCCAAAAACATGCAGCCGTCATTATAGGTGCGCCATATGGTGGCGTTAAAGAGCAGGGCTCTGGTATCTATGCTCAAAACTTGGCGGAGCGTGGTTTTGTGGCTCTTGCATTTGATCCTTCATTCAACGGATACAGCAGTGGAGAGCCGCGGCACCTTTCTTCGCCTGATCTGTTCGTCGAAGATTTCAGCGCAGCCGTTGATTATGTAGGAACGCGTTCATTTGTAGATCGGAATCAAATTGGTGTAATCGGTATGTGTGGCAGCGGTGGTTTTGCGATCAGCGCAGCGCAGGTCGACAGACGCATTAAGGCGGTCGCTACGGTCAGCATGTACGATATATCCCGTGCGCAACGCAACGGCTTTAAGGACTCCTTTACTGAAGAAGACCGCAACAGAATACTCGATGCAATTGCCGAGCAGCGCTACGCAGAGTTTGAGGGCAACCCGCCAGCGCTGACCGATCGGGGAGCACCTATTGGATTCGACGAAAATACAGATCCAATTGGTCGCGAATTTGGTGAGTTCTACTCTACGCCTCGTGGGTATCACCCAAACTCAATTACTCAATTTACCGTAACAAGCAGCATGTCATTTATGAACTTCCCTCTTCTTACGTACATTAAATCAGTTTCGCCGCGGCCGATTTTGTTCATCATCGGTGAGCATGCTCACTCCCGATACTTTAGTGAAGATGTTTACGAATTGGCGGCAGAACCAAAGGAGTTCTACATCGTTCCAAATGCGGGACACGTTGATTTATACGACAGAACGGATGTGATTCCATTTAACAAGTTGGAAGCATTCTTTACCGAGAATTTAAAGTAACTTAGTTCATGAAGGTAGGAGATTATGGAGAAACAAAAAAAAATACTGATTCTTATACTAACCATCGGTGTTTTTGGTATCTTAAATACCGAAATGGGGGTAATCGGGTTATTGCCCTCCATTGCTGAGCACTTTAATGTCAGCATATCAGAAGCAGGATTGACGGTGAGTCTTTTTGCCATTGCGATTGCAGTGTCTGGCCCTACGATGCCGTTATTGTTTTCGGGTATAGATCGCAAGAAGGTCATGTTACTTGTATTAGGTGTTTTCGTTGTGGGGAATATTGCTACCTTATTTATAACTAACTTTACTGTTCTATTAATTGTTCGTATCATTCTAGGTTTCTTTCATCCCATTTATTGTTCTATGGCATTTACAGTTGCTGCTTCCTCAGTAAGTAAAGAAGCAGCTCCAAAAGCGGTTTCTAAAGTATTTATTGGAGTATCTGCCGGTATGGTAGCCGGCGTACCGATTGCCAGTTTTATTGATAGTGCCGTTTCGTATGAGATGGCGATGGTATTCTTCGCGATTGTTAACTGTATTGTATTCATTGCTACATTGATTTTCGTACCCGCTATGCCAATTGAAGAAAGACTTTCATATGGCGCACAACTTTCCGTATTAAAAAAATCGATCATATGGATTTCCATTGCGGCTGTCATTTTATTAAACTCTGCTGTATTCGGGGTTTATAGCTATCTTGCTGAATATTTAAAAACTGTAACGGGTATGTCTCCGAATACCATAAGTTTAACATTACTCCTCTTCGGTGCGGCTAATATTATTGGAAACCTTGTCGCAGGTAAATTACTAACTCATAGTGCCATGAAGTCTGTAGTATCTTTTCCTTTGTTCATGGGTGCTGTTTACATCATTTTATTCTTCGCAGGGCAGTTTGCAGTTCCGATGGCTATGATCACTTTCATTTGGGGAATATTAGCTGGAGGAATCATGGCAAATATTAATCAGTATTTGATTGCGTCTGCAGCTCCTGAAGCGCCTGATTTTGCCAATGGATTATTTATATCTTCCTGTAACGTAGGAACAACATTAGGTGCAGCTGTAGGCGGGCTATTAATTTCAGGAATGGGCACCCAATACGTTGTGTTAGTGGGAATACTTTCAATATTGTTGAGTTTTGTAACAATTTTACTAAGAAACTTCATGATCACTTCTAAACGACAATTTTTGGGATAAGAAATTGCACGGTGACGGAAATGCAGAGAGATTAGTTGCACATTAACCAGGGCGTGTATGCAAACCAAGAACATATACGCATAAGAAGTCGCGGGATACGCGGCTTTTTTTTGTTTAACGATATAAGCTCTTGTCCAAACGGCCGCCCGCCGCGGAGAATGTACGGGATGGTTCAGAAAACTATAAGGTAATTCTAAGGTATCTCGAAGTTTAATCTCAGGTATCTCACCAATATGTAAGGTACAATCAAACGAAAGCGGTCGTTCGATCGCATAAGGCATGAGGCCGGAGGTGATTGGCGAAATACGTTCACAACGAGAAAATCAAAAAGGGAGGCAAATACAATGAAGAAAAAAAAGATGTTACACTTTGGAGTACTTGCAACAGTTCTGACAATGACGGCATGCAGTCCACAGGCATCAGCCCAGGAGGATACTCAGACGCAGAGCGCTACAGCAACCAATTACGGTGCCATGATGAAGGATGTTTCCATTCGTGTAGAACCAATTGAACTCACACAAGAGTGGGATAAAGTATTCCCTCTCAGCGATGAGGTAAATCACAAAAAAGTGACTTTCGTCAACCATTTTGGAATAACAATTGCAGCTGACCTATATGAGCCAAAGAATTATGAAGGTAAGCTTCCTGCGATTGCTGTCAGTGGTCCGTTTGGTGCCGTTAAGGAGCAGTCCTCTGGACTTTATGCCCAGGAGATGGCAAAAAAAGGATTCTTAGCGATTGCCTTTGATCCTTCCTATACTGGGGAGAGTGGCGGATATCCAAGAAACTTCAACTCACCTGATGTTAATGTCGAAGATTTCCAAAGTGCCGTTGATTTTCTTTCCGTTCAGGAGAATGTTGATCCTGAGCAGATCGGTATTATCGGTGTCTGCGGATTTGGTGGTTATGCGCTTCAGACAGCCGCACTTGATACAAGAATCAAGGCGACAGCCGCAATGACAATGTACGATATGAGTCGTGTTACGGCACTTGGATATAACGATTCTGTTGATGAGGAAGGAAGATATCAGGCTCGTGTCAATTATAATAATCAAAGAACAGAGGACTATAAAAATGGCAGCTATACGATGGCAGGCGGAATTCCAGAGCAGCCAGCGGATGATGCTCCACAGTTCATTAAAGACTATGCAGATTACTACAAGACTGAGCGCGGCTATCATGCACGTTCTGTAAATTCAAATGGAGGATGGGCTTCGACAGCAGCAGGTTCCTTAATGAATATGAGTTTACTGAAATATGCACCTGAAATCCGCAGCGATGTACTTGTTGTTCACGGTGGGGACGCCCATTCTTTATATTTTAGTCAAGATGCCTTTAAGCTTCTCAAAGGTGACAATAAGGAGCTAGCAATTATTCCTGGTGCAAGCCACACAGATCTGTATGATCAAATGGATGTAATTCCGTTCGACAAACTGGAGACATTCTTTACGGATGCATTTGCAGATGAGTCATAAGAAACAATTCAGGTCATGTAGATCTGTACGACCGGTCCGTTAATTATCGTTATCGGAAGATTCAATTGGCGCGCAACGTCAATGGGTTCTATCCGATTTCTCTCAGGCTCGTCCAGAAGCCTGGAGCGATTTTGATTCGATCTGTAAAACGAGCGTTCATGGCTGCCGACCTCCTGAGACAATATCCAATTGCAAATAGTCCACGGAGCCCGTGGACCATTGCTTCTTCTGATTATAGTCTAGCCGTCGAGCAGCGTCATCTGTTCTTTCATATAACGCGTGCCGTGAACGACATTCTTGGGGCTGACCTGATCGATTCGTTCGAGGTCCTCCTTCATAAGAAGGATATCAGCCGCGGCCACATTTTCCTCCAGGTACTTGATACGCTTCGTACCCGGGATAGGCAGTGCCCCGTTGGCAATCGTCCAGGCAATGGCCAATTGGGATGGTGTACAGTTCTTCTCTATCGCGATCTCCTTAATCTTGTCGACAACCTCAATGTTCTTCCGGAAGTTGTCTCCTTGGAACCGCGGCATCCATCTGCGAAGATCGTCGGCGGCCAGATCCTCGAAAGTGCGAAGCTCGCCGGAGATAAAGCCCCTGCTCAGTGGACTGTAGGCCACATGGGTAATCCCCAGTTCTCTTACGGTAGGGAGTATCTCCTCTTCGATGTCACGACTCCAGAGCGAATACTCACTCTCTAGCACGGAGATCGGATGCACGGCATGAGCGCGGCGAATGGTGGAAGCGGAAGCCTCGGACAGGCCGAGCGCCCGAACTTTGCCTGCCTTGACCAAATCTGCCATCGCTCCGACCGTCTCCTCTATCGGGATTTGCGGATCGACGCGGTGTTGGTAGTATAGATCGATGTAATCCGTATTCAAACGGCGAAGGCTATCCTCCACTGCTTTCTTAACGTAATCAGGATGGCCACTGATGCTCTCGTAATTTGGGGTGTACGAGAACTTGGTGGCGATAATGGCTTGCTCGCGGCGCCCTTGAAGAGCACGGCCGAGCAGCTTTTCGTTATGCCCGTTCCCGTACACGTCCGCGGTATCGAACATCGTGACGCCTATGTCCAAAGCGCGATGGATCGTTTGGATTGACTGTTCGTCGTTAGTCTCCCCGTAAATGCCTGGAGACATTCCCATAATTCCCAGTCCGATCGAAGAGACGAGGATATTGCTATTGCCCAAAATTCTTTGCTGCATTTGTTAATCCCTCTTTCTATGTTTGTTGTCGCTCTGACTCCTCCATCTTGACTAACAACTGGCTCTCGGAAGGAATTCTCCCTTTCTCGATGTCTTCGTATATCGACAGTTTGTTATTGACGGCGTCGAGTGCTTCGGCCAATTCGTTCTGGCGGCGAAATAAATCTTCCTTGTACTGGTTCAAGATCGCTTTGCGCTGTGGAATCGTGGAATCACCATCGAGCGCAAGGTTCACCATCTCCTTCAGCAACGACAGCTTCATCCCTGTCGCCCGGAAACATGTCATAAGCCGGATCCAATCTAGGTGATCTTGTTCGAACAGTCGATTCCCGTTCTTATCTCTCTTAATGTAAGGGAGCAATCCCTCCTTCTCGTAAAAACGAATCGTATGAGCCGGGCAACCAAGCCGCTCTGAAGCTTCTTTGATCGTGAATGCCATTGGCCGAATCGCTCCTTATCGGTTATTTTCAGACGGAATCGGCTGGTTCTTCCTCATCCTAAATCTTAAAGTACACTTTAAGGCAAGCGTTAAATTGGGAGACAGCTGTTAACGTCTGAACTACTGGTTATCATTATAATGCCCATCATTGACCCTATTTTGGGGGACTGTGAAAACTGGAGCTATAATAGAGGCACCTTCGGCGTTAAAATACGCACAATGTTCGTTCCAATATCGTTTATTTTCGAATCCTTCTTACTTACTCAATGGACACTTCGTGCATCTGAGTGTTCTACCAAACAAAAGTCGGCACTAAACAGAAAAAAGGCAGCTGGATTAAATACTCGCTGCCTAAACTAAACTGCCAGTTAGCTCAATGAAGCATCTTCAGTCTAACACTTTATTTTTCACTCTAGAACTTTATTTTCTTTTGACACGAACTCTAGGGAACTCCTTTGTCGGGGTTCCCTTTTTGCTTTACAATAAACGCTTCAGAAATGCTCATAAAGCATTTCTTGATATAAGATATGAGCATTTGCTATATGAAAAAAGCACGCTAAACTAAATAACAAAGGATGACGATTTACGGATAGGCAGAGGTGATTATTTTGTTGCAGCTAGGTCATATTCGAGTGCTCATTGTCGACGATGAACCGAACATCGTGCAATTTTTAGAGTTAGGGCTTCAAAATGGAGGCTTCCATGTACGGGCCGCTTCAGACGGACTGGAAGCCGTCGTTCAGGCTCAGCAGTTTCTTCCGCATGTTGTTATCCTTGACGTGATGATGCCAGGCATGGACGGGTTCGAGGTTTGCAATCTGTTGAAAAAAATGGATAAGATCGGGGTCATCATGCTTAGCGCCAGGGAGGAAGTTGATGATCGAGTCAAGGCGCTGAATATGGGGGCCGACGATTACATGATCAAACCTTTCAGTTTAAAAGAGTTGATCGCGCGCATTCATGCCAGGGTGCGCAACATATATCCCGAGTTACTTGGTGAAGTGATCCGGGGACCTTTCCGGATTGACGATAGCCGGAGAGAAATCTGGTATCACGATGCTCTGCTTGAGCTTTCGCGCACCGAATACGCACTGCTTAAGTTTCTCGTTTTGAATCACGATCGTGTCATGAGCAAATCTTCCATTCTGGATGCGGTATGGGGGTACGATTTCGCCGGAGAGGAGAATGTTGTGGAAGTATACATCCGCTATTTGAGGGAGAAGCTCGAGGATCGCTCGCATCAATTGATCCGTACGATTCGGGGTTCCGGTTACCGGATGAATTTCCAATGAAGGCACGGTTCCGCTTTTTCCGTCGTATCGAACCCAATTCTCTCGGTTTTCAGCTCCTCTCCCGCTCCATATTGGTCATGGCCGGACTTTTTATTTTAATTGGCGTTTTTCAATATTTCACGATGCAGCAGCTTTTGTATGACAAAAAGGAGTGGGGGATTCAAAGTTTAATCCGCTCCGTCTCACCCGAAAGTTGGATCCGATGGAAAGAGGACGGTTCAACGGAAAAAGTCGATGTTACTGCGATTAAATCGTTGGAAAACAATGTGGTGACGATTGCGTTCATCGAAAAAGACGGGAACGTTTCAGATCTGTACGTCAATCCCAGCCGCCCTTTACCGGTTCCCAAGCTGCCACAGCAGGAATACGGCAAAATTTTTGAAACCGGCAAAATGACGGATGGCTATAAAATCATCCGGGACGAAAAAAGCAACGTTCAAATGGTGATTTACCAGCTGGTCGGCCTTGCAGATGGGGAACAGGGCATTGTTCAAACAAGCGTCGATCTGACAGAAACGCTGGCCTTGCAGAAAAATTTATTAACCATTTATGTGATTGGTTCGCTGATCGCACTGATTGTAGGCATGCTTATCTTCCGTCCCGTTCTGAAGAGGACCATGGTTCCACTGTCAAGGATGGTGAACACCGTGGAACGGATCCACAGCGAAAATTTGAGTGAGCGCTTGCCGAATAAGCAGGGTTCCGCGGAAATCGACCGGCTGGCTGTTGCCTTCAACGGAATGCTGAAGCGAATTGAAACCTCGTTTGCTTTGGAAAAAGAAATTCAGGAACAAATGCGCCGTTTTATCGCTGACGCCTCGCACGAACTTCGCACCCCTTTGACCGCGATCCACGGGTTCCTGGAAGTACTGCTCGAAGGGGGTGCGGGTAAACCGGATCAACTGAAAAAAGCGTTAAATAGCATGTATAGCGAATCGGAGCGGTTAAATAAACTTGTCGGAGACCTGTTGGCTATGATGAGGATGGAACGCAGTCCTGAGATCCGCATGACTTCGGGCAACCTCGGCGAACTGATTTGCCAGATGGAGCCACAATTGCGAATGATCGCTGGAGCGAGGCGAATTTGGTTCGATTTGAGTGATGATCCGGTTATTGCTTTTGACCCCGACAAGATGAAGCAAGTCATCCTGAATTTGTTTCAAAATGCCGTTCAGTATACCGATCCATCCAAGGGTGATATCCGTATCGGCCTGGAAAAACGGGCTGGAGAAATCAGGCTCTCGGTCCAAGATAATGGTACCGGGATCAAGGAGATTCATGTTCCGCATATATTCGAACGGTTCTACCGTGGCGAACCGTCGCGGGCAAGAAAGTACGGCGGAGCCGGTCTAGGGCTAGCCATCACTAAATCGATCATGGAGCTGCATGGCGGCAGAATTGAAGTGGAAAGCAGGGAGGGGAAAGGCTCGTTATTTCGTGTTTGTCTGCCCGTTTCATAATTTTCGGCTAATGAGACTAGATTGATTAAATAAGTAAAGCGGCAGTCAAGGACAAATTTGTCCAAGACTACCGCAGTTTTTGGTTTTTGTTAATAAATCTCAAAATTTAGCCTGAATTTCTTTTAAAAACAAATCCGCTGCAGCCGAAAAGACCTGATGTTTCTTCCAAACAATATTTAAGCCAGATTCAAGTCTTGGCTCCAGCGGTCTAAAACAAAGGTTACTCTCACTAGACGTATTCACGATTTTATCTAGAGTTATTGCATAACCAATGCCTTCTTCAACCATAATGGCAGCATTATATGCAAGATTGTAAGTTGTCACGACGTTTAATTTATGAAAATACTCACCAAACCAATCCGCAAATTCATTTTTAGAAAATGTCTGCTTCATAACCTGTCGTGAACAGATTAGCGGAACATCTATTAAATCTGCCGTTTGAATGGTATCTTTGAAAGCAAGCGGACTGTCTTTCCTCATAACAACGCCCCAAACATCCTTGACGGGGATGTTAATATAATTGTATTTTGATACATCAGCTGGTTGAATTAAAATGCCAAAGTCAAGCAGCCCCTTGTCAAGCCGTGCAGTTACATCATCTTCGTTTCCGCTGTAAAGATGATACCTTATATTAGGATATCTTAACTGTAAGTCTCTTGCTACCCGTGCAATCTGTTTCATGGCGTCCGTTTCCCCACCGCCTATATAAATATCACCACTTATTGTTTCTTCCATGGACTTAAATTCTGCTTCTAATTTATCGACCATTTCAACGATTTCTTCCGCTCTCTTTCTTAAGAGCATTCCTTCATCTGTGAGAATGACACTGTGACTACTGCGGATAAATAGTTTTTTTCCTAACTCTTGTTCAAGATCTTTTAATTGTCTAGATAAGGTTGGCTGTGTCAGATGCAAAAAATCGGCAGCACCCGTAATGCTTCCTTCTCTTGCAACCGTAAGAAAATAACGCAAAACTCTAATGTCCATCTATCCCCCTCCTTTGTGTTTTATAATAAACGCTTTAGAAATGCTCACAAAGCATATCTTGATATAAGATATGAGTATTACACTTGATCAGAGAGGTACATAACTTGAAAATAAAATAATGCTGGACACTTAATAAACAATCATTATAAAGTATCTATAAAAAGATTTTACTACTCACCGATTCAAGAAACTTCAGAATGAGACAAATAGGGGACGGCACCAAGTGCTGAAAAAAGGAGAACATGATGAAAATTGAACATATTGCTATGTACGTTAATGATTTATCGCTTAATAAGGAATTTTACATTAAATTTTTCAACGCTACGTCCAATGACCTGTATCATAACCCAAAGACGGGATTAAGAACATACTTTCTAACATTCGAAAACGGAGCAAGACTGGAAATTATGAATCGACCAAACATGGTGGATGAACAGAAAGAGTTGATGCGAACAGGTTTAATTCATCTCGCGTTTAGTGTTGGAAGTAAAGAAAAAGTGGATTCATTGACCAAGAAGCTCATGGAGGCGGGTTACCCCGTCTTAAGCGGCCCTCGTACAACCGGTGATGGCTATTATGAAAGTTGTATCTTGGGACCAGAGTCTATTCAAATTGAAATCACGGTATGAATTAGATCATTTCATTGAATTGATTAACAAACAAATAAGAGGGGCTGATCAATATGAAAGAAGAAGAGCGTATTTTCCAGGGTATGTTATTTAGTCCAGCACATCCTGATTTGAGAATGATAAAACAGCGTGCTCATAAGCTTAGTCATCAATATAGTGACACTTACGAGGAGCAGGGAGAAGAACGTGAAGCTATACTCCAGCAATTGCTCGGACGTGTAGGAAAGCATTGCTTTATGCAAGGGCCAATCTTTTTTCATTATGGAACACATACCGAAATCGGCGATCATTTTTTTGCCAATTATAATCTAACTGTCCAGGATGACACTAAGGTTACGATTGGAAGCCATACCCTTTTTGGCCCCAATGTAACCATCGCCACACCAATCCACCCCTTTATCGCTTCAGAACGAAAACAGATGATCGACCAGCACGGAGAGATGAAGTCCTTATGTTATGCAAAACCCGTAACGATTGGCAACAATGTATGGCTCGCAGCCAATGTAACCGTTTGTGGCGGGGTTACCATCGGTGACGGCTGTGTGATTGGTGCCGGGAGCGTGGTAACTCGTGATATTCCGGCGAATACCTTTGCTGCTGGCGTTCCGTGTAAGGTCATTCGCCCTATAACTGAAGCTGATAGCATGCGCTTTAAACCTGAAGTATTAGCAGATTGCCGAATCGATGAATAAAAGCGTTTACTCGACCGACTAAAGACTTCCCTGTATTTCGTTTTCAATCATATGCAATCAAGCCTGCACTGGCACCTGTTGAAAGAACAGATGGCCGTACTCACCGGATAGCAGCTATTTGATTTAAGGATATCTCCAAACACTCCTAACATCGTCCAAAAAGACGGTGTTTTTGTATTTTTGTTTGCAGAGAATAGACATCATATTCTAATTCACTTCACGTGCAAAAAGTCAAAATACGATGATGAATGGTTATTATACAATGAGACAAATTCGAAGGGGGCCATCTATAATGATGATAGCGCCGGGCAGCCGTCCAGTCATTTGTCAATGATCACCTGATTTGAAAGCGCAATCATGCAATTGAACCTTAGGTTGATGTATATACGAAAAATGAATATTTTCGTATGAAATCGAATGGGGCTATCCATGAGGAGAGGGGTCAATGTGATGAAGAAGCGGGTTTTTAGGCAGGCTTTGTTGGTAATTTCCATGATTTCCTTGGTATTGGCGGGATGTCAGAGCAATCGAGCGGATTCCGGCGGGGAGGATTCATCCGGCAAGACCAAATTAACGGCTGTTATTGTGAAACATTCATTGACTAAGGACGTCAATCAAATGAAATGGCTCAAAGACTTGGAAGACCGGGCGAATGTGGAAATTGAGTGGCAGCAGATTACTGCGGATTGGGATCAGAAAAAAAGCGCCCTTTTTGCCAGCGGGCAGGTTCCGGATCTCTTGTTCAACGCGACAACTGACAGTGATTTCGTACAATTTAACGGATTGTTTGAAGATATGAGCGCATTGATTGAACAAGAGGCTCCTAATGTTCAAAAAATGTTTGAAGAACACCCCGAACTGAAAACACTCGCGGCTGAAAGCAACGGCAAAATTTACGGTATTCCCCGATATAAAGGAATCTGGCCCGATAATATAGCGTCCATGTTCATTAATAAAACATGGCTTGACAATCTCGGTCTGAAGCCCCCAACGACCTGGGATGAACTTGAAAGCGTATTAATTGCCTTCCGGGACGGGGACCCCAATCAGAACGGCGACTCAACAGACGAAATTCCCATGGATTTCAGCGGCATGGCGACTGGATTCTCTGCCAAGCTCCTGCTGGGAAGTCTGGGGATGCCGATATCTGAAGATTCACCGAACGGCTACTTCGTGGAAGATGCTGAGGTGAAGAACTTTTTTGTGGATGAACGCTTCAAAACGATGATTGCCTTTCTGCAAAATCTGTACAGTAAAAATCTGATCAACAAAGAAACCATTACCCAGGGTTATTCCAAATACCAATCACTGGGCAGAGGAAATGGCGACATTGCGAAGATTGGATTTACATGGGGCTGGGAGACGGGAGACCGATTCGGAAGTGTGCTGAAAGACCAGTATATTACATTGCCACAGCTCAAGCATCATGCCGATTCCACGAATGAGTTGTATTGGAGTTACGACCATTACACACAAAACTATGGCGATAATGCCGTTTCCATCAGTTCCACGTCCAAGAACAAAGAAGCAGCCATGAGATTCATCAATGAATTTTATGATCCGAAGGTCAGCATTCAGGTATTATTCGGCGGAATGAATGATACAGACAAGGGAATCAAGGATAATGGAGATGGTACCTATCAAGTTCTGCCTCCTGCGGATCCTTCCATTGATCCCGGATCATGGAAGTGGACCAATGCATTCGCGGATCTGGGCCCTTTTTATATCGCGGACGATATCCAGGATAAAATAACGTTAGGTACCGACATGCAAAGCGTGCTGGATGAGAAAGCAGTATACGACGATCTGTTGAAAAAAGCCGACCAGAGATCTAATGTCTACCCGCAGGATTTCATGAAATATACAACTGAAGAAATTAATACGTTGGCCTTGAATCAGGCGAACATCAATAATATTACGGATCAGAAATGGGCTCAATGGATGACGACAGGTGCCAACATCGAAAGTGAATGGGATGCTTATGTAAGGTCTGTCTATGATGCCGGACTTACTCAGAATTTAGAGATCCGCCAAAAAGCGTACGATGAATATTTGACTACTCTTAAGTAGGAGGGACGCTTGATGAAATCGACGCAGAAGGGCAATTATCAATTATGGATTCTGGTTCTCCCGGCCTTGCTTTATATCGCTATTTTCGCATATGGCCCGATGTATGGCATCCAGCTTGCGTTTCGGGATTTTGATTTCAGCAAGGGATTTACCGGAGGCGACTGGGCCGGATTCAAGTATTTTGAACAATACTTTAACAGTCCTATGTTTTGGCCGACGCTCAGAAATACATTTGTTATCGCCTTCTTTTCCATTCTGCTGGGCTTTCCCATGCCGATTCTGCTGGCACTGGTCATTAATTCGATCAGAAGCAGAAAGTTCAAGCGTATTCTCCAAACGACGGTTTACATGCCATACTTTATTTCCACCGTGGTTATGGTAGCTCTGCTTCAAATCTTGCTTTCTCCTTCGAGCGGAGTTCTCGACTTGTTTCTGAAAACCTTTCATCTGATTCCCACCGATATTAATCTGTTAGGCAACCCTTCCGCGTTTGTGCCGGTTTATGTTTTATCAGGCATATGGCAGGTGTGTGGCTGGAACAGTATTATTTTTATCGCTGCCCTTTCTACAGTAGAAACACAGTTGTACGACGCTGCGCGAATCGACGGCGCCAATCGGTGGCAAATTGTGCGGAACGTAGAAATACCCGCAATTATGCCCACGATTATTATTCTGCTCATTCTGAATATGGGCAGCATGCTGAGTGTCGGTTTTGAAAAAACATTTCTCATGCAGAACAGTTTGAATAAGCCGGTATCCGAAGTCATTTCCACGTATGTATTCAATGTCGGCGTAAAATCCAATCAGTACAGCTTCGGTTCAGCGGTTGGTTTGTTCAATACGGTCGTTAACTTCCTGTTTTTGATGCTCGCGAACTCAATCGCGAAGAAGTCTTCGAACATTAGCTTAATGTAAAGGAGGGGATGGGATGGTACCTGCAAAAACAAAATCTTCAGCTTCAAAACATAAGCATGTGGCAGACTCGGGTGGGGGCATAGCTGATCGACTCTATAGAATTCTCGTCATCGTCATTAGCATCTTTACCTTTGTGGTGATAGCGTATCCTTTATATTTCATTATTATTGCGTCATTCAGCAATTCAACGATGGTGAACCAGGGGCAAGTGATCTTCTTTCCGAAAGGAATCAATTTCTACGGATACGAGAAGATTTTTGCCGATACCCGGATTTGGCAAGGGTACCTGAACACGATTATTTATACAGTCTTCGGAACGTTATTGAATTTGGCAGTGACGATACCCGCAGCGTATTCACTTTCCCGAAGAGAGTTCCGGGCCAGAAAAATCATTATGCCTCTGTTTGTGTTCACCATGTATTTCAGCGGGGGAATGATCCCCACCTACCTGCTTTTCAGAGACTTGCAGCTGCTCAATACACCTTGGATTATGATCATTAATGGAGCGGTCAGCGTCTATAACCTTATTATTACAAGGACCTTTTTTGAAAGCTCGATTCCGGATGAACTGCATGAAGCGGCACTCCTGGACGGTTGTTCTCATTTTCGCTACTTGGCCTCTGTGGTCACTCCGCTTTCAAAAGCAGTTATCTCGGTTATTGCACTCTACTACGCTGTCGGACATTGGAATGATTTCTTCAACCCATTGTTATATCTTAACTCTGACCATTTACAGCCGCTGCAGATCGTCCTGCGCAATATTCTGTTATCCAATCAAGCGTTTGCTGGTGGAGCAGGCTCGGGGGCCGGGGCGGGAGCCGGCAGCTATGCTCAGCAATATGCAGACCAAATCAAATTTGCTGTAATTATTGTATCGACCGTGCCGTTGTTAATCATATACCCGTTTATCCAGAAGTATTTTGAAAAGGGTGTCATGATCGGTGCGGTGAAAGGTTAATTCGCATGGATTAGAGAGTGGTGAACAATGAAGAAGCATCCAGATGATGGATCCACAGCATCTAATGGCGCGTTTGTAACAAGAGATTTGAAGGAAAAATTGCAGCATGGCAACAAGCATTTTCGCGTGGGTGTCTACAAGACACATGTTCCAGGCTTCAGAAACCTGGTGCTCTACTCCCATTGGAATGAAGAGTTGGAATTTTTGTTCATGGATAAAGGCAGTGCCCAATTCTATGTGGGACAGGAAAAAATAATTTTAAATAGCGGCGATGTATTAATCATCCCCCCGAATATGCTGCATTCTGCCAGTCGCGTGGATGAGGGGGAAATTGTTTTTTATGCTGTACTGGTTCACTATAACTTTTTGTCCAGCTTTGAAAATGATCTTATTCAAAACAAGTATGTTTCGTCCTTGTTTTTGCAGCGTCGACAGTATCCTTTGGTTATGAAGAAAGATTCGGATACCCAATCAGGGTTATTGCCGATCTTACGTGAAATCACTCAGGTATATTTTGATAAGCCTGCGGGTTATGAGTTGAAAATCAAGGCCATGCTGTTCGAAATCCTGTTCCGGATGGAAGGCTGCGTGACGGATACCGAATTAGTTCCAGGCCGAGCATTGGGGAATCATAATTCCTTATTGGCCATCAGGTTTTTGTCTTATATCAAAGAAAATTACAGCCATCGCATATCGCTGAACGATATGGCGAAGCAAGTGAATATGAATCCGTCATATTTTTGTCGATTTGTCAAAAAGCATTTCGATTTGACCCCACTGGAATTATTGAATCAGCACCGATTGCTGGAGGCCGTGAATTTGCTGGAAACCTCGGATAAAAAAATTGTTGAAATTTCAAATTTGACCGGGTTCAGCAATGTCAATCGGTTTACGGAAACATTTAAAAAGGTTTACGGCTGCACACCTACACAATATCGCAGCACTATTCTGGATTGTTCATGCAAATACCTGGGAGGGACTCGATAATGTTTCGTATAGAAAACGGCCGACTAATCAGAGAGTATGACCACGAGAGACTTTGGATTGAACCTTGGGGGCATCATTCCTTCCGCGTCAGGGCTTCTTACGCAGAAATAACTAATGAGGAGTGGGCATTATTACCTCCACCTCAACAGCAGGCTGACATCGTGATTGAGGAAGGTGCGGCCACCATCACCAACGGAAATATCAAGGCTGAAATCAGAAAAAGCGGTCAAATCCTCTTCTACAACCAGCATGGGAAATTACTGCTGCAAGAAACGGAAAAAACGTATCAGCTAAAATATGGCGGCAGGGAGTTAAGAGCGACCCCCGGCGGCAGTGATTTTTCCGTTAAATTGCGTTTGGAATCGAATCCATCCGAAAAGTTGTTTGGCATGGGACAATACCAGCATTCTTTCTTGAATCTGAAAGGGTGCACCTTGGATCTGACTCATCGCAACAGTCAGTTCAGCGTGCCGTTCGTCCTTTCCAGTGAGGGTTACGGCTTTCTTTGGCACAATCCGGCTATAGGGGAGGTACATTTCAGCTTAAATAGGACACAGTGGCATGCTCCTTCGTGCAAACAGCTCGATTATTGGATTACGGCTGGAGATACTCCCTCCGAGATTGAAGAGAATTATGCTGCTGTTACGGGCACGGTACCGATGATGCCTGACCATGCCATGGGATTTTGGCAGTGCAAGCTTCGCTACCGAACCCAGGAAGAATTGCTCCAGGTGGCCAGAGAATACAAGCGCCGTCAATTGCCGATTGACGTGATCGTTGTTGATTTCTTTCATTGGACGAATCAAGGGGATTGGAAGTTCGATGCCGAGTACTGGCCTGATCCTGAAGCGATGGTTCGTGAACTGCAGGAGATGGGAATTCAACTGATGGTTTCCGTATGGCCTACGGTGCAAACCGAGAGCGAGAACTATGCCTACATGTTGGAGAAGGGCTACCTGCTCCGTTCGGATCGCGGTGTTCGCACGCAATTCAGGTTTCTTGGTGAAAACGCTATCTTTGATGCGACCAATCCGGAAGCCCGTATTTTTCTATGGGAGACCATCAAACAAAATTATTATGATAAAGGAATTCGTATTTTTTGGCTGGATGAAGCCGAGCCTGAACTCAGCGTATACGATCATGATATTTATCGTTATCACATCGGCTCCAGCCAGCAGGTCGGCAATATTTATCCGCAGAAATACAGTCAAACATTTTATGATGGGATGACTGCTGCCGGTCAGTCCAATATCATCAACCTGGTACGTACGGCGTGGGCGGGAAGCCAGCGTTACGGTGCTCTGGTATGGTCCGGCGACATCCACTCCAGTTTTGAGGTATTAAGTATTCAAGTGCGAGCCGGGCTGAATATGGCCATTGCGGGCATCCCCTGGTGGACAACAGATATCGGTGGATTCCATGGAGGCGATCCACAGGAGGCTTCTTTCCGGGAATGTATCATCCGCTGGTTTCAGTATGGCGCGTTTTGTCCGGTGTTCCGGCTGCATGGGGACCGTCATCCCTTTGTCGCTCCCCAGGGAACGAAAGGCGGGGGGTTATGCGGAAGCGGATCGGATAACGAAGTATGGAGCTACGGGGATGAAGCCTACGAAATCTTTAAGACATTCATGCACATTCGCGAGCGCCTCAAACCATACATAACCGGTTTGATGAGGGAGGCTCATGAACGAGGCACTCCGCCGATGCGTCCATTGTTTTACGATTTCCCGCAGGATAAAGAGGCCTGGAGTATCGATGATCAGTATATGTTTGGACCGGATTTGCTGGTTGCCCCCGTACTGGCGGAAGGGGAAAGACAACGTTCCGTATATTTGCCCATCGGTTCGTTATGGACGAACGCTTATAGTGGAGAAACCTTTCATGGCGGTCAAACCCTGCTCGTGAAAGCACCTTTGGATCAAATCCCGTTATTCACGCGAGATAATGCCGATTTGCCGATTTTATGTTGAGTGCGCGGGGGGCAATCATGGATATGAATGCATTACTAGACAAACTGGCGTTAAATGAGTGTATCCCGATGGGCGTAATTTTGACAGAGGATGCACTCAAGCTTCCGGCTCATACGGCTGGAATTCCAATCCAATGGACTTCCAGCCATCCGCTCATTCTTACCCATGAAGGCAAGGTGGCATTGCCCGAGAAGCAAATTCGGGTTACCTTGACGGCTTCAGTATGCTGTGAGGATGAGCGTATATGCAGGGATTTCGTAATTCCGGTTGTTCCGAAAAGCGAACAGCCGGCGTATTTTTGCGACTACTTCAGCATTTCTTATGTGCTTGCACCAGGTACCGCATTACCCCGTCAATTCGGTTTTGGAACGATTCACTGGGCTGGTAATACGTTGATTAGCGAAGGAACTGTCCTCACGCCGGAGAACGGCAGTGAAACGGTCACGTTGGTGGCTCAATACACGATGGATGGCACCCTTGCTGCATCCAAGACTTTCACGGTAAAGGTCCTGAGCAACGATTTCGGCAGTATTGCTGCATATACTCGCGTCCCATTGGAGGATGAGCTGCTTTATTCCACATACATGGCCTATAGTCTTCACCTCGCTTATCGCGGCAAGCAAGACGAAACCTATCAATCGCTTCATCATAACTCCGGTGTTCTGTATGCCACCGCCACGATTTCGTCCAACGATACAATCAATGAGAAAGGGCTGAGGAATCCCTATCTATTCCATACAGCTGATCATATCTTTGGTGTGGTGGCTGTGCGGATCGACGCAAACGGTAGTGCTGATCATGAGAGCAAGGGATGCATTTTGTTATGGACAACAAGTAATTTGATCAACTTCACCGAGGTAGGATTGGTTCACCTCGGCGTGAATGAGTATGTGCGCGAGGTGACTTGTGAGTACAACTCCTGCACAGGCAACTACGAAATTCATTGGTGTGACCTTAACGGCAATTATTACAGAAATGATCTGGAAGACCTCTATGATGTGCAGACCGTGTCCGAACCTGTTCGGGGAAGTGTGTTTACTTATGGTGCAGCTACGACGAAAGTGACAGGCGCTGTGGAGTCAAATATCATCCATGTAGATGGTGATTTCGGCAGAAAATTACTCATGAACCGGTCGCCGTTAATGAACATAGCTGTTGAAGTGCCGGAAACAGCCGTAGCTAAAACCGCTGATGATATTCATGCCATTACGGCAACTGCGTTCTATACCGATGGCTCGAAGGCAGTCAAGCAGGTGAAATGGAATACGGACGATATCGACTTCCATACAGCCGGGAGTTATGAGATTACCGGCACGGTCACGCAAGAGTTTTACCCTTTTCCCGTCGCAGTCGGCCGCGCGGACCCTGTCATATTTAGATGGGAGAATAAGTACTATTTTATTGCAACAAATGATGATAACGGTAATATTGGGTTATATGTGCGTGAAGCCGATACCATTCAAGGCCTGTTTACGTCCGATATCATCGAACATGTGATTTTGGATAAAGATGAGTCCAGGGGATATGTCCAGACCTTCTGGGCACCCGAGTTTCATATCATTAGCGGCGAATTATATCTTTTCTTTGCGGTCAGCGGTTCCGTGTGGGGGCCACAAGCTCATATCATGAAACTAAAGAACGGCGGACGAATCATCACGGCATCTGACTGGGAACATCCCATTCGCATGGTGGATAAGGATGGATCGTATCTGGGATCGGTTCGTGAAGACGGCGGGGCATTGGAGATCACATTGGACATGACCTATCTGGAGGTGGATGGAGGGTCTTATGTAATTTGGTCCTGGCGCCGCTGGTCGCCGGAGGATTCGGGTTCCATGCTGTTGATCGCCACCATCGACCCAGCCAGACCCTGGCAGTTGACCAGCGAACCCGTGTTAATAGCCCGGCCGCTCTATGGCTGGGAAAATAACAGGCATACCATCAATAATGAAGGACCGTATTGTATCGTTACCGACGAATATATGATCATGACTTATTCCGGCGGGTCTGCAAATGAGCCTACCTATGCGGTTGGAACCTTAACTGCCAAAAGAGGTACGGATCTGCTGAATCCCGCCAACTGGGTGAAGAGCAATGCGCCTGTATTATCTTCGTTATCGGCAGAGAAGGTGTATGGTCCGGGTCATAACTCCTTTGTAAAGGATGAAAATGGCGATCTGATGCTGGTGTACCACGGCATTGGTCCCAACCCTGTCGGTCCCAGATCCGTAGGGCTCCGCAGAGTACATTTCGATGTTAACGGTTTGCCTGTGCTGGATATGTCCCCCGAGCGCGATTTGAACCAAGAACTAACGCAAGTGAGGCTTAAGGTCAAGGTGATTTGAATCGGGCTAACCTGTAGTTGATATGGAATTTATCATTTGCAGGTTAGCGCTCAAGCCTTACTACATCATAAGCTTAACTGGAAACGTACCAACTGGACTGTAAGTTAGATTACAGATAAAATGCAACATAGTGCGCTAGGATAATAAAGAGGGAGGACCTATTCGGAGACAAATTGAATAGGAATAAAGACTGTAAAGCGAGGAATTATGAAACAGGATAAGAACAGCATCATTTCGCTATTGTCGCGTATCAACATATTCGAATCGCTTCCACCGGAAATTATCTGCGAAATCGAACAGACGATTGATGGGACAAATATCAAAACACTGCCTAAAGGTTCAATTTTTCTAACGCCTGAAAGCGAGAAGGCTGGTTTATATATCATAAACAAAGGCAAGCTTCGATTTTATAAAACCGATCCAGCGGGCAAACAGTATACGGTTTGCATTCTTAGCGAGAGCGGAATCTTTGGTGAAGTCCAGTCATTTTCTCTAGGTACAAGCGGAACTTACGTGGAAACGATGGAGGAAACGCAGCTCTACTCCATACCGACAGAGCAACTTGAACCGCTTTTAAGCAAACACTCTGAACTCACTTTAAGGTTTCTATCGGAAGTAAGTATGAGATTACGAGTACAAGATGAGGTACTGGAGAGAATGGTTTTCAAAGATCTGCGTGGTAAAGTTCTATACTTTCTCAATAGACTTTCCATAAAATTCGGTGTAGAAGAAAAGGGCTACCGAAAAATAGATATCCCGTTGACCCACCAAGAGTTGGCTAATATGATCGGAGCAACAAGAGAAGCGGTGTCACTTACCTTACAGGACTTATCTAATGAAGGTATTATCATTACCAGCCGTAAAATGGTAATGATTGATATCGAAAAATTAACGGAGGAGTTGAAATAACTATTGAATTAACAACAACTCTCAGCTTAAGAAAAAAAGGTGCTCTCTGCTCAGAAATCTGATGGACAGCACCTTTTGGAGTTGTTTCCAAATAATTTTTCTTAATACTCCGGTCAACAAAACGAAATGAGCCAGGCTAGCTCAAGAGAAATGCTTAGCTTCTGTAAATTAGATTACAGATAAATGCAGCATGCTGCGTTAAGATAAGCACATAAGCAAATAAAAATTGGAGGAAAGGAAACAACAACATGCCCACTCAACAAATCCAACTGAATATTCGATTCAAAGCTAAACCAGGGAAAAAAGAAGAATTCCGCAAGGAGCTGTATTCCCTTATTGAGGAGATGTCATCCGAGAAGGCATTCATCAGCGCCATTGTTTCGGACGATCTGGATCAGCCGGATGACTTGATCATTTATGAAACATGGCAAGGCACGAGAGATAGCTGGCTTGCGGAAGAATTTACTAAACCATACCGCAAGAATTACGAAAGAACACTGGGCGATTTAATTGTGGATAGAAGCGTCAGCTGGTTGCAGCCGAAGGGCGAATGGGGAAGTCATATAACGAATGCGTGATGACGTTGAATCTTTAACGCTTTAAGGTCCAGGAGGATACATTAATTTCAATGGGAGGCATATAGAAATGGGGAAATTTGAAGGAAAGGTAGCAGTTGTCACCGGAGGTACAAGCGGTATCGGACTTACGACGGCACAACGATTCGTTTCGGAAGGGGCCTACGTATTCATTACCGGCCGCAGACAAAGCGAGCTGGACGCGGCAGTAAAATTGATCGGTGACCGGGTTACCGGCGTTCAAGGTGACATTTCTAATTTGAAGGACTTGGACAGACTGTTTGATACGGTAAAGCAGGAGAAAGGGCATCTGGATATTCTATTCGCAAACGCTGGACTTGGCAGCATCCTGCCCTTGGGTCAAATTACGGAAGAGCAGTACGACACGACATTCAACGTGAATGTAAAAGGTACTTTGTTCACCATCCAAAAGGCTTTGCCGCTGTTTCCAAATATGACGGGAACCATCATCATAACCGGTTCGACGGCGGGTACGATTGGCGACCCAGGGTTTAGTGTCTACGGAGGTAGCAAGGCGGCTCTCCGTCAGATGGCGAGGAACTGGATAATGGATTTGAAAGGCACTGGGATACGACTTAATGTACTGAGCCCTGGCGGGGTCCACACGCCAGCTTATGATGATCTGTTTGGCGAGTCGCTAAATCAAGTCCTTGAATCGGCGAAGGATGCCGTTCCGCTAAGCCGCTTGGGTAAGACGGAGGAGATTGCCAGCGCGGTAATGTTTCTGGCCTCGGAGGAAAGCAGCTATGTGAACGGCATCGAATTGTTCGTAGATGGCGGTATTGCTCAAGTCTGACCGTGAATCAGGAGGGATGAGTTGTCATTTATGCAATTATGCTCCGGCAATAACGAACCAATGGTATCCATTTACTCTATCCTCGTGGTTTCGACTGCCGATCACCGTGCCCGGCACGTCCGAAAAGAAACAGCATTATGATCTGAATCGTCACGAAGCAAAAGGCCTCTGTAGCCGTCTGTTGAAGCAGACGGCCGGGACCTTGTGAACTCCTATGTGTTTTCTATCCTTGCGCTGTGGGGCGGACTACTATTTCACTGACATCCACATCATTTGGTTGCTCAATTGCGAACGCAATAGCTTTAGCGATAGAGTAGGGGGCGGTTAGCTATAGCTTCAAGCTGATCCAATCGCCGCGCGCCAAGAACGACTTGGGCTCCTCTCTCGGCAAGCAGCATTGCAGTTGCTTCACCGATTCCGCCACTTGCGCCTGTAATTACAATTACTTTATCTTTTATTCCGGACACACTCACCACTTCTTTCTTCCATCCAGATATTCTTCTCGATGTTTCGAAAACATCCAGTCCTTCGAAGAAGATCACGACTGAACGGGGAATCCTACTAAATCCGTCTACGTCGGACTTGCTCAAAGCGGTTTTACGCCTTGTAGAACTTCTGGAGACTCCCTCTGATATTGAGGTACTGGCTCCCTTGATAATTAAGGAAATATTTTATAGGGTCCTTCAAGGAGAGAAGGGGGAACTGCTGAAGCAATTTGCCGTGATCGGAAGCTATGCACAATGTATATCGGAAGCTATACAATGGATCAAGCATAATTATTCCGAACCTTTAATCATTGAAGAGTTGGCTAAGACGGTCAAGATGAGTCCTCGGACCTTGCACAGACATTTCAAGAAAGTAACGGCCATGAGTCCGCTTCAATATCAAAAGATGATTCGCTTGCAAACTGCAAGACGACTGCTGCTTACGGAAAACCTGGATGCAGCTAATGCAGGATTTCGTGTTGGGTATGAAAGTCCTTCACAATTTAATCGTGAGTACACCCGCTTATTTGGACGTCCCCCGATAAGAGATATTCATGATTTGCGTGATTTTTCCTTGTAGATGATATCTGCAGATGAAGCCTGATTTGATTAATCCAGTCAGGCTTTTTTTATTAGGATATTATTCTTTTGGGCAACAATTTGTACATAGAAGTTCCGTCTGAAGGTGCAAGGAAGGAGTCCAATTGAATAATTCTGCATCCCTGTCTTTTTAGAACACTGCATCCCTCTCTAGGTTGTGTATTGTGCTTATGCCTGTAAAAATATATTATATATATAAAACTTATTAAGTGAATTGGTGATGTGATAATCATGAACACGAATGACCGAATACCGTTATACCAACAAATTCAAGAATATATCCGCAAAATAATCATCACAGAGAAAATGAAGCCAGGTGATCGAATACCGACAGAGAAGGAGCTGATGGATCAATTTAACGTCAGTAAAATCACGGTTGTAAACGCCCTTACAGGTTTAGCTAATGAGAAGCTGATCGATCGTGTTCCTGGTAAAGGGAGTTTTGTCGCGAAAGAGACAGTCACAGCTATTACTAATTCTGAACCTCCGCTTACGAGTAGAAGGGGACTACATACGGGGATGATTGGGCTTATTATGCCCACGATCCACGATTACTTCGCTATCCGGCTGATTGAAGGGATTGAACAAGCGCTCAATCAGGAAGGTTACCGCAGCATGATCATGTTGACGGATGGCAAGAGCGAGAAAGAGAAGGCCGCGATCAAGGAGCTTAGAGCGCTTGGAGCGGAGGGACTACTCATCTTTCCTGTCGATGAAGAGAATTATAATGAGGAAATTCTCGGCATGAAGCTGTCCGGGTTCCCTTTCCTGCTGATTGACCGGTATTTGCCGGGAGTCGAAACCCATTATATCGCGGCAGATGGAAAACTGGGTGCAAAGCTGGCTGTTGAACATCTCTGGGAGCTGGGACACCGTGATATTGCCATCTGCTCGGATTCACCGCTGCAAACAGTCACGGTCCAGGACCGGATAGAAGGTTATATGGAAGCATTAAAAGATAAAGGAGCGCTTATTAATCCCGCCCATATGATTACGGATTTCAAGCCACTGACAGTTCTAAAGGACGCGGAAGACCATCCGCTGTATCGATATATCCGCAACAAAATGGTTACGGCTTATATATCCCTTAACGGCAGGCTTGGTGTACAGATCTTTCAAATGGCCAAACAAGCAGGGCTTCGTATTCCCGAAGACTTATCAATCGTAAGCTTTGATGATCCAAGCTCTATCGTGGAAGAGTTCAGCATCTTCACTCACGTCAAGCAGTTTGAAAGGGATATGGGATTCCGCGCAGCAATCCAGCTTCTTGAAGTCATCCGCAGTAATGGAGATATTAAAGGGTTCAGCAAGACACTGATTGAACCTGAACTTGTCATTAAACAAACATCAGGCACCAGTCCTTTGTCTTAAGCTTTGAGTATTGATATTAACGTCTTTTCCGAATTTACGGAAAAGACTTTTTTATTTTCAATAAAACATATTGAATATATTTTTAATGTATATTATATTTTGGTAAATGGGTATCCTCATACAGTCAGGGAGGTTAGAACTGGGATGCGAAACCGTAATGAAGAAAGAATTGGATTTCAGGAATCTGCCCCTTATCATCCCGACTATGATCTGCAGACAGACTTTGTCATGGTCTACGGGATTGATGAAACGATGCCGGAGCGTATTCAGGAATGGAAGGCACAAGGATACATTGTTCATTTGATGACCGGGGTAGCATGGGGAACTTATAACAGTTACTTAGACGGCGAAGTAGACGGGGAGACACATTGGGATGAAGCACAAACGGATCGGCATGGGGAGATGATTCTTCATGGAAAGAAGCCTGTTATCCCTTATATGGTACCTACCGTCTCTTTCGGCAGATTTCTCTCTGATCGAATTCGTTTGGCCGTTGATTCCGGCGTGGAAGCGATCCATTTGGAGGAACCTGAATTTTGGGTGAACGGCGGATACTCCGAATCCTTTAAAAGAGAGTGGCAGCTGTATTACAAAGAACCCTGGTGTCCGCCTCACGCTTCGCCCGACGCGCAGTACAGAGCCTCTAAATTGAAAGCGTTTCTATATACGCGCGTATTAGATCGGTTATGTACCGAGATGAAAGATTATGCTCTCAAACGCTACAATCGCATCCTTCGTTTTTACGTTCCAACACACAGTTTGATCAATTATACACAGTGGCGGATCGTTAGCCCGCAATCCCGCTTGATAGAACTTCCTTCTGTGGATGGATATATAGCACAAATTTGGACCGGGACGTCACGTACTCCCAACGTATATGAAGGCGTACGAAAGGAACGCACTTTTGAAACCGCATACCTGGAATATGGGGTGATGCAAGAGCTGGTAAGGGGAACAGACAGACGAATGTGGTTTCTTCATGATCCCATTGAAGACAATCCGAATCATACATGGGCCGATTATAAGCAGAATTATTTGAAAACGGTTGCAGCTTCGCTGCTCCATCCCGGAGTTGCTCATTATGAAGTCGCGCCATGGCCGCGAAGAATTTTTAAAGGGACTTATAAAGCGGATGAGGGGCAGGAAAAAGTAGGGATTCCCGCCGATTATGCAACCGACGCTGCTGAACGTCATGCACACACTCGGGAACATGAATCAGGACAACATCGAAACAGAAGATGAGTCTCTTCAAGTCGGTGTATTCATTGCCGATTCGGCGATGTTTCAGCGCATGAAGCCGGAGCCGGAAGCACCCGATGCCGGAAAATATGACGGAACAGATCCAGAAGCATTCCAGGAGGACGGGGATACGGAACTGCTCGATTTCTCTCCATTCTATGGACTGGCGCTGCCCTTACTTAAACATGGGATACCTGTGAGGCCTGTCCAGCTCGATAATGTGAGGCGATATCCGCATTACCTGGCCCCCTATCGTGTGCTTCTTTTGAGTTATGAGTTTATGAAGCCGGAGTACTCGGATATCCATTTTGCACTAGCCCAATGGGTACAGGATGGCGGGGCATTGGTCTATGTCGGTGATGACAGCGACCCCTATCACAACATTCGTGCATGGTGGAATGACGACCTTCGCAGTGGAAGTTCAAATCAGGTTTATCACTCTCCTCGCGAGCACTTATTTGAACAGCTTGGTCTTGAAACAAAGCAGCAGGGCATTCAGCACTCCGGTAAAGGATTGGTGAATTGGCTCTGTGTGCATCCGGCTGTCTGTTCTTCATCGAAGACTGGTGCAGATCAACTACGGCAGTCTGTAAGGGAAGCAGTGGACAAAATTTATGGTTCTCATAAACCCTGGAAATCAAAAAATTACTTCAAAATCAAGCGGGGTCCCTATATTATTGCCTCGGTTCTGGAGGAGTCAGTATCGGAAGAAGCCTTGGTGATCCCTGGTCCAGTTATTGACTTGTTTGATCCTGTCCTTCGCGTTCTGCAGGAAGTTCGTTTGGCCCCAGGAGAGCAGGCTCTGTTATATGATGTTACGGCTGGACGACCACAGCATGGCAAAGTAAAACTCATCTCTGCCTCCTCCAGGATAGAAAACTTAACGATAACAGATGCGGGTTTCCAATTTGCAGCCAAAGGTCCAGCCAACCTGCAGGCAACTGCCAGACTATACTGCCCTGCCGAACCGGTAGCGGTCTGCTGTATGAGCCGGGGAGAGGAAGCGGCTGCGGTATGGGAATGGGATCCGAAATCACAAACCGTACTTCTACGGTATGAGCATGGCAGCGAGAATGAAATCAAGGTTCAGGCAAGTTGGAGTAGTGAAACCCTAAAAGCCTGATGAACGGGAGGGAGTAAAAACAATCATGCCGTACGAACCCATACGATTCGAACCTATAAAACAATTATTGTCCAAACTCCGTGAAGCCATTTATGAACCGGTTGCCCAGTTGAAGGTGACAGCATGGGTTACACCAGAGCCCGTCTCGTTCGCTGAAAGAATGTCGGGAAAAAAAATCACACTTTCGCCCGGGGAGCGATGGGGCGAGTTATGGGATTGCGCCTGGTTTTGCTTTACGGGTCATATTTCACAATCCACACCGGATACAAAGGTCGTTCTTCTGCTGGATGTCAATGGCGAACTTTGTCTAGTGGATAACGAAGGGACACCCGTTCAAGGTTTAACCACAATCAATTCGGAATTTGATTTCACACTAGGCCTCCCCGGTAAGAGAGTAGTTCAAGTAGACCGTTCTTCGATAAGCAGCGGGGAAATTGAAATATGGGCAGATGCCGGCAATAATGACTTATTTGGCAAGTACTGCGGCGGAACCTTAAAAGAAGCGGTTATCGCGATCTGCCATGAAGACATCCGGGGGCTGTATTACGACATAGAGGTGCTGCTTGAAACGGCCGAGCATCTTCCCACCGGCACTGCGCGCAGAGAAAAGATTCTTCAAGCTCTATATGACGTTTCATTGCAATTGGCGAAATTCACACCTGACCGTATTCATCAGGCTAAGGAATTATTGGAGAGACAATTATCACTTCGTGGTGGGGACCCTGTATTCAGTATAAGCGCCGTTGGCCATGCCCATATGGATTTGGCTTGGTTATGGCCGATTCGCGAAACCATCCGCAAGGGTGCAAGAACTTTTTCGACGGTGCTTCGCATGATGGAACGGTATCCGGATTATGTATTCGGAGCAAGCCAGCCCCAGTTATATGATTGGATGAAGTCGCACTATCCGAAGCTGTATGACCAGATCAAGGAACGGGTGCGGGAAGGACGATGGGAACCGCAAGGAGCCATGTGGGTGGAGTCAGACACCAATGTGCCGGGTGGCGAATCCCTTGTACGCCAGATTTTGTATGGTAAACGTTACTTTCAACAGGAATTCGGACTCGAGATGAGGACACTGTGGATGCCAGACGTATTTGGATACTCCGCAAGCTTACCGCAGCTATTGAGGAAATCCGGTGTGCATTACATGATGACTCAAAAGCTGTCCTGGAGTGAGTATAACCGGCATCCACACCATTCCTTCCTATGGGAGGGTATCGATGGCTCTACAGTTTTAACACATATGCCTCCTGAAGATACTTACAACAGCCCTGCTGCTCCACGCTCGATTATCAAAGCTGAGCGGGAGTACTTAGACAAGAATGTATCCAGCCACGCACTGATGCTGTTTGGTATAGGGGATGGAGGCGGGGGGCCAGGAGAAGAACATTTGGAACGGCTGGCTCGTGAGAAGAACCTGCTTGGGCTGGCTCCGGTTACACAGGAGCCTTCCTGGAAATTCTTCGAGCGGCTGAATGAAGAACGAGATCATTTCCAGACATGGCGTGGCGAGCTTTATCTGGAGAAACATCAAGGAACCTTGACCAGTCAGGCACGAAATAAGCGGTACAACCGGAAGATGGAGAAAGCGCTGCGTGAACTGGAATTTGCCGCTGTGCTTGCTGCCCAGTTAGGAAAGCCATATCCATCCGAGAAACTGGAGACCCTCTGGAAGGAGGTTCTTCTGTACCAGTTCCACGACATCCTTCCAGGGTCTTCAATCAAGCGGGTATACGATGAATCATTAATACGGTATGAGGAATTACTCCAGCAGACAGAAGCCATGATCACCGAAACCCACCGTTATTTAGCAGGGCATATCTCGACGAGTGAGGTGGATGAGAAAGGAATTGTGGTGTTCAATTCACTGCCTTGGGAACGTGAGGAGTGGCTCCAAGTCAATGGGCGATGGCGTATCGTCCAGGTTCCGGCCATGGGATATACCGTCGTATCGGATGCGGCCGACCCTGCAGTCGAAGTTGAAGCAGCGTCCGGCATTGAAATAAACACGGAAACACCGGAGTCCTACGTTCATGCAAGAACGAAGGAACGCAGCCTTGAGAATGACAAATTTATTGTGAAATTTGCCGAGAACGGCGGCATCCTCTCGATCCTGGATAAGGAGGAAGCTCGTGAAGTCATCCGGCAGGGCGGACTGGGTAATGACCTTCGTGTTTATCATGACGACGGGGACGCATGGGATTTCCGTCATGATTATTCGGCAAGCCCCGGCATGCCGTTAATTCTTCAGAATGTCCATGAACTTTTCGATGGTCCAAGAACCAGCCTGGTCTTCGCCTATAGTTACGGAGCATCCACACTAACCCAGACAGTCGTTCTAACAGAGGGGAGCCGGCGTATCGACTTCGAGACCACTGCAGATTGGAGAGAGGAGGGTAAAATGCTGCGCACCTCTTTCCCGGTTGATATCCGTACCGATCAGGTACACTGTGAAATTCAGTTCGGCAGCCTGAGCAGGCCAACCCACCGCAACACCATGTGGGACTTTGCGAAAGATGAGATATGCGCTCACCAATGGGTGGACTTGTCGGAGCCAGATTACGGAGTAGCGCTGCTCAATGATTGCAAATACGGCCACCGGGCGATCCAAAACGTAATAGATCTTCATTTGCTTCGCAGCACCTCTTATCCTGATCCGGCTGCAGATCGAGCCGAGCATAAGTTCACTTACTCGTTATACCCGCATCAAGGGAACCATGTACAGGCAGAAATTTATCGCAGAGGGAATGAGCTGAATATTCCGCTTCGCCCGGTTATCTTGTCACCATCATCAGACCGGCCCAAGGAAAAGCTGCCACATTCGAAAGTGTTCTTCCAGGCGAATCATCCGGGTATTATGGTGGAATCGGTCAAGAAGGCCGAGGACAGCAGCGACATCATTATCCGTCTGTATGAGACATCTGGCACTCAAATCAAAACCAGACTATTTATCGGGTTGAAAGTAAGTGAAGTTTGGATGGTTGATCTCCTGGAAAATGAGATTTCATCGTTAGAGATTCAAGAGCAATTGATTAAAGAACAATCCGAGGTAGATTTATTCTTCAAACCATTTGAAATTATTTCGCTGCGATTGAAAGTACAGCAGGAATAACAGGGGGCAACTCCCCTTTAGCGAAAGGAGAGATGGGAATGTGATTAAGCCCAGCCATCCATTGATGAAGCGGATCTGGAAACATAAGCTCTTTTACTTGTTCATGCTGCCTGGCATCGTCTGGTTCTTTCTATTCTCCTATGTGCCCCTGTATGGCATTCAAGTTGCCTTCAGGGATTACACCTTCATTGGCGGTTTCAGCGGAAGCCCTTGGGCCGGCATGAAGTATTTCCAGCAATTCTTTAACTATTATCAATCGGGTGATATCATCCGCAACACCGTTATCATCAGCCTCATGAAACTGCTTGTCGGCTTTCCAATGCCAATCCTTCTTGCACTTCTCTTGAATGAGGTGCGGCGATTGAAATTCAAGAAAACAGTTCAGACCTTGTCCTATTTACCTTATTTCGTATCCTGGATCGTGGTAGTCACCCTGATGCAGAGACTGCTTACTCCATACGGCGGTCCAGTCAATGATTTATTGGGGTTATTTGGAATGGAGCCCATCCAGTTCCTTAACAATCCGTCCTGGTTCTATCAATTGATCGTAGGATCCGATATTTGGAAAAATATTGGTTGGAACTCCATTATCTATATGGCTGCCATTGCGGGAATTGACCAGCAGCAATATGAAGCAGCCAAGATCGATGGCGCTGGACGTTTTCAACAAATGTGGCACATAACACTACCAGGTATCCGTAATGTAGCCATTATCCTGTTTATTCTGGCCGTGGGCAATTTGATGAGTGCTGGATATGAGCAGCTGCTTCTCCTGAATGGACCTGCGACTGCCAATATGGGCACTGTACTTGATGTGCATGCCATCAATTCCGGTATCCGGGAAGGGCGCCTCAGTTACGCCGCAGCTGTCGGATTATTTCAGAGCATTATTGGTCTGATCCTGGTTCTAACGGTCAATCGGATTGCGCGCAAAGCCAGTGATGTTTCCCTGTTCTAAGGAGGTGACGTTATGGAACGTAAATGGTCTATATTCTCCATTGTCAACTATAGCTTACTTGCTTTGATAGGCTTCTCCATGATCTACCCGTTTATTTATATTTTGGCTTATTCGCTGAATGACGGTAAAGATTCGATGCTGGGCGCCATCTATTTCCTTCCTCGTAAATTCACACTCGATAACTATGCCCAGGTTTTTGACAATCCCCGTATCTGGAAGGCGTACCAAATTACGCTCATGCGCACCGTACTGGGAACATTGCTACATGTGATCCTGTGTACGCTTATGGCTTATGCGCTTTCCAAAAAGACGCTGCCCGGCCGCTCATTTTTCACCTTTTATATTTTCCTGCCTACCATCTTCAATGCCGGTTTCATTCCCTATTTCATTACGCTGCAGAAGCTGCACTTAATCAACAGCTTCTGGGTGTACGTTCTTCCTATGCTGTTTAATTTCATGCACATCGTTATCATCCGTACCTTTCTGCAGGGCATACCCGAGGAGCTCGAGGAATCCGCCCATATTGACGGTTATGGTGATTTTCAAATCTTCATCAAGATTATCCTGCCGCTTTCCGGACCTGTCTTGGCTACCATTTCCCTTTTTATCGGGGTGGCCCATTGGAATGACTGGTTCTCAGGGGCCTATTACGTATCCAATAAAGATTTGATTCCGGTACAAACACTCCTTCAAGAAATGCTGACGGAAGCTGAAACGTTATCCAATTCGATGCAGCGAGCCGCGCAGCAGGGAGGACAGACGGTTGGGGGAACCAGCGGCGCAGGCGCTACGCCAGAATCACTTCGCATGGCGCTGCTTGTTATCACGGTCTTTCCCATTCTGTGTATTTATCCGTTTCTGCAACGATATTTCGTAAAGGGGGTTATGATTGGATCGGTTAAAGGCTAGATCATCCCGACCCGGAATTTATCCAAAGCTTTACGAAAATCATTGATATTCCTATTCCAGGAGGCGATTGGTTTGAAGTGGGTTTGGTCGAAAGGCGTATCCGCATTACTCGTGTCCGTCATGGTTGGAGGTTTGCTGGTCAGCTGTACGAATTCATCAGGAAATGAAGGTAACAGGCTCAAAATCCTGCACAATTGGAATGGCTTGAACGGGTCCGATAAAATAACCCCTGTAGAGGAAGTGATCAAGGAAAAAACCGGCGTTACCCTCGAGTGGGAGTATACCAAGGGCAGCGAAATCGAAAAAGTAAACCAGATTTTCGCCACACAGGATCTTCCGGATATTTATACAGGACCTGCTTGGGGAGGTGAATTGGATGGCATTATTAAGGCAGCCAACGAGGGGCAATTGGTGGATATCTCTGACAAGTTAAAGGATTATCCAAACCTGTCCAAGTCTATTGCACCAGAAAATGTACCCCCGGCATTATATGAAAAGGCGATTGATGCATACGGCGGCAAAAAATATCTGCTTCTGCAAAATCAACCGGCTACAAACGAAGACGGCATGGATTGGCTCTACGGCTTCTATGTCCGCAAAGACATTGCTGAGAAGGTCGGCGTCGATCCGCAATCCGTTGTTACAAAGGACGATTTTTACAACTTCCTCAAGAAGATTAAGGATGCCCATCTGGAGGAGAACGGCCAGCCGGTCTTTCCGCTGGGCGGTTTCAGTAACGGCTGGGCTGTTGGCATCGGCAACACCATGTTTTTCCCGGGCGCAAGCTATGTAGATAAGGGAGACGGCACCGTCGAGCACAGCTTCTTCACGAAGGGTTATGAAGACTATACGCTGTATTATCGCAAGCTGCTTGAAGAAGGACTGATAGATCCTGAAGCCTTCACCCAAACGGACCCGATTGCCAAGGAAAAAATCAATCAAGGCCGCATCGCGATCCTGGCCGCTCACTATCCGGCCATTCTGGATGCAACCAAAGAATATACCCTTTCCCATCCGGGAAGCGAATTTATTCCGATCGGACCGCTGGAGCGGGCGGGCGTTGAGCCTGAACGGCCCGTGGATCTGGGGATTCAAGGCAATAATGTAACCGCTATCACTCAGAACTGTAAAGGCGCTTGTGTAGATGCAGCCCTTAAATTCCTCGATTTCATGGCGTCAGATGAAGGCTTCATGCTGGCCCGGTACGGGGTGCAGGGCGTTCATTGGGAGATGAAGGATGGCAAACCTGTCGCTAAACAGGAATGGTTTGATAAGTTCAGCACGGACACGACCATGAAGCTTCGTAAAAATGAAGGCATAAGCATTGGCTTGGAGTCCCTTACGGGGCTTGATCGCATCAATTCCGGCGCCGGCGGAGACATTTGGGCTGATCCGGAACGGATCGAAGCCATGGAGCAAGCACGAAAAATCCTCCGTCCAAACGGCATCCAGGTGATTACTGCCTATAATCCGGGTGATGTTATTACAAAAGCGCCGGAATGGGAAATGCTGAAGCCGTCAATGGACCGGATGGGAGATGCCTGGAAGGAAGCGGTTTTTGCAAAGTCGGACGAAGCCGCGATGAACATTATCAACGAACTCCGGGAGCAGCTCATTAATACTGGATACGAGAAAGCCATGCAGTTCACGAACGATAATTTGAAAGGAAAAGATATGGTAACCGTTCAGATGCCGAACTGATGACAACATGCTTTTAAGGAGATGAAGTAAAATGACAACAAAGCCATTCAGACCTCCATCCGTTCCTCTTGTAACCGTGGACCCTTATTTTAGCGTTTGGTCTTCTGCAGATCACCTATACGATGATCACACCCGGCATTGGACGAACAAGGTCCACGGCATGGTTGGGCTTGCGATCATTGACGGTCATGCCAGACGTTTTATGGGAAAAACGGCCTCTCAGGATGAATCAGGATTTCCTGAGCCGGAGGCACTTGTTCAAACCGGGCTGACGGTGGATCCCGTAACCACTCAATATACTTTTCAAGGGGAAGGAATTGAACTTCAGGTCCAGTTCACCACACCTTTGCTGCTGGATGATCTTGAATTGTTATCCCGGCCGGTGACCTACGTGACTTTTCAAGCAAAATCTATGGATGGGAAGTCCCATCAACTTAAGATTTATTTTGACGTTACAAGCGAGTGGTGTGTACATTCACAGGATCAGCAAGTGACCTGGAAACAGCACGTGATTGAAGAGCAACTGAATGTCATGTCGGTGGGGACCGTAGAACAGCCGGTATTGCAGCGTGTTGGAGATGATACACGGATCGATTGGGGATATATGGTTCTTGCGGTTCCTCAGTCTCCCCGCAACCGGACGGTTATACATTCCATGGCAAGCCGAGAGCATTATATCCGAACCAGTCAACTGCCAGCAGAGGATGATCCGCACCAGCCGAGGGCTGTCTCCGATAACATGCCTGTAATGGCAGCAGAGATAGACATGGGCATCATCCGAGATGTGCCGGAAACCCGGTTTCTGATGCTTGCGTATGACGATATACATTCGATTGAATATTTTCATAAACCGCTGGATGCCTATTGGAGACGAAATGGGTTAACGTTTCATGAAATGCTGCTATTGGCTGCCGATCAATATGAAGAGATCCTGCAAAGATGCGGGGACTTTAATCGGGAGCTGTTAGCAGAGAGTGAAGCTGCAGGCGGTGAGAAATACCGTGACATCCTGGCCCTTACGTACAGGCAGGCGATTGCTGCACATAAATTGGTTGCTGATGTATCGGGTGACATTTTATTTTTCTCCAAAGAGAACTTCAGTAATGGATGCATCGCAACGGTGGATGTCAGTTATCCGTCGATTCCGTTGTTTCTTAGGTATAATCCGGAACTGATTAAGGGCATGATGCGTCCGATATTTCAGTATGCCAAGAGCCTCAATTGGGCGTTTGAGTTTGCGCCCCACGACGTAGGGACTTATCCGAAAGCCAATGGTCAGGTATATGGAGACAATGCGTTGGAAAATCAAATGCCGATTGAAGAATGTGGAAATATGCTCCTAATGACTGCAGCGGTATGCAAATATGAGGGAAGTGCAGACTTTGCCAGGGAACATTGGGAGCTGCTTACGAAATGGGCGGGGTATCTTCTGCAGAATGGGCTTGATCCAGAGAATCAGCTGTGCACCGATGACTTCGCCGGTCATTTGGCACACAACGCCAATCTGTCCGTTAAGGCGATATTAGGCATTGCCGCTTATGCGTATATGTGTGAAAAGCTTGGTTTACAGGAAGGGGCCTCTTATCTTACGGCAGCTGAAACGATGGCAAAAGAGTGGGTATCCATGGCAGATGCCGGGGATCACTATAAGCTCACTTTCGACAGCGGACCAGAGACCTGGAGCATGAAATACAATTTGGTGTGGGATCGCCTACTTGGCTTCAATCTTTTCCCGGAAGTTGCCGCTAAAGAGCTCAAATATTACAGGAACAAACAAAATCGCTTCGGCCTACCGCTGGATAGCCGTGATACGTATACCAAATCGGATTGGCTGGTATGGTGTGCCTCCATGAGTTCAACCCAAGAAGAGTTTGAAGCCTTGATTACACCTCTATGGGATTTTATGAATCAAACCATCGCTCGTGTGCCGTTAACGGACTGGTATGACACAATCACTACTGAGCAGAAGAATTTTCAGAATCGTTCTGTTGTGGGGGGCTTCTTCATCTATTTACTCATCTCATCTCAATTAAAGGAGAAATGAAAATGATCATTCGTAAGTTAGCCATTTTGTGTATTTCCCTTGTCTGTTCAACGGTGTTATCAGCTGGCGCCTTTGCTGCTGATGATGCTTCTATGGAAGTAAATGCTTTGAAATGGCCTGAATCTCAAGCGCTTCCAACCTTCGGCAAAGCCAAATCTTTGGATGTCGCCAATGTATCCGAGGAGCCGGGGGATATCAAATTACTTTTAACAACACTTGAAGGAATCATAAACAGAGTACAACCACGAGTTTATGTGCAGCAGAATAAAGAGGATCCTTGGCTGAAAGATCTCCAGGTTCCATTCAAACAGCACGATAACGCTATGGATGTTTTCAAGAAATACGCAAAAGAAATTAAAGGCATTATTATTTATGATCCTGATCTGCCGGATTCGATTAATGTAGCAACCACTCTGGCCGGACTAGAAAACGCCGTGGTGGCCAGTCCTGAGCTTGCTGAGCAATTAACAGCGGCACCATATAAGCTGCCGGTCCTGCAAGATCTGCAAGGCAAATTCAAGAGTCGGATGGACGCATACAATTGGCAGTATGAGAATCTTTGGAGCCAAACAACGCAAAGAATGCTGGTCGGGTTAAGCCCAAATACCTCCATTCCGATTCCCCCGGATAATTTTGATTCATTCCAAACGATTGACATGGAGACGGAACAACTGCGCGATGCAAGCAATCGGAAAACATATGAATATGATTTGTCCCCTTACTTGGGCAATGAGGCTGTTTATCTCCGCTTCCAGGATGCCTTTCCTCAGGATGGCTGGGGACCGGCTGTGCATCAAATTACGGTAAAGGCAGACGGTCAGGTCATCGCAGATTTCAAAACAGGTTCCGTTGAGGAAGAGGAGTTTCTCTATGACCGGCAAGGCTCCAAATTTCTACCTGGCAGCGATCACCGCTTCGCCGACAATGGCAATTACTTCGTTTATGAATTTAAACCTTCTGCGGAAACGGAGCAATTAACCGTTTCGATAGAAATGTGGAACCAATTCAAAGTATCTGCAAGCCATATGAAACCTCTATCCTCCGAAGAGAAGGAGCCTTTTGGTTATCTCCGTGATTATGCTGTAGCCAATAAAGCCATGGTTTTCTGGCTGTCCACAAGTGTACCGGAGGAAAAAGAGCTGTTCGAGAAGATTCTGTCGGACGTGCAACCAGGAACCCCTTATCTGGGGTGGTTCGACAATGATGTGGAAGGAGAGGTCGCCGGCGTCGATCTAACGTCCCGTCACAGCGTATATGTGCTGCCATCCGACTGGTTCCATAACATGACCGTATTTGCGGGAACCAAAGTAAAACAAGCACCGACTCCCATTCGATCGAACCTTAAGCTGGAGAATAAAATTTATGTAACCTACACCTTTGGCGAAGGGGATAATTTGCAATACGACCAAAACCATATGCGCTACTTGTGGGATGATCCAAACCGGGGTAAAGTTCCTATTAACTGGACGTCAAGCCCGCTTCTGTATGACGCAGCACCAGCCATTCTCAATTATTACCGTTCAACGGCGACGGACAATGATCTGCTTGTTGCCGGACCATCCGGAGCGGGCTACTTCTACCCGCAAGTCTGGCCTCAAGAGACTTTTGCGGAATTTCTGAAAAAGTCCTATTCCTATCTTAAACATACCGGCATGTCGTACCCTTATGTACTGAACCGTGAATCAGGCAGAGATGTTCCGCTCAGCGAAGCTATAGCAGCAGCGTATGAGAAATATTATAAACTCCAGGGTCTGTTCTTGGCCGGAGAAGAGAAAGACAATATTATCATCCTGAACGGAAGCCTTCCGGTATCCATGATGCGCGGCATCTCAACTGTTCAGGACGGCAAAAATGTATTGGCCGATGCTAAGAAAGACTGGGATGGCGAATCTCCGATATTTATTTCCATTGGGCTCAACGCGTGGGGAATGACGCCATCGGATGTCCTGGCGATAACGGAATCTCTTGGGCCAGAATATGAGGTCGTTAAAGCTGATGAATACTTCTCGCTTGTTCGAAAAGCCTATGGATTAACTAAATAAGATTTGACTTCCCATAATCAAAAATACGAAAAGAGGACGACCGGATTTTTCTGGTTGTCCTTTTTTAAACCAGTCTTCATTTAGTATCAAAACAAGGATTGGACTTGCAAACCGGCTTTGCACAGGATGTGCGAAACGACATGGAAGAAGGGATCAGACTTTTGGAGACCAAGCTTTCCGAATCAGTTCAGACAAGTGTTGTACATGGGGATTTTCATTATGACAATATATTTTGGGATGAGAAGACCGATGGCATTGGGAGTTATACTGCTCTAGTTCATTAAGACAACAGGCAGTTTACAGTAACGTAACTGATACATTTTGGATTCCGAAACCGTCTTTATACTAAAGTAGTGAAAGGAGGGGGGGGCTTAGGCTAGCCTGGCAGGTAAGATTGTAACGAACGAAAATGGAAATTTTTTAAAAGGAGAATGGAGATGAGGTTGTTTGAACTGTTGCTCTTATTGTCAAACATCAGCTTGCTTGCATTAACAGTCGTATTAAAAAAAGGGCGTCGTAGAATTCCAGTATCCGTTGCAAGCGGGTTCGCCACACTTTTACTGGTCATTCATTGGACGGTGGAAGGATACAGAGTTCAGCTATTTTTCCCATATTGCATCACGATCATATTTTTAGCCATTTCAGGTTATAGCTATTTTAATAAAAACGTTCCCCAAAAAATCCCACGATTCATATTGGGTTCAGCTTATACCGCTATAGTAATAATGCTGGTCGTAACAGCGGGTCTCATGTATGCTTTTCCTGTATTTAAACTCCCTGAACCGACTGGCGAATTAAAGGTAGGAACGCAAACTTTTCATTTCGTGGATACGAATAGGGAAGAGATTTTCGATGAAGCCCGAGATGGCAAGAGAGAATTGATGGTTCAGGTATGGTATCCGGCTCAAGCTGGCATCGGTAAGTCCGCTCCCTTAGTGCCCGATCCCCGGATTTTACGTTATATGGCCGCGGACTATGGCCTTCCCGCGTTTACTTTTCAACACCTGAAGTACGTATCCAGTCATGCTTATTCAGGGGCCGAAGTCTCTTCGGCACAGACTTCATACCCGCTGATCCTTGCGAATCCCGGCAACGGCTCTTCGAGGTTCCTCCACACGTCGCAAGCCGAAAACCTCGCGAGTCACGGATATATCGCGGCCGTGATCGACCACACCTACAATACATTTGCAACTGAGTTTCCGGACGGGCGAATCACGGCCGGCACAACGAACAACTTATTCTCGCCCGACCAGGATTACCGGACGAGTAGAGGAATTCGCGACAAGTTGGGAAAAGTTCTAACCGACGATGTGACGTTCGTGCTGGACCAATTCGAGCTCATCCAATCGGGACAGATTCCAAGTCATCTCAAAGGGAGGGTGGATCTCGGTCATGTCGGGGTGTTCGGCCATTCCATCGGCGGAGCGACGGCCTATGACGCTTCTTACGATCCGCGCATCGCGGTTGGAGTCGACCTTGATGGAGGGCTTTATCGACTGCGTGACCAAGAGGGTCTGCGAAAGCCGTTTTTGTTCATCCACTCGGAAAGCTATTTCGAAACATTAAAAATGGTGATGGATAACCGGGTATACACGGGTGCAGAACTTAACCGTATGGGCTCAACAAGAGAGTGGGAGGATCAAGTAACGGAAGATAAAAAGTTGGAGCTTGAACGGATGCGCGAAACGGTTGACGCTGGGGGACAAGTCCTCTATATCGAAAATACGGAGCATTTGAATTTTGCCGACGTACAGTTCATTTCTCCGGTTTTCAACATGCTGGACATTACGGGAAAAATTGCCCCCGAAAGAGCGAACTCCGTTATCAATGCCTATATGCTGGATTTCTTCGATATGTATCTGAAAAATCAAGGCGGAATCTTAATGAAAGGAGCGGATATCCGCTTTCCGGAGGTGAAGTTCGTAACCTCGCTATAAATTACGGATCAGGCTCGCTAACTGGCAGGATAATACAATTCGGTAATTGAATATAATTACAATACCTGATACGAGGAGGGTTAATATGCAAACAGTGATTCCTGCATTTCGTATAACTGACTATGAAAAAAGTAAGGCCTTCTATGTGGAGGGAATGGGTTTTCAAATCGACTGGGAACATCGATTTGAACCACATTTTCCCGTTTTTGTTCAGATCACCAAGGATGAGATGACCATTTATTTGACTGAACATACTGGGGACTGCCAAGTTGGTGGATTAGTTCATTTTTTTGTTCCAAATGTTGATAGCTGGTACAACGAATTAAAGAGCAATAAGAATATCCATATTATTGAGCCTCCAAATGAGGATCTTGAAGGGCTTCGCATGATGAAAGTCGTAGATCCGGATGGTAATCAATTACGTATCTGCACTCGTTTAGACAATTCTGATTGAACTATTGGGAGTTGAATGTGCAGCGCGGCAGCCGGCCACGGTGAAAACACCGCTCATCTCAAATAGAAAACAATGCCTGAAATATGAGAGAGCCGATAACCGCGTAATAGGGTTATCGGCTCTGTGTCTGTACGGCTAGCTCTTTGACATGCGTTTATCAGCAACCTCCCGGTTATGTCACTTGTTGCTGGTCTTCTTGATCAAGTCCACGCCATCGTATGCCAGACTTTCCACACTTACAGCCTTCTGCAGTAAGTAATGATCAAAAAAGTTCTTCGTATAGTCGGTAACAAGATTTCGCATCTCCATAGCATCCCGTTCGCCTCTGATTTCCTCCTTAACACTGGTAAACACGATATCGCAGTAATCTAAATGCGCAACACGATCAACAGAGAAATAATAGGTTTCCATGCTATTGTTAGCGCCAATTATCGCATTCATGTTATAGTTAGGTTCACAAAACAGTAGCAAGAAGGGTTTCTTAAGGTCGCTGTCGAGAAGGCCGAACGCACCGCTATCCAAGCCAATCCCGCAGGCGAACCGGTCGTCGTCCCGGCAAACAATCGCCGTCGTAGGCCCTCCATAAGAATGTCCGACTATGCCCATGCCGATGTCAAGCAACAATCTGCCCTTAAAGATGGAATTCAGCTCTCCAGAGTCCAGTTTGTAAAGATAATCGGCTACATACCTTACATCTTCTGCCTGTAATTCGCTATACTCCGTTAACTTGGAAAGTATCGGAAGTGTAAGCACGTTCTGGCACATCTCAATGGCAGTTTCATCATCAGGCCGCATCTCCATCTTACCAGCCAACGCCACCATCTCCGGATCTTCAGAAAACGCCATAATGACATCCGAAAAATCCTTTGATACATTAAACAGGCGCCCATCTTTACGCTTATACATCGTGCTATTCTGATGGCCGATGCTTACCACAATATATCCCATGCTTGCCAAGTCTGTACAGATCACTGTGCCCCATTCTGGAGAACCGCCCCCGCCGCAAACATAGAATAACACCGGATAGCGCTTTTCCTTCCTGGAGAGAGCAAGGTCGTCGTAACACTGGGTCTTGATATCTATAGAGTAAGCATCCTTCAACGCAGCGAGAAGTGGCTGCTCATTCAACATCTCGTATACTTCAGGAAACATGTACGTTGATGTAGTCTTACCTTCGTTACTGTCGGACGGATAGTACACAAACGCCGTCAGTTCTCTCTTTGAGTGATCTGATGCCGTGTACTCAAAATCCATCTGGGTTCGACCGACAGTATAGCCGCCAATTGGTTCTGGAAATGCGTCATAAGTTTTCATTTTCTTGTTCCCCCTTGGCTTTCTTGAGATCGCTAACAATTTCAGAATATTTATGATCTTCAAGCAGCCCATGACCCATAAAGTCAGCAAAATACTTGCTAATCTTATGCTGCAGCTTAGAGTCCTTAATATCGAATTCCCTAAAAAACATGACTAAATTAAACTGCATTGACTCAAACATAAAAGAAATCAGGTCGTCGTCAATATCAGGTCGGAGATATCCATCAACCCTCATTCGGCGTAAAATGTCCTTGATTAAGGGGAATGACTCGCCCTTTAGCACATTCAGATATACTTTAAGCAAAACATTCTCAGGAATGTATAAAAATGTTTCAATGAGTTTGATCTCCAACTCATTCAGTGGCTCAGTCACAGTGCCATTAACGTTACCCAATAAGCCAGTAAGGAAAAACTGGAAAAGAGAATCTTCATTACTGTTATTAAAATACGCAGCTCTTTTCTCGGTCACATTACGTATTAAGAGACAATAAAGGTCATCTTTGTCTTCAAAATACCGATAAAATGTTCCGGGGTGCATGGACAAACGATCCAAAACCATCTTCATAGTTATATCCTCGTAAAGATGATCAACAAAAAGATGCATAGCGCTATTCGATATTTCCTCGCGCCTTGCTTCATCTAAACGAAAGAAAGTATTTTTTGGCATAGATTACTCCTTAAAGTTGGGGTGTGAATTGATTATCACTATACCGGTAATACATTCACGTGTCAAGTAGTATGGAAATATTAAGGGATAGGAAAATGTTTCTATAGGTTTATAAAATTTAGATTTACAAAAAGATAGTCTAACTACTTTGGGTTGTGAAAAGATTTTTGCAGATAAAATTAGTGGTGTGAAGAAGAAAAGAGAAATTAACAAAGGGTAACATGAAGAAATAACTATGCTGTTCCCTCACACCGAAGATAAGAGAGTGATTGATATGGACTATATTAATCGTTGGGGACTATTGAACTCCTTAATTAGCATTATTAATGAAACCTCAGATAATGATACCAATTAATTGGGGGATGGAGCTGATAGAAAGGTGGGAGATTTTTGATAGAAACAAAACGTCTTATAATTAGAGAAATGGTGCAGTCCGATTATGATGCATTGTGCGGAAGATTGTGTGATGAGGAAGTAATGCGTGCTGCTTATGAAAGTGCATTCAACTTAGAAGAAGCACAAAATTGGCTTAACAGACATCTCAAAAGATATGAAGAGTATGGTTTTGGACTTTAGGCTGTTGTATTAAAAGAAACAAACGAAATGATTGGTCAATGTGGATTGACAATGCAAGGCTGGAGAGAAAAAGAAATTTTGGAAATAGGATTTTTGTTTCAAAAAGCGTATTGGCACAAAGGTTACGCAACAGAAGCGGCAATTGCTTGCAAGGAATACGCTTTCTCAGTTCTTAATGCAAATAGGGTTTATTCTATTATTAGGGACACAAATATAGCCTCTCAAAAAGTTGCTGTTCGAAACGGTATGAATATTATTGATAAAGATACTAAGAATTTTAGGAATATAGATATGGAATTTTTTTTGTATTCTGTAGAGCGAACAAAATGAGCATAATACAAGTAATCTTCTTGCTGTAAAAAAATAGACAGGGGATACAACATGCAAAAGAAACACGAGTTTTTACTCGAACTGCGTCCGATAGCTCATTTTTATTGCACCAAAACTATAATATCTGATTGAGCTTGCTTTCAGGCTCTTCACCATTTTCTACACGTTTTATATTCTTTATAAAGAAATCATATCTTTTTTTATGAAATTTCCGACCATCAGGCATTCCTGCTGTATGGGGGGTAAGTATCACATTACCCAGATTCCGGAGCTCACTGTCCATAGGAAGCGGTTCAGATTCAAACACATCCAGACATGCGCCTGAAATATCCCCGTTTTTTAATGCATCAATCAAGTCTCTTTCGTTGACAATCCCGCCGCGGGCTGTATTGATAAAAAGTGTGGTATTCTTCATTTTCTTGAATACCGCTTTGTTGATCAGTTGTTTGGTTTGCTGATTCAAAGGAATATGTACACTGACTATGTCCGATGTGCTTACAAGAGTATCGAAATCCGTCATTTTCACAAAACCATCCGATTGTACATTGGCATTTCTCGCATAAGCCAGCACATTCATATCAAAAACCCTGCAAAACGCAGCTACCTTTTTTCCGATAGCGCCCAAACCGATAATCCCAATCGTTTTGCCCTTTAATTCACTCCCTGTATAGTCCAATTGATTTTCATCCATCTTGTTTTTCATGAAAGTATCAAGAAACGATATGTTTTTATAAAAAGACAATATCAGTGCCATTACGTGCTCGGCCACTGCCTGTGCATTCACCCCTGCAGCATTAGCGACCCAAATGCCGAGCTGTGTACAGGCAGGAATATCTACATTATCAAATCCTGCACCCGTCTGTACCAATTTTAATTTTTTTGCTACAGAAAGCAGGCTGTGATCCACTTTAATATGTTCAGGGATGATTACCTGGCAATCTTCAATATGATGCAGCATTTCTTTTCCGGGCGGGACAACTACAACGTTCCAGTCTTGCGGAAAATACCTTACAATATTTGATTTTGAGGTCTCGCTAAAATAGCCAACGATGAGAATCTTCATTGCTAAACCACCTTTCATCACTTTATACCATTCTTCGAATAAAACTCGCTAGATGCTCGTCATTTTATCCTTTTAAAGAAGCAGTAATTATTGCCTTATTATAAACTTCATCGGTAGTACAACCTCTTGAATGGTCATTGATCAGGACGAGAACTCTCCAGTGAAAAAGGATTTGATCCCTCGTCTCTATAAAAATAATTTTAAAGTATAATGTTGTAAATCTCAAATATTTGTGAAGTATACAGGAAGCTTTTGAAAGTATTGAGCGGCGCGAGATGGATGTGGCGTTTGTGGTGCAAGAATTCGTGTAGCCTAGTGACGGAACAAATACTAATCGTATGGAAAAGAATTCAGATAAACAATATACTAGCTATAACAGTTTATTGTTGGGGTGAATATTAAATGGATGAAGTCAATGATTCAAAACAAATTGTATTACAATTGGGCGGTGCCTTGAAAAAGTACAGAAAAGAAAAAAATATGAGCTTAGATGACTTAGCGGAATTAACGGGCGTAAGCAAACTTACTCTGGGGAATATCGAACGTGGCGAGACCAATCCAACTTTGGCGATTATATGGAAAATATCAAAAGGCATTTCTTTACCGCTATTGGCTTTGTTCAAATCAGAAGACCCTGTTAGTTTGTATCGAGCAGGCGAAGGACTGCGATTTTCTAATGATCAAAAAAATTGGATCATTGAACCAGTCTTTAAAAGCAACGGTATTGAAATGTGTCGGGCTTACTTACAGCCGAATAGCTCGTATCACCCTGAAGGTCATCATGTGAATACAACTGAAATTGCAACAGTAATGACTGGTTCCATTGAAATTCAAGTCAACGAAGAGATTTACACATTGAATCAATATGATACGATCAGTTTTCGTGCAGATTGTCCTCACTCTTATACCAATCCTACGAATAGCGAAACAGTGCTCCATATCTCCTTAAAGTATGGTTTCTAAAAATCAAAATTCTACTTATCATTCAACTCCGAATTCCATGATGGGAATTCAGAGTTGTATTTTTGTTTTAAACGTTTTTAATTATATTATAGAATGTTTATTGTAAAAAATAATATATTATAATATACTTTCCTTGCCCACGCGGATGTTACTGCCTCTTTTTTTCAATCAGCAGGAAACAAACAAATACGTATGAATTCAGAAAGGAGAATTGAAGAATACCGAACAGACAAAATAAAAAAAGCCGTACCATTTGCTTTTGACGGGAACGCTCGGACTTCTTTACGGAAGTTCCAATATCATTACGAGCTGCACGGAAAGGACGATAAAAATGTTTGAGAACATTATGGTGGCCATTGATCAAGATGAAATAACGAACAAAATCCTCGATGCAACCGTTGAAATAGCCCGAAACAAACCAGCTCAAGTTACCTTGATTAATGTCAGCCAGGAATATGTATCGAATGGCATGACATATGTACCAGAGAATTTCTTGGAAGAAATATTGAACGAAATGGAGAAAGCGAGTTTGGAACAATTACAACAAGCCAAATCCAAATTAGAATCTGCGGGGATTAACCCGAAAACAGTTCACCTTAAGGGAAACCCTGCACATGAAATATTAAAATATGCAAGGGATACTGAGCAGCAACTCATCATTATTGGAAGCCGTGGGCTAAGCGGCATAAAAGAAATAATGCTTGGAAGTGTCAGCCACAAGGTTTCACAGCTATCAATTTGCCCAGTTCTAATTGTACATTAACTCCTCTATACTGCAGAGATGATGCATTGTTATACTGGCGGGTGAGTGTTTATAGTATGAATCATACAGCGGCATTCCAGGATATTTGTGTCCTGCTATGCCGCTGTTTCTATATCTCTTAGTTGCTCAAATGCTGACGCTAAAGATGACGGGAGAGAGGACCTGTCACTACACGGTGCTCCACAACGATCACCACCGGCCTCCTTGGTCCCAGCAATTCCGTTCCTAACCAGGAACCGATAAAACCCGCAATAATGTTCCCAAGTACACCACTCGGTACGTCCCGCCCTATCCAGGTTGCCGCTTAACCAGCCAATAAGTCCAACAACAATGTGTACCACGAGCAGATCCATGGATTGTTCTCCATTCTTCAGGTTTATTATAAGTTATGTTGGGCTCAGTAAAATACCACATCTTCCAGTTGGTGGAGGAATCTAAAGTGTCTGTGCTAAGATGAGGGTAAATTATGATTCATGCTGGGGACCAAGGCTAGAAGGGGTGCACATTGAAGAAAATACTTGTCATTGACGATGAAGTCGCAATCAGAGATTTAATTGAGCTCGTACTTAGAAGAGAAAACTACGTCGTTCAAACGGCTGAAAACGGTGAAATAGCCCTGAAGCTGCTGGATGCTTTTGGGCCGGACCTTGTGGTGCTTGACTTGATGCTGCCTGACTGCTCCGGATATGACCTGTGCAAGCAAATCACCGGGAAACGTTCCGTTCCTGTGATCATGCTCTCTGCCAAAAATGAGGTAATCGACAAGGTGTTGGGACTGGAGCTAGGGGCGGAAGATTACATGACCAAACCCTTTGACAATCGTGAATTGCTCGCTCGGATCAAGGTGATTCTGAGAAGAAACGAGAGCAAGGAGGAATCAAGTGAAGGAACAGAAGTGAAATCTACACGCATCATTCATGAAGAGCTGACATTTGATCTGGAAAGCCGAAGGGTGCTGAAAAACGGTGTACCCGTGTCTTTAACGGCCAAAGAGTTCAAAATTCTGGAAACGTTACTCAAAAGGCCAGACAAAATCTTTACCCGGGATGAGCTGCTGCAGATCGGATGGGGATATGACTTTATGGGAGACAGTCGCAGTGTGGATATGACCATCATGCGATTACGGAAGAAGCTGGAGGATAACGCGGACGAACCGAAGTATGTCAGGACGATCTATGGATTTGGCTATCAACTTGGAGGTGGCGAGGCCTGAAGTATGCAACCCGGTTACTGCTGAATTATTTATTTTTCTCCGTGCTGTCCTTTGGCATCATCATTTTCGCGGTGAATAAAGCCATCGATTACTACAGCTTCATTACCATTGAAAAACAGATGATGGAGAAGGCGGATCTGTCCGAGTTGTCCTTCCGTGAGGTGTTGGCACAGCATAGATCATCGACAGGAGAGCCGCAGACCAAAGAAATCGTCAGACTTGCTCTGGAGAAGCTGAAAGCTTCAGGCAAGGAAGTACGTATCTATGATAGCTCCAAGCAGTTGCTGGGCTTGGCTGTGGATGGCATCATCATTAATGATGGCAAACCTCTTATTTTTGAAAAGAATATTGAGAAAGCCCTGAGCGGCAGTTATGCCTACACCGTAACGAAAGATCATCTGCTTTATTTTGCCACTCCCATTCAGAATCAATTTTATGAAAACGCTTATGTGTATGAGTTCGTGGAGGACATTTCGTACTTTTATGCAATTATGGATCAAATCCGCTATATCCTGTTTGCGGGTGCAGGCGGATTTATTGTACTGATTACGTTATCCAGTCTGTGGATTGCCCGCAGCACAACCAAGCCGATTAAGCTGTTGCTTGGCGCTGCGCAAAGTTTCTCCAGACAGGAGTTTCGGAGAGTTCATCTAAATCGGAAGGATGAGCTGGGCATGCTGGCAGATGGGCTGGATTCCATGGGGCGACAGCTTCATGATTACATTCAGTACCAGAAACAATTTGTCTCCAACGTATCTCACGAGTTAAAAACACCCTTGGCAGCCATTCGTGGTTTCTCTCAATACTTGGTTGAAGGGGAAAATGAGAACGAGGAGCTGCAAAAAATCTATGCTCATCTGCTGCAGGAATCGGATCGGCTAACACGCTTGATTAATGAACTGTTGCTGCTATCCCGCTTCGACAAGGCTGGTTCTAACGAACTGGAAGTCGAGAAGACGGAAATGAACGAACTGATTCAGCAAGTCGCAACGAGTATGGGTGCCAAGGCCAAAGATAAAGGAATCGAGATTATGTTCAGGGAGGCGGAAGCGGAACCGGAGGATAAGCTTCTGAACAAAGTCCACGCCAACGTGAACCCCATGCTGATGTCTCATGCGATCGCCAATCTTGTGGACAATGCCATCAAATATTCAGGCAGTCCATCGCTAATCGAATTGAAGTTGGAACATACGCCAAACGAGGTAGTTATACGGATACGTGATCAAGGTATCGGTATCGCGGGCGATGAGCTGGAGAGAGTGGAGGAACGCTTTTACCGGGCGAAAAATGCAAGCACAGCGAACGGTTCAGGTCTTGGACTTTCTATTTGCAAAGAGATTGTAGAGCGGTTTAATGGATATATCGACTTGGAAAGTCAAATCGGAGAAGGAACGACCGTTACGATTGTGTTACCCCGTGCGTAAACAGGCGCGTAAATAGTTACGTTACAAGATTGATACAATTCTGCTATGAGACTAACAAATGCTTTTTTTATAATCACTTCATAAGAAGAAATCACACATTTATGGAGGGATCATGATGAAATGGATAAACAAAGCTACAGCTGTTATCCTGCTGAGTACTTTACTAACGATGGCACTGACGGGCTGTCAGTCCAATGGTGCCAAGTCGCCAGAAGCGGCGCAGAACTCGGCTGAAAAAAACACGTCGAACGAACAGGCCAAAGGCGAAGGAGCCTCAAATTCTACTGCGCCTGCTTCAGAAAATTCGGAAGGACAGAGTGCTGAAGCTATTAAGGAAGGTTCGATGGAGAAGGAAGGCAATGTGGTGCTGAAGGAGCTTGCTTTTGTCTATAATGAGCACACCATTGCGATTTCGGATACAGCGAATGAAGATCAGATGCAACAGATGCTGGGCAAACCGGATAACCTGAAATCTCATACGTACAGTGCCGGCGATGGAACAAACATGGATACGTTAATCGGTTTTACAGAAAAGGTTTATACGTATCCTGGTCTGGAGATTAAAACAATCAGTATACCGGAGGGCAAACAAGACTCCATCTTTCATATCGAAATTACAGATCCTAAGTACGCGACAGTGCGAAACATTAAAGCAGGAGATAGCCTGGATACACTCAAAAACGCCTACCCTGAGGGCAAACTGCTTGGTGATGGAGCTCCTAATGAGGAGGATGACTTCCGTTACGAGCCATCCAATTATGTGGATGTGATGTCGTTTCATATCAAGGACGCCAAGGTGGAGAGCATTCAGATCTACAGTCTTCTGGACTAATATTTAGTGATCGATGCTGAGCCATTCATCTTTAATACCTGCCCGGGAGAAGGGCAGGTATTTTCTCGTTTATAAACTCAAAAAAACGGAAACTACTAAATTTAGATCCCATGTATTAAAAAATACTCTTGCACCTCCAGTGACGTGAGATTTTATAATTAATCTAAATTACAAAGGAGGTATTTATGAATAACAATAACAAGTACGCTATTGGGGAATTCTCGGAAAAGACGGGGCTTTCTATTCGGAGCTTGCATTATTATGATGAGATCGGTGTTTTAAAACCTGAACGGGATACGAGCTCGGGCCATCCTATCTACTCATATCAAGATCTTATAACCCTGCAAAAAATTATGAATTTAAAGTTCTTAGGGTATAGCTTGGAAGAGATTACACGCATGCTCCATGAACCAAGCTTCAACAGTGATTTAACTGAAACACTGAGCCTGCACGTGAATCAATTAGAAAAAAATAAGACGAATATCGAAAAATCAATATCGGCCATTCAAAAAGTGATGAAGTTAATAGAAGAAGAAGGAGAAGTGGATAGTTCCTATTTTGTTCAATCTAGTCCAGTATATGCAAACGGAGCCCGCTCAAAAAGAGTGGATGGAAAAAAATCAGCTTTCCGATTGGGTAGACTATCTGTCTCACAAATCAGAAGATGAAAGAAATGCCCTGTATTTATCAACAGTACAAGTGTACAAGGAAATAAAACAACTATACAGTACACCTATTGAGAAACCAGAGGTTCAAGCATTAGTGCAAAAATATCTGGAAGTATCCTTCTCCATTTACAGAGGAAGAAGAAGAATGGCTGAATCAAGCATTAATCTATTATATGAAACAATTAAATGGCGATTGGAGAAGCAGACTCTAATAAAAATATACTTGTAAATTGTTCTATATTATAATTTACTTATAGAGGAGCAAGAAAGTGATTTCAAGAAAATTAGCTTTATGCATGGTGCTTATACTAAGTTTGCAACTGGCCTTAATTAGTCCATTTATAAGCCTGGCAGAAGGCACTGCATCAAATGAACAAGTAGTACAAGAACCTAGGAATTATCACTGGCTGGCCATGCACAGGCAAAACGAATTGTAGAAGCTGCCTCAAAATAAGCTGCATCTACATATGGAGAAGAATAGGGGGATTGATCTGATGTTCATCAGAGAAGCGAGTATTGCAGACTATCCGCAATTGAGACAAATCTATCTGGAGTCCCGTCGGGAGAGCTTTCACTGGGTTAATGCCGATGAGATGTCTCTTGAAGATTTTGACCGGGATACATCGGAAGAACAAATTCTTTTGGCAGAAGAGAACGACCAAGTCCTTGGGTTCGCCTCCCTATATGTACCTAATCGCTTTATTCACAATTTGTTTGTACATCCGGCTGCTGCAGGTAGAGGCGTTGGCGATCTATTACTCAAAAGCGCTGTGGCAGAATTGGGCACACCCGTCACGTTAAAATGTGTCTCCGAAAATCATAAAGCGTTGAGTTTCTATAAGAAGCGGGGCTGGAGAGCTGTTGTCGAAGAAGGAGAGCCTGGGGCAAAATATTGGGTTCTTGTTTACGAATGAATAATAATGAATAGTGAATAGTGCACTATTTATGAAGTCGATTGTACTTCGGACCATTTACCAGGTGAGATAGAAGCTTTACGACGCTCCTCATGAGCGCTCTGAGCCTGCTCTGTGTGATAGGGTTGCGATGAAACGCTGCGCTCCAAATCGTCGAAGGGTGTCTTCCTAATTCTTTTGCGATAGCTCTTGAACTTTGACCTTGCCGATGTGGGCCCTTTTTTATTTATTCCAGAAGGTGTCGCACTTCATATTACAATCCGTCAGATAACAGGAAACTATAACTTAGAAAGCAACCGACCCAATGGATCGGTTGCTTTTGTTCAGCTTATGGTCAGGTTGACGCAGTCATGCCTAGATGTCCTGATGAAGGTTAGAATATTAACAAATACCACATAGCGTTTAATCAGGAGGTAGCACATATGATAATTTACAGAAAACCAAGATTAGAAGAATTGAAAGTAGTAGCCCGACTGAATGCTGCTGATGAATATAAAACCTAGCCAAGGACAAGAACTTGTACCGATTGCCGAAATGGACAAGAACATGTTCCTATTTCCGATTAGATAAGTATCTAAGATGTACCGGGATTTTCTTGAATCCGTTAAATAAACTACAAGAGGAGGCAATCATGAGTTGCAATCACAAAACAGGTTTATTGACTAGTATTATTACGTTTTAAGCTCACGGGCAAGATGAATAATAAATCAAGTCAAAAAAGGGCCATTCGCGAAGGATGGCCCTAAACTTGCCGTTACAGACGGCGCGGAGACGCGTATCATTACCGTTCTTCGATATCTAACAATGATACATGTTGTTACGGACGAATCTTCTTGTTCCTTAGCGGCCGGAAAAATGCGCGGATATCCTCTGCCAACGCCTCGGGTTCTTCCAAGGCGGTAAAATGGCCTCCACGGGGCATCGGAGTCCAGCGGGTAATATTCAGGCTGCGGGAAGCCCAAGCCTTGGGAGGCAACAGAATATCTGCCGGGAACAATGCCAGCCCCGTCGGGACTTCTATACTGCCCAGCGGCGGCAATGTATTTGCATTTTCATAATACATCCGGGCTGATGAACCTGCCGTGTTGGTAACCCAATAAATCATAATATGGGTAATCAGTTCATCCGAACTATACGTGCTCAGAAGGTCGCCGCCGCAATCGCTCCAGGCCCGGAATTTCTCCATTAGCCAGGCAGCTAAGCCTGCCGGAGAATCGGAAAGGCCGTAAGCGAGCGTCTGCGGACGTGTCGTCTGCAGCGACATATAACCGCCTTCTTTGGCTATCCATTCTGCGGCATTTTTCCTGTATTGGCGTTCTTCTTCGGAAAGTTTGTCCGGCTCTGGCGCAGCCATAAGATCCCGGATGATGCCGATATCCGTCAGGTGTATGCCAACTAACTGTTCGGGGTGGCTGGAAGCCAGGTAGCGGGTTACGCCGGAGCCGATATCGCCGCCGGCGGCACCAAACCGGTCATAACCTAATTCCTCCGTCATGAGTTTAGCCCACATTTCGGCGACGCGAAAATTGTTTACGCCGGCATGTGCAGGACGGCCGGAGAAACCGAAGCCGGGCAACGAAGGGACGATGACATCAAAAGCATCCGCCGGGTCTCCTTCATAGCTGGCCGGATCGGTCAGCAGTGGGATAATTTTTTGATAACGCAGATAGCTGTCCGGCCATCCGTGGGTGAGAATTAAAGGCAAAGGTGCGGGACCTTTCCCGCGTTCATGGACGAAATGTACATCGATTCCGTCGATTTGACAGCGGTACTGGGACAGCCGGTTCAGGACCGATTCCTGGGCGCGCCAGTCATAATGGTCCTTCCAATACGAGATGAGCGATTTTAAAGCCTGCAGATTCGTCCCCCGTTCCCAATTGGAGTTGGCGTTTTCCAGTTGATCGGGATAGCGGACACGGTGCAGCCTGTCTTGCAGGTCATCAAGGACTTCATCAGAGACATGAATGTGAAATCGTTCAACAGCCATAGCGCTGCTCCTCCTTTTATTCAGTGGATTTACAACGCCATTATATCCTTTTGGCCGACGTGCTACACTGTTATAAATGAAGCATTTAACTATACGATTTGATAGGTGGATGACGAAGATGCCTCAAATAGACCGATAAAAAAACCGGACCGTGAACATAGAATTTGCTCCGGTGGAGAATTTTACGGAACTGCCTTATCCTGAGCGGCTTACGCTGATTTTTATTACGTCCGGAAGCCTTAAAGGTACTCTCAACGAGCGACCTGTATCGATAAGCGCCCCCGGCATTCTTTGTCTGGCAGACGGGGATAAGGTGGAGGTAACGGTAAAATGCAGCATTGCTACTCAATCCTTTAGCTATCATCTGGAGTTTTTGAACTCGACTGTTCTTGCTGAAACAAAGTCGTTTCCGACAGTGCCAAGGATTTATACAGGCCTTTCCCTATTTCAACGAGAACAGGGCTGGTATGGTGTACCCCGTATAACCGAAACGGCTTATCCGCTGCTATTTGAATGGTTTTTTGTGCTGGGCACGGAGGTTCAAGCACAAAGCGACTCCCTTTGGGTGTGCAGGATCAAAAGATACCTGATCCAGATTTTAGGCCTGCTCGAGGAATTGAATCAGCAGAGGGAGCACTCGCCCGTCGATGCCGTGCTGGATTACATCCATACGCATTACTCGCGAAAGATTCCCTTGCAGGAACTAACGGATTGCGCCCATCTGAACCGTATATCGCTGAATAAACGGTTTCAGGAAAGGTGCGCAAAGGCTTGATAATGTGAATTTCATCGATTCCAAGCCACAGTGGAGTTTCGTAACGAGCTGACAATAGAGATCGTTGCAGAAGTGCTGACATCCTACCTTGATTGAGGAGGTAGTAAAGAGATAGAATAACGAGTGGAGATGCGTTCGTATGACTTATGTACATTCTTTTTTTCTGTTCATTTGATATAATAGATTCAAAACACTAGTTAAAAACTGCGCTTAATTAAAAAATAGAGGAGTACTTATGAAAGAAGAAATTATAAAAAAATATTTCTTTATGTGGGTAACTAGAGATTTTACGTTTTTAGATACGTATTTTTCTGATGATATTATCTACCGCGAATGTTATGGAGCAATGTATGTGGGTATAGAGGAAGTCCATTTGTGGATCAAAAAAATGTTACTGAAGCAAGTTGTCTTAGAATGGAAGATAAAAAATATTCATCAAGTAAATGAAACCTTATTTTTTGTAGAATGGTATTTTAAAGCAAAAGAAAAACAACTTTATTCATTTGATGGTATATCAATGATTAGATTTGATGGAAATAAAATCCGATTAATAGAAGAGTATGAAGCTACACATGAAACTTTTAGACCATGTAAGATTGATTAAATAGGCTGGAGAATGACACATAAATAAAGTTGCCTACCAAGTACCAAAGTGGGAAAACCGACATACATATGTACAAAATACGAGTTTTGTGAAAATATATAAAGAAAACGGCCGCATTACGGCCATCGTCCAATTGACCCACGTTTACTTATCCATATTAATTACGGCTTTTCTCATCTCATCATCCGTTAAATGCGTATAGATCATCGTCGTTTGGATTGACGAATGCCCCAGCTGATTCTTCAGCCTTGGCACATCGTTGTTCTCCAGATGGTAACGGGTTGCGAAGGAATGCCTCAAGGAATGCACCGTTAAAGCTGGTTTTCCGAATGCCTTCGCGTATTTTTCGATCAGCTTTTCAATCGATCTCGGCGTTAAGCGCCGGCTTTTGCCTTTGCGGCCGATTGGCGCTGCTATAAATAAGTAATTTTCCGATTTATCCGGAACATATCGCGTTTCCCGGATGTTCAAATAGCTTTCCAGGTCCCATAGCGCTTGCTGGCTAAAATATACATATTGCTCCTTATTGCCTTTACGCAGCACACGAACCTGACCTTTATTCATATCCAAATCCTCGATGTTGATGCCTGCTACCTCGGATAGACGCAGCCCGGATCCAAGAATCAGCGATACGATGGCCGTATCCCGCTCGCGGTTAAACTCATGGAATCGTGCCATACGTTTGTTGTTTCTGTATATTTCACCGAAATCATGCGCCACAAACAGCCGAAACTTTTCAAAATCGTCTTCCCGCAAAATTTTGCCTTCAATACGGTTCGCAACGGTTTCCTGACTTTCCTTGATGGAATTAAAGTCAATCTTGGCCATGACGTTCCGCTGAATATACGGCTTCAGATCCGGCGTTTCGGCTTTATTCTGCAAATAATCGAACAACGACTTTAACGCCGATAGCTTGCGGTTGATTGTGTATTTGTTGTTTCCCAATTGATATTCCAGGAATGACAGAAAATTTTCGACCTCACGTACGGTCAGTGACTCCAAAACCGATAACTCGATGTTTTTGCGTTGATCAGCAGCCAGTTGCTCAGCCACCAGCCAATCAAAAAAGATAAGATAGTCGTGGCAGTAATTCAGCAGCGTTGTATGCGACAGCTTGCGTTTGCGGCTATCGATATATTCGGTTACGTACCACGGGAGCTCCGCACATTTATCATCAACGCGTTTTATGTAATGCAGCTTTATGTTTTTATCCATTGATTGCCAAGCCTCCTTATGTACAGAATAAATGATTTATATTTATTCGTCAAATTATTATTTTACGTAATTATATTCTTTTATTGCTTCTTCCTCGTCAAATAATATATATACGTACGTACCGAGATAACTTAAAAAAGCCGCTATTTTAGCGGCTTCAATCGGAATATGTTCTTGTCCCTCGACCATTATTTGAATGGAACCGTAGATAAACATTCTCCATTTCTTTTTCTAGCTAGTTCAATCATATCCTCAATGGACTTTCTCTGCTTAATGTGTGTTGCTATTCTTTACTGCGACTCCCCCTCGCGCTTCGAACTTGAACCAGCAACCACACCCCCGCGAGAACAGCCACTCCGATAAAAAAGAACTTCAAATATTGCTCAATGATGCTGAACATATATTGCCACTGCTCCCCGAAGAAATAGCCGATTGAAAAAAACGCAATGACCCATAGAGCGATCCCGGTATAGGCATATAGGAACACTTTGGGGTACGGCACCCGGATAATGCCGATAAAATAGCCGATAAACTGCCGGACTCCAGGAATGAAGAAGCTGACCAGCAGCAATCGGTCCCCGTATTTGTCATAGTAGCGGCGCGTCTTCTCGACCAGCTCCGGCTTGAGGAAGAGCCAACGGCCGTAACGCTCGATCACAGGCATACCGGCCTTGTAGCCAATCACGTACGTGATGGTGACCCCTATAATCGATCCCGCCAGGGCCATCGCAATAGCTGACAGCCCGTGAAGCACATCTTTAGAAGCTAAGAAATCGGTATAGGCCAAGGTGCTGTTGCCCGGCGGAATGGGGAGCGCGATGAAGTCCAGCGGCAAGCCGATGAGCAGGACCAGGTATCCATATTCGTGAAACAATTGTTCAACTAACCCGATCAGGTCCATGAGCATTCTCCCTCTTGTGCTGCAAAGTCCCGCTAGCCGAGATAAGCTTGTTTTGCGGCAAAATCAAATAAAAAAGCGCAAGAACCGCCAGCAAAGCAGCGCTGATACTAATGGCAGCGGCATTCGTATACTGGCTGGCTATCCATCCCCCAATGACCGGGCCAATCATAATGCCGAGCCCTTCAATCCCGGAGAGTACTCCCCACCCGGTCCCCTTCTGATCCTCCGGAACAAGGTACGACAGCACCGCATTCCAGGCCGGAAGCACGACTGAGTAGGACAATCCCAGCATAAAGGCAAACAGCATCATTAATGCAGGCGGTGGCATGGATACGACTAACAGAGCCAATACGGCCGTAAGCGATACGAAACCGGCGACCAGCATTCGCTTGTGCCCCCATCGATCGGCCAGCTTCCCCATCGGGACAAGAAACAGCATCGCGCCGGCCCCGCCTAATATGAGCATTAGCGAATATTGCGGCTGGCTCAGACCAAGATGGTCTGCAGCAAAACTGGGCAGTATCGGCAGCAGCAGTCCAGCCGCGGTCATCTGCAGGACCATGCCTGGCAGCAGCCATTTCAGCTGAACGAGCCTTCTTCGCAATCCTGCCGCCTGTTCGGCAATACTGACATTCTGGAGATGCAAGGGGGTTGTTCTGCTAATCGCGAACGATGCGATGCAGCCGACGACGAGCAGCGCAACCATCAGCCGGAAGGCAGGTTCGAAGCCATAATCGAAGGTGAGATTGATCGTGACCGGCCCCAGACCGATGCAGGCCAGCCACACGGTATATATCGCCCCCATCTGGGCCGCCCGCTCCGTCAGCCGGATTTTCTCCAGACAAATGAGCCATATAGGCGACGCCCCCATCCCAAGCATCACGGAACCGACAACGAGCCCCCAGGCATACGGACTAAAGAACGGCGGCTAGTCCGGACAGCATCAGGACGAAAGTGACGGGCAGTAGCCAGCGCAGCGAAAACCTGTCCAGCAAATATCCAGCCACACATTTAATCAGCGTATCGGCTGTATAATGAAGCGAGACGGCAAGACCGACCAGAGCAACGGTTTGCCCCGACTCGTTGACGGCAAAGTTCGGCAGGAACGAGAACAAGAAAGCGCTTCGGACAAACTCTGTGCAAAAAAGCACCGTGAACAGCGTCAGAGTAGAAAACTTGAACGCGCTCCTCCCACTCATCATATTCCACTCCTTCTTAAAGGACTTGTCGCTTGTATCTGTAGCACCTTGGACACCTGAAGATGACCTACTCCGTAATCGGCCGTTAAAATTAAAATTTGCGGTTCCTGTCCCACTATTGTCACCTCATTTCACTTGTCAAGCCATTTCATCCATACGAACGAATTGCAAGTTGCGTCCCTGTAATTGATGCAGCACTTCCTCCAGAGCCCGAAGCATAAAATATGGCGCGTGACGGTCCGCTCCCGGCGAATCTCCGCTGTCATGCAGCAAAATAACAGATCCGTCCGTAATTCCGTTCAGCAGCGTTGCCTTCAGCTTCTTGCGGCAGCTTCTGCTGCGCCAGTCCCCTGCCTTTAAGGACCAGAGCACGATGCGGTACGATTTGGGATGAAAGAAATCGAAAGCATTCATGAGCCCCCACGGCGGGCGATAGTGATCCGGCCTTTTTCCAATAATGGATTCAATAATATCTGCGGTCCGTTCCATATGATCACGCCGCACCGTCCAGGGAAGCATCAGCCAATTGGAGTTGTGATCGTAATTGTGGATTCCAATCTGATGACCTTCACGATGCATTCTTCTGATCAGATCAGGGTGCAGCTCCGCCTGCGAGCCAAGCACGAAGAATGTGGCCTTCACTTGATAACCCTGCAATAAATCCAATAATTCCGGTGTATACCTCGGATGCGGCCCATCGTCGAACGTGAACGCTACCTGGTTCTTGGTCGTTCCCTTGCGAAAGGCGCCAAATCTAATTATTCGCGGCAGAAAACTAGGGATTAGCATGTACAGGCTGATGAAGCCTATCATCCCAATCAACAAATATTTAACAAGCAACGTCTTTATCCCCCTTAGCGAAAATAAAGCTTAAGCATACTGCTGCAAGGAGCAAACCCATTTTTCTTCCTGTGTATCACTCTGCATGCTCAGTATTTGCATGACCGCATCTCTGGCGGAATCCTGTTGTCTGCACAGCCCTGCCTTCTCCCTCATTTCTTCCATTAGGGAAGGCTGTTGAACCAGTCGCTGAAGCTGATCCTGCAGATTGTCAATCTGGCATAGATACGCTACTCCCGCTTGAATCAAATAATCAGCATTATCCTTTTCCTGCCCCAGCCGTGGCTCCAGCAGCAGCATGGGAAGCTGAAGCGCCAGCGCTTCGGAGGTCGTCAGTCCGCCCGGCTTGGTAATCAATACGTCTGCGGACGCCATCCATTCATGGATTCCCTCCAGGAAGCCTGTCAGCATGACGTTATCCCTGTCTCCCAACTCTTCACGCAGGCGGTGCAGCAGCTTCACATTGCGTCCGCATACGATGACAAATTGCACGTTAGAGGGAAAAGAGTCAGATTGCATTTGCTCAATGAAGGATTTATCGATAATCCCGCAGCCGCCGCCCATCACCAGCACGACAAAGGCGTCATGAGCCAAGTCCAGCTTCTCGCGCAGCCGGTCTTTATTGTCGGGCTGATTGTAGAATGGGCGAACAGGGATGCCCGTAACAGCGATTTTGTGGTCAGCAACGCCTTTTCTCCGCAGAGCTGCACGCACGCCTTCGGAGCCAACCAGATACAGATCCGTAGACGGATGTATCCAATAGCTGTGATCGGAATGGTCGGTAATGACCGTTGCCACAGGCAGATCCGTCATCCCTTTTTCCTTAAGCAAGGAAATGGCGGCTGATGCCAGCGGGAACGTGCTGACAATCAACGTCGGCTGTTCCTCATTCAGAAGTTTGAGCAACCGCTGCAGGCTGGTCGTGAGAAAATGCTTCAGGAAGAAGGTAAGTGTACTGTCCGTCCGGGTCTTCTGATACATATATCCGTATGAGGAAGGAAAATGCTTCACCCATTGCAGGAAGCAATACCGTTCAACCACATGCATGCGGGGATGGATCCATTCCATGAAGTCGACCACCTCAACTCCCAGTTTGTACGGCACCGATGCCTCCAAAATTGCCTTGGCCGCCTGCATATGTCCATCCCCGAGTGCGCCGGACAGAATCAGCAGCTTTTCCCGTTTCATGCTTTTCATCAACAATTGCCTCCCTCGTGAAATTCAACTATGTATGAACAAAACAACCAGCACCGCCGTTAGGAATCCGACCATACCACCAGCCACACAATCGATCGGATAGTGATAGCCCCAATAAACCCGGGATATGGCCACCAACAAGGCCAGACCCATCAAGGCAAGCATAATTGCCGGCGATGAGGCGAACATAAAAGGTGTAACCAGGGCGAAAATAGCGGTTGTATGGCCGGATGGGAAGGAATAGTCCTTCAACGGGAATTTGCCTACCTTCACCTGCTCCAGCTTGCGGAAAGGCCGAACTCTGCGCACCTTTCTCTTGATCAGGACAGCAACGATATGGCTAACGGCCAGTGCGATCAAGCTTTGCAGCCCGATTCTGCCGAACTCCCCCTCGGCGAACCATGCCAAGGACACTGCGCAAAGGATGGTAAACAAAGCTCCGCCCAAATGGGTAATCCATCCGAACAATCGGTCCAGGGCCCGACTGCTCAGCCGATGGTTGCACCAGAAGAACATCGTTTGATCAATTCGCCTTATCCACTGCATCCTGCTTTCCGCCTCCGTCCCCTGTTTTTTCGATCGGTTGATGTTCATCCCTTATCTTCCTCCGCTCGTACAGCTTCCGTATCAAGAACCATATTGCCGCAATCGCTATGCCAACGCCCACCAGCGTAATCGTGAGAACTTGATTCAACATATTCTCTGCCGCACGGCCATATATATAGAAGAGAAAACCGACTACATAAAACTTCACCGCCCGGCCAATGGCCGCATAACTGAGCAGCTTCCATAACGGATAATTCATGCATCCGGATAAAATCGTAAATATTTTAAACGGGATCGGAGTGAACGATCCGATCAGGATTGCGGCCTCGCCGCGGCGGGCAAACAAGTCGCTTGCCGAATCCAGCCATTTTTTCTTCATTACACCGCCCAAAACATGCTTTCCCGACACCTTGCCGATCCCATAACCGATCGGTGTCCCAAGCAGGCTTCCGGCAAAGCCGACCGTAGCGAGCCATAAAGCCGACTCCGGTTGCACCGCGCTTAAAGAAAGCTGCAGAAAGAACGCCGGGATGGGGAAAATAATCGCATCGATCATAGCGTGAATGAAAAGCCCCGTTGCTCCGAAGTTCTGTAAAAATTCCATAATTTTATCCATGAATGCCTATTCCGCCTTTGCAACAGAGCATGATGAAAGCAACTTACTCACCACGCTCTTAGTATCTTTTGTTTTCATGAAATGGAGCTTGATTGGGGTAGACATAATTCCTCTGGAAAGGACAGCCTCTTCACCCTCATAAATCGGTTCCTCAGCGAGCTGCGGGAGTGAATCAGCATCATCGGTATCAATTGTTCCGTCTTGCGGCCAATCCGCTTCTTGCCTTCAGGATGCATGACGGATAACAATAATCGGAGATAAGCCGTTGTTATGCGCTGGAACAGGTCGGACTTCATCGGTTGTTGTTCGAAACCAAGACCATGTGTCAAACCACGATGAAGCAGCGTAATGCCGACTAACGCCTTCACCTCTCTGAACTCCGGCTGACTTGCGAACGCCTCGCTGATCTGCTGCATGGATTTCCGTGTAAGCCGGGCCGTCATGAGCGCCGCGCGGTCTGAGCCTTCGGATTTGATCAGTGTCAGAATCGTTTCATTATTGAGATGCAGTTCCCCGACCAGATCGCCTTTAACGATGATGGTGGAGTCCGCACAGACGATGCTCTCCCCTCGGTGTTTCTTAATCATGACTTTGCAAATTCCAAAGTGCGATGTATGCGAGCCGCGAAAGCGTGAAATCCAATCGAACGCTCTTTCCCAAACCATCCAGGCCGCCTGCATTGAAGATTTGCATAAACGAAGCAACATTGATCCAACCATCCCTCCTTTTTATTTCAGTCGACGAATTTCATTGAAATTGTCAAACTGAAATAATATTTCCATGTGAATTCCTTATTTCTGACAATGTTATAATAGACGATTTAGCAAAAAGAGCATACCGGCTGAGGTAGGGGTTGGTGCCCCGTCTTGAGACGGAGGCCGGATACATCCTGTTGCCTAATAAAAATTTTTGATTGAATAATTCAATCAATATATTTGCAAATAGGGTAATATGGTTTTCAATCTGCTTCCCATTCAAATGGATTTACTCTTAGATCGTCCGTCTCCTGGTAAACAACCAACCACCTGCCAGAAATATACAGCTGAATAAGAACGTGAGTCCAAATCCCTGAAGTAGTGAATCGTTAAAGAACAACGTTAGGAATGCATCTGCCACCTTAGGACGGAGAGAGGAGAGCGACGTCCCAATCGTTATCGCCGCAATAAGCAATGACCAGATAATCCATCCTACGAAATGCCGCAATCCAGAAAACAGCAGATTTAACAATGACATAAGCATCATATAAGCCCCGAACTGGTAAATAAACATACCTGCTAAACCGAATTGATCCCAATGAAATATCTCAAATGTCTTCTGTAGTTAATTCGAGTTTATCCGCCTCATCAAGCAACTTCATAATTAAGTCATCGTAGAATCTGCGCCGCCGTTTCCCCATAATAATCTGTTTAGCTTCAGCTGCAACAAACATGCCCAATCCCCTTTTTTGTATAAAAACCCTTTATTAACCAATAAAGCAATGCCTTTCACCACAGTTGCCGGATTTACTTGAAAGGTACTCGCAAATTGTGCCATAGAAATAATCTGATCGTCCTCCCGGTAAGTTCCGTTCAGAATATCATCTTCGATCATGTGGGCGATTTGTTGGAAGATTGGCTGGCTGTCATCAAAGAAAACCATCGTTAGCTCACCCTATCAGTATGTTAGTCATATAACATACTACAAGACCACTGAATTCATCTGTCAATAGACCTTTTCAGCGTAGCCGGCACCCTAACTAAAATGGTTTACGAAAAGAAATAAAGCGCCAGAGACAGAAAATTGTCTCCGACGCTTCATGGCTCAATACTCGATTGTAAACACCGGACGTTCGAGATCGTTCACGTAGATCCGGAATTCTCCGGGTTCGACCGTCCGCCGCAAATCGGCATCCAAATATTTTAAATCTTCAAGGGAGATGGACATCTCGACGTTCACGGAACCACAGGCTGGAACCGGAACAACCTGGTAAGCTTTCATCTCCCGTACCGGACGAACCGACCTGGATACCACATCTTCGATATACAGGATGACGATCTCCGGGTAGTCGTAGCGGCTGGGATTATTAATCTTAAAGGTCACCTTCAAATCCTCTGTCTCTGTAATACGGCGGCCTGATATAGCGAAGTCAGAATAGGTCGCTCCGGTGTAGGTCAGCCCATGGCCGAACGTGAACAGCGGGCCGATGTCGCAATCCTGATACCGGCTGCTGTAGCTGGATGCGTTGGCGGGCCGGCCTGTGCTGTACTCGTTGTAATAGATCGGCGTCTGCGCCGAAGCGCGCGGAAACGACATCGTCAGCTTCCCGCTCGGGGTCGCCTGGCCGGTCAGCAGCTTCGCAACAGCCGCCCCCGCCCTCGTCCCCGGGTACCAGCACCACAGCAGTGCCGGCATGTCATCGACGATATCCTGCAACACCAGCGGCCGACCGGAGAAGCATATGCATGCATAGGGCAGCCCGGTTGCCTTCACTGTCCGAATCAGCCGCTTCTGTTCTTCCTCCAGTTCGAGTTTGACACTGCTGTGCCCCTCCCCGCTTCGTTCCCAATGCTCGCCGACGGTGACGACAATGTAATCGCATCGGGCCAGCACGCCCTGCGGGCAATCCTCCAACTTTTCGAAGGCGGCAACCGACAGCGAGCCATCGGCCTGCTTCAAGCCCTGCTCCAGCGTCACAACATCGCTGAAGCGTCCTTTGCAGGCCCAGTTGCCAAGCAATTCCGGCGTGCGGGCGAACGGCCCAACAAGAACGAGATTCCGATGCTCCGGACGGAGCGGCAGCGTCTCGTTCTTGTTTTTTAGCAAGACACTGCTTCGGATGCCAGCCTCTTCGGCAAGCTCCAGGGATGCCAGATTCAGGAGAACCGCATCTTCCGCGCCTTCGTCCGCATATGGATTTTCGAACAACCCCATTTCGTTTTTAAGCCGCAGCACCTTCAGAACGGCCGCATCCACATCTTTCAGCAATTCCGGCTGCTTTTCGACGATCGCCTCGAAATGCTCCAGATAATGGGTCGAGACCATTTCGATGTCGACGCCCGCACCCAGCGCCAATTCAGCCGCTTCCCGTCCGTCCCGGGCCACGCGGTGCCTCTGCAGCTCTGACACCGCACCCCAGTCGGAGATGACCAGATCTTCGAAGCCGTAATGTTCTCGCAGAATCTCCTTGAGCATCGCCGGGCTGGCCGTTACCGGAACCCCGTTGAACGAATTGAACGAGCTCATGACGAATTTCGGACGCTCCTGCAGCGCGATCTCGTAAGGCTTGCCGTAGTACTCGAAAAACTCCCGCATCGACATGTCGACGGTATTATAATCTTTCCCGCCGATTCCCGCGCCGTAAGCAGCGAAGTGCTTCAGGCAGGCCGCCACACCGGCCGTCGGCATTTGCCCTTCGCTATTTTTCTGATACCCGCGGATCATGGCCCTGCCCAGATCGCCGGACAGCAGATGGTCCTCGCCGAACGATTCCATCACCCGGCCCCAGCGAGCGTCCCGCACCAGATCCGTCATCGGCGAGAAGTTGACATGGATGCCGGCCGCCCGCAGCTCGGACGCTGTCTCCTCCGCCACCCGCTGCACGAGCCCTTCGTCCCAACTGCAGGACAGCCCCAATGGAATGGGGAAAATTGTCCTGTAGCCGTGAATCGCATCATGCATGAAGAGCAAGGGGATCTTCAGCCGGGACCGCTGCAAGTACTCCGCCTGAATCCGGTTGGTCGTCTTGGCGCCTGATGCGCCGATGACGCTGCCGATCGTGAAGAGCGTCTCCTCATTCAAAATATGCTGCGGGTACACCGGCCCCGTCTCCACCATTTCCTTCTCGACTTGGCCGACGTAGAGCTCGCCCGTAATTTGCGTCAGCTGTCCGAACTTTTCCTTCAGCGTCATCGACGCCAGCAACTCTTGCAATCGATCATCATTCATCGTCTGGCCTCTCTTCCGGATTACACCCATTCGAGGGCGGGTAAAATATCCTTTTGCAGCTCACACATCTCGTCGATCATCGCGCAGGCCTGATAATAAGTCGGCGCACTTGGATCGAGCAGGATCGCTTGCAGCAGTTTCGTCTTCGATTTCTCAACGAACGCTTCGAGCAGCAGCTTGTGAATGGTGCCTTGAATGTGGATCGTGCCAATCACCGCCGTCGGCAGTTCGACGGCCATCGGCTTCAGCACGATGCCCTGCCCGTTCACGATCGCCTGTGTCTCAACTACCATATCGTCAGGAAGACCGCGGATGGCGCCCTTGTTCGGCAGATTGACGGAGTTGATCTGCACCTCGTCATCGAAGAAGATCGCCTCAATGATCGGAATGGCGTATTCGTTGCTCGGACTGACTTTCTCTTTATCGAATGTGTACGCCTGTTCAACCCAACTCTCCTGAGACTGTACGCTGTCGAACAGTCCTTTGTCCAGGCTGTTGCCGCTCGCAGCATAGACGAAATCCGGCGTTCTTGAACCTTCCTTCCACAGCTGCTCACGAATCGGATTATAGCGGTATTGCAGCGACAATCCGGCGTAAAAATCTTCGGCGTAAGAGATGTACTCCCCGGAATGATTCGTCCCCGGGTACGGATAATAGCCGTAAATGTGGTACATCGCTCTTGACAATCCGATATGATCGAATTGCGCCAGGCGATTGGCCTTCTGCTCCTTCTCGCGGAACAACGGATACAGATCCTCGCCCGTCTTCTTGTCCCAAATCTTCGTAAAGAAGCCGAAATGGTTCAAGCCGCCGCCTTCGATACCGATCTCTTCCGGCTTTCGCTCCAGAAACTCGCACAATTGATGGATACCCATATCCAAACCGTGACAGAGGCCCACAATCTTGATCGAAGTCAGTTTGGACACAGCTTCGACAAGTTTCGCTTCGGGATTCGTGTAATTGATGAACCAAGCGTCCGGGCACACCTTCTCCATTGTCCGGGCAATTTCGAGCATGGGTCCAAGGTTGCGGAGCGTATGAAACATCGATCCCGGCCCGCCGTTCTCCCCATAGATTTGCTTGCTGCCGTAGCGGCGCGGAATGTGAAAATCCTGGGACCAGTAGAAGTACCGGTCGACCTCGATGGCGACGATGGCAAAATCGGCGCCTTGCAGCGCTTGCTCCAATGTCGTTGTCTGCCAGATATCGGCCGGATGGGAGAACGAATCGAACATTTCCTTTGCATACCGATAAGTCCGGTTGACGTTGTCCTCAATAATATCAATGAGTGCGATTTCGAGCTCCACTTCATTTCTAAGCCGAGGGGACAGAACAATATCCTGCAAGGCTCCAAGTGCGAACGATACGCTTCCTGCTCCGATTAAAGCAATCTTCATCTTTTTCATCATTATCGAACTCCTTTGTAATTTATTCCTTCAATGCCCCTACCATGACGCCTGAAATAATGTTCCGCTGAAAGACGATATACGCGATAGCAGCCGGCAGTGCCGAGACGACGGCCGCCGTGGCGATCATGGGATAGTCCATCGTAAACTTGGTTTGAAAATAGTTCAGGCCGACCGGCAGCGTGCGCAACTGGTCGTTCTGAATCAGGATCGTCGGAAGCATAAAGTTGTTCCAGGTGCCGATCGCCGTAAAGACGATCAGGGATACCATTGGCGGATACAACATTGGCATGATGATATAATACAAATTTTTCACTTCTGTCGAGCCGTCAATCCGGGCCGATTCCAGCAGGGCATACGGGATATCCTTCATGAACCCTCTCAGCAGGAAAATCGAGAACGGGATGTTCATCGCGATTTGCGGCAGAATGAGCGACCAGATCGTATTCAGCAAACCCATCGACTTCAAATTGTTGAACAGCGGAATAATGATCAGATCCAAAGGAACCGTAAGTCCCCAGAGCACGACCAGAAAAAAGATCCCCTTACCCTTGAACTTCATATACGCGAGCGGGTAAGCGCCAAGCAGGGACAGCAGTACGACGAACGTGACAACCACAACGGTTACCATCACGCTATTCTTATAATAGGTCACAAAATTGCCGACTTCCCAAATGCGGGAATAATTGTCCCAATGAAAAATTTGCGGCAGAGCCAATGGACCATGGATGTTGATTTCATTCATCGTTTTCAGAGACGTGCTGATGACGAGCAGAAACGGAGAAAACGTCAGTAAGACCGTACAAATCATGATGATATAAACGAGCAAGCGTCGGATAAGCAAAGATCTAGTCATTGTCATAAGCTATTGATCCCTTTCCCTGATCCAGATGATGCTTCTCGAAACAATAAGAACGAACAACGTCAGAACGATCGACGCCGCCGCAGCGAAGCCCAGCCGATTGACAATAAAACCTTGCGTGTAAACGTAATATGAAATGACATACGAGCTGTATCCTGGACCACCTTTGGTCGTGGCCATGACGATATCAAATACGCTGAAGGAACCGATCGTCATCAAGATCACAACCGTCGTGACCGTTTGCCTCAAGCCTGGGATCGAGACGTGGCGGAATTGGCCCCACGCTCCGCAGCCGTCAATGTTGGCGGCGTCGTACAGCTGTGAGTCCACGCCCTGAAGCGCCGCGGTGAAGATCATCGTTGTATAGCCGAAGCTGCCCCATACAAAAATCACAAACAGCGCGTACATGACGAGATCGGGATTGCCGAGCCAACCCGCGACCGGCCGTGCAATGCCCATATGATCGAGAATCGCGGACAGCGGCCCGAAGCTCGGGTCGTAAATCCACTTCCAGATCACAGCGGCGATAACGGAAGAGATGATTTGCGGGAAGAAGAAACCCATCTGAAACCACTTGGTGAATCGGATCTTGCCCCGGACCAGGAAACTGGCGAAAATAAGACCCAGCCATACGGGGATCGTCGCGCCGCCGACGACCCATAACAGCGTGTTCTTGATCGCTTGCAAGAACATCGGCTCGTCGGTAAACAGATGGATGTAGTTTTGCAATCCGACGAACTTCTTCGGACTGAGCCCATCCCAGCTCGTCATGCTGATATAGAACGTTTGCAGGGCTGGCCAGATCATGAAGACGGCCACCATCGCAAACGCCGGAAGAAGGAACAAGTACGCGAGCGGATTGGTCTTCTCCGGGCTCCTTCGTTTGAACGTGAACCTCCGCCGGGGTATGGCTTCTTGTCTCACAAGGATCACCTCATCTTACAGAATGGTTGTCCTTCAGCTCCTAAGGGGGCCAGAGGACAACGTCACTATTGGACCCGAAGGTCTATTGGCCTTGGGCCGCCACAGACAGCTTTTCGTATTCCTGCTTGATCTCCGCCCATGCCCCCTCGGGTGTGGTCTTCTGGAAAGACATCAATTGCAGCTGCTTGTTCACAATATCAAACAGTCCCGGAACGGCATTGTCGAGGAAGAAGCCCATTTGGGTACCTTGAATCGCTTGGTCGACTTCTTTCTTCAAATCTGAGGCTTGGGCTCCCGACATGTCCGCTTTGATCGTTGGCGTAGTACCGCCTTCATACCAGAGCTTGACGACATCCGGGTTCATGAATGTGTCGATGAAATCCAGCGCAGCTTGCTTCTTCTCTGCGCTCAGGTTCGTATTCAGCGCCCAGCCGCCGTCCGTCGCGTTGACGATCGCGTGCGTCTTGCTGCTTGCATCCTGCTTCGGGAACGCAAACGCGCCGGTCGGCACATTTGTACCCTCGTAATTCGGGATATCCCAGTTGCCGCCGAGCACCATTGCGGACTGCCCTTTTGCGTAATACGACGGCACCGCGCTGCCGTCGATCGAAGCGTCTTCCTGCCGGTAGTATCCGCTTCTCTCCCATTCGTTGACCTGATTCAGAGCTGAGGTAAACGCTTTCTCAAATTCAGGCGTAATTCCTTTCTGAAAGTAGAACTGTTTAACGTCGTCCATCGGTGCTTGATTGTACAGCATGTGGAACACCGACCACATCTTCGGCATATTGGACATGCCGCCGTTCTCCATTGGAACGTAGCCGGCTTCTTTGACTTTGGCCAGAATCGCGTTAAATTCGTCCATTGTCTTTGGCGGCGTCAGATTCAGCTTAGAGAAAATGTCCTTGTTGTAGTAAACGACAACGGGAGCCGTCGCAAATGGCACGCTGTAGTACTTGCCGGGCGTTCTTGCATTCTGGAAGTCGATCGCTCCGTCCACTTCCTTGTCGATCCAGCCTCGGCTCTTTACGTCGCCGGTAATATCCATCAAATAGTTATTCTTCTGCAGCATCTGCTGCATTGTATCGTCCACATAGACGATATCCTGCCCCGCGTCGGAACTGAACGACAGCTTCAGGTTTTGGGCGTATTCGGACCACGCGCTCGGGCTGTACTCAATGGTGACATCCGGATGCGTTTGGTTGAAGATCTTGATGGTTTCGTTCATGATGTTGATGCGGGCTTCGTCGGTCATGGAGGAAGTGACGGTCAGCGTAATTTTACCTGAACCGGACGAAGTGTCCGTACTGCCCGCGTTATTGGAACCGCAACCAACCAGGCTGACGAGCATGACGGACAGAAGGCCGATCAACAGACTGGCTTTCACTTTGGACATTAGAGTTACCCCCTGATCATCTCGGATTCATTGTTGCGTTCGTTGCTTTAGGGTGTGGAATCGATCTTTAGCGAACGAGGGCCGCCGCCGCTTCATCCAGGCAAACATATACATTCGGATGCTGCCGCAAAACCGTAACAGGCACCTCGCTGCTAATTTCGTGATGCAGAGCTTTTCTCATGATCTCCGCTTTCTTGTCTCCATCAGCGATCAAAATTACCGTACTCGCCTGCATCAAGTGTTTGATCCCCAGCGTAATTCCCTTTTGCACATTTTTCTGTTCCTGAAAGTACTTCACGGAAACTTGCTTCGTAACCGGGGCGAGGTCCGTCACGTGCGAATACAGCTCGACATCAACGTGAGGTTCGTTGAAGCCCAAGTGGCCGTTCACTCCGACTCCCAGCAGCAACAGATCAATCCTCCCGTGAGCCTGAATGAAATCGTCCATCGCTTTGCATTCCGCTTCCAGATCGTTGCTGGTTCCGTTGAAAAAATGGATGTTTTGCTCCTGAATTCCACACGGTTCGAAGAAATGGGAGTCAAGCGTCTGCCGGCAGCTGCCTTCGTCCGAAGCGCCGAGGCCAACCCATTCATCCAGACTGATGAAACGGCACTGTTCGAAGCTTATCCTCCCGTCGTGAACCGCTTTCACCAAACAGGATAACGTGCCGAGCGGCGTAGTGCCGGCCGCGAAGCACACCAGCGATTCGGGCTTTTGCCTAATTTGATGAATAATCAATTCGGCGGCCTGCTCCGACATCTCAAGGTAATTGCGTGCGATATGCGTTTTCATTGTTAATCCCCCTTCTTTTAATCACGCCTGCCTTTTCAAATGCGAGAGCGACCGCTCCGATTGCCCCCGCTTCCTCCCCGATGGAAGTCAATTCGATCGTAGTGGGAATCGGCGTCAAGTTTGACACCGTCTCACGAATCAGTTCGAGCACCGACGACAACGATTGAGAGACTCCGCCGCAGAGGATCACCTTCTGGGGATTCAGCAGACTCACCATATTGGCAATGCCAATCGACAAATCCGATACGAACTGTTGGATAATCGATATCGCCTTCTCATCGCCGCGAGCGTATTGCTCGAACAGTTCATGAGGCAGGGTGCCATATTGCGATAAGGCCACTCCCGAGATCTTCTTTTCAAATTGTCCGAAATCGCCGAAGGCATTGGCGCCGTTGCCCAGAACATCTTGTTCCAGGACCAGGTAAGCAACTTCCCCGGCCATGTGATTGCTGCCCTTCACAAGCGAACCGTTGGATATGATGGCGCTTCCCACACCCGTTCCGATCGCCACCACCACGAAGTCGTTCAAGTTCTGCGCGGAACCGAGCCACCGCTCGCCCAGAGCTGCGCAGTTGACATCGTTGTCCACGAAGATCGGTTTGTCAAAGTACCGCTGCATTCGTTCCCGAAACGGAACGTGATTCCACTGAAGCGCAGGCGCTTCGATAACAGTGCCTTCCTCGCTGTTGGCGATGCCCGGAACGCCGAAGCCCATGGCGGCCACTTGATCCAGTGGGATGGCCGCGGCACGCAGACATTCCGTAATGTGCCCGGAGATGACGTCGAATTCGCCGGAGGTGTTCACTTTCTTTCGGTACAGGATATCGCCGGCTTGATTAGCGATCAGAATCATAATCTTTGTTCCGCCGATATCGACACCGACACTGTACAACTGTTCAGCTTGAGACGGCTGTGTCACGTTTCTCTTCACCATGTAATCACCCTGTCGGCACCCCAATTTCCACTTTTTGAAGTTAGTTTGTACTTAGCCCGTACTAACTAAAACGAATAATAAACCGTTTTCATAACGATGTCAATAATAAAAAAAAGCGGCAGGTTCGTATTGGATTTACGAACCTGCCGCGCTCTGAAGCAAGCGAATGAACGAGCAGCGTCTTCTAAATGACGTTCTGTTCCTGATCGAAGGCGTAAGCGACCACCCCGAGAACACCAGCTTCCGCTCCTATTTGTGAAATCTCCACCGCCGTCCGAATCGGGGTCATCCGGTCGACGCTGGATTGAATTTCGCCCAACAAGGGATTTAGATATCCGGCCACTTCGCCGCCGAGAATCACCTTTTCAGGATTAAGCAGACTGACCATGTTAGCGATTCCAATGGACAGGTGTGTCGCGAAGCGGTTTACTGTTTGAACGGATCGCGGCTCATCTTGCGCATACCCTTGAAAAAGAGCTTGCATCAAGCTCTCGTTCTCGGCAAGCGATTTGCCTGAAATCTTTTTCTCAAAAACTCCGAATTGTCCGGCTACGTTCACTTGATTGCGGGATACATCTTCCTCCTGAATCAGATATGCGATTTCTCCAGCCATAAAATCTTTGCCATGCACCAAGCTCCCGTTCGCGACGATCGCACTTCCCACGCCGGAGCCCAGTCCGATAGAGATATAGATGAAGTCCTCCAGGTCCTTCGCCCCGCCGACCCAACGTTCGCCGAGAGCCGCGCAGTTCACGTCGTTGTTTGCATAGATGGGCTTGTCCAGATATTTCTTCATTTCATCAACGAAAGGAACATCCTTCCAGCCAAACTCGGGCGCGTCTACAATGATTCCTTTCTTACTGTTCGTCAGTCCGGGAATGCAGAAGCCGATTGCAATTACGGTATCCATCGAAATTGACGCTTTATCCAAGCTCCCAAGGATACACTCGTAGATCGTCTTGAAGTCGTTGCCCGCATCTAAGCGCTCCTTCAACACGATGTTCCCGTCCAAATCCGTAATGCAGATAAGCAGCCCGTTCGCCATCAGCTCGACGCCAACGCCGAAACCGGACTTCGGATTGAACCCGAGCTCAATCGCCCTCCTCCCGCCTTCCTTGGTCGAAGACCCGAGCCCGGTCTCTATCACGAATTTCTTGGCGATCAATTCATCGACGATGGACGAGACGGTCGAACGGCTGAAGTTCAAGCGCTGCGCGACTTTCGCGCGGCTGATCGGCTGTTGCGAGCGTATCGTCTCCAGTACGAGATCCCGGTTTATTTTTTTCAGAAGCTCCAAATTTCCTTTTCTCACAATCCCAATCTCCCTGCTTTTCGTTTAAGCTTAATTTAATCCATAGGTTTACGCTCGTCAAATTGATGAACCTGCAGGGAGATCTTCCTTTTCATCTGCCGCAGCCATGGCAGAGAACGCACCTGCGCTTGTGAGCGATTGTGCAGCCGAAATGTTTGAAACTTTTTCATTGCACACTCTTAACAAAGGTTACTATAATAGTAGTAACTTTTTTATTGTAAAGGATGTGTCTGTTTGAATTTCCGCATCATCTTGATGGCCGCTGTCGCCTTTGTCGTCGGTACAGTCGAGCTTATCGTAGGAGGCATACTGGAATTGATTGCGACGGACTTGCACATTTCCGTCAGCGCCGCGGGTCAGTTTATTACCATTTATTCCATTGCGTTTGCCTTATCGGCTCCGCTTCTCATGAACCTGACCGCCAAGATGGAACGAAAGACGTTATATCTTGCCAGTTTAGGCGTATTTCTATTATCCAACGTGCTGGTTGCCTTCAGTTCCAATTACGCCCTGATCTTATCCGCTCGCGCATTGTCCGCCATAAGCGGAGCTATTATCATCGTCCTGTCCATCACGCTTGCATCCCGGCTCGTCCCTCCTTCGTACAGTGGTCGGGCGATCGGCATCATTTATATGGGCATCAGTGGTTCACTCGTTCTGGGCGTTCCGATTGGAATGACAATCGGTAACGCGTATGGTTGGCGAGCGCCGTTTCTATTCATTGCCGGAATGAGCGCTGTGGCGATCGTGGGCATCTCCTTATTTCTCCACAAATCCCCACCGGAAAAGGCCGTTCCCCTGCGCAAGCAGCTTGCTTCGCTCAAGAACGGCAAAATTGTCAGCGGTCAGCTCATCTCGTTTCTGTTGTTGATGGGACATTTGACCTTGTATGCTTACTTGGCACCCTACGTACTGTCGCTCTTTCCGGTCAGCTCCGGAATCCTGAGTCTCGTCTACTTCCTGTTCGGTATCGCGGCCGTGACGGGCGGCGGTTTGGGCGGCTGGATTTCCGACCGGTGGGGCACAAGGCGGTCGCTTATCGTCATTACGGCATGCTTCGCCTGCTCCATGTTCATGCTTCCCTTGGCGGCAAACATCTCATTCTACTTGTTTCTGGCTGCCGTCATGATCTGGAGCGCGCTTAGTTGGGCCATCTCCCCAGCTCAGCAAACATACCTGATCCAGAACGCACCGGAGGAGGCAAATATTCAGCTTAGTTTGAACTCGTCCATCATGCAGCTTGGTATCGCGTGCGGATCATTGATTGGTGGCGTCATCATTGAAACGAGCTCGGTGGCGAACAATTTCTGGGTCGGCGGTCTTCTGGCTCTGGCCGCACTCGGCTGCGCAGTCTTTTCGCTTACCCGCAGCGCATAGTGCCGATTACCACAACCATCAATACCGCAGTCTCATCAAGAGCGATTTCAGTTCTTCGTCTTGCATCCAATCGGGCGCGTATCTGCGTGTGATTGCAGTCAGCGCTACATCGTGGTGGAAATATTCCGTAAAAAAAGTGACGAATGGCTGAGCCTTCGTCCGGATCGCCTGCCAGCTCCCCTGCTCCATGCCTGCAAACAACACCTGGTCTCCGTCCGTAACAAGCAGCGTAAAACGCTCCAGATGTTCATGCTCAGCAGAGGGGCACAAAACATGCAGCTTCGAAATACTGACGAGCGGTTCATCTTTTCCCGTAACGAGTGCCTCAACCTGTACGCCTTCCCGCTCCTTTCGTTCCAGCACCGTTGCGAACTCCGCGAATTCGTCGCTCCACATGGAAAGCACGATAGACTTCTGCGCCTCCTCCACCATCTGCTTGCAATAAGCCTGAATGGAGGCGTGCGATTTCAGGCTCCATATTTGGTCATCCCGATAGGTTTTGCGGACGCCAGTCTCGCGCAGCTCCGCTATGTCTCGTTCGAATTCGCGCTTCAGCTTGTCGATGACGCTATCCATAGGGAGCGCGGCATACAAACGCTTCTTGCCAGATAGTGCATCGAGCACGAGGCCTTTTTCCGCCAGACGGGCTAACACTTCGTAAATTTTGGCCTTGGGAACACCAGATAATTTGACAACAGTCGTTGCATCCAGCGGTTCTCCTCTCTGAACGAGCGCTTCATAGACTTTGCTTTCATATTGTGAATAGCCGAATTTTTGTAGCACTGCTGTATTACTCCTCCTTAAAGGGGACTTAATCCACAAACAATGTTTCCCTTCATCCATCTTACTCAAGTGCTAACAGGGCGAATACTCGGTAAGATTTGCTGTCCACCCAAAAGCGGCAGCTTCCGTTCTGTATATAAAACAACAAATAATCGAGCAGCGTCTTTCCCGCATGGACCATGGCGCACGGATTGCGAATTCGCATCCGCGAATAAAAGAAACAACAGGATGTCGTACAATAAAATCCGCAAGGTTATGCATGAATGACCTCATTAAGATGGATTATAGCTGAATTATACCAGACCTCGAAACGTACTATCAGTCGTTTTTGACAAAAAAACAGACCACTCGCAGCATTGCCACAGGCAGACGCAGGTCCTTGGGAAGCTACAATCGGCCTAAGCGCTTACGAATCCATGCCGTTAAGAAAAGAAGAAGGCCGAGAAGCATGTAGAAAAAATCGAATATGACATGACTTGTTCCCAAATATTTTTCGAAGGCGTCAACGCTGGAAGTTCTCCACATACACATCACCAGCGCAAGCATGCCAATTGGAAACACAAGCTGGCGGTATTGATTGAGCCTGAACAACTGACTCGCACCCAGAGCTGCCGTGTACAAATAGGTGGTTAACTGAATAAAGGTTCCGGGGAGCCAAACGATCAGCAGTAAAGCGTCGAGGTGCTGGATAAACTTACCTATCCCTATATACCGAACGACTTCAATAAACGGATAGTTCAATGTACTGATATGCTTGCCAAAAAGAAAGACGGACACGAGGCCAGAGACAGACAGTGTAAGCATGATACCAAACCAGGTTAATAATACGTACACTATCGTTTTCCTCTGATTCGACACGAATGGAAAGTATTGCCCGATCATCAAATATCCGGCGAACCAGCTAAACGGAATAATGGCCCCCTCAACGGACGGAGCAATCCCTTTGCCCATAATTGGTAAAATATTATTTGCGTCCCATTCAGGAATCGACAACAAAATCAACAGTCCGAACACCAGGAACGTCAGCGGCAGGAACAGCTGTGCCAGCCGCCCCAGAACCTCCACGCCTCCTCTGACGGCATAAGATATAAGCAAAACCATACTTCCTGTGGCGACAAGGGTGGGTGTTTTTTGCATAAAAACGGCTGAAATGAAGTCGCCATACTCTCTCAATATAACGGAGGTCAGATTAATACCGTAAAATACAACGGCAAGTCCCACGGCTTTGCCAAACCAGGGTCCGAGAAGCCGCTCGCTATACTGGATTATGCTTTCCTTCGGAAATATGCGGGCGAGGCGGAGCACCATAAGAACGAACAGCAAACCGGGCAGGTGAGCCCAGATCGGTGATATCCACAAATCGTGTCCGGCTTCCTTCCCCGTTATTTTCGGGATATACAGGATTCCGTCATAGGCAGCTACCGAATAAAAAAGCAGACCTAGCTGCGCTGCGGAAATCTTTCCTTTCTCCACCACAGGAAACCCCCTCCTCACTTCAACCCGGCAGTCAGCGGATTGAATAGACTGTTCAACATTTCGATCGGGCCTGGAATATTGGGAAACAGAAGTATGAGCATAGCCATGAACCATGCGACACCTGCGGCGGCGATCAAGGACACCCGTTCTCTCTTTTGCTTATCACCCAGACCGCGCCATTCGGCCCAGATCATCAAAGCGGTTGCGAACGTTGTTCCTGCCACATTCAACCAAGTCACTTAGCTCAACACCTCTTTTCATGATTAGCCGACTGGCTCATTGTTCATCCCAATTTGGCGGATCTTCACCTTGACCATTACATTGGTTTGAATCGAAGGATAAATTCGCCTCCACCGGTCTTGTAAATGCTGCCACTCCCGGGGATTGCGGCGGTTGATTGCTTCGCCGAAGCCGAAAATATCGGTCCCCAGCCTTTGGGCCTGCTTTATTGATGTCTCAACCTTATTGCGGATATTGTCGACCTCCGCATTCTCAACATAACGAATAAATTTCGTATCAGACGTTTTGAAACGAGTCGTATTTTGAACAACACTCATCTCGGTTTCGATCAACATGTCCATATGCGGCGTTTCTCCCTCCAGTTTAGGAACCAGCCGGGTGCTGGAAGAGATGACTTTAAGGGAAATGAGCGAAGAGAAGGGCCGCTCCAACCTCACCGTATCAACTTCACCCTCAACTTGCTTCAATATCCATTTCATTCCCGAGAATGACTTGCCTTGAATCACTCCAGCCATATGATCGCGGGAGAAGACAGCATAACCTTTTACATATGGGACACTCTTCTTGCCGTCATGCGTAGTATCAGCATAAGGAATTATAGCCTCTTCTGAAATATTGCCGAGATGCTGTACCAGGCGGTTTAGCGTTATCGGTCTGCCAAAAAGCCGCCGGGATTCACCACCCAGAAAATCCGCTTTGGTCTGTTCAAGCGGGGAGGCGGATGCAAGAAAATCCCGTGCTGCTCCCTTGCAGACGAAAGGCTCAACCTGCAGGCGGATATTGTTGTCGCGAACGAGATAATCCAGCTGTTCGCGAAACTGGCTGCGGGACAACGCCTCTCCCACAACCAGCATTTCAAGCTGCCCCCAGTAGACGGTGCGGGACAGCTTGCGCTGCACCCTTGAGGCAGCATCCGCCGCCGTAACTCCTGAAGCGGACCAAATCAAAGTCGAGCCGTTGCCTTTGGAGCTGCTGTTGCTCTTTTGTGTCTTACTCCCTCCCTCCTTGGGGATGACAATCTCCAAGGACAATTCAATCATTCCATCGTTCTTGCGGTCCAAACCTGCTGTCGTCACAATCGCCAGATCATTGACTTCCATTCGATCCCAGCATCCCGTCGTAAATATTAAAACAGTCACCGCCATCACAAGTAATAGCTGCTTAGAAGCTTGCATGCAGGTAAAAGTTAACCTTCTGTTCATATGACGTCACTTCCCGCCTCCTCTGCGTGAGCCCGGGTTTTGTCCCCGTGCCAGTCGATGACGGTTCTTCAGACTCGTAAAACCGGGACGCCTTAACATTTTCCAGAGATGGGCACGAATGATGGTATCCTTTATTTCATTTGGCGTAAAAGGTGCAAACGGGGATAAAAAGGGGACGCCATAAGAGCGCAGCATGCACAAATGAGTAGCAATGGCGATAATGCCAAACATTACGCCGAGCATGCCCAGTGTCCCGCCCAGCACGATGAGCGGCAGCCTCAACAGGCGAATGGCGAATTCCAAAGAATAATGTGGCGCTGTAAATCCCGCAATACCCGTGAACGCAATAATAATGACGATCGGAGCCGACACAAGTCCTGCGGATACGGCGGCTTCTCCCACAACCAGCGCACCGACGATGGTAACAGCCGAACCGATTTGCCTAGGAAGACGGAGCCCGGCTTCACGCAGCACCTCGAACGCGAGTTGCATCATCATGACTTCCACGAAAGTCGGAAACGGGATTTCCTCACGAGCGGAGGCAATGCTGACCAACAACTTGCCAGGCACCATTTCATGATGAAAATTTAAAATCGCGACATACACTGCCGGAAGCACCATGGATATGAGAAGTGTCCAGTATCGCAAAAAACGCAATGAACTTGAATATATTGCTCGGTTGTAATAATCGTCAGAGGCCTGGAGAAGCGTTGCCAGCGTCGCAGGGACGATCAGCACATCGGGCGTGCCGTCGACCAGCAGAACAACGCGGCCTTCGAGCAAGCTCGCTGCCGCGATATCGACCCGTTCCGTAAACTGCTGCTGCGGAAACGGTGAGTATGGATGATCTTCTGTCAGTTCTTCTATGTATCCGGTTTCCAGTACACTGTCAATATCGATACGCTCAAGCCGGCTCTGCACTTCATGTATTAAGGAAGGTTTAGCCAAGCCGTCGATATAAACGATACAGACTTCAGTCCCTGTATATCTTCCAAGTGTCAGCGATTTTACCTTCAGTTTGACGCTCTGAATTTTGCGCCGTAACTGGGAGAGATTGGTCGTGATCGATTCGGTGAAACCTTCGCGCGGGCCCCGCAACGCCGTTTCAGTCTGAGGCTCTTCCACATTGCGCTTGTCCCATTGAGCTATTCCGAAAACTAAAGCACCGGTGCAACCATCAACAAGGATCATGGGATTTCCTTTGATCAACTGCGCGGCACATTCCTCAGCAGACGCAAACTCATCGACAGAAATGACAGGTAAAAGGTTGAGTTTCACAGCCTGCAAATCGTTGACTGCAATGTCCCCTGCTTCCATGAGAGGCCTCAGGATGCTGTTGTCAATCTCCTGCCTGTCCGACATACCGGGAATATAGATAAGTTCTGCCCTGACCGTTCCTCCGATCAAAAATGACCGAAATGAAATGTCGTCGGCTTCGCCTAATGCTTCTTTAAGTGCCTTTACATTGACGTCCAGCTCAGCAACCAGAGCAGTACGGTCTTTAGATTCGTTATTGCCATCCGAAGCAGAAAATCGTGTCTGCATCCCCCCTCCTCCTGTCATCAATTCTGTTTACGGTATTAACATATCGTTATTTTAACCAAAGTGGTAATTATTATCCCGTCTTTTACCAGCCGCTCAATCCATGTTCCTCCAGCAAAATAGTTTTTTAATAGCAAAAAAAAGAAGGAGTTGCTCCATAGAGGGCATCATCTCCTGCATTAAAAGATTTTTTTATCTCTTTTTAAACTCTATTTAGTCGCTTTCCAAATCGTCCATCTGTCTTTTTCAATGATTGGCGAGCCCGCCTGCCATTGTAATTGTCGCCCGATATAACCCACAAGGTCTGCGAGCTCCTCGTCGGTCAGCTCATGCAGCAAAGAACGGCCCGTGCGCTGCAGCAGGTCGTCGGATAACTGTTCGGGTTCATTGTAAATTTTCCGGGTCTCCCAAAACTGATGTTCTTCCACCTTTGTAAAGCCTGCGTCCCGCAAGCTATTCATCACCACATCACTTGCATAACGGCGTTTAACCTCTTTGGCCGATAATTTTGGATAACGCTCAAAAAAGTAACCGCGAATATGGGTACTACTCCCAGGCAGCAAGCAGTCTTCCGGTGTACGGTTTTGGATAAGCAGTACTCCGCCTTTGCGCAGTAAACGGTTGCATTCCAATAAACACTGCTTCAAACCGGGTTCATCCAGATGGTGAATCAACGCTCTTTGCAAAATCAAATCATATCCGTCACCCGGTAAGCCCGTTTCGAGTGCATTGCCTTCAACAAACTCGATATTTTCGATGCCTTGGCAATGGATCCGGGCACCTGCGATCACCTCTTTCGAGAAATCCAGACCTGTGACATGACCAGCCCCCAATTGCACCAGACCTTTGGTATAAATACCTCCCCCGCAGGCCAGGTCCAAGGCCTGCTTACCACTGACTTCTGCAAGCTCACTAATTTTCTCCAGCCAGCTGGCATCCACTTCCCGGCTCGCATAGGTGAAACGGTTTCTCTCCGAATGAAAATCGATTGGCATAGCAGCATCCCCTTTATCAGATGATGACTCTTCCATTTTGCCTCTCTCTGCCCGATTCCGCAAGCTTCCGTTTCTTCGCTTTCTTAATCACTCTGCCAATCCATCAGGATTTCCGGCCTCGACCAACGCTTTGCTCCGCAGCATAAGAAGGCTCTCAATCAGGAGAAGCACCCCGGTTCCCACCAGCAGCCATTCAATCGCAATCATATCGGAGATCGGGCCAAAAGCCAGCATTCCGAGCGGCATCATGCTGCTGCTCAGCATCCCGTAAACGCCGTATACTCTGCCCAAATAGTTCTCCTCCACCTTCTGCTGCAGCAGCACATTGGAGGGGGTGTTAAAAAATGGCATTGCAATTCCGAAAATGCCCATGATCACGAGGTACAGCCAAAAAGCAGGAACAATGCCAAGCGCAATGGTACTGAGGCTGATCACCAGGCAGGAAAGCACCATCGTATGAACCTTGTTTTTTAAGCCTCCCCAGGAAGCCATCAGCAGGCCGCCTGCCATCATGCCGATCGAAAAGACGATTTCAATGGCGGTCAGACGCCATACATCATTGCCAAAGCTTCGTGTCACCTGTAATGGAGTCAAAAATGCGGCCGGCGAAACAAGGATCATAAAAAAGGCTATAAATATAAAAAAGGTTCGTACATAAACGTGGTCCCTGATATAAGCAAAACCGATACGCATATCTTCAAAATAGCTAATAGCCTGCTCCTGCCCGGCTTTCTCATGGGATTGTACCCGCACAAAAAATAAGAGGATTGAAACCCCAATAACCGCCGTAATCACATCGATAAAGAAAATGAATTCAATAGGAGCTGCCGTCATCAAAGCGCCGCTAAGCATGGGAGACAGCAGCATGACAACTGACTGCAGACTGCTCAAAATCCCGTTCACTTTGGTAAGCTTGTCCCCTGGTACCATTTGCGGCAGCAATGCGCCGACCGTAGGTGTCTGTACGCCCGTTCCCAATGCACGTATCCCTGCTACTACGAAGAGCAGCCAGGTCGAATGATAGCCTGCCAGAAACAAGATCGCGAGGACAAGCGTCGAAAAGGCGATGGTCGAATCGGACCATATGATCAGTTTTTTCCGGTTGTAGCGGTCCGCCCAAACGCCTGCAAATGGCGATAGAATGAAGGTGGGCAGAAAACCGCAAAGAATATAAAGGGTCATCATGATGCCTGACTGGGTATTTAGCGTGATGTACCACATAATGGCATACTGTACCAGTGATGATCCAAATAGAGATATCGTCTGGCCAGATAAGAAAAGCGCGGTGTTCCTCTTCCAGTTCCTGTCCGAGTTCATCAGTTCTCTCCTTAGCAATTGGATTTTGTCTCTGTCATTGACACATCCAGTATATAACACAAACCTTGCCAACTGCTTGTCAATAAAAAAATCGGCCCTCGCCAGCAAAGCAGCGGGTCTCGATCATTTCCGGAACGCGTCATCATCTCATCATGCCATTCATTCAGCTGACGGATTGTCACTTGCTAAAAATGGATTGATATGTTAGCCTGTTGTTAATTCACAATGAACGGAGGGTTACGTGTGGTAGATCAGTTTATCCGGGTTAGAACGTTTTGCAAATGAATATTGCAAACCTCTCTGCTTGTACGCGGAGAACCGGGATTGGTCTGCCATTTTTTAAAGGTAACCTTATATGTACTGCATACATTGAATCAGGGCTGTAATACTTATGGATATCAGAAAGTAGCTTTCAGCCCGCCTTTAAGAAACCACTCATGGATAAAGAATATAGTGCCTGATATGATAGGAAGATGATATGCCTCCTGCCGCTCAGGCCGAAGTCGTTCTTCATCCAATTGGACCTCGTATCCTGCGGTGAAGGAGCAGTATCTCCTTTCCCTTGCAAAGGTTCTCCGCGAAACAGTAACACAGGCAGACAGCCTGTGTTTTTTTGTGCTTGTTTTCAGGTTTTCCTATTTCGATTTTCAGGATAAGGAGGGTTACGTGTGGTAGATCAGTTTATCCGGGTTCGCACGGTGTACAGCTGCTAAGACAAAAAGCCGTTGGCTTTGCTGTGTACAGAGAAACTCAGGATAGGTCTGCCCTTTTTTACAGGTAACCTTCTTTATATCCAGGAAATAATTGCCCTTGTGAACGACATCAACCGCGCCTTAGTCCGGCTCATGGCGGTATTCTCTTCAACCGACGCATCTTCCGCTCCCATGCCGTGGCATGTCCGTGACCTGCCTGGCTCGTTCGCGAATCCGGACATTTCCTGCGTTTCCCTTCCACACAGCTCAGCCGATCGGAATCTTATATCGCTGAGTAACGGAGGGATTCATTCATGCACAAACAACGACAACGAAAAGCGGGAACGCAGAGCATTGCGGAGATACCCGCAGTGAGGGGGCAGCATCTGCTGCACCATCAACCGGTCATTCATGAAATGATCGAGCTGGCGGGAATCACTGCCGCCGACGTGGTGCTCGATTTGGGTGCCGGCCGCGGGGCCATCACCATGCCGCTTGCAGAGCGGGCAGGCAAAGTGCTGGCTGTCGAGAACGATGACGCCTTTGCGGCGGTCCTCCGGCAGAAATCAGCCCCCTGTCGCAATGTGTCCGTCATCGAACAGGACATCCGGGACACGTATTTGCCAAAGGAACCGTTTCATGTGGTCGCCAACATTCCTTTTTTTATCACAACACCTATTTTGGAAAAGCTGCTTGACCAACCCGGCTCGCCATTCCAGGGCGCGGTGCTGATTGTGCAGCACGGGGCGGCCAAGGGCCTGACTTCAAGGATGTTCCGCAGCCCTCGGCTGCTCACATGGCGGATGTGGTTTGACCTTGAGCTGGTGAAAGTTGTGCCACGCAGGTATTTTTCACCGCCGCCCCGCGTTGACGCGGCCATTCTCCGTATCCGCCGCCGCAATACGCCTTGGGTGGAAGCCAAGGACCGGCATGCGTTCGAGGGTCTGGCGGAATACGGGCTTGCGTATCCGGAAATGCCGGTGTGCGATGTACTGGCCGGAATTTTCACGCCCGTTCAAATCAAGCTGCTGCTGCTGCAACTAAAGCTGGACAGAAGAATACCTGTATGCTCCCTGCGGGAACGGGATTGGGGCGTCATTTTTCAGACGATGCGCGAGAAAGTGCCTCCTTACCGCTGGCCCAAGCGAGGCAAAAAGAAGAGAAGCTCCAGATAAGTACGGTTATATCGTCCGTTTGAACATGCTCCGCTGAATAAACTTAGGCATATTATGTATACAGGTGATGCCATATGCAAAATAATGACGGGTTGTCGAGCTGGGAGGATTTCGAAAAGGAAATGCTGGAGCGGTTTCCTTTTTTGCCGAAAAACTTTACACATGCCAATGACGACAGAAATCTCTCCTGGGTAGGCGATTTTGTTCAAAAACAGCTTCAAAAATCCATGTCAACCGATTTCAATATTCCTATCTTTGGTAAAGTAAAAAACGTGATGAGCTGTGACCTTCACGAAACACACCACAATCTGATTGTCCGATTGCCCGTTCCAGACCAGGTTGCAGCTGATCAAACTAAAGTCTCGGTGAATCGCAACAAGCTGCGGATCGTTTCACCGAGCGGCGAGACACAGGAAATCCAGCTCAAAAAACAAGTGAATCCCAAACGAGCCCGCGCAAAATATAAGGACGGGGTTTTGGAAATCCAATTGCCCAAGCTGCCGGAGTCCAAAAATTTTAGCGATATCTTTATCGAAAATGAAAACGGGAAATAAATCCCCCATGTTTGTGACGAATGGCCTGGCGCATGCGCACGAGTTTCATGCATTGACATCCATCAATCTGGGGCACCAACATAGCATCTATATTTTTACGTATCCCGTTAATGGAAATGCAGGCGATTTGCACTTTCATCGTTATCATGGCATCACGTTTTACCGGGATCAGCATTTCCATACATTTGACGGTTACACCGGCCCGCCTATCGCATTGCCTGACGGATCTCATGTTCACATGATTGACGGCGTTGTCGATGACGAGCCGTTTGAATTTGAAGGACAATACTATAAAACCCTGTTTAATATCCCGCGACATCGCCACGATTTTCGGGGGAAAACCGGTCCCCCCTTGGGTTACGAACCTGCCTGTTGGTGAAAGTAATCGATATATTGATCCGTCGCTTGCAGAAGATCATCCTTTAAACGCCGCTCAACCTGTTCATGAACATCCGCACCCGCTTGCCCTTGACTCATATAAAAGGCTAGGCGGTCCTCGACTTGTCGGGTCATGTCGTCCTTGATGGATTGCAGCTGATCGGCCGAGAGGTTCACGTTACGGTGGCTTGCTTTCTCGGCGAGCAAGGAGGCGATGTCCTCTTCTATGTACCGTTGCACTTCAATTTTAATGGTTTTGAAAGTTGAATCGCTTGGATTCCCGGGGGTCTGACCAAGATTGACATCCTCCGTATGTTTGCCGACTGTCCATAGATCCTCAACGGTTCCTTGATCAGTAGGACTGATTCCGATGATCAGGGTGCCGTTGAGGTTCTCTACTTTCAACTGCTCAAAATTGTAGTCTATTTTTTCGATATGCTGCCTTGGTATGGATTGCAGCTCCTGGAGCTGCTTTTTCAGCGTCGAAATTTCATTTTCCAATTGAAATAATTTATCATGCTGCCAACGCAAGGCATGATGGATTTGTTCCAGCCAATGATTTGAGTAATGTCCCGACAATGGGCCTTCCCCCTTCCCTTTCTTTATCAACGTATGCTAATCCATCGCCCGCCTTGCAATGAATTAGATGCATAAAGGCATGTCCGTCGTACGGATCAACTGAGCCCGGTAAAATGAAAAGAATTACCGGACTCTCCTTCAGCATGGATCTGCAATGACCGCCCGCTTAACCGTTAATCTTTGGACAAAAGATGCCTGATATGCTTGGTGCGGTTCTTGGCGTCAAGCTTCACGGTGTTGCCGATTTGCAGCCCTGCGGAAGTTGAAAGACCCACGATATAAATATTGTTCACACCAATGCAAGAGCTTTTATTTTTTTGTGTAAAAATGACTTGTTCATTGATTTCGGGGTAGGGAAACGGTTGAGCGAACAGAGGTATATTCGTCAGCTTTCCCTCATCCCCCCAAAAAACAGGAACTTCGCGTTGTATAGCGAGTACCTTTGAATCGGGAAAGATACCCCAAACATCCCCTACATGAAGAAAAGAGGAATAAATCACCAAACTCACTTTCAACTGATTGACACAAGATGTCCGTATCATGGTCTACATCGCAAATGGAACAAGCGGCCCGATAATGAGGGATTCCGGCGGAGTATCAAACATGGAGGAACATCGAATGGAGCCGGTATCCCCAATTAAAACGACCGACGAGCTGCTTACTCCCAAAATTTTAATGTTGTCAACCAGGATTTTATCATTTGTCACATCCAAGCGAATTTTTTCCTTCACTCTTTTCAACACCTTTCCCCTTGTCATTCTTGGCCTCAGTCGGCTTAACCATATGTACTGTGTAGGTTGATCATCGGCCGGCAAAAGGGACCAACGGCCTAGCTGGAGCAACTGGACCAGCTGGACCAGCTGGAGCAACCGGAGCAACTAGACCGGTTGGAGCCGTTGGACCCGTTGGACCAGCTGTCGGAGCGGGGCCGGTAAACCCTCCGGTATTGTACAGATTGGATAGCGATTTTATGATCCCGGCCGTTCCGATTTGCAGCACGGAAGAATTCGAAATACCGTTGATGCGGAGGCAACCAATTGTAATGGTCTGCTGTACTTTTATCATTAAGCCACGGTCCCCCCCTTGCTGATCGCATCATCGATAACATCAGGATCAAAGGTTTGGGTCGCACTCAAGCCGTTGTTCGTAACTGGAAGATCCCCAGTATTGAAAGATCCCGAGCCTGCAAATGTTTTCGATGAGCTCTGCGGAGAAATGACCAGAGCATCGCCAAATTGCACCACTCCACTGGAACCAACGCTAACTATCTTTATGTTCCCGACGATTGCAGGCATGCGCTAGACACCTTCTTCCTCCGGTTCGTCCCGTGTTTAGGATGGATGTTATGCTCTTGGATAAATAACCATTATTTCAACCCTTACATTTATATGGGGTTAAGCGTCTTTTCGTTACGGTTTTTGATGAATTGCATGCAACGAACAAACCGTTCCACATTTTAGCGTGAAGATGAATACTCACACATGATTTTCTGCCTTGTGGGAATAATGGAACCGTTCTCCTTTGGCGAACGACCCAACTCATGAAAAAATTCAGGTGACCTACATGATTATTACAGCGGTTGAAACCTATCCACTATATTACAGACTGCCCGTTCCTTATGGGGATGCCAACGGGTATAAACGCTACCGTTCCCTCTTTCTGATTCGTATTCAGACCGCCTATGGCCTGTCCGGCTGGGGTGAATGCTCGGATTGGCTGCCAACGCTTCACATCGGCTTCCGGGACCGCATCATTCCGTTTCTGCTGGGCCGAACCATATTGGACAGAAGCTTGATCGAGAAAACAGTGGCCAGGTGGCATCGCAGAGCTGCTGCAGCCGTCAGCATGGCTCTTGCCGATCTGGCCGCCAAGGCTGCGGACATTTCCCTGTGTGAATACTGGGGCGGCAGGCAGCGGGCGGAGATACCGCTCTATGCCTCCTTTCAGTCCTATCGTGAAGCACTCGATTGGCAGGATAGCTCGCTGCGTGATGTGGAAAAACAAGTGATCGCAGGCTTTAATCTCATCAAGGTCAAAATTGGCGGAAGATCCACAGCCGAGGACCAGCAGCATATACGCATGATTCAGGATTATTTCGGCTCGAATATCCGGATCGCTCTCGATGCGAACCAAAGCTATCTGCCCCACGCTGTACTGGAATGGAAAAAAATGATGGATTCGTATGCCAACTGGATGTGGCTCGAAGAGCCTGTATCCCTGAATCAAACGGAAGATTATGTCCGCCTCAGAAACACGCTGGCTGTACCGCTGTCCGGTGGAGAAAATATACGGGAGACGAGCGGTTATCTCCCCTGGCTTACCAACAGGGCGCTCGATTACCTGCATCCTGATCCGGTTCATCTCGGCAGCATTGAGGCCTATCGAAATACACTGCAGCTTGCGCGGGTATTCGGTATGGCGGTATCTCCCCATAGTTATGACGGACCGCTATCCAGAATCTTTGCCATCATGGCTCAAGCATGCCTGCCTCCCTGTGGCAAAGCCGACTTCGGACCCATTGAACCCGTCGAATGGGACGCCATGGACAATCCGCTAAATGACATTTTCGTGTTACCACGTAGAGGCGGCCTGTGCCAGGTGCCGGAAAAGCCGGGCATCGGCGTTGAGCCGGATATGGACAGAATCCGCTTCTATACCTGGGATGGGGCCGTCTATTCCTGAAAAGCAGATGCAAAAAAGGATATCCATCGCCTGCATCGGCGTGGATATCCTTCTTTATCTCTGTTATCAGGATACGTGGAATTGGCGTCCATCGTTTACTTCCTCTACATAACCGGCCCGGATCACAAAGTCGCCAAAACGCTCGCCCTCATGGCGTTCCTTGGCATAACGGTTCATGATCGGCCGCAGCTCTTTAAGAATCTCAGCCTCTCCGATGTTCTCCTTATACAGCTTGTTCAAGCGGTTGCCTGTAAACCCTCCGCCCAGGTACATATTGTACTTGCCAGGCGCTTTCCCGATAAAAGCGAGCTCGGCCAGTGCTGGACGGGCACAGCCGTTCGGGCAGCCGGTCATGCGGATCACAATATCTTCATCACGCAGGCCGGCCTCTTCCAGAATCGACTCGATTTTAGACAGCAGTGTCGGCAAATACCGTTCCGATTCGGCCATCGCCAGGCCGCAGGTCGGCAGAGCGACACAGGCCATGGAGTTTCTGCGCAGAGCAGAATAATGGATGCCGTCGGTGAGCCCGTATTCACTGATTAACTTCTCGATTTTTTTCTTCTTTTTTGGCCCGATGCTGCCGATAATCAGGTTCTGGTTGGGAGTAAGCCGGAAGTCGCCGGTGTGGACCTTGGCAATCTCGCGCAGTCCGGTCATCAGCAGGTAGCCCTCTTCGTCCTTGATTCTGCCGTTCTGGATGAACAGGGTAAAGTGCCATTTTCCATTGCTGCCCTGCACCCAGCCATACCGGTCTCCATTGCTGTCAAAATGGTAAGGGCGCGCTTCCGCAAGATTCCAGCCCAGACGGCTGCTCAATTCCTGTACGAGCCAGTCGAGTCCGCGGTCATCAATGGTATATTTGAAACGCGCGTGCTTGCGTACCGCCCGGTCCCCAAAGTCTCTTTGAATGGTTACTATTTTTTCCGCGACCTCAATCATCTGCTCAGGCGTACAGAACCCGATCACCTTGGACACCTGCGGATACGTTTTCGGATCACCATGCGTCATGCCCATGCCGCCGCCTACGGAAACATTAAAGCCCTGCAGCTTGCCGTCCTCCACGATGGCGATGAAGCCCAAATCCTGTGAGAATACATCCACGTCATTGGATGGGGGCACTGCAATGCCGATCTTGAATTTGCGCGGCAGGTACACCGCACCGTAAATCGGCTCCTGTTCTTCCCCTTGCTCCCGGCTGTCCACGACCTTCTCCCCGTCCAGCCAGATTTCATGGTACGCTCTGGTGCGCGGATCCAGATGTTTGCTCACCTTGCACGCCCACTCGTACACCTCGCCATGAATATCGGATTGGTGAGGATTCGGGCTGGCCATGACGTTCCGGTTCACGTCGCCGCAGGCTGCAAGCGTGCTCAGCAGCGCATCATTGACTTCGCGGATCGTATTTTTCAGATTCCACTTCAATACGCCGTGCAGCTGGAAGGATTGGCGTGTGGTCAGACGGATTGTACCATTGCCGTATTTATGGGCAATCCGGTCCATCATCAGCCACTGCTCGGGAGTGACCACACCGCCGGACGCCCGTACGCGCAGCATGAACTGATAGGCCGGCTCCAGCTTCTGCTTCGCCCGTTCATTTCGCAGATCCCTGTCGTCCTGCATATAGCTGCCGTGGTGCTTCATCAAGCGGTTATCATCCTCGGGAATGGACGCGGTAATCGGGTCCTGCAGCGTCTCGGCCAGGCTGCCCCTGAGATAGTTGCTGCGGCGCTTGATATCTTCAACATCGCTGTGCGGCCGATCATGCGGCGGATAAAATTGATTTTGTGCCATGCTTGCATCTCCTCTCGTAATCATGGGGGCTGTTGTCTAATATACGTCCCGCTGATAACGTTTTTCCTGTTGCATACGAATCAAATATTCCGAGGCTTGCTCCGGGCTCAGCCCGCCCTCCTGCTCCAGGATGGTTCCAAGAGCGGCATGGACGTCATGCGCCATCTTCTTCTCATCCCCGCAGACATAGATATAGGCGCCTTCCTGCAGCCATTGATAGAGGTCGTGGCTCTTTTCCAGCATCCGGTGCTGGACATACACCTTCTGGTCGCTGTCCCGGGAAAACGCCACATCCATCCGGGTAAGAACACCCTCCTTGAGCCAGCGCTGCCATTCCACCTGGTACAAAAAGTCCGTGCTGAAATGCTGATCCCCGTAAAAGAGCCATGTTTTTCCTTCAGCCCCTGTTTCCTCCCGTTCACCAAGAAAAGCCCTGAACGGAGCTACGCCCGTGCCCGGTCCGATCATAATGACCGGAGCGTCCGGATTCTCCGGCAGCTTGAAGCTTGGATTATGCTGAACGTACACCGGCAGCTTGTCGCCAGGCTGGACGCGCTCCGCTAGCTGTACGGAGCATACACCATACCGGTTCCGTCCTTGCGATTCATAGCGCACGGTCCGCACCGTCAGATGCACTTCATCCGGGAATGCCTTCGGACTGCTGGCGATCGAATACAGACGGGCAGGTATTTTACGCAGTATTCCTGTAAATGCTGAAGCAGGAACCCCCCTCAGGCTGTAATCCTGCACCAGATCAAGCAGGTCTCTGCCTTCGATATAGCTTCTCAGCTCCTGCTCCTTACCCGGTTCCAGCAGCTTGGAAATTCCGCTGTCAGGAACGAGCTGCGCCGCCTGCTCCAGCAGGGGTTTGGTCAAAACCGTAATTTCATAATGGCGCAGCAGCGCATCACGCAGCGCCAGTACGTCGCCGTTTTTCAGCGTGACGGATTCTTCCGCCTTCCAGCCCATCGCATCGATCAGTTCGTCCACCAGACGAGGGTGGTTTTCCGGATATATGCCCAGGCTGTCTCCTGGTTCATACTGCAGATTGGATCCTTCCAGAGAAAGCTCGATATGGCGGGTTTCACGGTCCGAGCCGCGGCCGTTCAGATTCAGATTTTCCAGAACATCCGCATGGAAGGGATGGGTCCGTGAATATTCCGTTTCCACTCCGCTTCTAACAGCCGAGCCTGCAGAAATGGGGGTGACCGCCGATGCGGATGCCTGCCCCAGCTCCTGAACCACCCGGTTCATCCATTCCGCTGCCGGTTCGTCAAAGTCGACATCGCAGTCCACACGCGGCACGATCCGCTTGGCGCCAAGCTCCTCCAGGCGCTTGTCAAAGTCTTTACCCGTCTGGCAGAAAAACTCATAGGAAGTATCGCCCAGCGCCAGTACGGAATAACGAAGCTCCTCGAGCTGAGGGGCCCGCTTGCTGTGCAGAAATTCATGGAAGGCTATCGCATTATCCGGCGGTTCGCCTTCGCCGTGGGTGCTGACGATAATCAGCAGGTTTTGCAGCTTTTTCAATGTATTGGGCTTGAAATCCCCCATGGAGGTCACCGTTACCTGGAAGCCTCGGTCTTCAAGCAGCTTGGCCGTCTTCTTCGCCAATCCGCTGCTGTTGCCTGTCTGGGATCCGAAGAGAACCGTGGCCTCCTTGGATACGCTTGCCGCGGCCGGGAGAGAAGCCTGAGAAACCGCTTCAGCAGAGGTATTCGAAGCCACGGCACCCTGAAGAGCCGTGAGATATCCGCTCAGCCAGATCCGTTGTACCGGTGACAGCGTAGGCAAAACTGTGTTCAGCAATTCCGCTTGTTCCTGATTAAAAGGGCTATTAGTTACTTGTAATTCCAACGATATCCCACCTCGCAAAGCTGCTGTAGTATGAATTCCTAGTATTTTGATCCAAATTATTTTTCGCTCTATTGAACCTATCACAGCAGGCGATACAGGTCAATTATATTCATCTTATATGTTTTATCAATTCTGCTGATAAAAAGGAAAGACCCGGGCCAATAAGAGGTTCCATCTCTCCGCGGTTAATTTTGCTTGCTAAGCTCCATATTGCATATTAAGATAGATGTGAACATATGTTCCTATGATTGTGTGTAGCCAATTACGAGAGAGTTTGCATAGAAAGGAATGGAAAGTACGATGAATACGCCCCTTTGGACGGATCTGCCGGATGGCATTGCTGTACATGTGCCGGTTGAATTCAGCTTTCAGGAGAACTTGAAATACCTCTCCAGATCGACCAATGAATGTATGCTGGAGATCCGTGACGGCAAAGTGTATAAGGCCATTCAGGCAGGACAGGAAGTCGTGATGGTTGAAATCGGTCCGGATAAGAGCGGCGGGCTGCATGTCCGCTTTTTGGAGAAATCAGGCGGCATAAGCAGTCAGCTTCGAGAGGATATTGCATTTTACATACGTGATTGGTTCGATCTGGATAGAGACCTTGCCCCTTTCTACGAGACGGCCCAATCGGATGCGCTGCTGAGCCAGACGGCCAAATCGTTTTACGGCCTGCGTATCATGGGAATTCCCGATTTGTTCGAAGCCGTCTGCTGGGGCATCATCGGTCAGCAGATCAACCTTGCATTTGCCTATACATTGAAAAGAAGGTTTGTTGAAGCCTACGGCAGCTCCATATTATATGAAGGGGAGCCATATTGGATTTTCCCCTCCCCCCAACGGATTGCGGCTCTGACGGCAGAAGAGCTTAAACCTCTCGGCTTCACCGCCAGAAAAAGCGAATATCTTATTGAAACAGCCCGCCTGATCGCAAACGGACAGCTCAACAAGGAGCAGCTCTTGCGAGCAGGCAGCATCAAAGAAGCGGAGCGAATGCTGACCTCCATCCGCGGCATCGGCCCCTGGACGGCCAATTATGTATTGATGAGGTGCCTGCGCTTCCCGTCGGCTTTTCCAATTGATGATGTAGGGCTGCATAACTCCGTAAAAGCGCTGCTCGGCTCTGAACGCAAACCGACCAGGCAGGAGCTGCTGCAGCTGTCCGCCAACTGGGCACCTTGGGAAGCTTATGCCACCTTTTATTTGTGGAGGGTGCTGTATTAGTCGGTCCAGACCTCATTTGCCGTTTCAATTACAAGCCGGATTTTGTCCCACTGCTCTTCCTCTGACAGCAAATTGCCTTCCTCAGTCGAGGCAAAGCCGCACTGCGGACTAAGACAGAGCTTCTCTATGTCTACGTATTGAGCGGCTTCGGCAATTCTTTCCTTAAGCTGCTGCTTGCTTTCAAGCCCCCCATGCTTGGTCGTGACCAGCCCGAGGACAACGAATTGATCGTGGATATGGCGCAAAGGCCGGAAATCACCCGCACGCTCATTGTCATACTCCAGGAAGAAAGCATCAACCTTCGCCTGCGAGAACAGCTGCTCGGCAATAGGCTCATACCCTCCTGCCGCAAACCAGGTGGATTGATAATTTCCGCGGCACACATGCAGTGCAATGACCATATCCTGTGGCCTATCCGTAATGCTTTCATTGATCAGGCGCACATAATCTGCGGCAAGCCGGTCAGGGTCCATGCCAACCGATTGCAGGTGCTCCCGGTGCCGCTCGCTGCACAGCGTGCCCCATGCGGTATCATCCAGCTGCAGATAACGGCAGCCCGCATCGTAGAAGGCTTGAACGGCTGACCGGTACACTTTGATGATGTCGCGGTAAAGCTCTTCCTGATCGGCATACACTGCATTTCCGTTATAATACTGGACGAAATGGAACAGCGACGGAGAAGGAATGCACATCTTCGCAACTGCCGTAGCTCCTGCCAAGGCATGAAGCTGTTTGAAATGCTCCACCATGGGATGATGGTCAAAGGAGATTTTATCCATGATCTGAAAGGATTCCGCCCGTGACCCTGCTTCTGGCCGTCCGGCTCCCTGGTTGAGCAAAATTTTCCGGGTACCTTGAATCCCGAGAAAGAAATCAAGATGCCACCAGGAACGACGGAATTCGCCGTCCGTTACGGCCTGCAGTCCAATCTCCTTTTCCATGCTGACCAGCTTGGCGATTTCCTCATTTTCCGCATCTTGCAGCTGCTGTTCTGTTATTTCTCCTTCTGCGAAACGGCGGCGCGCCTCTTTCAGACTTTCAGGGCGAAGAAAGCTGCCGACGATATCATACCGAAACGGCGGTGTATTTCGCTTGCTCCCTGTAATAGATATTGGCATATAGTTCCTCCTGGACTAAAGTAAGAAGTGATTAATACTAAAGAAATGCCTGGAAACCAAATCATTCAGCAGATCAATATAGGCTGATGCAATCAGGCTGGGCTTTCTTTCTTTATGCGTTATCCAGCCGACCGTAAACATTTCGCCATTTTCCACCGGAAGTGTGATGATGGAATTTCCGTCCAGCTCCGAGGCCAGAAGACCTGTGCCTATCGTATATCCGTCCGTGCCTGTCAGCAGATTGGACAAGGTGGCTCTGTCGTTAACTTTGATGCTTTTATCGATACGGGCGGCTACCACCATCTCCTCTGCAAAGTGCAGTGAATTATTGTCTCCCTGCTCGAAGCTAATGAAAGGATAAGGAGAGATATCCTCAAGCAAAATCGTCTTATTGCCCGCCAGAGGATGGCCTGCACGGATAAATACATGCGGGTGTGTATTAAAAAGCGGCGTGAATTTTAAGCTTCCGTCACTGAAAAGCTTGTTTAACACTTTCGAATTGCGTTCATTGATATACAAAATCCCCAAATCACTGCGCAGAGTTTTGACATCGTCCACGATTTCATAGGTTTGCGTTTCGCGCAAATGAAAGCTGTAGTCGCTCAATTCACTCTGCTTCATCAGCATCACAAACGCGTCCACGGCAAATGCATAATGCTGGGTAGACACGGCAAAACGGTTGCTGCTGTGCTGCTTCCCGCTGTAGCGGTTTTCGATGAAGTCAGCCTGCTCAATCATCTGCCTGGCGTATCCCAGAAATTCCATCCCCTCGACTGAGAGGCTGATGCCGCGGTTGGTGCGCTCAAAAATCGTGATCCCCAGCTCACTCTCCAGCTCTTTGATCGCATTGGAGAGGCTTGGCTGGGATATGAACAGCCTTTTGGCCGCCTCGCTCATGGAGCCGCAGTTTGCAATTTCGATCACATACCGCAGTTGTTGAAGTGTCAATCCATTCCCCCCTTCCTGGCGAATTGACCATTTCTTTCGTCCCGAATAACAACGCCTAATTCCGCAAGCTCCTCACGTAAATATTTTGCGGTTTTTTTGTCTTCTTTTAATGCCCGTTCCCTGGCACGCATAAGCGCATTTACCGGTGGCGGAAAATCAGGGTGACCTTCCACCCACCTTTGATAATGATCGGCGAAAGGATCCTCGTCCATCCATGGGTAGCCGTGAAGATAAAATGCCTGCCTTACAGTATCCAGCTTTGCTTCCAGCACTTCACGGTACAGCTCCTGACTGTCTTGTCCAAGGACTACCAGATTTTTATTTTCCATATAAACAGCATAAATATCTTCCCGCTTGAAGGTCTTTACCTCGTCCCCTAAGACCAGCTCCAATTGATGATCCGATACTGTTACTGTGAGGCTCTCGTGAAACACAACCAAAGAAAAAATCAGACCTGCAATGATGCCAACCGCTGCGGCAATCACAGAAACCCAGAAATGATCAAGCGAGGAAATAAAACGTACCCATTGTTCCATAGGAATAATCGGCAGCTTTAACACCCAATCCGCAATAACAGGCAAATACCATCCAATGATAGCTCCCAGTATAGTACAAATTACAAGGATAAGCGATTTTTCGAACTTGTTTATTCCTAAAATCGTTCTGTTTTCTCCCATAGTTCCGGCCTCCCAGTCAGTTGAGATTCTATCTTCTATCCCTCTCGTCTGACCATTTTCATGATCATTTCGGCAAGCTCTTGGTTATATTTCATAGAATCCATTTTTTTGTGCGAGGATAATATGGACTCGGAAATGGCTCCTTTTATCACTGTGGATGCCACTTGAGGATTAAAATCACCGAATTCTTTCGCTTCCTGTCCATGGAGCAGGATCTCCTGCAGCAGATTAGATGTCAAATCCTCCTCCACGTCATCTTCCAGTTTGTAATAAGGAACATGATCCGGTGTCCGTGCATTAAAAACAATTTCTATTAAAGCAAGGTTGTTTAGACGATGAGCGGCCTGATAGTCCAGACTTACCTCAATAAATGCGGCTAATTTTTCCGAAGGAGTCGGCTTCAGCCCGACTTTGTCACTTATATAGGACCATTCCAGCTCGGTCAAATACACCAGCGTATTGTTCATCAAGTCTTCTTTGCCGGTGAAATGATAAGAAATAAGCGCAGTGCTGATTTTGGCTTTTTTGGCGATTTGGGACAGACTTGCATGGACATATCCCACCTCGCCAAGGACTTCAATCGCTGCCTTAATGATTTGTTCCCTTCTTGCTTCAGCAATAAAGGACTGTTTGCCTTCCATAAAGCACCTCTCTTTGATCGAATGATCAATAAATTGATCAAGTGTAAATTTATTGAATGGTTAATCAGAATTATACCGTGTTTTTCATTGATGTCAAATCTCCGGTTTAATCGCAAAAAAGCGGGTATGAAAGACAAAAAGGTCAAGAACAGAGGTATTTTTGATCCTGTTCTTGACCTTTTTTTCAATTCAGTAATGGCAGGAGCCCAGCAGTTTCTTGCTTTAGCCCATCAATTTGTGGTCAGAATACGTTTTCCTAACGTGAAAGCCATAACCAGCATCAGCACGCCAATGCATGCCGGAAATCCGAATAATTCAAACCAGTCCATCGCCGGGGGCCAGCTCTTCATCCACTGATAGGCGGCTCCGCCTGCAAGCGGTCCGAGAAAAGAGGTCAGACCGGTTAACGCCGAATACATGGCCACATACATCGGCCGTTCACTCTTGGGCGTATCGCCGATGGTGAAGTTAAAAGCCAGCTGATTGAAGCCGCCTATCCCGGCTCCGAGCAAAATGTGGGACACGACCAGCACCGGCAGCGCCGGCAGTACCGACAGCATCCCCCAGGACATACAGGAGCCTGCGATTAACGGCAGTGTCCAGAAGAGCAGCTTTTTGTTGCTGTAGCGGGCGTTCAGGTTGCCCCATACGTAGAAGCTGATCATCATGGCAACGGTCTGGATCACCGTTAAGGCAGAAACGGTACTGTAGCTGAGCCGCATTAACTCAAGCATGGCATAAGAATAAAGCGGTACAATCAGCGTCTGCATGAGCAGCCAGCCGGCAAGAAAACAGGCAGCCTTCATAAACCCGGAATCCAGCAAGGGTTTGCGGACCATGGGCAGGAAAGCGGTTTCTTTTGATCGTTCAAAAGGTAAATCCGGATAGAAAAAGTAGATGACGATATTCGCAACCGCGCATATCCAGATCGGTATAAAGAGCAGCAAAAAACCTTCCCCGCCAGGATAACGGTCAAGCAGCATGCCGCCCGCAAACAGACAGATGCTGCTTAAGGCATTCAGCACGGTATTACGAATCCCGAAGTGCCGTCCGCGCACCTTGGCCGGTATCAGATCGCTGATGAGTGAAGTCCACAGCATGGCGGAAACCGCGTTCGCCATGAAAGCTATAGTGTATGTCACGATATACACAGTAACCCATACATCCCTGGGAAACAAAAACGGGATAAGCCCCGTTCCCGCCCATAATAAACGATGTACAGCAATAAACCATATCAGGGCCGTCCGGCGGCTGCGAATGCGCTGGATGCCGTATGCAACACCAAGCTGCGTAATATTTACCAATGTGGTGACAGCCAATACAAAACCGATTTGACTCGAATTGGCTCCCAGATAGAGCAGAAATCCGGTAAGAAACGGACCGCCCAGAAGCACCTGAAATATGGTGGAGGGCACGCCCTCCCAGGTGGCGATCCGAATCTGCCTGCGCTGCTCCGAAAGCTTTCCGCGCCGCCGCGGACGAAAAGGACGTTTCACTGGATGTACTGGGTTAGCGATGGAAATGCACTCCTTCGACAGTCAGCAACTGCCACGATGGTACTTTCTCCACTCATTCTACTCCCGGCCACAAACAAGTCAATATAAGAAAAAAGCCAGACCGCATTTAGCGATATAAAATTATGGATTAATTTCACCATTCCATAAAAGGGGCACATCAATGCTTTCCAGTCGGCATTAAAAAAGGGCTGCCCTCAGGTCATGATTCATAACCTTTTGGGACAACCCCTTGGCTCATTTATACGTTTTGCTCGCCATCATACGTAGCAATCAGTTTATACAAATCAGGGCGGCGATCCCGGAAAATGCCCCATTCAATCCGCCCGGTTTCCAATTCGTCCAGATCAAATTCCGCTGTAAGCACGGTCTGCTCATTACGACCAGCCTCGGCAACTTTCTGCCCCTGCGGACCCGCGATAAAGGAGGAACCATAGAACGTAATTTTCGAATCATCGTCCTCTTCCACACCGATTCGGTTGGACGCCACTACTGGAATCAGATTGGCCGCTGCGTGTCCCAGCATAACAGTCTGCCAGTGATCCTTCGAATCAATGGCAGAATCCTGCGGTTCAGAACCGATGGCAGTCGGATAGAACAGAATTTCTGCTCCCATCAGTGTCATCACTCTCGCCGCTTCAGGATACCATTGATCCCAGCAGATGCCTACCCCGATTTTGGCGTAGCGGGTATTCCACACCTTGAAGCCAGTGTCCCCCGGATTGAAATAAAACTTCTCTTCATAACCCGGCCCGTCAGGGATATGGCTTTTACGGTACTTGCCCAGCACTTCCCCGTCCGCATCAATGACGGCCAGAGAGTTATAGCGAGCATAGTTCTTTTTCTCGTAAAAGCTGATCGGCAGCACCACTTTTAATTCCTTGGCGACCTTTCTGAAATGGCTGATCGCTTTGTTGGCCTCCAATTCCGTAGCCAGAGCAAAGTAATCGGCCTTCTCCTTCTGGCAGAAATACGGGGTTTCAAACAGCTCCTGCAGCAAAATAATCTGAGCGCCCTGCGCCGCCGCTTCTCTTACCAGCTTATCGGCTTTCGCTATATTCTCGTCAATGTTGGCTGAACAGCTCATTTGTGTAGCCGCTACTTTTACTTTTCTCAAGCACTTATCCTCCTCAGAATGGGCTCCCCCACAATACATGTTGATATATTAACCAAAACGGATATCGGATAATCTGTTACACAGTTCCGGCAGCCGGCATTTGCTGGGTGGTGCAGTGCACATTTCCGCCTTCCTTAATGACAGCCATGCCGTCTACCGTACGGATTTTCCGGTCAGGGAACACCTCGGACAGCCGCTGTGCAGCCTGACGGTCGGTCTCTTCCGCCTCGCCGCCGAAAACAGGCAGGATGATTCCGCCATTTACAAAATAAAAGTTAATATAGCTCAGCGTTAAACGGCTGTCTTCATGCATTCTTTGCGGCGGCTGCTGGATGGGAATAATCTCAAGCTTTCTTCCCTTGGCATCCGTCTCCTGCCGCAATATCTCCAGGTTCTCGCGGGAAATCTCATAATTCTCGTCTGACGGATCATCGCATACCTGGATCAGAATCTTACCCGGAGCAGCAAAGCAGGCGATATTGTCGACATGGCCGTCCGTCTCGTCGCCGCTTAGTCCTCTTTTCAGCCAGATAATTTTGCTGACTCCGGTATATTTCCGCAAATACTCTTCAATATCCGCCTTCGACAGCTCCGGATTCCGGTTCGGGTTCAGGAGGCATTCCTCCGTCGTAATCAATGTGCCCTCACCGTCCACGTGAATGGAGCCGCCTTCCATAATAAGAGGCGCATCAAGACGGGGAACGTTCAGCCTCTCAAGAATGCGGGGCGCAAGCTGATCGTCCAGATCCCAAGGGGCGTATTTGCCTCCCCAGGCGTTGAATCTCCAGTTGATTCCGGCCAGCTCTCCCTTATCGTTCTTCACAAAGGTTGGTCCGTTATCCCGCAGCCAGGCGTCGCTGTGTTCGATGGGCAGCAGCTCGACTTGCGGCCCAAATCCGAACTTCTGCACGGTTTCCAAGTCCTCCGGATTCACAACGACCGTCACAGGCTCGAATTCCGCCATGGCGCGCACGATCTCCGCATAACCATCACATACGGCGGGATGTGTATCTGGATATACCATGGACTCACGTACCGGCCAGGATATAAAAGTTCTTTCATGCCGAGCCCATTCAGGCGGCATGGTATAGTTCAAATGGGTTGAATTCATAAGTTATAGGCTCGCTTTACAATAGAATGTGATCACCCGCTCCGCGGGCACCTAGAACATAATACAATAAGTTGACCTCCGACTCAATCAATAACCCAATTCCCTTTGCGGAAAACAGGCTCGATGCTTCCATCCGGCAGTTCGCCGTCAATATCAAGCTCGGCGGAGCCGATCATAAAGTCGGTATGAATCAGGCTGACATTGCATCCGTGCCGCAGCAGCTCTTCGTTATTCATCTGCGTTCCGTTCTCAATATTGGTCGGATAAGCGCTGCCTAAAGCCAGGTGACAGGAGGCATTTTCGTCAACGCCAGTATTGTAGAAGATCCGGTTCAAATTCGAAATCGGAGAATCATAAGGCACCAGGGCGACCTCGCCCAAGTAACTGGCTCCCTCATCCGTTGCAAGCAGACTTGCCAGATGCTCTTCGCCCGATCCGGCTGTAAATTCCGTTACTTTCCCATCCTTGAAGGTAAAGCGGATGTGGTCCACGAGCCGGCCGTTCAAATTCAGCGGCATGGTGCTGGTCACATATCCGTTTACACCGTCCCGCTTCGGCATTGTAAATACTTCTTCCGTCGGCATGTTATGTACAACAGAGGTCCCATCCTGGGTCTGGCTTGCTCCCCCGTGCCAAATATGCCCCTCGGCCAGCTCGATATGCAAATCCGTGCCGGGCGCGCGATAATGGAGGCTTTTGTATCTTTTGCCGTTAAGCTTCTGCCGCAGCTCCATGAGACGGCCCAGGTGCTCATGCCAATTCTGCACGGCATCCCCGCCGTCGACACGGTTCATTTTGAAAATGGTGTCCCACATGACACTGATCCGCTCTTCCTCGGGAATATCGGCAAATACTTTGTTGGCCCATGCCCTGGTCGGCGCCTTGATCAGGCACCAGCTGATTTTGCTGTTGCGCGTATAATCGGCAAAAGCACGTCTTGCCTGGGCTGCCGCTTTGGTGGAACGGGCGACCTTCTGCGAATCAATTCCCTTGTACAGCTCCGGATCCGGCACCCGGATCGTCAATGTGGCCCCGCCCTCTTCGGCAAACTTCTCCAGCATTTCCGCCTTCCAGGCCGGATGATAATCGAGCGTGCTGTCATCGGCATACTCATAGCGGCTGCGGACGATCTGTTCATCTTCAAAGTCAACCTGCACGTATTTGGCTCCCGCCTCATAAGCCTTCTTGACGATCAGCCGCGTAAATTCCACCGTTTCGAGCGGCGAAGTCACCATCAGCACCTGGCCTGGCTGGACATTCACTCCCACCTTCACGACCAGTTCGGCGTATTGTTCCAGCAAATTGTCGAAATCCTTCATTATCTTGCACACACTCCTGTTATGTAAAATGTAAACCGCCGCCTTCCATCATACGCCTGTATCGGTACGCTTGCAAAGCGATTACTCAAAAAAACAGATACAATAACCACCCAAGATATGGTTGCCGGTTCGGCATGAATTGATTACTATTTAGGTACAGAAAGGGGTTTCAACTCAAATGTGGCTAATTTTTGCTCTGCTTTCCGCCATATGCTTCGGACTGCGCGGAATATTGTACCACTGGACAAGCCAGCAATCCGCCCAGCGCAACATGCTGCTCTGCGGCACTTTTTTTATGGGCGGATTGATCAGTCTGGTCTGCAGCCTGGTATATCAACAAGACTGGACTGCTTCCGCCCTCGTCGGTATCCAGATGGGTCTCTTCTCCTTCGTAGCCAATGCAAGCCTCTTCCAGGGCTTCAAGGTCGGAAAAGCCTCCGTAGTCGCCATTCTCACAGCCTTGCCGGCGGTGCTGGTGGTGATTGGCGCTTATTTTATTTGGGGTGAGCGGCTTAATCTGATGCAGTTTATCGCCTTCATGATCATCGTCAGCGGTGTGCTCCTGGTCAGGTATTCCAATGATATCTCGCTACAAAACCTGCAGGGGGCGCAGTGGGGACTGATTGCGCTCGTTCTCTTTGCGGGAAATGATTTAACGGGCAAATGGTCTACCCTGCTCCAAGCGCCCATGTTTCCAACGCTGGTTTTCATGTTCTTTACCGGGACGCTTTGCTTTGGAGCGGGAAGCCTGCTGGATTACAGGAAGCAGGCTTCCAAACCTGTGATGCTCTCCGGGCACAAAGCTGCCTGGTCGGCTAAAAAAACTTTCCTGATCGGCATGGGTATCGGCATCACCAATGCAGTCGGCATGGTACTGATCCTGACCGCCTTTGATAATGGTAAAGCAGGCCTCGTGTCGGCCGTTGCCGCGCTTAATGTGGTCATCATTCTGCTGTATACGCGCTTCGTGGTCAGGGACCGGTTCACCAGGCTGGAAACAGCCGGGCTGGTTACCGCATTTGCGGGTATTTTGGTCATGCGGTTGTTCGGAAGTTAATCAGCTGGCGGAGTATTTTAAGGGACTCATGATATAGCGCTCCTTATTCTCCACGACATAATCAAGAAAGCAGCGGACAGCCATGGACGCCTGGCTTTTATTTTTGATGGCAATGCCTATTTTCCTTGAAAAGCCGGGATTCGTTGCCTTGCCGACAATACGGTAAGGATTTCTGTTCAAGACCAGCTCAGCCAGTATGCTGATGCCCAGCTCGTTTTCCACCATGGACATGATGGTGTAATCATCCTCCGAGCGATACTCGATGCGGGGCTTCATATGATGCTTGCGGAACATCTCCAGCACTTCTTTTTTCGTGCCTTCATCCAGCAGTATAACGGGCTCCTGCTCAAAAAGCTGCAAAGGCACAAGCTCATGATTCGCATATGTATGCGTTGCAGGAAGAACTGCCAGCATTCTGTCTTCACAGATGGGAATAATCTCAAACTCTTTCAAGGCGGGTTGTACCACAAACCCGAAATCGACCGTCCCGTCCGCAATCCACTGCTCAATTTCGCGATAATCCCCTTGCAGCAGCTCAAACCTGATATTCGGGCGTATTGCTCTAAAATCTTTAAGAATCGGCGGCAGCAGATGGCAGGAAACACTGGAAAAAGAGCCGATCCGGATCAGCCCGCTTTCGATGCCCAGCAACTCAAACACTTTATCGGACAGCTCATGATGAGCACTGCTCAAATTCCGGATATACGGCAGCAGCTGCTCCCCGTCCGATGTAAGCCAGACCCCGGCATGGCTCCGGTTGAGCAGCTTGATGCCAAGCTCATTTTCCAGAGAGCTGATAATCTGGCTAACCGCAGACTGGGAGTAGTTGCAGTAATCTGCAGCTCGTGACAGGCTCCCGAACTCCACCACTTTTACAAATACCTCGTATTTAGATCTTTTCACTCAGGCACCGCCATATTAGAAAATGTAATATTCAGCATCATATATATTCGCTTCTCTTATATACTACCTTTGGCTAAGATGGGATTCAAGATGCTGCATTAAGACGCTGCAATTATTTTACTAAAAGTGTGTGTTCAAAAAGTCAGGTTTTCAGCACCGAGAAGATTGGATGAAGCTGGGACTGAGGAGCGGAGCGTACTTTTGGGTACGTGAGCACCGGAAGTCCCGGCTGAATTCAAGATTCGATGTCGAGTCCGCTTCTTGACTTCCTTCGTGATCAAAAGATGACTTTTTGAACTACCTCTAAAAGGTGGACATCATGACTCAGAAGAAAGCGAACTGGATTTTAGCAACGGTATCCTTAGCCTGGGGGTTATCGTACCTATTAATGAAGCTGGGCGTTCAAGGAATTCCCCCATTCAACATGACTGCGCTGAGATGCGGCATTGCTTTCCTTGTAACTGCTCTTGTCTTCTTCCCTAAAATAAGAAAGGTTGATGTGAAGACTTTGAAGTACAGCGCCGTTTGCGGCGCACTATTATGCGGCCTTTTTACCGGGCTGCTGTATGGGTTGAAAAGCACCACCGCTTCCTCGGCCGGCTTCCTGACCAGCACGACGGTGATCATGGTTCCCATCCTTCAGGCCATCATCACCCGCAAGCTGCCGCATTCCAAAATCATGCTCGGCGTGATCGTCGTATCTGCCGGGCTGTTATTACTGACCAGCGGGGACCGTTTTGCTCTCGATATCGGCTCGGTTTATTGCCTGGTCGCCGCGCTGATGTATGCCATTCATATTATCGTTTCAAACCGATTTGTGCGTGAAGTGGATTCGCTGCAATTGGGCATTTATCAGCTGGGGTTTGCTGCCTTGTTTGCGTCGGTTGGAATGCTGGCTTTCGAACAGCCTGTACTGCCGTCAACTCCCGTTCACTGGGTGGCCGTGCTTGGCCTGGCCTTGATATGCAGCGCTTATGGGTTTGTCATGCAATCGATTGCTCAGAGATATACCACCCCTGAAAGTGTGGGCTTCCTGTTCTCGCTTGAGCCGGTTTTTTCGGCCATATTCGCCTTTGCCTTCCTGAATGAAATCATGGGGCTGCAAGGTTATATCGGCGCCGGGATTATCCTGATGGGGGTATTCATAGCCAATCAGCCTGCAAATTCTGCTGGTACTCGAGCGCAGGCTCATACAGGTTGAAGCCTGCAACAAAATTGTGTTTATGATGGAGCTGCCTCGAAAGATTCATTGACCCGGGGCACCTCCACTTTAAAAAAACAAAATGTTGGCTGGCGCCCGTAAAGCGTGTAATGCTCAACAGAAACAGTTCACCCTCAGCCAGCGGTTCATCCCATGCGTCCCTGCTCTTCTGCACTAAGGTTTAGGATGACTTTCCCGAAAGTGTGGAACTTCCGGTAGGCCACGTGGAGAGCGCTTGCTCAGCAACAGCCTCTAACATGTCGCGGCTGAAACCGGCCTTGGCCTGAACAGCCATTCCGTGGGACACTGCCATCACGTATGCAGCTAACACAGCACAGTTAGCAGTCTCCGGCAAATCTCCCTCCTGCTTTGCCCGTTCGAAGCGATCACGCAGCGACGCCTCTCCGTTCGCACGCGCATCAATCAGGGCACGCCGAATAGGTTCGGCATCGTCCGAGCCAGCCAAGGCGCCGTGGATTCCCAGACACCCCTTGTGATCCGGGTAACGGGTATGCAGTTCGGCCGCCTTGCGGAGGATGTGTGCGGCCACCTCCCGTGAGGTCGGCAGCTCCAGCGCCGCCGGGAAGAAATCCAGGTATTGCTCGTAATAGCGCTCCAGCGCTTGGCGGAACAACGCTTCCTTGTTGCCAAACGCCGAGTAGAGCGCGGGTCGTTCGACACCTGTGGCCTGCGTCAGGTCGGTGTACGACGCGCCTTCGTAGCCTTTGCGCCAAAACACGCTAAGTGCCGCTTCCAGTGCCTGATCCACATCAAACTCGCGGTTACGTCCCATCAGTCAGATCATCTCGCCTTCATGTCCAATTTTCATAATATACGTTATCATAACACACGTTACAGATCACTGCCAATCCTTCGGGCAAGGAGATAGACCGCTTGACAGTACGCAATAAATTGTGTAACATCCGTTACTGTAATGGTCGTTATGAAATGTTGCCAATTTCCATTACATAGGCGTTCGGCCAGGTACAAAATGGTTCTCTATCATGCAGAAATCATTAAAGGAGGTTATATTTGTGCAAAAATCATTAAAGGGCAAGACTGTCCTCATTACGGGCGGCTCACGCGGCCTTGGTGCCGTTATGGCTGAAACGCTTGCCGATCACGGAGCGGATGTTGCGATCAGCTACGCTGCTTCGGCTGAAAAGGCGGAGGCTGTCGTGGAGAAGCTGAAGGCTAAGGGAGTTCGTGCATTGGCAATCCAAAGTGACCAAGCGGATCTTTCTTCCGCCAAGCCCCTGATTAACTCGGTGATTGCCGAATTCGGCAAGCTCGACATCCTCGTGAACAACGCGGGCATCGCGATCCAGGGCCATATGGTAGATGATCCCGGCTTAGACGAAGAAAAATACAATCGGCAGTGGCAGGTCAATGTCATGGGATCGATCGCAAATACCCGCGCTGCTGCACCCAAACTGGCGGACGGAGGCCGCATTATTTTTATCGGCTCTCTACTCGGCGAACGCGTGCCCTTAAGAGGGGTCGCCGACTACGCCGGAACGAAGGCGGCGATCACCGGATATGCGAGGGGCATCGCGCGTGACCTCGGTCCCCGTAATATCACTGTGAATGTCGTGCAGCCGGGCGCCATGCCCACCGACATGAACAAGGACGTGGCCGATCATCTTCCCCCCCTTGAAACCTTCCTGGACATGCATCCGATCCGTCGCTTTGCAACCCTTGAAGAGGTGGCAGAGACTGTCTGTTTCCTCGCCGGACCACATGGAGGCTACATCACCGGTGAGACCATCAATGTGGCCGGTGGTATCGGAATCTAAACCCGTTTGGAGTTAATAAATACGAAATTAAGGAGAAAATATATGACAGGGAAATTCAGTGCAAAGTCAACTGCCGATCAGATGCTTTCCGGCGTTGATCTCAAGGGAAAGCGATTTCTCATTACAGGTGTATCATCAGGCATTGGCCTCGAAACCGCCCGCTCACTGGTCTCTCACGGCGCCAGCGTCGTTGGCACGGTCAGAGACCTCGCCAAAGCCGAGGTGGCCACTGCATCGGTCCTTGACGCCGCGGCGCAAGGAGGCGGCAGCTTGGAGCTGATTGAGCTCGATCTCGCATCCTTGCAAAGCGTTCGCGCCTGCGCGGATAAACTGTTGGCCGACGGCCAGCAGTTCGACGCCATCATCGCCAACGCTGGCATCATGGCAACCCCGTTCGGTCGGACGGTCGACGGCTTCGAAGTCCAGTTCGGGACGAACTATCTTGGTCATTTCGCTTTGATCAATCGGATCGAGCCGCTGCTCGCCGATAACGGGCGTTTGGTGATGCTGTCATCCCAAGCTCATCGCGCCGCCGATGTTGACCTGGACGATCCGAATTTCGAGCAGCAGGCATATGACCCATTTGTCGCCTATGGCCGATCGAAAACGGCCACTACTCTCTTCGCAGTGGAATTCGATAAGCGGCATCGCAATCGTGGCATCCGCGCTGCCGCGGTGATGCCCGGGAATAGTCTTACCGATCTCCCGCGCCATTTCTCGCAGGAAGACTTGCAGGGTCTTTTCGAGTCCGCCGGCAAAGCTCGCGCCGAAGCGGGTCTTCCCCCAGCGGAGCTCAAAGAAATTGCGCAGGCAGCCGCAACGTCGGTCTGGGCCGCAGTCGTCGCTGACAAAGACGAAATCGGCGGACGTTATCTCGAAGATTGCGCGGTCGCACCGATCGATGACACACCCAACCCGTTTGCCGACGGCGTAAGGTCATATGCGCTCGACGCTAACAAAGCCGAACGGCTTTGGGTGAAAAGCGAGGAAATGATAAGCGCTGCGTCGTGAAGGTTACCCGCGCACACGGTAAGTTGATCACTCTGACTTACTGAATGCACTGACGATCCATCATCATACCATTTTTGGTTTTATACTATTAATTAGCAAAAAAGTGAAGAACAGGAGTAACTTCCCCTGTTCTTCACTTTTTTGACTTTATAGATGTGATCCCAATTTCAACCCCGCGAATGGTTCTGCCGTTTTCTTCCGGCAAGAGCAATTGTCATCGGTATCATAAACATGGTGTAAAGCCCGAGCACATACATGCTGAAAGTAAAGGCACTTGTGTAATTCCGCATATTTGTCTGAGAGACGCCATCCGCAATCAGCTTCTCCTCCCCACTTCCAGCCACGGCAACATTCGTGCAGCCTGCTGCTACCGACTGCCCACCCCCGCTTCCTGCCGAAAGGCATTCACGCAGTCCGGCCAGTGCTCCTTCCCCCTGCTCTTCCGTCAAGGCGTAGGCCGCCAAGTTCTGCCGAAGCTGCAGTTCAGTACGGGCTTCCGCTTGGCCTGCGTAATGACCGAGGGAGCTCATCCAGACGATGCCAATAAGACCGATGCCGATGGCTGAGGCCAGCTGCATGCCAGTTGTCAGAATACCGGAGGCCGAACCGATATCCTGCTTCTCCACCTTGGAGAGCACGACATTGGTCAGCGGTGAGGCAACAAAGCCCTGTCCAGCCCCGAGCAGCGTCAAAGCCGGGAGCCACAGCCACACATTCGGCGACCAGCCGGTTGCCCAGACTGAAAATCCAAGCGCCAGATATCCTATGAAGGTCATAACCGCACCGACCGTAAGCACATAAGCCCCGATTCTGCCCGCCAGCTTCGGCGACAGCAGCGAAGCCAGGAAGTAGGCAAGCCCCAGCGGCAGAATGATCAGGCCGGATTTCAGGGCGGTGAAGCCGTGACCCATTTGCAGCAGGTAGGCCATGATCAGAAAAAAGGCGGACTGGGCGGTTATCATCAGAAAGATAACCGCCAGCCCCAGGCTGAAAGACTTTTGTCCGAACAGCCTGACGTTCATAAACGGCCGCCGCCCGCTGGCAAGCAACCTGCGCTGCGTCCATACAAACACCGCCAGAACAGGAACCGACAGGATCAGACTAATGATGAGCAGCGCCGGCCATCCCAGCTTCTGGCCCTGCACCAGCGGATATACGAGCAGCAGCAGTCCGGCAGCGGCAATGGCCGCGCCGTACCAGTCCATCCGCGTGCGGTCGGTATCCCGGGATTCCGAAACGAACGGAACCATGAACAGGAGCACCAATCCGATTGGCACATTAAAGAAGAATACAAGCCGCCAGTCCAGCGACCAGGGATTCCAGGCCAGCAATAAACCACCGATCAATTGACCGGTGGAAGCGGCCAATCCCTGCGCAGCCCCGTACAAGCCGAAAATCATGCCCCTTCTCTCGGGCGGATACTGCGCCTGAATAAGCGACAGCACCTGCGGCGAGATCAGCGCTGCACTGAGGCCCTGAAGCACACGAATCGCAATGAGCATTCCACTGCTATTCGCTATTCCGCACAACAATGACGTGAGCGTAAATCCGGCGATCCCGATAAGCAGCATTCTCCGCCGTCCATATCTGTCGCCCAGCCTGCCACCGATAATCAAGGCTACAGCATAAGCCAGCGTATAGGCCGATACGACAAGCTGAACATCGTAAAAGTCGGCATGCAGGCCGCGCTGAATAGACGGAGTCGCCACATTAACGATGAAAATGTTGGCCACTGCCATAAAAACGGACAGCAGCATGACGGCCAGCATAAGACGCGGCCTCTGACGCGGCTCGGCTGCCGTCGCCGCAGGAGGCACAGGTATGGAATCGTTCCTTTGGTTCATAGTATTGCATCCTCCTTCAGAATCCGGATGATTTGACAGCAGCCGGAATCTCCCTTTAGAATAAATGAGACAGATCTGTCTCATTCGGACAGTAACCACATGATACAGACAGATCTGTCTCATGTCAACAGATAATTTATCTATAATCAGGAAACAGGTGATCAGCTTGCCGAAGAAAGAATCCGCCAAAGAGCGAATTTTAAGTGTGGCTTTCGATTTATTTTATAAAGAAGGTATACGAGTGGTTGGTATTGACCGGATTATCGAGGAGTCGGGCGTTGCCAAAGCCAGCTTTTACCGCAATTTCCCCACCAAGGACCATCTGATTGTCGCCTATTTGGAGCGGCGTTCCGAGGTCCGCTTGGAAGCTATTGAAGAAGTCAAGCGGCAGTTCCCGAACTCTCCCAAGCAACAGCTCTATGCTCTTCTGGAAGAATTGGTTGAACGGATGAAGAGCTCTCATTATCGCGGCTGTTCATTTATGAACGCCATCGTTGAGTTTCCGGATGAGGAGCATCCCGGACACCAGGCAGCCATGGTGAGCCGCCACAAGATCTGGGAACAAGTGGAAGACATTGTCCGCCAGGCTGGCGCACGCGATCCCGTCCAGCTCACCTATCAGCTCCAGCTGCTGAAAGAAGGTGCCATGATGAGCGGATACATGGATAAGGATGCTTATCATCCGGATTATTTCCTCGACGCCTGTAAGGTGCTGATCGAGGGTCAGCTACCTTCCTGATCTATGTGCACTTGCTCTACCGCAGAAATGTCGTTGTGACTACTGTGCCTTATCATTTGCAGAAATAAATTTGATAGAAACGGTCTTAGCGAGTTTTCTCCTAAGGCCGTTTCGGTTGCCTGCAGCACGCAAAGTCCTATGATTTATAGTGCAGTCTGGTTCTGAGAATGGATATAATATAAGTGGGTAGTTAAAAGCTGATCGTCAGGAGGAGATCTAATGGAAAAACAACCAAATCCTTCTTTCCGCAGAAGTCTAATAGAGCTTTTGAGAAAAAGTGGGATGGACCCGAAACGAGTGATTTTGGAATTCGATTCTTCTGAAAGAGAGGTTATTGAATTCCGTCCCGATTTACCACAAGGCCTACAAGCTGTTTTAAAGGCAAGAGGAAGTCTTACAGAGGAGCAGTTAAAGGGTATTGAGGAAAGCGTGAAGGAATCCAGGGAAAGTTGGGATTAAAATAGGATATCTATTTGATACTAATGCGGCTATAGCCCTTCATCGACAAGCAGCTGAGCTAAACGCCATAATTGATGACGCGGTTCGTCTAGGAGAAGAGATCAGCTTTTCAGTTATAACAAAGTCTGAATTTATAGCGGGTCTCCCGCTTAATACCAAACTTGAAGACGTACCTTTTCTTATGGGAGAGTTTATAAACGTCAATTCTCATATCGCTGTCAAGGCAGGCAGGATACGCAGGGAGCAAAAAGATTTACACGGACGGAAGTTGAAAACTCCTGATGCACTGATACTTGCTACCGCTATAGAATATAATTTAGTTTTGGTAACTTCAGATCGTGATTTACAATTTGCAAAGAAAGATTATGGTGTTCAGGTGATTGATTTTAGTGATGGGGCCTGAATATCCTTTAATTCCAATTACCAGGACACAAATAACGCCCTACTGACTCCACAAGGAGGATGAAGGGCGTTTATTTGTTCCATCCGGTATTTTCGTCCCATAATCCTGTACATTAGATACAGAAAATAAAGTGAACTGATCAAAGAGATCATCAGCCTGAAGAGTGTGTCTCTAGTGGAGGTCTACCCTGAAATGGAAAAAACAGTTGCCTCTTTTCGTGATTTATAATAATGTTAATTCGTAAATATATTTGTATATCAATATACATACGGAAGGATGGTTTATTAATGAAACAAAGTAAAAAAACTGCTTTGGTTTTGCTATCCTGCCTGACCGCGGCCGGCAGCAGTATCGTCAATGGAACTGCCGCTGCCTCTCCTGCCGCACAAACGGGTGCCGATTCATCGCTCACTATTGAAAGCGTTGTCAATAAGACGGATACAATCCCTTCTTTCTCCGAAGTCACTGTTCATGATCCTTCTGTCATTAAAAGCGGAGATTCCTTCTACGTCTTTGGTTCCCATCTGGCCTCCGCAAAAACACAGGATCTGATGCACTGGCAGCAAATCTCCACTGTCGTCGACAACAATAACCCGCTCATTCCCAATGTTTTCGAGGAGCTTGGTGAAACGTTCGAATGGGCGCAAAGCAATACATTATGGGCTGCTGACGTCATCCAACTGGCGGACGGGAAATACTACATGTATTATAACGCCTGCAAGGGGGACTCCCCACGATCGGCCATGGGTATTGCGGTCGCCGATCGCCCGGAGGGGCCCTACAAGGATACGGGCATTATCTTAAAGTCCGGCATGTGGGATGACATCAGTGAAGATGGAACCATTTACGATGCGACCATTCACCCGAATGTCGTCGATCCGGACGTCTTCTTCGATAAGAACGGCAAGCTGTGGATGGTGTACGGATCGTATTCAGGCGGCATTTTTATTATGGAAATGGACCCGCAAACCGGCAAGCCGCTTCCCGGCCAAGGATACGGCAAAAAACTGCTGGGCGGCAACCACAGTCGGATCGAAGCCCCTTATATTGTGTATAATCCGCAAACGGACTACTATTATCTGTACCTGTCCTTTGGCGGATTGGATGCAGTCGGGGGCTATAACATCAGGGTTGCACGATCCAAGAGCCCGGACGGCCCTTATGTAGACTCGGCAGGTAAGGATATGATCAACGCCAAAGGCGCGGACGGCACCTTCTTCGACGATGCTGCGATTGCTCCGTACGGGGCCAAGCTCATTGGCAATTTTAAATTTACCGCCCTCGCTGGAGAGAAATACACAGAGCAGGGTTATGTATCTCCAGGCCACAACTCCGTATATGTCGACCCGAAAAGCGGCGAAACGTTCATCTTCTTCCATACCCGCTTCCCTGGGCGTGGAGAAGAACATCAGGTCCGCGTGCATCGAGTCATGATGAATGAAGACGGATGGCCGGTCATCGCGCCTCACCGCTATGCCGGTGAGACAGAAACCTCCGTTCAGCCCAAGGAGATTGCAGGGGTATATAAATACGTGAATCACGGCAGGGATATATCGGCAGACATCAAGTCTGCCACAGCAATCGAGCTAAACAAGAACGGCACAGTCACAGGGACCGTGTCGGGAACATGGAACAAGAACGGTAAAAACAACGTCACCCTCACATTGAACGGAACGGCTTATAAAGGAAAGTTCCTGCGTCAATGGGACAGCGGCGCTCAAAGCTACGTTATGACCTTCTCGGCCCTGTCCGGAGACGGTACTGCCATCTGGGGAAGTCATGCGCTGAGTAAGTAAAGTGACGTCAAAACGGACCTGTATTCCACATCCGAGTGTGGTATACAGGTCCATTTACTTTACAACTAAAAACACTTCACTTATAAATCGGAGAATGTGGTGGTATTTTTCTAAAGACTTGATTTGTAACGGCATCTTAGTACAATAGTTTTATGACTACTCAAAAAATAACAAGTGATGAGCTCAGAGTCAAAATATTCAAAGCATTAGCTGATGAAACAAGATTGGAAATCATACGAGCTCTATACGTCGGCAAGAAGGAAATGAATTGCGGAGAAATAGGAAACATTCGCGATACTTCTAAATCGAATACTTCGTATCACTTGCGTACTTTGAAGGAGGCGAAATTAATCAACGTACGAAAAGATGCCCAAGCAAAGTATACGAGTCTCGATTTGGAAACATTTCAAACTTATTTACCTGGATTTCTGGATACGCTGTAGAAGGAAATCTCTTTTTTTCTTCATTAGTTCAATGATCATTGAACTTTAGAACAAAAATGAAAAGGGTGGATACCATGTTAAGATTAACAATCTTATTATTTCTCATCATGTTTGTCATCGGCACGGATACTTTTTTGATTTCTCCGCTCATCCCCACGCTTCAACAGTTGTTTCATATCCCGACCGAATCCGCAGGTTGGATGGTCGGAGCCTATGCTTTAGGTTATGCCCTATTCGCGCTGATTGCCGGACCGCTTTCCGATGGTTGGGATCGCAAAAAGGTCATGCTTTCCGGCATGGTATGCTTCTCGGTTTCAACCCTGTTATGCGGCTTTGCCACAGGTTTTTGGTCGATGTTCTTATTCCGTTTTTTAGCCGGAGTCAGCGCGGCATTTACGGCTCCTCAAGTTTGGGCCTCGATCCCTGCCCTGTTCCCAACGCCAAAGATCGCCAAAGTATCCGGAATCGTCATGGCCGCCGTGGCTGCTTCCCAAGCATTCGGCATCCCTATTGGAAGTCTGCTTGCCTCCATCCAATGGTCTTATTCTTTTTTTACAATCGGAACATCCGCATTATTCGTGGCAATATTCATCTACTATGCTATGCCCGAAGTGAAACCGGATCAAGGCCAAATCACCAAATCTCCTATTTTCAGTAGATACATCCCGCTATTGAACAGTTCAATGGCGAGAAGAGCTTTCTTCGCTCATTTCTTATTTCAATGCGGATTCTTTGCCGCCTTCTCTTTCATCGGAAAATGGGTGACGGATCGTTTTCACCTTTCGATCGATCAAGCGGGATATTTGATGTTTTTTCTTGGTCTCGGGAATATAGTCGGGAGCCTCTGCGGTGCCTATGTGATCAAAACATTAAACCGTTTCAACACGCTGGTCGCGGGCTTTCTTGTCTCTATTGCATGTTTTATTGTTTTGCCCCACTTGCGATCGGTTGCGGCCTTCGAAAGTGTTTACTTTTTCATATTCGTTACCATGGGAATCGCTTTTCCACTCATATTGGGACTTCTGAATTCATTAAATCCGGCCATACGCGGCACGATCTCCAGCTTGGCCAATTCAATTATGTACGCTGCGACAACGCTCGGTTCTTGGATCGCAGGCCTGATTTACGCGACTTTTAACGGTTTTTCCGCCGTAGGCATGTTTGCGGCTATATGCTTTGCAGGTTCGTTGTTATTGTTTATATTCAGCGGTATCTTGGCCAGTGATGCGAAAACAAAGAAGGAGTTTGCAGCATAAATGCAAAGAAGAAGTTCAAATGGATATTTTAAATCTATCGAAATTCAACATCCTAAGTATTGATGAGAATGAATTCGATTTTCTAATTCAAGTGATGGCGAACTCTCTACCTTTGACTTGCCCTCATTGTGGATGTGCAGCCAACCTTTACAAACACGATAGCAGGGAACAAATCTGTATGGACTTACCTATTCACGGCAAGCGTGTAGAGCTTCTTATAAAGCGTCAGAGGTATCGCTGCAGAGACTGCAATCGAACCTTTTGGGAACACCTACACCACACCATAGACGAGAAGCGAAACTGCACCAAACGTTTATTGTGTTATATAGAGAAGCAAAGCCTTAAACGCACGTTTGTCAGTATATCCGAGGAAGTTGGATTGCATGAGAAAACAATACGTAACATCTTTCGTGATTACATCAAACGTCTTAAAGAAACTTTTCGATTTGAAACACCTAATTGGCTTGGGATTGACGAAATACACATGATTAAGCCAAGATGCGTGCTAACCAATATTGCGGAACGTACTTTGCTGGACATTTTGCCCAATCGTAACAAGGAATCCGTTGCAGGCTATCTCTCACGCCTTCCAAATAGAGGACAAATACAATACGTTACTATGGATATGTGGCAACCCTATAAGGACGCCGTGAGATCTGTACTGCCAAAAGCTCTGATCATCGTCGATAAGTTTCACGTTGTCCGTATGGCAAACCAAGCGTTAGAAACCATCCGTAAACAGCATAGAGAGGGGTTATCACCGAAGGAACGGCGTGGACTCATGAACGACCGCTTTATTCTCTTGAAACGTCATAATGAGCTAACAGAGATGGATAAGATAACTCTTGACCTATGGACGAATAATCACCCTTCTCTCAGCATTGCATATAACCTGAAGGAATCATTTTTTGACATATGGAATAGCGGCAGCAGACAAAAGGCTTACCTCGAATACTGCGATTGGAAAGCCAAGATTCCAGATGAACTCCTAATGGCTTTTGAGCCTCTTACAAAAGCTATGGACAACTGGGAAGAAGAGATATTCTCCTACTTCGACCACCCCGTCACGAACGCTTATACAGAGTCAATGAATTGCCTTATCCGTCTCATTAACCGGTTGGGTAGGGGTTATTCATTTGAAGCTTTGCGAGCCGAAATTCTCTTTACTGACGGGCCCGAAAAGAAACGTAAGCCAAAAAATCAGCGGCGGATCGATACCTGCGTACTGGAAGAAAACTTTCCAAAAATCAAAATGCCACCTTGTGAAACGGAAGAACCAATTCTGCTTGGTGTTGATATTTCCGCTTTGATTGAGAGATTGGAGAAGGGCGTTTCATAGCCCTTTTCCAACATAACTTCCGAATACCCTTATTTTGTTGTAATTGCACAGAAGAGACAGCGCTCTGTAGAAATCAGAACACTGTCTCTTTTTTAATTATACCATTCTTTGTACCTTAACCGATTTTCGGATAACCAGTTCGGTTCCCATATAGATCAATTTTTCTTCAGTTGAAGGTGACTGGATCAGCTCCAGGATATGGGACGCTCCTGCTGCGCTGATCTGTTCGATGGGTCTCTTCACCGTCGTCAGCGGCGGGGTCATATACTGCGAATATCCGATATCATCGAAGCCAACGATGGAAATATCCTCAGGCACCCTCATGCCCTGCTCGAACACCGCATTCATGGCACCTATGGCCATATCATCATTGGAGCAAAAAACCGCAGTAGGCGGTTCCGCCAGCGCGAGCAGCCGCTTCATTGCCTCGCTTCCGCTTTCGGTATCATACTGGCCTGCAACCATGTATTCATTGTGGATCGGCAGCTGATGCTCTACCAATGCTTTTACGAACCCGTCTCTTCTCCGCTGTGAAGACTTGAACCCTTCCCTGCCTTCTATTAATGCCACCCTGCTATGCCCGCATTCTATAAGGTACGAAACAGCATGATAGGCACCTTCCAAATCGTTTGAAATGATATTAATCAATCCCTCGCCCGAGACTTGGCGGTTCAGAACAACAAGCGGGATGCCCTGCTGAAGCACATGGTCAATGAAAGGGTTGTCCTTTTCGCTCTGGCTCATCAATAGAATGCCGTCAAACCGCCTGCCATGGATGGAAGAAAAATCGCCGAACTCATCGATTCCGCGCACAAACAGGTTAAAATGCGTATCAATAACGGAGTTCACTCCCCTGATCGTATCTGCAAAAAAGCTGGAAGACGTTCCACGCGAAATGCTGGTAAAGAATAAGCCGATCGTATGGGAACGCTGCATCACAAGGCTTTTGGCATTGTAATTCGGAGTGTAATTTAACTGCTCAGCCAGCTCCAAAATTTTGCGTTTGGTCTCCTCTTTGATCAATGGGCTGTTGTTCAGCGCCCTGGATACCGTTGTATGGGATACGTTGGCCAGTCTGGCGATATCTTTAATTGTGGCTGCCATTTTTGCACCTTCTTTACCGTTCGTATTAGCGTATATCACAACAATACCATAATAGGAGTACGCTCCAAAAGCACAGATTGATGATTTGCTCAACCTCTTCTATGGGGACGGAGCCCCCTATTGACGGGATTCCAACTGATCAATGCGTTCTACAGCTTCTTCAAAGTCATTGTCGAGCATTCGCATATGCCCTTTCAACTGGCGGAAGTTGCTTTTCGTGTTCCTGCGAATGTGTACAGCTCATCGGTTACGGCATTCAGCTTCTCATTTTGTGCCTCTACCTTGCCTTGTAGTTTATGTACATCCATAGCCATGCCGTCTAGCTTTGCATCGGTTTCTTCTTGACGGTCGCTAATCGCACGGCTGATTGGGATCAGCTCTTTCTGTCCTTCTTCAAGAGCTTCGATCTTCCGGAGGATCAAGTCGAGTTTATCCATGCACCCTGTCTCCCTATTTTTTTATTTTCCACTTAAATTCAGCATATCACAGCCTCGGAACCCCTGCTTCTTAAACAAATACGGGTAGTATCAGCTACGCTGGTTACTACCCCAAACACAAAAGAAAAAAAGGTCAAGAACGTGGGCAGCTTCCACCTGTTCTTGACCTTTTATGCTCGTTACATCATCTGTAGATTAGGAACTGCAGCCCTCGCATTCATAATATTGATTGGTGGCGTCCAATGTTTTCAGCAGCTTGCCCACAATCACATCATCCATGTCCGCAAACTCCAGATCGGCGATGCGCTCGTGAACGGCCGCCTTTGCCTGCTCCTCGGTTTCAGCCACCCAGCTGAATTCTCCTTTGTAGCCGGTAGATTTCAATTCATATTCAAAAAGATAACGGGTCATCCCGGTTCCCCTCCTATGTAGTCTATTCTAATAGTAAGTTTTTTTTCTTACTTTCAAAAAGATACACGGAATCGGCACATTCTGCAACAATACTAATAAATCAGATGGAGCCAAGTATCCCACTATTTGTTTCGTTTGCTCCACATTTTCTCCCGAACTTGTTCTAAATCGTGCAGCAAGTCGTTTTCGTTGATTCCTCTAGCCTTGGCTTCCTTCGCCATCGAATCTAAAAATTCGCGTAACGCGACCACATTTGATTTTGTAATGACAATCTTGTCGCTTTCGTCCTCAATAAAGTTCACTCACTGCTCCCCCCTTTTAAATCCGTTCCCCCAAACACTTCAATCATGATCAAGGCCCCCAGCCGAAAGCCTTCTGTATACGCAGCAGCTGAGTATATGGATGTCGATTGTCCCAACAATTCGATTAAATTCTCCAACTCATCATATTCTTCCGGTGAAAGCTTCTTGTGATAGGCATCCATTAACGAAGAAATCTTTTGGTCAAGGCTGAGATATTCAGAATTTGCAGGGAGTATGCATTCGTTAGGTCTGAGATCTCCATAGAACAGCTTTTCCAAAACAATTCCCATAATTCTCCTCCTATTTATTGCAATTATGGAACTCCCGGACATAGTGGGGCCCCGCTGTCATATCATACATCATCAGATCACAACACATTGTATTTTAGCGATATAATCACTAAAAAATATTTGTTTATATCCTTAATGCGGAGGAAGTCCGAATACAGTTAATGAAAATACAAATCAGAATACTGAAATGACGAAAGGAGAATTAGGATGTTCGACATTCAAGTAAATGAACGCGGACAAATAACAATCCCCAAAGAGCTTCGTGAAAGGTCTAATATTAACCCCCGCGACAACCTGAAAATTGACATTGATAAACAAGGTCGTTTGATCTTGTATAAAAAGGATTTGCTGGACGATCTGGAGGATTTGATTAAACGAGATCTGATTAACGAAGGATATTCCGAAAAAGACTTTGCCGAAAAAATCCCTGAACGCAAGAAAGAATTAGCCGAAGCTCTTATGAATGCCGTTATGGAGTCCGAGGAGCAGTATGAACAGGGCGAGCTTACTTCGCTGCAGGATTTGAAAAAGGAGCTTAACGACGAGGGCTACTTATAATGTACCAATTATTTGTCACCAACCAAGCCAAAAAAGATTTGAAGCGACTGGATAGACCGATCATTAAGATTGTTCTCAGTATATTGGATGATATTGCAGAAAACCCCCATGCCGGTGAGCCACTCCACGGCGACTTGTCGCACTTGAAAAAATGGTCTTTTACTCACCTGGGTATCGGTTACCGCTGGCATACTTGGAGGACCAAGTCCATTCTTTGAGGAGTTCATCAGAGAACGTATAATTGTATCTTTGTTTATTTATTGCATAAATAATTTATTAGATTAATCATTTACGTAATGAATCCAATTGTTTCGGTTTCATTCCCTTCACTCAAGCAGTATACTGGTTTGTAAATTGTGGATTTTCTAAAAAGGAGAATGCAGATTCATGCCATCCATACGCATAGATCGCAAAGCTTTACGAAGGTTTCTTCTTCATACCCAGCATCTGCTGCCGGCTCCATCCTCTTTGCCTGTAACGGAAACACCTTCCTCGCACACCGTTCTGCACATGATTCGTTCCCTGGTAGCCGTACAATTGGACCCGGTATCTGCCGTAGCTCCCAATCAGCACCTCGTGTTGGCAGCCCGAATGGCGGGGTATCAGCCGAAGATGCTCGAAGAACTGCTGGCCGAGCATAAAGTGTTCGAGTATCTGGCTAACGCGGCCTGCGTGATACCGATGGAGGATTATCCACTTTACGAGCCTGTCCGCGAACGGAGGCGCAATGCAGTACAGGACAGATTGAAGGATATGGAACCGGTCGCACAAGCCGTGCTTGCCCGTCTGCAGGCCGAAGGCCCTCTCCCCTCCCGTGCCTTTCAATCTGGCGCCAAGGTGACGGGCTATTGGGAAAATCCGAACGACATTCCGAGAACCAAAGATACGTCCCATGCACTAACGCTGCTTGTGGATGCAGGTATCGTGCGAGTGGTTGGGCGCAAAGGCACGGAGCGTTTTTTTGCATTGACGGATATGACCGTTCCTAACGAGCTGCTGCAGAAAGCTGCATCATTCGACCCCGCGGACGTCCGCAGCAAGCTGTTGGACAAATACATACGGGCTTACAGAGTGTTCGACGCACAAGACCCCCGCCTTGGCTGGGTTAAATCGTCCGCATCCGAGCGAAAAAGCTGGATCGAATCCCGCCTTCAAGCGGGGCAGCTTGCGGCCCTGGAGATTGAGGATGTAGCAAGGCCGTATTACATGCCTGCCGCCGATGTGGAGATGCTGCAGGAGTTTTCCGGCCAATCCGCAGCAGGTGGAAATGAAGGCTCTCCGGTGATCTTTTTGCCGCCTCTGGACAACCTGTTATGGCGCAGGGAACGCCTGGCCGACCTGTTCGGCTTTCATTACAGATGGGAAATCTACACCCCGGCTGTCAAACGGCGTTATGGCTACTACGCGATGCCGATTCTGCATGGGGACGAATTGATCGGCAGAATGGACCCCCGCCTTGACCGCAAAAGCAGTACGTTAAGTGTTCCTCTATTGCAGCTGGATGAGCATATCCAGATGACGGATGAACTGGTTGAGGCCCTGCGCGGCGGTCTGGTCCGTTTTGCAGCTTCTTTTCAGGCAGAGCATATCACAGTGGAAAGAACAGAACCGTCGGCTTTGAAAGAAATGCTGTCCATATAACCGAGTTTCGAGCTTGTTATAAACGGGCAATCGACAGTAGAATCATATTGAAGCTGCAGGAAGAGCAGGTTATATAGGAGATACCGTCCAGGACAGGAGGACAACATGTACAACTACGAATGGGAGCAACTTCAAAACAAACTGCCGAAATGGGTGGAAGAGAGCCGCGGGCAGCATGTTCACGGCAAGGTCGCCGCTTATATTCCCGAGCTGTCCAAAGCCCCAAAGGATGCGCTTGGAATTACGATTATGGATGGCAGAGGAAATACGATCACTTCCGGTGACTGCAGCTGTATTTTTACACTGCAAAGTATTTCCAAAGTATTTACACTCATCCTGGCCTTGATGGATAACGGCGAGAGTCTCGTATTTTCCAAGGTAGGCATGGAGCCGACAGGAGACCGCTTTAACTCTATGCTTAAGCTGGAGCTGGTGGAGCCCGGTATTCCCTTTAATCCGTTCATCAACGCAGGCGCGATCGCCGTCTCTTCCCTGATTGCCGGCAACAGCATTGAGGAAAGATACGCGCGGATTTTGCAATTTTTCAGACTGCTCGCTCATAATGAGCGGATGGACTTCGACCAAGAAGTATACGAATCAGAATCGGCAACAGGTCACCTGAACCGCTCGCTCGCTTATTTTCTAATGGAAAAAGGGATTTTAAGAGGCAAGGTTGAGGACGTGCTGGAGGTATACTTCCGCCATTGCTCCATTAACGCCACCTGTGCCGATCTTGCCCGTATGGGCCTGGTTCTCGCTTATAACGGTTACGATCCGATCCGAAATGAGCAGCTGATCCCGCGCCGCTATGTGCAGATTGCCAAGACGTTCATGACCACCTGCGGGATGTACGATGCGTCTGGCCATTTTGCCATTCAGGTCGGGCTGCCCGCGAAGAGCGGCGTGTCCGGCGGCATATTGACGATGGTACCCGGACGTTACGGCATCGGCGTTGTTGGACCGGCTCTGAACCGGATGGGTAACAGCACGACAGGTGTGCATCTGCTGGAGACGCTGTCGCGGGAGCTGGATTGGAGCATGTTCTGACCGATACAGCAAAAAAGTATCCCTTCAAACCTGTCATCCGGTTGAGGGATACTTTTTTTCGTTTAAATGTTGAATTATCCGTTGGATTTGGATTCCAGCTTGATCCCGATATTAAACGGGTCCTTTACAAACAGGGCGCCATCCCGTTGTGTAACGGAATAACCGCTCTCGGTTAACCGAGTGACGACTGCATCCAGCTCCTTTTGATCAGGCAGCCGCAGTGTAAAATAGTCAATACCCGCAGCATTTTCGGGCACTGGCGGTACGCCCACCCCTGCCCACGTATTCAATCCGATATGATGGTGATAACCGCCAGCCGAGACGAACAAAGCCATGGAGCCGTAAAAGGCTGTAATATCGAATCCCAACAAGTTGACATAAAATTGCTCCGCAGCCTTCAAATCCGATACATGGAAATGGACGTGCCCAATGACCGTACCCGCAGGCAGGCCTGCCCACTGCAAATGCTCGGAGGCCGCCAGCAGCCCCTCTACATCCACCGGATCGGTACCCATCACATAATGGCCGCTGCTGTCGCGCTTCCAGGTTTCACGGGGCCGGTCGGCGTAAATTTCAATGCCATTATTATCCGGATCGTTCAGATACAGAGCTTCGCTGACCAGATGGTCCCCTTGTCCCACCGGAATGTTATGATGGATCAGGTTGCGGACAACCAGGCCGAGCGATGCGCGGTCAGGAACAAGGATGGCAAAATGGTACAAGCCCGCTCCGGAACGCTCCGGCAGCACAAGCGCGTCTTCGATTTCCCGGAGAATCAGCAGCGGGTGGACCCCGTCGGCCGTCAGCTCGGCCTGGCTTCCCTCCTGCTTCAGCACTTTGAGACCGATAACCTCAGTATAAAACGTAATGGACCGCTCCAAATTTTTAATTTTCAGACTCACGAGACCAATATCCGTTGCCGGATGAATTTGCGGTTTCATAGCTTTTCTGCCTCCATTTGGTATACATAATTTTTATTACGTAGCTATATTAAATTTCAATCTTAATACTTAAAGTATCTCTGTGTGACAAAATTACCATCTTACTATTAGAAAGTCAATTATTTTTTTGCTACAATCAATAAAAGTTTAGTATTATAAATAATAGATCGGAGGGGATACAGCATGGAAATCGGCGTAAATATCAGAGCAGCCCGCAGGCAAAAAAACATGTCCATTCAGCAGCTGTGTGAAAAAACAGGATTATCTCAGGGATTTATGAGCCAGGTTGAGAACGATAAGACGTCGCCCTCCCTTTCTACTTTAAACAGTATTGCCGAAGCGCTAGAGGTGCCACTCGCATTTCTACTGCTGCAAAAAAACGAACGTATGCGTATTACGCGCAAGGACGAACGTCGGAAAACGATTTATGGCAAAAACAATTTTCATGTCGAGCACTTAAACGATCAGGGAAGTGTGAAAATGATGCTGGTGGAAATGCCGCCAGGCGCTGCAACGGAGGAGGCTCATTCGCATCCGGGGGATGAAATCCATTATGTCATGCAGGGAACGCTGCGCATCAGGCAGGGGCAGGACTCGGCGGTTGTATATGCAGGGGATACGTTCAGCTGGAAAGCCTGTTTCCCCCATTATGCGGAAAATATCGGAGATGAGACGGCGATCGTATTGATCTCAATTCATAGGGAATCGGCCCAGTGAAATGTATGGATGACCAAAAAAGCTCTGCTTACCATAGTGGTTAGCAGAGCTTTCACCCTAATTCCAAACACTTGGGAATTACTCCGTTTTATCCTCTGATGCAGACTTCTTGACAGTCAATGTTTTATTGGAATTATCCCAAATCAGTTCACCGCCAAAAGCCTTGACCAGGGGTCTGACCTGCACATAAGCCCTTCCATCTACCAGCAGAGTATCTTGCAGCTCGCGGCCGTTAATGTTTGCTTTTTTCGTGCTATTGTCAAAAGAACACGCAAAACCAAACACCTCGCCAAGCTTGGTCAGTTTTACATATGTGGTGTTATTAAGCAATTGGCCGGTATCCTTGTCAGTTTCGTAATAAACAGTGATTTCCTTGGTGAGTTCCTGCACATCTGATTCTAGCTTGTCGTATTGATAAAGATTATGAGCATCCATAATGGCAATCAGCTTATCTGCATACCTGATATCCGTGGCATACCCGCAGGCTTGGACAGCTTTGGCAGCTTCTTCGCCGCGTTTACCGACCACAGGCTTGTATTTGTCTTTGTCCCACGAAACGCCCTTCAAAAACATATTGGCTTTCGCCTCAACGCAAGCCCCCCAGCTGCTGTACATGGCAAAGGATGCGTCAATGGTGTATTCGGAGCCATCCGACCTTTGTTCCTTGGTTGGCATGACGATGCTGCCTGCATCACCTTTCCCCTTGATTCCAAAGAGATTATTTGCTTTCTTGGTCAGACCGCTGTTTCCGTCTGCGCTCTCAAGACATCCCTGGGCAATCGTTAAAGCTGCGGAAATATTCGTTTTCTTCATGCAATCCACGGCATATGGGGCTAATTTCTCGATAAATTGCTTTCGTGTAAGGCTCACTTCTCGCTCACATCCCCTTTTTCCATATTTCCGTCTGTCCCCTCAGCACTCCCCCGCTTGGCAGATCACTGGCGGAACCAGCTCGTCCGGTTTACCGACATTTTCATTGGTGATCAAGAGCAAGTTCGCGATACAGAAAATCATTTCTCGAAAAAATGAGAATCCCAAGGCATCCTCACCTATATCATATTAAGGACTCCCGTGAACGGTTCCGAGGGCACAAAAATAGCACGCTTTGTATCAGCGTGCTTACTACTGTATAGGATGGAGACAGGATCACTTTTTATTTTTCGTCCAATATGAAGTGTATTTCAGAAAGTATCAAGCCTTGTGCTCATAAGCAGCATTAAGCGTTCTCACCAGTTCGGGCAGCCACTCAGCCAGTGATAAAAAACGGCAGCCTGCCAAACGCGCCTTCGTTGTATCCATATACCAGGACTCCGGAATGCCAAACGGGGACATATCTTTTTCATCGGTTTCAGCTACGATCTTGGCCTTATGGCCTGTAATTTCCTCAATAATGGAGATCACATCACCTATCGCCGCCGTACCGTCCGAGCATGCGTTTACCGGACCCGTCAAGTCGGATTGCCCCAGCCAATACAGGAAATCAGCAGCTTCGTCGGAACGGATGAACGAAATAAGCGCCTGCGGATTAGGAATGCCAATCGGAACGCCCTGGCGGACGTGCTCAATATGGAAATGAAGCCTTCTCGTATAATCGTCCTCTCCCAATACAATGGGAAACCGGACCGCGCTCACCGGAAAAGCAGCCTCCTGCATGAACACGGCCTCTCCCAGCCTTTTGCCTTCCTGATAGGAAAAATCGCCTGCATCGCCATATTGCAGCGGATATGTATACGGATCAAACATGTTTTCAGTCAGCGCATGGGGATTGAAATCGTAAACAGACAGGCTGGAAGTCAGTATATATTTTTGCACTCTGCCCGCTAAGATTTTACTGGCCTCCAAAGCCTCATTCGGAGAAAAACATATATTATCATAGACCACATCCCACTCCCCTTTTCCCAAAGCGGCAGACAGACTGCCGGCATCCGTCCGGTCCGCTTCCAGGCGGGTGATCCTGCCACCGAAGGAATCCGGTGTAAGCCCCCTTGTTACGATGGTTACCTCGCACTGTTCATCCTGCAGCAAACGCTCGACCAATCTTTTACCGAAAAAACGGGTTCCTCCCAATACAAGCACCTTAGTCATCTCCAGCTACCTCCTTGTTCTAACGGGTATACTCTCCCTGAAAATGGAACTGCTAGAGACAGTTTAACACTCTACGCCAAAATTGTCGTTCCCTAATCAAATCTGTACAGAATAGTTCGGCTATTACGGACAACACGAAAAAAAGAGCCGATGCCGGCTCTTCCTGAATCCTGCTTCTCCATTATTTCGCGGCTGGCTCGGCTTGCCTGCTGCACAGCCCGGCCGCCTTCTGCACGGAACGGACGATGCTGCCGTAACCTGTGCAGCGGCACAGATTGCCGCACAGCGCCTCCTCGATCTCTTCCTGCGAAGGCGAGGGATTGCGGTCAAGCAGCGCTTTGGTCGACATGATCATGCCCGGGGTGCAATAGCCGCATTGAAAGCCGCCCTCTTCCACAAACGCCTGCTGAATGGGATGAAGATTGCCCATCGTTTCACCATGATCTTGCAGTTGCTCACTATCCGGCATCAAGCCTTCAATAGTCGTAATCCGGCGCCCCTCGCATTGGTAGGCCATCAGTAGACAGGCGTTGGCTGCCTCCCCGTCAAGCAGCACCATGCAGGCTCCGCAGCGGCCCACTTCACAGGAGATTTTCGTCCCAGTCATGTTCAAATCCGTTCGCAAAATATCCAGCAGCCTTCTTGCCGGAGGAACCTGCAGCTCGATGGGCACTCCGTTAATTACGGCATGCCAAGTATAATTTTGATCGTTCATCAGCGCTCCGCTCCTTCCTTGACCGCCAGCTCAACCGGACGAATCAGCAGCTCCCGGTTCACCGGCAGTCTGTTGACCCACACGCCTGTCGCCTGATGAATGGCGGCGGCCATAGCCGGGGCCAGCGCAACGGAGCCGACCTCCCCGATGCCCCGCGGCCCGAATGGATCGCCTTCAGGGAGGTCCTGAATGGCTTCAACCTCCAGCGAAGTATGGATATCGCTGATCGTCGGAATGATGTACGTGTCCAGATTGGGTGTCAGGTAACGACCGCCCGCCATAACCGCATCTTCGGTCAGAGTAAAGCCGAGCGCCATAACGCTGCCCCCTTCAATCTGCCCAAGGTAGCCCATCGGATTGATGACCGGACCGGCCGCTACCACATGCTTCGTATCGAGCAGCTTGACCTCCCCGCTCAGCGTGTTCACTTCCACCTCGGTAATGACGGCTGCATAGGTATATAAATAATGGCCGCCGACGACGTGATCCGGCGTGGTCGGATAATCAAATTTGGTATCAAATATAAGCTCTTCTTCAGCCGCAGCTGCGATTTGGGCATAAGTAACAAGAGGAACAACGTCAGGAACCTCGTTGAAACCTTCGTCCGCTCCATACTCCATGGACATCTCCCATACTCCCTCCGGCCCAGTAACCAGATGTTCCTCCGGAATGCCGCTGAGTGCGGAGGCAATAGCCTTGATTTTGCTTATAAAGGGAACTTTAAGCCTTTGCAGCGCCATCCACGCCATCGTCGTGGACCTTGAGGCTGTGCTGGAGCCGCTGTGGGGCACCTTGTCCGTATCCCCGATGACAATGTTGATATCCGCTGCCGTACAGCCGAAAATATCCATCAGTATGATCTCAAGTGTAGCGACAAGCCCTTGCCCGAACTCCTCATAGCTGAAGGCTGCTTCAATTTTGCCCTCCGTGGTCAGCGACAACCTGCCCCCGGCCGGATCGGGTATACCGTAGCCAAGCCCCGCACCGTGCATGGCGATCGCGGCTCCAATTCCTCTTTTGATCCAAGGCGGGTTATCCTCCAGCATCAGGTTGTGCTTACGCTGCCAAAGCTCCGCTCTCTCTACGGCGTCCCAAACCTGTGCCAATCCTTCTGTCTGCAGGATACGCTGTCCAAGCGGACCGGGGTCCGAGCTTGCGCGCAGATTGATGCGGCGGAATTCCCATGGATCCATCTCCAGTCTTTCTGCCAGCCGGTCCATCTGCCCCTCCATTGCGAAAATCGCCTGGTTGCCGCCGAATCCCCTGAATTCCCCGGATACCCCGTTGTTCGTATAAACGGACACCCCTTCAATATTCACATGGGGGATGTTATAGGGACCCATGCTGTGTTCTGTCGCAAAATTCAGCACCGGCGCCCCCAGGGTGGCATAAGCTCCGGTATCCGCCGTGATCCGGACCTGATGGGCAATCAGCTTCCCGTCGGCATCCGTTCCAGTCCGCATCTCGATCTTCATGGGATGGCGTTTTAACCCGGCCCGAACGGATTCCTTGCGCGAGTTGTGCATTTTGACCGGACGTTTGCAGCGCAGCGCCAGCAGCGAGCCGTAAGGCTGCACATTCAGCTCATCCTTGCCGCCGAACGAGCCGCCGATAGGACTGGAGACAACGCGGATCGACTCCTCCGGCATGTCAAGAATACGGGACAGCTGCATTCTGTCTTTATAGCCGTGCTGTGTCGCGGCATATACAGTCAGGCGGCCATCCACTTCCGGTACGAACAGGCCGCCCTCGGTTTCCATATACGTATGCATCTGGCGCGGAGTGCAGTAAGTCTCCTCCACAATGTAAGCGCAGGAACAGAAAGCCTCTTCCGCCGAGCCTCTTTTCACTTCCGTCCGATGAAGGACGTTGCCCTGCGGATGCAGGCTGATCGCATCCGGCGCAAGCGCCGCTTCGGGGGAATCCATTACCGGCAGCTCTTCGTATTCCACAGCGATCAGCTGCAGCGCGGCTTCGGCAATTTGTGGAGTTTCGGCCGCAACAGCCGCAATGGCATCCCCTGTATAACGCACGACCGTATCGCAGAACACCGGCTGATCCGGTGTGGCGATGCCAAACAGATTCAGCCCCGGCACATCGCGATGGGTCAGGACGGCATGCACTCCTTCAAGCCGCTCCGCCGCGGACGTGTCCAGCGAAAGGATGCGCGCATGCGGAACCATGCTGCGCAGTACGCGTCCGTATAACATGCCGGGAAGCGACAGATCCGTTAAATACTGCAGCTTTCCCGCCACCTTATCCGGACCGTCCGGGCGTGGATACCAGCGCTTTCCGCTGTTTTCACGATTCAGCAGCATGTGACCACTTCCTTTCCTAATCATGGCTTATATGCTTATACAGCTCTGCGGCCAGCAGATTGCCTGCTGTCATGGCACGGTATTCCGCCGCAGCAAACGCGTCTGTGAAGGTAATAAATTCATCTTTCACCGTCCGGGCGAGCAGCGAAAGATTCGTGATCCCCTTAAGCAGCAAGGCCTCGGAGCGTGCAAGTCTCATGGCGATGCCTGATCCTCCGCCTGCCGCTGCATATACACTGCTCCAGCCTTCGCTGCCGGCAGGCCTGCCCATGAACGCAACGCTCACCAGGGAAGGGGTGAATGCTTCACGTCTGCCGATTTTACGGAACAACGTGACCTCATCACCGGAAGGTACGGGAATAAACACCCGCTGCAGGATGGCCCCCTGCCGGTGCGTGCCCTGACGCACCGTCTCCAGCCAATCTTCGATGGCGATCCGGACAGTCCCGTCTTCCGTATGCCATTCCAGCTGTGCCTGAGAGACGAGCAGAGCGGGGATGGAGTCCCCGATACCTGAAGCGATATTGCCGCCGAGAGTAGCCGTCGTCCGGATCGAAGGAGCACCGATCCGCCGTGCCGCTTCCGCCAGCAGCGGGGCGCTTGCAGCCACAAGCGGGCTGCGGCAGCATTCGGCCAAGCTGGTCATGGCCCCGATGGACAGCACGCCATCCTCAAGTCTTATTCCATGCATGGCGCGGATACCCTGCAGCGATACGATTTGCTGCGGCAGCGGAACGGTATCTCCCTCCCATTGGGTGCGCAAAAGGGTTCCGCCCGCAACGTAGCAGGCGATTCCTTCCGCAGAGCTTTTCCAATGCATCGCTTCCTCGACGGCTGCAGGAAGCCGAACAGCAGGCAGCGGGCGAATTGCAAAACTTCCATTGCTCATGTTCCTTCGGCCTCCTTCTTACTAATGAAATCGAAATCCTCAAGCGTATCTGCGTCGAGGAATACATGTGAGGGCATGGAAATCCTCACACCTTGCACCATGGAGCTGTTAATCAAAGCGCCTGCCCCCTGGTCCCCTTCAAGCGATTGCAGCCTGTCGAACAAGCTGCGGGCCAGCAGTATGGGCGGCTTGGCCTTCCCCTGATCGGAGGCCGCGATGTAATCCGCTTGCCGGTTTGATGCAAATCGCTCCAGCAGTGTGTTGATATGCTCGCTCTTTACGAAAGGCTGGTCACCGAGCAAAATCAACGCGGCGTCGCTCCGGACGGCTTCCGCTGCCCGGATGCCGCATCTGAGCGAGTGTGCAAGCCCTTTGTCCGCATCGGGACAAACGATGTAGCGGATTCGCTCCGGTGCAGTCTGGGCGTCATGTGCCCTTTGCAGCCATAGCGGCGGCTGCTTTGTTCGTCCGACGACCAGAATGGCATCGAGCCGGGAGGCCAGCGCCGCTTGCAGCACCCGAGCAGCCAGGCTGCTTCCGTCCGCGAGCGGCAGGGCAAGCTTGTCACAGCCCATCCGCGAGCTGCGTCCGGCCGCGAGCACTAATCCGGCTGCGTTCATAGCGCGCTCCTCCTTTCGGCAGTCCAAGCTGCTTTCCGCGCCGGACGGCGATCAGCTCGGCCGCAATGCTGACGGCGATCTCTTCCGGCCCGTCTGCGCCAATGGCGAGCCCGACCGGCGAATACAGCGCCGCAGGCAGGGCCAGTTCCTCGGTCAGCCGTGCCGTGCGGTCCCTAGAGCCCATAATGCCGAGATAAGCGCAAGCGGTGCCCTGCAGCAGAGCGAGAAATTCCTTCTCCCGCTGGAATTGATGGCTCATCAGCAGCACATAATCACCGCTGCGGATATGCAGCAGGGCAAAGAGCTCAGCCGGAAACCCGCAGACCAGCTCCGCCCCGGGAAAACGCTCCGCCGTCAGCAGCGCCTTCCGCCAGTCCGCGACCGTGACCCGAAAGCCGGCCCCTGCCGCAAGACGACATACAGGCACGGCATCCTCCCCTGCACCCACAATAATCAGTCGCGGTTTGGGCTCATAAGCACGTGAGTATACTTCCGGCCAAGGCGAGTTCTTCTGCACATCTGCAGCTGCTCCCAGCTCATATTCCACCGTACCGGAGTCCCACTTATAACGGCGGGTAAGCATAACGCGCTCGGATTCAAGGAAGCGGATATGCATCTCATGCATCACCTGCTCCAGTGTTCCCGTTACAGGCTCCAGCACAATATGCAGCAAGCCTCCGCAGCCAATATTTTCGCCCCAGGAGAGGTCATCCTCCGGCCGCATGTCATAAGGGACACGTTGGATTTTTCCGGAGCGCAGCACCATTTCCGCCCATGCCAGCAGATCGCTCTCCAGACATCCCGGACTGATGCTGCCCCAGATGGAGCCCTGCTCGCCGAGCAGCATGGAAGCTCCCTCCTTACGATAAGCATGCCCGTCAACGCATAAGACGGTAGCCAGCACTTTGCGTTCCTTGCTGTTCACCGCCGCCGCACATAAGTCCGCCATTTCCATCGGTTACTCCTCCTCTGCCTTGGGGCCGGCAATCTGTTACATCGTTCTCATCAGACGTGCGATCGATTTATCCGCTTCCTTTAGCACAATGGAACGATCCATCGTCATGACATTGCGGTTTTCAAAAACGATATTCCCGTCCACCATAACCGTATCCACATTGCTTCTGGTCGCGGAGTATACAACACGGGAATAAATGTCCACGTCATAGGACGGGTACGTATGGTAATCAACCAGATCCAGCAGCACCATGTCAGCCTTCTTGCCGACCTCCAGGCTGCCAATCTCGCCGCTCATGCCCAGCACCTCCGCTCCTCCCATCGTCGCCATGCGCAGCACGGTGCGGGCATCCATCGCCGTCGGTCCGTGCGCCACCTTCTGAATGAGCGCCGTCAGCCGCATTTCCTGAAACATGTCAAGGTTATTGTTGCAGGGAGCTCCATCAGCGCCGATGCCGACATGGATCTGACGGTTTAACAAATCGGGAATCTCGGCAATGCCTGACGCCAGCTTCAAATTGGAGCCTGGACAATGGGTGACCTTGACGCCCCGTTTGCGGATAATCTCCTTCTCTTCCTCGCTAAGCCATATGCAATGGGCCAAAATGAGTCTGGTATGCGCCAGCCCGATATGATCGAGGTAGACAATATTGCGCATGCCCCGCTCCGCTTCCACCAGCGCGATTTCCCCGCGGTTTTCCGAAGCGTGTGTATGCACCCTGACATGGTACTTGGCCGACAAGTCCCGCACCTGCTTCAGCAGCGATTCCGTACAGGATACGACGAAGCGCGGACTGAACGCATACTGGATGCGCCCGCCGCCAAAGCCGTTCCATTTCTCAAGCAAATCGACACTTTCGCGGATAGAATCCTCCGTTTTCTCGCGCAGCGGTTCGGGAACCTCGTCTCCATGATCCATCATCACCTTGCCTGAAATAGCGCGAATCCCGCTCTGGGCAATCGCCTGGAAAGCCGATTCGGTATGGTGCACCGTTTCCATATCGAGCACCGTTGTCGTCCCGCTGGCAAGCAGCTCCCCAATGCCCAGCAAAGCGGAATAATAGACCGATTCCTCGTCATGAGCCGCCTCCAGCGGCCAGATTCTTTTCCGCAGCCAATCCATCAGCTCCATATCATCGGCGCGCCCGCGAAACAGAGTTTGGCAAAGGTGAACATGTGTCTGCACAAAGCCTGGCAGCAAAACCTTTCCTTTCGCATCGATGACACGGTCGGCCTCCTGCTGAAGCTCCGTCCCGATATCCGCAATCAGACCGTTTTCAACATACAGGTCCCCGACAAAAACATCTTCATCCGCGTTCATGGACACGATTTGCGCGCCTTTGATCAAAATACTTGCCATGCTGTTGTCCCCCTTATAAATTGCGAGCGCCGTCCATTATTTCCCGGTATACACATCCAATGCCGCCTGCACCGCCTCCCCGGCCGGAAGCCGGAAGCCGCAGCGCAGCAGAACAGCCTCCAGCGCGCCGAGCACCTGCAGCACATTCGTTTGACGGCAGCTGAAGCCCATCGTGCCAATCCGCCAGATCCGTCCCTTGAGCGGCCCGAATGAGCTGGCAATCTCGATGCCGAATTGATGCAGCAGCATGGAGCGCACCTGTTCACCGTCAATGCCTTCGGGAATGAGCGGGCACGTTACGACCGGCAGCTTGCTGGCCTGATCTCCATACAGCTGCAGCCCCATCGCCTGCAGGCCGGCTGTCAGTGCCATCTCATTGATGCGATGCCTTGTAAAACGCTCCTCCAGCCCCTCAGCCAGCACGATGCGAAGCCCTTCATGAAGCGCGTACAGCATGCTGGTTGCCTCGGTATGATGATTCAGGCGCATGGGGCCCCAGTAATCCTGCAGCTGGCTGAGATCAAAATAGTTGCTGCGGATCGAGTCGGACACCGGACGCGCAGCCGCTTCGCCAGCCGCGGGATCAGCGAGCCCGCGTTCAATCCGTTTACGGCTCAGCAGCTTCTGCTCCACCCGGCTGTTATAAGTAACGGGCGCCATACCGGAAGGAACGGAAAGGCATTTCTGTGTGCCACCGATCACCGCGTCCAGCATCCATTGATCCGTTTCCACCGCCGTGCCGCCGATTGTGGCCACAGCATCAACGACGAGAAGGATGTCCAGCTCCCTGCACGCTTTACCGATCTCCTCCAGGGGCTGCATCTGCCCGGTGGACGTTTCCCCGTGCACGATAGCGACAAGATGCGGCTTATGCCGGTGGATGGCCTGAATGACGGTTTCCGGCTCAAATACCGTTCCCCACTCCGTTTCAATGACGCTGACCTCGGCCCCGCTGCGCTCCGCAATTTCCGCCAGCAGATGGCCGAAGCGCCCGAAGATCGGCACCAGCACCCTGTCCCCTGGCCGGATCAAACTGACAAGTACGGCTTCCAGCCCCGATCTGGAGGTGCCGTCGACAGGAAAACACCACTCATTGCCGGTGCGGAACAATTCCCTCAGCATGGACATCGTTTCGTTCATCAAGCCGGTGAACTCGGGGTCGAATTGGCCCAGAACCGGATAGGACATGGCCCTCAGCACACGCGGGTCTGCCTCCACGGGGCCGGGTGTCATAATCGTTCGCAATGAAGGGGACAGCTCTCTGTAAGCACTCATAAATCTACACTCCCGTAGCCGAATTGGTATAAGACATCTGCAAGGATTTTGAAGCCGTTCTTCAAAGCTTCGGGCTCCGTGTACTCTCCAGGATTGTGGCTGATTCCGTGACGGCTCGGGACAAAAATCATGCCCGTCGGACAAATGGCGCTCAGCATCTGCGCATCATGGCCTGCCCCGCTTGGCATTACCCTGCTTGCCAGCCCGCGCTTCCGGCATATGCGCTCAAGCTCCCGCATAATCCGGTCATGCATCGGCACAGCCGCCGCCCGCAGCCTTTCAACAGCGGCAAACCGCACCCCCTCGGTGTCCGCCATGTGAGCGAAGCGCTGTAAAAGCTCATCCGCAAACCGCTGCAGAACAGCGTCATCCGGATGACGGATATCCACTGTAAAGACAACGCTACCTGCCACAACATTGGACAACCCCGGGGAAGCATGCAAAGAGCCAACCGTCGCAACGAGCGGATCTCCTTCCCGCAGCGCCGCTTCTCTCGTCAAGGCGATCATCCGCCCTGCGGCAGCCATTGCATCCTTCCGCCACTGCATCGGGGTGGTGCCGGCATGATTCGCTTCACCCTGCAATTGAATCTCATAGCGGTACTGGCCCACAATGGCGGATACAATCCCTGCCTGCAGACCTGTTTTTTCCAGTACAAAGCCCTGCTCAATATGAAGCTCTATATAAGCCTGCAGCTCCAGGAAAGGGGCATTGTACGAGCTGTCCGGCCCGAAGCCGCATCGTTTAGCAGCATCCAGCAGCGCGATGCCATCCATGTCGGCATGGTGCCCGTCAGCCTCCCAGCTGCGCAAGCCGGCGATGCTGCCCGACCCCCAATAGGTTACCGGGAAACGGCTGCCCTCCTCTTCGCAGAGGGACAGGGCGATCAGGGTGCGCTTTGGCGGACCGTACACTTTACTCAAGTAGGATAAGGCTAAAGCTGCTGCTGCCACCCCCAATGCCCCATCATACCTTCCGCCGTTGACGACGGTATCGATATGTGAGCCTGCGGCGACCGCCGGAAGAGAAGGATCGGTTCCCCGCAGCCTGCCTGCAAGATTGCCGGTCTGGTCAAAGTCAGCCTCAAGGCCTTCCTGCTCCATCCACTGCCTTAACGCCTCCTGTGCCTCCAGCCAGGAAACGCTGTACAGAAGGCGGGTAACTCCCCCTTCCGGATCTTTCCCGAACTGTGAAAGCCAGTTCAGCATTTCCGGCAATCGATCACAGTACTGCTCCAGCAATTGCGCAGCCTCTTCAGCAGGTCTCACCATGTCATGCATAAGCCGCTCCCCGCTCGTAAACGCCGCTTGGTCTGCCGGGAATAAAGATTCCCCTGCAGGCATGAGCCACTCCTGTGCTGCGTTCAAATACCTGATGCCCTCTGCAGAAGGTCGCCGCGATTGCATGTGTAAATGCATACCCGATATAAGGGCTCTGCTTATGGCGATACAGCAGGTCCTCAGGCTGCAGCACAAAGCAGCTGCTGAAATCGATCAGCGCAAAATCCGCATCCTTCCCGACCTCGATCGAGCCCTTGCGATAAGCAAGCCCCGTCCTGCGGGCCGGTGAGGCAGCTGTTGCCTCGGCAATCCGCTGCAAATCAATACCGCGCTTGATATGCCCTTCCTCGATCATGATGTTCAGCGTGCTCTGCGCGCCCGAAATGCCTCCCCATATATCGAAGTAATCGGCCGACAGCTTCATTTCAGGCGGACAAGGCGAATGATCCGAAGCAATGATATCAATAGAGCCCCGACAAAAGGCTTCCCACATCCCTTCTCTATTGTCCTGGTCCCGCAGCGGCGGGGCGCATTTGGCCCCCGCTCCGATACGCACCGCATCCTCATCGGTAAGGCTTAGATAGTGGGGGCAGGTTTCTGCCGTAACATCCAGGCCTTCCGCCTTGGCGCCGTCGATAAGCTCAAGCGCCTGCACACTGCTGATATGAACAAAATGCAGGGCACAGCCTGTTTGTCGCGCATACAGCAAGGCCCTGTTAACGGCCTCCACTTCAGCAATCACCGGCCTGGAAGCAAGATATGCCCGCATATCTGCGCTGCCCCCGGAACGCAGGCGTGCAGCCAGCTCCCGTGTAATGGCGTCGCTCTCCGCATGAAGCGCCAGCAGCCCGCCCAGTCCGGCGATTTCACGCATGCCTTCCAGCAGAGTCAGATCGTCAGCTCTTGTAAAAATGTCTTCCCCCTCGCCTCCCGGCTCGGACATGAAAGCCTTGAAGCCGACCGCTCCTCTTGCGGCCAGCCCGGCCAGTTCATCCTTGTTGCCGGGAACAAGCCCTCCCCACAATGCATAATCGACGCAGGACGAACCCTTCGCATGCTCCAGCTTAAGGTCGAAAGCTTTGGCGCTAACGGTCGGAGGAACCCCATTCAGCGGCATATCCACGTAAGTTGTGACGCCTCCCGCGGCAAGTGAAGCAGAGCCGGAGACAAACCCTTCCCAGGAGCCCAGACCCGGCTCGTTAAAATGCACATGAATGTCGATCGCCCCCGGCATTACGGTTAGCCCGGCCGCATCATGCACCTGCCCCGCATCCGTGTCAGGAATTGTGCCGATCGCCGCGATCACTCCGTCTTTTACGGCGATATCCGTCTTCTTGCAGCCATCTGGCAGGACGACGGTACCTCCCTTGATAATAAGATCGTATTTCGGAGACATCCGTTCTCCCCCTTTTTGAACTACCTCTAAAAATCAGCTTCCTCGATAAGTGCTGTAACCTCCCGGGGCAATCAGCAGCGGAATATGGTAATGCTGCTCTGCATCGGCAACGCGGAACCGGATCGGGATGATATCCCACAACGGTTGTTCTGAGACTCCTAATTCATAGACCTTTTTCAGATAGACTCCTGCCCCGAACCTCAGCTCATAGACACCCGGAGCTACTCCCTGACCTTCAAGCAGAGGTGCCGCGGTGCGCCCGTCTTCGTTCGTCGAGCTTTCAGCAGCCAGCTCCGCCGTTCCATCCGCGGTTAGGCGGTACAACTCAATTTGCACCCCTGCCGCCGGCTTTCCCCGACCCGTATCCAGTACATGGGTCGTAATCCGTCCCGCCATCAGGATAAGTTCACCCCTTGCTGCTTATTGAGCCAATCCTCCAGCCTGAAACCGGCGATCTGGAACACCTGCTCCACAGCAGTTCTCCGCTCCTCCTCTTCGGAATGATGAATGCGCCGCTTGGCCGCTTCAATGATGGTTGCCGATGTGTGGCCCTTTACTGCAAGAATAAATGGAAAAGCAAACTTCTCCGTATAACGCCGGTTCAGCTCTTTCAGCTCCTCATATTGTTCGGGGGACAAGGAACCCAGCCCCGCCCCCGCCTGCTCCTTCACTGAGTCGGAACTCATGGCCAGCCTGCTCCCCAGATCGGGATGGCTGCGCAGCAGCCGCAGCACCGCTTCCGGCTCCGACTGCTCCACAATCACTTTCATCTCTTCAAACATATGTGAGGGTGATGTAAAGGGTCTCTTCTTCCATGCTTGCTCCGCAATCCACGGTGAATGCTCAAAAAGAGAACCAAAGGCAACTGCAAACTGCGCAAGATCAAGACTGTTAATGTATTCTGTTACCGCTGTAGCGCTCATCCCCCTGCCTCCATTGCTGCTTGATTAACACGTATTGTAAAACCCGTCCTCTGATACAACAATGTTAATAACGCATTATTGTCACTTAAACTAACATTATGAAAAAAATTTGGTCATCGTGCATGATGCGATGTTATTTACCCTGCTGTTGATCAGCCGATTGCAGGAATTTCCGAAAGGTAAAGGCCATCTTCAATTTCAAAAGGTCATTGTTCTTCTTGAAATCCATCTGCAGCAGGCCCGCGATCTTATCCATCCGGTAAGTTACCGTGTTCCTGTGCACGTAGAGGCGCTTGGCCGCTTCATTGATGAGCCCGTCATGCTCTATAAAAGCTTCCAGCGTGAGCATCAGCATATGATTCGACTCCCCGTCGCGCAGCAGCGGCTCCAGCAGCTTGTCGCAGTAATTGGCCATCACCTCCGCGGGAACATGCTGATACACGTACGCAAACTCCAGCGTGTCAAATTGCAGCGCCGTATCCTCCATACCGAACCTGATCGCCAGCTTGCGTGTCCCCTGACATTCCTGGTACGCCTCCCGGAGCTGGGCAAGCCCTGGCTTCATTTTGCTGATCCAGAATCGGGGTTCCGGTTCGCTTTTGGCGCGCTGGCCTTCGATAATGTCGCTGAATCTGCTGGATAAGAACTTCACCAGCCGCTCCCCGCTGTCTTTCCCTCCAGGGCAGCTATAGATGGATAATATTCCTTCATCAACGTGAAAATGATGGGCAGAGCTCAACTGCATCAGCGGATTATATTGCAGCTCCCTGTGAATTTGCTTCAGCAGCTTTTGGGAAGAAAACGCCTCGGGCTCCAGAGTGGTTAGCACGCACTGACACGCCCCCTCCCCAATGGAAAGCCCTTTGCCGGCGGCATAGTTAACCAGATCGGAGGAGCTGATTTTGCCGTTCAAATACTGCATCATGACTGCCTTCATCTCATCCTGAACCGTCGGATGAATGTGCTCCCTGTAGGTCAAATCCATGTAGTAAGCCAGCACCTCCGCGGCCTGCTGGTACAGCCCTTCCTCGGATCTGGGTGAATGGGAGGATTCCGTGAACACAAGCAGAAAACCATACTGCTCCTCCTGCTGTCTGATAGGCACGCGGTGACAGAGACCGGCTCGCCACTTGGTTTTGGAATACACCGGCTTCCACGGCCATCCCTGCATCAGGCCGGGCTGCGCACCTTCATCGCTGTTGGCGAACAGAACGTGCCCTCTTGATCCGATCACTGCAAGGCGGCATCCAAGCACCTCGGAAAGCCCTGCGAACACATTGGGATCCGTGCCTTTTCTCAAGGCAAACTGCATCAGCCGTTTTTGCCTGTCAACAATTGACTGCAAGGCCTTGGTGCTGCGTTCATATTCCGCGCGAAACAGGGCATCCATTTGATCGGAAAAGGTAAATTGAAACGGAAGCTCAAGCAGCGGGAATTTCAGCCGGTCAGCCTCCTCAATCACCAGTTCGGGAATATGCTGCCAGAAGCGGCCCAGCTTGACTCCCAGCCCCGCACAACCGCGTTCGTCCAGCCGATGAAGCAGCCGCATGACAGCCTCCTGGCTGTCTTTAAATATGAAGCCGGTGGTAAACAGCATTTCACCGTTCTTAATCCAGTCCGCTATATCGGGCGCATCCATAACATTGACCGACTTCATCATTCTCGATGTACCCTCGGCACCGGCTACCAGCTTGGCTTCGGAGAGGGGATAAATGCCTAAAGCCTCTTTTACCGTCAGTCTCATGAAGATACCTCCCTTTTAATTATCATAAGATGTCACATATACATTTTTATTTTGTTAGTTATTATAACATCTGTTTTCGAGAAAAAGATGACATGGATTCCTATTTTATTTTTTTACATAAAAAAAAACCGTGACACCCCTTATGGGTGCACGGTTTTTAACTTCATTATCATAAGCTCAGCTTGCGTCCGAGCCAGAGCTTCATGCGTGAAATCAGTTCCTTCATATTCAAGGGCTTGCTCAGATAATCGGAGGCGCCCGCAGCCAGGCATTTATCACGATCCTCTTTCATGGCTTTGGCGGTTAGCACAATCACCGGCATATCCTTAAGCTGGAGCTCACCGCGAATGGCGGCCAGCGTTTCATAACCGTCCATTTCCGGCATCATGATGTCCAGCAGAATAATATCTGTGTCCGGATGCTCCATCAGCATTTCAAGGCATTCAGAACCGTTGGATGCTGAAAAGGTCTCCATTCCAAGCTTCTCCAAGCCGTTGACAAGTGCATATACGTTACGGATGTCATCGTCAACAACAAGCACTTTTCTGCCCTGGAAAAGCGATTCTTCAAGCGGAGTCATCCAATCATCCGGACGCTCTTCCGCTTCAATTGATTGCGCAGCATTCTCTGTCCATCGCGGCACGGCATCCAGCGCCGGCGCAGCCTCCGCTTCCAGGAACAGCATCTTCTCGTCTGTTGGCGGCTCTGTAATACACGGCAGATATAACGTAAATCGGCTTCCTTTTCCTTCCACACTTTCCACCGAAATATCTCCGTCCAGCAGCCTGGCAAGCGACAGGGAAATGGATAAACCAAGACCAGTCCCGCCATACTGGCGGGCTGTAGCTCCATCCACCTGCTTAAAAGCGTCAAAAATAAGCTCCAGCTTCTCTTCGGGAATTCCGATTCCGGTGTCAGCCACACTAAATGCCAGATAGTCTTTGCCCGCAGCCAAGCCTGTTGACGGGGGAAGTGATCTGCTGATTGTGAGCGACACTTCTCCCTGCTTCGTAAATTTGAACGCATTGGAGAGCAGGTTGCGCAAAATTTGCTGCAGCCTCATCTCGTCTGTATAAAAGTGCCCCGGCAGGAGAGCATCCAATTGAATACGGAAATCGATCCCCTTCTGCTCGGCCGTCTTAAGAAAATATCGATTCATGATATCAGGCAGCTCGGATAAGTTGACCGCTCCCATCTCGACCAGCATTTCACCTGCTTCAACCTTGGATAAATCCAGAATATCGTTAATCAGCGCCAACAGGTCTTTACCGGATGAATGAATGACTTCAGCATAACGTCTCTCTTCTTCTGTCAGTGTATGGTTTCTGTTTTCCGCTAATATTTCCGACAGGATCAGCATACTGTTCAGCGGGGTGCGGAGCTCATGCGACATATTCGCCAAAAATTCCGACTTGTAATTTGAAGTGGTTTCAAGCTTTTTCGCATAAGTTTCAAGCTCCGACGCCGTTTCTTCGGCAATCTTCTTCTGCTGCTCCAGCTTTTCGTTCAGGATTTGCATTTCTTCCGCCTGCATCCGAAGCTCCTCCGTCTGCATCTGCATTTCCTCCGTCTGAGCCTGCAGCTCCTCGGTTTGCATTTGAAGCTCCTCGGACTGAGCCTGCAGCTCTTCGTTCATCACCTGGGATTCGCTGTAAAGCTGCTGCAGTACCATGTTCACAACCGCGGAATGTACTGAAGTGCCGAACAAAGCCGTAAATTCCTTTAACAGATCCATCTTCTCTTCTTCAACAGGTTCAAAGGATGCAATCTCCACGACGGCTGTCGTCTTCCCTTCAAATACAGCCGGAACAATGACGATTTGTGAGGGGGCGGCCTGACCCAGACCGGAAGAGATCCGAATATAATCCGGCGGTACCGAATCGAGACGGATCAGCCTCTGCTCTGCCGCGCACTGCCCAACAAGTCCTCTCCCAAGTTCAATCCTGTTTTTCCAATCCGTTATCTCCTGCTCTTCACCTGCGGCATAGGCGGCTGCCCGCTCCAAAACATCCTCTTTGACCAGATAAACTACCCCATAGGGAATATTCAACTCGTAGGCCAGTCTTCTCAGAAACAGCCTGGCAAGCGCTTCGACATTGGCGGGATTCTGCATCTCGGTGGCGAGCTGTGCAACCAGTTCCTTCGCCCGGTTCTGATCTTCCGCCCGATCAAGCAAACGATTGGCGGCTTGTGCAAGCTCTCCGACCTCATCTCTGCTGTTGACCTTTACCCGGGTCGTAAGATCACCGCTGCCTGCCATGGCGCGTATTGTAGCTGTTACCTGACGAATGGTTTTTGATATATTTCTCGAAACCATAACGGCAGCCGTAAGGGTCAAAATCAAAATCACAGCCCATGTGATATACATGACGAGCAGGATGCTGCGGGTGGACTGTTCGAGATTCGATATTCTTGCTTCGGTCAGCTGAAGCTCGGTATTCCGGAATGTATCGAGCAGGCTTCGCAGGCCGTCAACTTCAACCTTGCCCGGATCGGCAGCAAAAAACTCGTCGATTTTAGCCTGGTCACCGCTTCTCCCTGCCGCAATCAAAGGCTCTCCCGCAATTTCAATCCAGCGCTGCAGCCTGCTTTGAATCGTTTCCAGCCGCCGCTGCTGGGCAGGATTATCCCGAACCAAATCATTCAAGGCTTCAAAATCCTGCTGCCATACCGTTCTGGCATCCATATAAGGTGCCAGATAGCTCTCATTTCTCGTAATGACAAATCCCCTCTGTCCTGTCTCCATATCAAGAATGTGTTTTTCGAGGGCGCTTGTGAGATTATGTACCTGCAAATCATGATGAACGATAAAATCGTTCTCCTGTTGAAGCTGATTCATCCTGCCGGAAACGACCAGCAGAAAAATCCCAAGACATGCAATAATGAATACATATCCGAGCAATATCTTCATCCGGATACTCGGGCTAAAGTGCTTGAACAAGGGAAAACCTCCGCAACTGTATCCTATAGTGAAAAACCAAAAATATTTTAATCCCTTAGCTGATAGATTTCAATAAAGAATTGACAGAATTCTTCGAATAACAAATAAGAACCGGCATCATTCGCAAGGGGGATGCCCCGGGAATGCGCCGGTTTATAATTCATTATGGCTATCAGGCTTTTGGCTGAATCATTTTTGCCGGATCGACATATTGGTCAAACTGCTCTTCGGTTAACAATCCGGTCTTGAGAGCGGCTTCTTTCAATGACAGGCCCTCTGCATGCGCAAGCTTCGCGATTTTGGCCGCATTCTCATATCCGATGTAAGGATTCAGTGCCGTGACAAGCATGAGAGAGTTGTGCAGGTTGTGCTCGATTTTCGCCATGTTTGGCTCGATGCCAACCGCGCAGTTATCATTAAAGGCAACGATGGAATCGGCCAGCAGATGCACGGATTGCAGGAAATTATAAATGATGACAGGCTTGAACACATTCAGCTCAAAATTGCCCTGGCTGGCTGCAAAGCCGATTGCGGCATCATTGCCCATCACCTGCGTCACGACCATCGTCAACGCTTCACTTTGGGTAGGGTTCACTTTGCCAGGCATAATGGAGCTTCCCGGCTCATTGGCCGGAATCGTGATTTCGCCAAGGCCGCTGCGCGGTCCGCTTGCGAGCCAGCGCACATCGTTGGCGATTTTCATCAGGTCGGCTGCCAGCGCCTTCACGGCCCCATGAACCGCTACGACCTCGTCATGACTGGTAAGCGCATGAAACTTGTTCGGCGCTGAAGTGAATGTTTTGCCGGTGAAACCGGAAATCTCGGCGGCCGTCTTGGCTCCAAACTCGGGATGGGCGTTAATACCGGTGCCCACAGCCGTTCCGCCAATGGCCAGCTCCTTCATATACTCAACCGTATCCGTGATCATGCGGGCACTCTTGTCCAGCATCGCTTCCCACCCGCTGATTTCCTGACCGAGGGTTAACGGTGTAGCGTCCTGCAGGTGCGTGCGGCCAATTTTGATGATGTCCTTGAATTGCTCAGACTTGCTGCGGAACGTATCTTTCAGCTTGGCTATGGCAGGCAGCAGATGATCCTCAACCGCGAGCACACCTGCAACGTGCAGGGCCGTCGGGAACGTATCGTTGGAGCTTTGCGACATATTCACATCATCGTTCGGGTGCAGACGCTCTTCCTTCCCATGCTGCTCAAGCCACTGGCTGCCAAGATGCGCAATGACCTCATTCACATTCATATTGGACTGTGTGCCGCTTCCGGTCTGCCATACAACCAGCGGAAAATGATCATTCAGCTTGCCGGTCAAAATTTCATCCGCAGCATACACAATTGCATTCTTCTTGTCCGCCGACAGCTTGCCCAGCTGGTGGTTGGTGATCGCCGCGCTCTTCTTGAGCACCGCAAACGCATAAATGACCTCTATAGGCATTTTTTCATTGCCGATTGGGAAGTTCTCCTTGCTGCGCTGGGTTTGGGCACCCCAAAGACGGTCCGCGGGAACTTTGATTTCACCAATGGTATCTTTTTCAATCCGGTATTCCACTGCAATTCCTCCCTCATCGTATGTACTGCATGTTCTCTCAAAATTTATGACTCCTGTCACATTATACCGCATATGCCGTTAATCTTCACCGTTTTTTGCAAGCGCTTTTTCATACAAGAAATGTTACGGCCCGATAACGACAGCGCCTAAGCCGGCTAAAATCTTGCCGATCTAGGCGCTTACGGTTTCTTATACGTCGCTTTACACTTCAAGGAGCGTTTGAATGTATTCCGAGTAGATGGAGAGAACCGGCTCATCGTCGCGCTAGCTTTCTTAAACTAAAGGTGTGTTATTTATTGGGAAGCTGAGACGAACCGATAAAAGAAAAAGAAATATTATAGGGGGATAAGGAATGAAGACATTTTTGGTTTTCATGATGTTATGGGTAGGGAGCGCAATGGAATCGCATGGCGTGGATTCATTTACCCCATCTGAAGATCTTTGCGTAGTCAAAGTAAACAATGAATCAGCTCGCGTCTGCTATGGAATGAACCGTTCTGAAGCAGAGAAGGTTCTGGGTAAGGTTATTGATGGGAACTTATTTAATATGGACATCTATGAAGGCGGAATAGAGGTGTACTACCGCGACGATTCGATTGCTGCAATGAATCTTTCCACAGAATCTCTAGGTGATTATATGACTTCACGTGGAGCGCATATTGGGATGACTGCGGGTCAATTCCGGGAACTATATGGAACTGATCATTACAAAGAAGATGATGACGGGTTTATCTATGTGTATTATCCAAGATTTCATCTTCTAAAAGATTATTTAGTAGTTCAGGGAATGGTTGATGACCCTACATACAACCTTGATATTTATCATTTGTCTACTTTAGTTGATAACGATTTAGTATGGTATATTTTTATGTCTGACTTTTCCTTCTCTGCTTCAGGGAAATGATGTACGAGAAAGCAGAGCACCCTGTTGAATTGGGCCAACTTCCTGCCTGTTCGCAGGGGCATGATAAAAACAGCTACAAAGCAAAGCGTTACATCAATCAAAATTGATGTTGTTTTTGTTGACCGCCCCGAATGGGGCGGTTTTATTTGATACATACTCCTAATTTTGTGAATATGAAAACGCATATGTGTACCCGACAAATATCTAAATTCCTATATTGTTATATAATAAGCGTCAAAAGACCGCGCAATAAATGCGTGGTCATCGAGGTAGTTAATTTTCGTTTGTGAATTTTCCCATTATAATAACTTCACACATATTCTTCCTGAAAACAAGGTGACGGATGTTTTATTTGTTTTTTCATTTATTTACTTAAACGCTTTTTTTAGCACTAGATATTATCTTGCCAGAACATCACGCAGCACGCTGATCGACGGCTGGAAGAAATACTCCCCGCCCGTGGGAATGACCCATTCCTTGTCCAGCACCATTTCACGGCCCATCAAGTCGAATTCGCGTTTGCGCCCGTTGCGGTAATTCTGGCCTACGATCGGATCATGCCCACCTTCCTTCGGCTCCTTCTTACTATTCATCCAGTTCTGGGTTATGAACTCGAACTGCATCTCAATCGAGGTCATGTACGCAACAAACATAAGCCCCCGATTCCCTTCCTGAGGATCTCCCCCTGTAATTCCTGTCTCGAAATCCACGGGGAGCGACTTTCCAAACGGAATGCCCCGTCGTAAAATGCGGCGAACCAGTGAGTCGCTTAAACTTCCTGAATCCGATGTTTCGTCACGAGGGTTCGTCTTCCTAATATGCGCGGAAAATGGACAAAGTACGGCCTGAGGATCTCCACTGGCCTGAGGAAACTGATCCTCGGCCAGCTCCGGCAGCAACTTGACCATACTTGAATTTTCCACATACATAAAATGGTTGTTGACCAAATCGTTCTCAGCGAGCAGCTTGTCGTCCTTCTCCGGGGTGCGAAGGATCGGCGCTCCGCTAGGCCAACGACCGACCATTAGAGCAGCCAACCTTTCAGGTTTTATCCCGGACGTCTGCGCTTCCCGCCGTACGAATTCCCAGAAAGCAGCCACATCCTGCCGCAGTCGTCGGATGACCAGATAAGACCCGTTTCGAACCCAACCTGTCATGTGCACATTGGGCGGCTTAGGCCTCAGCGAATCATCCCGTTTTTGTTGTGGATAGCCTAATACGAATTGCCCCGGCCAAATAAGGGGCTGTCCCGGTTTGGCGTACAAAGCAGCATGCGGGTCCGATGGGTCAATCAGTCGGGCTGTCAAATACTCTTCCGGCATCTCTGATACTCGCCCCCGTATCCCCGGTTGAGAGATGCCGTCCTTAAATCCGAAATGCTCATGTCCCTTGAGGTCAGGGCGCACCTGCCCTTCCTGCTCAAACACAAGGCGAATCCCACCGCCCGTTCCCGGTCCAGCTCCAGGCAGCTGCAGGGCGCTTGCCTGAATACGATCAGTCCACTCTATCAACCTGGAACGATCATCTCCCGCCGCAATCAATACAAGATCGACAGGATTGCGCTCCCCGCCGAACAGCCAGTTCTTCGCATGTCCTTCATGCATCTCTTGAGCGGGCCCTGTCGGGTCACCCAAAATCCCCGACCGCTTCTTCATACCGAGCTTGAACTCCGAATCTTCAAATACGACTAGATCATCGGTAAGTAGCTTTAACCCCTCATAGGAAAAGGCGATGTTCAACCACGTCGCCATCATCCCTGGCGGCTCTTCGCCGCGCCGCGCCCACATCATTTGATAAAGCCGATTGAACTGGAGTACCTCACGCGCTGTCGAAACATATGGGGTCCAGTATCTCAACCACCGCTTCGCCAAGGACGGGTCAACGATCTTGTAAAACAGAAATATCTGGTGGTCCTTATTGAATCCGGCAAGCGAATTCCCCTGAATCTCATCGATTTCTAACAACGGTTCTTCTAACCCAACTGCCATCAGACTCCCTCCAATGTGTTGCGATGGGCCTTCAGGATTGCCTGAGCCTCATCTGCCATTTCCCTCTCGGCCGCCATCGCAGGAGCCATTCCAGGGATGATACACGCTTGGGCTTCACTGAGTTCTCCCCCCAAACCGAAATAAGATCCGACCAAACTAACAAAGACATGCTGGGCAATCTGCCCACCAAATTCAATCGGTTTGCCTCCGATCTCAATATCGCCGACTAAGAACGGTTTGTCCGGGGGTACCTCATATACGGCCCGTACTGCATAACCTGGCTTGCCGCGCAGTATCTTCCAATAACTAAGCGGATCGCTGTTATCAGGTGCAGTCCATCCGCTCGTGTTCGGCTCCAACATGTAGAGTCCGACAGGATTCTTCAACGTGATCAACGCACCTTGCCGTGCCAGTGTATTGATTTCGCTGCCGATCAGCGGGTCGCTTGCCCGCTCCTCAACCCCGTATCCCGCGCATCGGATCAGGTCATTCTGATCACTCAGTATCGTGCTGTCTCCGCCTTTTCGAAGGACCGTCGCATCGGCAGCCAAGTTAATTTCTGCTCCGAGCGTATTAGCCGGATGAGTCAAGTGCATTGCTCCGTGACTCGTGTTCCATTTGTTCAGCGGATTGTACCGGTCGCCATGAAACAGATCGTCTAGTTTCACATCGGGAGAAACAAACTGGCGGTATAGTGCAAGAACCCGCTGTTGGTCACCCCTCGCATTAAATTGCCAATTCGGGGATGAGAACGGATGCCCATTCGCCATCGCCCGCCAGTATTCTGGTCCCTCGCATGTAAATGTCACCCTTTTTACTTTGTGGCTTCCTTCGTCGTATTCTACAAACCATTCTAGATACTCATCGTGTATACGCGGTTGCCCAGGTGCCGGGCGCTTGTCGGCTACCGCCATTGCTTGCCTCCACGTTAAGTTCTGATCATCTGATAACCGCTTAGGAAATCCCGGCCATGCAATAGACGCATCCTTCGCCTCATCAGGGGTTTCAGTCCGCATCGGGTGATAAAACTGGCTCTTGCCTGGACTAAGTAATCGTTCGTTTTCCCGTATTGCAGAATCAAATACAGCGGAGATAAATTCGCTCCATGCCTCGCGCTGATTCGGGATCGAATCATAATCATCTAGATTGCCTGGCGGATCAAATCTTGACAACACCATATATACAGCTTCCTTTCGTTATGAACATCCTAAATGTTGCGGTCTAAAATAATATCCGTCTTATTTTCAATAAGATAGGCTTCAGGCGTTTGTATGTCTTTCTCAGCCGTGGTTGGATTGGCAAAGAAGAATAATGGATTCGTATCGTACTGCTTCTTGTCAAACTCAATTTCCGTCTCTCTGGTTATTGTGGTCAACGGAACTTGATAGGTCTTTAAAGGCTTGAACCTTGTAGCAAGATTGTCATGAGCATTTTTATACTGCCTGATGATAAAGGCCAGTGTCCTAAGGCTCTGGTTCTGGTCAACGAACGTGATGCTTTTCCAAAATCCGTAAGGCACTTTAATTTTACATCCTGAAGGCTGGTGTACCCCGCAATACTCGCTATCATTGTCTTTATGGACAGGTCCTGTAGTGACAATCATTTCCCCCCCATCTTCAACATAATCCAGTAGCCAATTCTCCAAATCGTTCCATATGCCAGTGTTGAAATCATGATGCTGCAGGGTAATATTGGCCCAACAAAACGAATCGTAATTGGCCTGCTCCGCCTGGTCGCCCCAACATATATCATAACGTCGAGTTAAATGCCCCCTATCCCAATCATTTTGTTCATACAATTCATCTCCGACTTGATTGTTTTTGCCAATGCGTTCGTCGTAATGCCAATCGTTATTGCCACGTTCAATATTCCGATGCTTGTATTTGTCGACAATGGCTATAGAGTAAAGGGCAAATTTAGTTTCCTTGTTCATGACAAGGGAAAAGTGAGTAAAATCAAAGATTTCACCTCCTTTTAGAGCATGTTCTTTGACTTTACCGGTTAACGTCGGAAAATCAATTTGATGGTCTGTTCCCAAAAACAGCGGATCGTACCCTTTTGTCGTCGTTGGCATCAGAGATGAGCCCCCTTCTTAAGCGTTATATCGTTTCTTAAACCAGTTGCGGTTCCCGGATGCCCCCCACCCGCCGTTTGGCTTCCTTCAACGCTTTCGCCGCATTGACTTTACCGAAGCCGAACCATTCGGAGTGTCCTTTTTGATCGTAATCTCCACGGTTGTTTCCGTTATGATCCGGCAGATTATCCTGAATTTTATCAGCAGTTTGCTGTAAGATTATCTTAACGTCGGAAGCACTTAAATTCGGATTCGCACTTAGCATTAATGCTGCTACGCCGGCAACAAGCGGTGTAGCGCTGGATGTGCCTCCGAATCGGTCCGTATAGCGGCTTCCCGGATCAAAGCCTCCCAATCCGTTATCCGTTGTCCAAATGCCCAGCCCCGGCGCATATTTTCTTGGATCAATCGGATTAAAATTATTGCTTGGAGCGCAAACACTAATTTCTTGCCCCCAATTACTGTATTCCGCATGCCGATTCTGGCTGGTTGAGGCGGCAATGGCAATAACATTCGGGTGCACAGCATTACCATTCTCAATCGGACCAACCGTCTCACGCATTCTTCCAGAGTAATCGCGCCAACGAAATACAGAATTGTTCGGATCGTTAACAGGAGCATTGAAATTCGCGGCTGCGAAACAGATGACGCAGCCTTTGCCCCGGGGTCCGCCTAATGTTGCTATCCGGGTGAGTGTGTCCTTCACAAGTGATGACATTGGAGCATAAACCGGGGGAGGACCCCAACTGCAAGAGATGACATCGGCTACTCTCGCCACATGCTCAAAGATCGTTTTCATTTTATGATCATCAAGTTGGCTTAAATCAACCCTAACCGGCATAAAGGAGCATCCAGGAGCAATGCCCACTACTCCTTGTCCGTTCTCTTCGGCTATTGCAACACCCGCACAGGGCGTGCCGTGATAATCTCTACCCACGGGCAAAGGTTCAAGGTCTTCATCGGCGTAGTCAATCGGGCTGACAATTTTCCCGGGTCCCTGAAAATCCGGGTGAGTAAGGTCGAATCCGTCATCAATGACCGCTACAACAATACGACGCTCACCCTTGGTGATATCCCACGCCTCAGTAGCAGAAACACTTGCCTCTTTGACTAAATAGGGCTTGTTGTTCAACGATTGAAGATGCCACTGCTGGTGAAACAGATCATCAGTTGGTATGTACATATGCTGAAACCTGTTAATCATGTTCGGTTCCGCATATTCAACCTCTTGTTCTTCCGCTAATCTGTTCGAAACTTTGATCGGGTTCTCCATGCTATCCACCGTAGTTGCTACCAAACATGTTAAGGGCTCGTCGTCGTAAGTACGAACCAGATTCAACCTGTATTTGTGAAACAACTGTTCGACTTTCTCCGGACTTGTCCCAGTTTTGAATTGCACGGCGATTTCATCTGTAAGGTAATAAATCGTACCCTCCGTCCCTTGTGGACGGTAAGCGTGATGAACAACCGTATTAACGTAACTGGAGCGAATCATCGCCATGGTGTGATCCCGTTCTGTTGATGTAGTTTTCACTTTATAAACATTCGGAGCGAGGGGCTCGATTTCATGGACTCCGGAAACATTCGCAATCCTTTCCAACTCCTCAGGTTTTGAAACCATTACGGTAAACCGGTCGTCTTCCTTTGATAGTTCGATCTTCTTCTGTCCCCGCCAGACGTAACTGCCGAGGTCTTGCTCCTGTTGTCGTTGCACCGGAATCAACCCTTTTATTTTTTTATTTATCGCATTAAATATAACCGCATTTCGCCAACTTATGCACATGGCGAGTATCCTCGAAAATACAAAAAGGTTATGTATAAAACGTTGAATGTGTCTCCATCTGTTCCATCAATAAAGGTACCGGGATCCTAAGGTACCGGGATCCTGTTGAAATTTGCAGTATCCTTTTCTTCTATCTTTGTTGTCTGACCAGCAGCTATAACCTCTGATGTTTGAGAGCATTCTCATCAAGCATTGCCGGAATGTTGATCTCCTTCACACAGGATGCCCTGGAGAGATGAATTACACATTTGACCAATGAAACGATATCCGACAAAGGAATTTGTGTGCCTTGATACGCTGACCAAACTTTCTCCACCCCGTCTTCATATGGAACCTGAGTCGCAATTTCTCCAGGATTGATTATGGTTACTCCGATACCGTACTTCTTGACATGCTCCCTTAAGGAATTGCCGATGCCGCGCAGTCCAAACTTGGAAGCCGTAAATGCAACCTGGGTAAAATGATTGTTCTCAAGCCCGGCAGTCGAACCGATCAAGATGATTTTGGCATTATCCGATTTTTTCAGATTGGGCAGCAGCTTTTGGATACACGTAATGGCGGAAACGACATTGACATTCAGAATATTGGCGATTTCCGCGGGATCATCCTGCTCAAAATCATAGTTTTCCCTGAAGCCATTGCTCTCCCATATCCCCACGTTATAAATAAGCACATCCAATGCAGTGTCCTTGAATGCAACGGTAATCTCATTGCCCGCTTCGGCGGACGCCAGATCCGCTTTGATCCAATATCTGTTGACTCCATCATTGAGCAGCAATGTTTCGGCATGGCTTCTGGAAACGATCCATACATGGTCTCCAGCCTCAGGCAATACTTTGACGAAAGCTTCCCCCAGCCCTTTGCTTGCTCCAAAGATCATAAAATTCCTCATTGTTTCTCCCCCTTGGCTACTATCTGCTGTTCTACAATTAATACTATCAAAAATCCGGCAGCGTAAACCCAAAATAAATAGGCTGCCCCAAACGAAAACCATGCGGTTCGGGACAGCCCATTGCTCACATTCAGCCAAGCGGGTGAATTTCCGGATATTCAGCCTGCCAGACGGCTTTGTCTACAGCTCTTTCCACATCCTGTGCCTGCAGCCCGCCTGGAGCCATGCCTTCTTTTACCGCAGCCTGCCCGACCGCAATGGCTACGTGGCGGGACAAAGAGCGCAGCTCATGCACACCCGGCAGCAGGGGGTCCTCCGGCTTATTATGTGTAATCTTGCTTGCCACGGCCTCGGCGGCGGCGGTCAGCATGTTGTCTGTTACCCGCGAAGCTTTGACCGCGACGGTCCCGAGACCGATTCCCGGATAGACAAGCGCGTTATTCGCCTGCCCGATTTTATAAGTTTTCCCGTTGTATTCCACATCCCCAAAGGGACTGCCGGTTACGATCAAGGCTTTGCCATCCGTCCAATTGAGCAGATCGTCAGGCTTGGCCTCAGACTTTTCCGTCGGGTTGGACAGGGGCATAATGACAGGCATTTTTGTGCCTTTGGCCATCTCTCTTACCGCTTCTTCCGTAAAGGCTCCACTAACGGTAGAGGCTCCGATCAGCATGGTCGGCTGAACGCGGCGAATGACCTCCACCAGGGAGATCCCTTCCTTGCCACCTCTTCCTTGCCAGCCCTCAACTTCTTCGGGACGGCGCGCATAAGGCTTCTGCACCTCGGTAACTCCCTCCGCTCCTTGCACCACCAGGCCATAGCGGTCAATACACCAAAAGCGGGCCGCCGCATCCGCGGCGCTCATACCGCTTCGCTCCATAGCCTGCCGGATTTGATCCGCAATTCCGATGCCTGCCGTGCCCGCGCCAAAAATAACAATCTTCTGCTCCTGCAGCGGCACGCCAGAAGCTTTGACACTCGAAAGCACGGCCGCCAGTGTGATCGCTCCCGTTCCCTGCATGTCATCGTTAAAGGTGCAGAGCCTGTTTTTATATTTTTCAAGCAGACGCCTTGCGTTCTGTCCCCCGAAGTCTTCCCAATGCAGCAGCACACCGGGATAAATCCGTTCGACAGCGGAAACAAACATTTCGACAAAACGGTCATACGCCTCACCGGTAACCCGTTCATGACGGTTGCCCAGATAGAGCGGGTCCTCAAGCAACTGTTTGTTGTTGGTGCCGACATCCAGAACGACAGGCAGTATGCGCCGCGGATAAATGCCTGCAGCGACGGAATATACTGTTTTTTTGCCGATCGTAATATTGATCCCGCCTACTCCCCAATCACCGATGCCGAGAATCCGTTCGCCGTCGGAAACGACGACAATATCGATATCGTCCTTGGTAAAGCCGCTGTTCCTGAAGGATACCTCAATGTCGTCAGGCTTATCGATGGATAAGTAAATCCCTTGAGGAGTCCGGAATTCATGGCTGAAATGCTGTATGGCAAGCGCAATGGTTGGCGTATAGATAATCGGCAGCATTTCTTCCACATGCTCGGTTACAACACGGTAAAAAAGGGTTTCATTCCTGTTCTGGAGGGCGGTTAAATACACCTGCTTGGCTTCATCGTTCGGCTGCCGCTGATATTGCTCGTAAATTCTGTCCGCCTGCGACTGAGGGCTGATGACGGCTGGCGGGAGCAGTCCGGTAAGCCCCAATGCTTTCCGCTCCTGCTCGCTGAATGCAGTCCCTTTATTCAATCGGGGATGGGATAACAGCCCTCTCCCGTGCGCATCGGTTTCAAAAATTCGTCCACTGTCTTTAATCCTTACAAGAGGGTGTCTGGAAGTCGTTTCGATCACGGATGGATACCGCCCTTTCATGCTGTCATTTCATTGCTTTATTCTCACCCCGATGGTGGTATTTCATCCTTTTTTAGTCTTTAAGTCCGTGTTCAAAAAGTCAGGTTTTCAGCACCGAGAAGGTTGAATGAAGATAGGGACTGAGGAGCGGAGCGTACTTAGGGTACGTGAGCACCGGAAGGCCCGGCTGAGTTCAAGATTCGATGTCGAGTCCGCTTCCTGAGTTCCTTCGTGATCAAAAGATGACTTTTTGAACTACCTCTTTAAGACAAGAACAAACCCCGCCATCGGAGATCAGAGCGGGGTTTGCATAATCTTATTGCGGGTAAATGCAGTACAGGCTGGCGCTTTGCTCGAACCGTTCACCTGGCAGCAGCTGCACCAAGCCAGCTTCCTCCGGATCCATGCTGCTCAGATTAGGAGCGTTGACCCGGTTCATTTGTGGTTCAGGGCAGATAAATGAACGGCTTGCCTTGTTGTTCCAGATCATCCAATGCTTATAGGAAGTCCCGACATCATATACCAGCTTGACTCCTGTCCGTAGATCCGTAAGCTCCATATAATTGCGGCCGTTTTGCGGAACAGCCGTGTAATGGTTGTCCATGGCTGCAAAATACGGATTAATACCCTCTGTCTTCATGGCCTGTTCTTCTTCAGACAGCGGCTGCAGCCTGCCTGTTGGCAAGGAACGCTCATTCAGTTCAATACGGTCGCCGATGGTTACCTTGATCCGGTAATCGTCAGGTGTGCTGTCTGCAGCAAAGGGTGCATTAATGGCGGTATGGAACGCAAACAGATTAGGCATCGCTTCCGTTCCTTCATTCACAATGGAATACTGTTGGTGCAGGCCTGTGCTGTTCAAGCTGTAACGCAAATTGACCGTGAATTGGAAAGGCAGGTAGCGGTACATCGGATGCTGCTGATCCACCTTTTGGCTGATTAATACATAGCTTTCTACATCGGTTGTACCTGAGGCGACGACATTCCACGGCACATTATGCAAAAAGCCGTGCAAATGGTTATGTGTCGCTGGCTCATTGATCGGCAGCTCGTGCACGGTTCCTTTCCAAGGGAATTTGCCGTCCTCATAACGGTTGGGCGGGAAAAGAAAAGGAATTCCGTATACCGAAGGATTGGCGGTAAAATCGCCTACTGCATTTTCTTCCGGCTCCCGTAAAAAGCGGTATCCTCGCTCCGTATCCCGGAATGCCACCAGATTTCCGCCATATTCCGGAATCAATACAGCCGTGTACCTTCCAAACTTCAGCCAAATGGCGTCCAATCCGTGAAACGGCTCTTTATAAACAGCGTGATCGTTAGACATGTAGAACCTCCTAAGTATGTATGTTTCCTGTTTCATAAGCTTGTGAAAGCGGTAATATGCTTTTCGGCAAGACTATACCACGCTCTGTGCAAAAATTCCATATAAGAAAAACGTCTATCGACGTACATTCACAGAAGCCAGAGTGAGATGGGTGTCTATAGGGTAAGTTGTCTGGAGTCTGGTGTCCGTTGCCTGATGCCTCTCCATACGGCCTTGCACGATTATCCCTTTTATTCAGAATGCAGGGGTTGAGGGATGGGAAGCTAAGGGAAGGAATGGAGAGAAACTTTCTTTAAACGTGCCTAAAGTATATTTTCGGTTCCCGGTTTACTGCTTTTCTTTAACTGATCCAACGGGATAATCATGCAAAGCCCACGGACAGCGAGTTCACATGCCTTGCCACGATCGACTGGCGGCTTGAATGTCAAGCACTGAACTCAACTTTCGCAGCATGAAATCGGCAAACTTGCTAATCATCAAAAAGAAAACGGCCCAGAGGCCGCTTGATTTCAGACATATTTTCCTTCCTTCGGTACCGCCATTTCGTCAAAACGCTCTGCCAGCTGCTGCAGCTGGCGCTCCAGCTCGGCCCCTTTTATGATAGGACCATGACCAGTAACAGCAACAGCGGGGCGGTGCTCCGCAAGCAGCTCGACCGAACGCTTCGCGGCGTGCCAATCGGTGGTGAAATAAGCCGGCGGGCCATGGATCTCACTTTCCTGCTGTACGACCGCCAGTGCCGATTCCTGTTTTACACTGATAATGGCATCCCCCGAAATGAGCATCCGATCCGCCTGCCGGATGAGGGATACATGGCCCGGTGTATGTCCAGGAGTATGCAGCCATTTCCACCCGGGCGCTCCCGGTACAGTTCCGTCAGCTGGCAGCGGCTCGACACGATCATCCAGGTCGATGGCTTCATTCGGATACAGGAATGAGATCCCTGCCAGAAGTCCGCCGCCCACGGAAGGATCTGCGGGCAAATAGTCCTCCCGCCCCGTCAGAAAAGGAAGCTCCAGCGGGTGCGCGTAAACGGGAGAGCCCCAGTGCTGGATCAGGCCGATCACTGTACCTACATGGTCAAAATGGCCATGGGTCAGAATGATGGCCGACGGCGGCCCCGGGTACCTGGCTTCGGCAACTGAAATAATGGAGTCTTGAAAACCGGGCATACCGGTATCTACCAATACCCAGCCGCGGCGGCCAGGCTCACCAATAAATAACGTATTTACAAATAATGTTCGCAGCTTCAGAATGTCGGGCGCAGCCTCTTCCGTTGCTGTCAATCCATCGAAGATCAGGGAATCTGCCATATGCAAGGAACCTCCAGTATACACGGAAATATCTCAGTTAAACGCCTAATAGTGTTCCCGTATCCTTGTCATCATATGACGTTCTGTTTGAAGATAGTCCATCAAATCTATCTGCCCAATTAGGACACGCCTTATTCCTGCAGAGACGCTTGAGCCGCTTCCAGCAGCAGATCGAACAGATCGTCATCTTCCTCCAGCCTCGCGTCAACAGCCAGCATTTCTTCCTCACTGCGCGGTCCTTCCGCAAAATGGAGGCTGTAATCCCATTCCTTTCCTTTTTTGCTGTAGAGCACAACCTCGTATGAGGACTGATTGCCTGCGAGCGTAAACACAATCTTGCCCAAGTAGGTGCCATCCTCTCCCCTCTTCATCTCTGCCTGTTTAATTTGAACCTCCTGTGCCAGTTCAGTCATGCCAATCATCTCCTCTATGTAAAAATGTTCAGTTTCTCCGGCAGCCTGTCCGCCAACCAAGCCAAGGTGATTTGTGAACCTTATCGTTCCATTGTACAATAGAAAAGATACATACGATACATAAGTGTATCATCCTTTTAAAATGGAGGAATGAATATGTCAGACTTTCAGCAAAAGCTGCAAAAATATGCCGAGCTGGCCGTCCGCATTGGCGTCAATGTGCAAAAGGGCCAGACGCTTGTTGTCCATGCGCCAATCTCGGCTGCAGAATTTGTCCGGCTTATTGTAAAGGAAGCATACACAGCCGGGTCCAACCTGGTCAAAGTAAATTGGAGTGACGAGACCGTTACGCGCCTTCAGTATGAAATGGCGCCTGATGAAACGTTCGAGATTTCACCGAAATGGTATGCCGCGGAAATGACCGAGCTCGTCGAAAACGGGGCTGCCGTGCTGCATGTGCTTGCAGAAGACCCCGATCTGCTGGCAGGCATTCCATCCAGCCGCATTCAGGCGGCTCAAAGGGTCCGCGCTACTGCATTGGCGAAATACCGCGCCTATCAGCAGGCGGACAAGTTCAGCTGGTCCATTGTTGCCGTTCCTTCCGCCGCTTGGGCTGCCAAGGTGTTCCCGGATGCTTCGCCTTCAGAGCAGGTTGACAAGCTTTGGGATGCCATCTTCAATACCGTGCGCCTGAACGAGGCTGATCCGGTAGCAGCCTGGAATGAACATTTGCAAACCCTGCAATCCAAATCGGATGTGCTTAACAGCAAGAACTACCATAAGCTGCACTATACCGCTCCCGGTACCGACCTGACCATCGAGCTGCCGGAAGGTCATATTTGGGCTCAAGGGGACAGCATTAACGCGCAGGGCCATACTTACGTGGCCAACATGCCGACTGAGGAAGTATTTACAGCCCCTCTCAAGACCGGGGTCAACGGCAAAGTCCGCAGCACCAAACCTCTTAGCTACGGCGGCAATATTATCGACAACTTCACCCTTACCTTCGAGAATGGCCGCATTGTGGACGCACAGGCCGAAACCGGCCTGGAAACGCTGCAGCATCTGATTGAAATGGATGAGGGCGCCCATTATCTTGGCGAGGTGGCTCTTGTGCCGCATCAATCCCCGATCTCGGAAAGCAACATTTTGTTTTACAATACGCTGTTTGACGAGAATGCCTCCAACCATCTTGCGATCGGCAGCGCCTACGCCTTTTGTTTGAAGGGCGGCAAGGACATGACGCAGGAGCAGCTGAGCGAGCACGGATTGAACCGCAGTCTGACCCATGTCGATTTTATGATCGGTTCCGCTGACATGGACATCGACGGCATCACTCAGGACGGCAAACGTGAGCCTATATTCCGCAAGGGCAACTGGGCTTTTTGACTTCACAAAATAAAATGAAACATTAAAAAGGAGTATCCTGCTTCCATTCTCATTCGGAAGCAGGATACTCCTTTTCTATAGTGGCAGATTATGCCCCAGCCTCTTCAATTACAGCTTCTTCAATTACAGCCTCTTCTTTCATAAGCCGGACACGTGAAATGCGTTTGTTCTCCGTCTCTTCGATGACAAGCAGGAAGCCGTTATGGGCAACGGATTGTCCCGGCTGGGGCGGAATGACCTCAATTTGCGAGTACATCCACCCTCCGACCGTATCGAAATCTTCACTGCTCAGCCCGAGACCGAAACGGTCATTGAACTCATCAATCAGCATCATGCCGTCAATGGAGAATTCCTCTTCGCCAATATGCTCCAACACCGGCCGCTCCTGGTCAAATTCGTCCTGAATTTCACCCACGATTTCTTCCATAATGTCTTCGAGGGTAACGAGGCCGGAAGTCCCGCCATATTCGTCAATCAGGATCGCAATCTGCGTCTTGCTGCGCTGCATCTTTTTCAGCAAATCACTGATCTGTGTAGACTCGGGAACAGCGAGTATCGGCCTGATCATCGTCCGGGTGTCCAAAGTGTCTCCCCGCAGCAGATCTTTGATATGAATAAACCCGATAATATGATCCTTGTCTTCGCCGCAGATGGGATAGCGGGTCCGCATGCTGTCCAGAGCGATGGCCAGGTTCTCTTCCGTCGAAAAATGACTGTACAGGCAGATCATTTCCGTTCGCGGAATCATAATTTCACGCGCCGTGGTTGTCGCAAAATCAAATATATTATCAACAAGCGCCAATTCTGTATTATCAATTAGTCCGCTTTTATTGCTTTCCTTCATCAGTATGCGGATTTCTTCTTCCGTATGAGCGGATTCGTCGTGTTCGGATACCGGCTCGATCCGGAATATCCGCAGCAGTCGGTTGGCCAGACCATTCAGCACCCAGATAAATGGATACATGATCTTATAAAACCATGTCATCAAGAAGGCCGAATATAATGTAATCTTTTCTGAATTGCGAATGGCGATTGTCTTCGGTGCCAATTCACCAAGCACAATATGAAGAATCGTTATCAGAATAAAAGCAATGACAACGGCGGTTCCGTGTACATAGACGGGTCCGAGACCCGCGGACACAAACAGCGGCTCAATCAGGCCGGCAATGGCAGGCTCCCCGATCCATCCCAATCCCAGGGAAGCAAGAGTGATGCCGAGCTGACAAGCGGATAAATAAGCATCCAGATTATGAATCATTTGCGAGGCATAAGCCGCCTTCTTGTCGCCGGTATCCATCAGCATCTCGATCCGGCTGCCTCTGACCTTGACCATGGCAAACTCGGCGGATACAAAAAAACCGTTAAGCAGCACCAAAAAGATGACTGCCACCAAATTCAAAATTATGGGTAAAGGATCACTACTCAATAAATTTTCCTATCCGTCCTGACAATAGACAGACAGGAGCACCTCCTTCGATTGTTTTGTACTGTACTGCGATTAAATTCAAGATTCAGCTTCAACTTCCCAATGGGCTCACTCCTCTTCTCATAAGTAAATTCTTATATTACATTATATAGTTATAGACTACACAACGAAATAGCCGACTATGACTGCAAACACGGAAGATAACCCGATTTTTTGCAGATTTTAGCTGATATCCGGTATTTTGAGGCCGAAAAGCCCGATTTTGGTCCCAAACGGCAGTTAACCCTCTGTTGAACAGAGGGTTCGTACATCATAGGTCAGGAATAACGTTTTATCTCGATGTTGTCGGAGGATTGCCAATTACGCCCGGATACTGATAGGTAAGCGGCTCGTTAAAGGTCGCATAGTCAAGGTTCACCATCAGCAGCACAATCCGCATGCCTGACGGATCGCTGATAATAATATGATCGCGGCCGGCGGCCTCCAGTCTGCCTTTAAAAATTTTGGCATTCCATTCCTTGTTGTTTTCATAAGTCATGTAGAACGTGCCTGTTTTACCAAGATTCAAGCGCAAAATATTCTCGATATAGGACTGTTCAAACTGCTGACTCGGAGCCTGTATGACGGTCCCAGTCGGGGTAATCATGCTTCCGCTGTTGACCGAGGGCGGAACTACGCCCTGACCCGTTACATTCATGCCCGCGTTTGTTCCCATCGGCATCATCCCGGCTTTGGGCATCATCTGTACGGGTCCGACATTGGATGCAAACCTGTAAGGCTCCGGGTAACCTCCCTCATAAGCATATGACGGATAAAATTGAGACATCATTGAATATCCTCCCTGAATGTGTTCTTGCTTCCCTAATAAACTGCAGGACAGTCAGTCGCTGACGGGTTATAGAAGCAATGGGCTTTAAAACGGCCTGCGTTGCTTTGGTTATACCATGTTCCTGGACAGCCCCCCGAAGGTCTGAAAAACCACAGGGAGTTGGAAGCTGGCCAAATTTTTTCTCCGTTGATTACCCGCCGGGCAAGCCGGGTATCCCTTTCACGTGCTCTTTGGTAAAAATACCCCTTAACCGTTGCTTCAAAACCGCCAGGCCTCTGAAAAACCATCTGCTTCATCAGCCGGATGTCCCTGAAATCGAGGCAGTTGCCAAGAATGCGGTTCACGCCGACATTGCCGACCATCAGCATTCCCTGCTCCCCTTCACCCTCGGCTTCCGCTCTCATCAGGCGGCCCAGCAGCTTGACGTCCTCCGAATTTGCTTTGATGACAGCCACTCGATCCCCTCCTTGACTTCCCGATTAGATACTATATCGTATTGTGCATCCGCCTATTAGGTGACTTGTTCGGCTACAAAAAAATACCTTTCCGAAGCATTTCGTTCCGGAAAGGTATAGTACACAGCCTTACGCTCAGGGAATATAGATCATTTTGCGTGTCATTCCGCCGTCAATCACCAAATTTTCACCTGTAATGAAGTCATTGCCGGGCTCCGTCAAATACAGACAGGCTCTGGCAATATCCTCCGGTCTTCCCACACGTCCTGAAGGATGCTGGCTGTGATCCTCCGGGCGAAGCTGCCCATAATCCCCTGTCTCAATCCAGCCTGGACTGATGCAGTTGACCCGGATGCCATCACGTCCGAGCGAAACGGCCAGCGCATGCGTCAGTGCGGTGATCGCACCTTTGGAAGCGGCATATGCTTCCGTGTCAGGCTCGGACATGGCAGCACGGGTTGAGGCGATGTTAATGATAGAACCGCCCTCTGCATTGCTTTTCATCACCTTCGCCGCTTCCCGGCTGGCCAGAAAGCAGCTGCGCGCATTCGTGTTCATCACATCGTCCCATTCGGCAGCCGTCAGCTCATAGAGGGATTTCCAGACACCTTTACCCGCGTTGTTGATGAGTATATGTATGGTGCCGTATTGCTCCTTGGCCGTATGAACCAGTCTGAGAATGTCCTCCTCACTGCGCATGTCGCATGCCACAAACATGGCTTCATGTCCCTCGCTGCGTAAAGCCGCCGCCGCTGCCGCTCCTTTTTCCGCATCATGATCGGCAAGCACGACGCAGGCCCCTTCACCTGCGTACGCGGCAGCGACTGCGCGGCCGATCCCCTGGGCTGCCCCTGTAACGATCACAACCTGCTCTTCAAACCTCATATCCATTTTCCTCCTTGAGGGATTTACCCCAGTATAACAACCCCTTTCTATGATATAAAACCGTTCAGGCAGCTGCAGAAACATGAATAAGGGATGGGCCCAACATTTGTAGTAGTAAGTTCCATGTTTTCATTACACCTGGAGTTGTCCGCTGGTAGATTTGGCTGGGAAAACGGACTCTATCCTCACGGATTCAGGTCTACAGGATAAAACCCTAGCTTTTTTAATGTATTCATATAAATTACCAATTCATCAGTATTCATAATACTTTTTATATTCATTAAAGATTTCAAACAACTTGAGATTACGGCTTTCCGCGGATTCTCAGACATTGCTTCATTCTGTATAAATTGTAACAAATCAAGGGTGTGCTGTTTATTATCGTTATTTGCAGGAAGTCTCTCAATTAATTTTTTTAAATTCCCAGTACTTAACATGAGGTCATTAATAGGGAAATCTACTTGTCCTATGCTAAGTAAAGACTGTTCAAAATCTTCAATATTAAAAAGCCGTATACGCTTATGTTCGAGTAATGGAAGTACTTCATCTACTAGACTAAAACAATAATTGCAAATTTCAATCATGGGTTTGGGTTGGATTTGAACATTATTTATTTCGTTGGCATTATGCAGAATCCCCGTTAAAAAAATCGTAGCATCCGCAATATAATCCCGATACTCCGGATAAATCTGCTTCATCCTTGTGAAGAACCAATATGCCCATTGTTGCCTGATCTGTTTTAAGAAAGCAATAATTTCATTATCGTTGGAAACTAGAGCGTCCATGAGCAATGCATCGACTTTTTTTTCTATGCGATAGTTCATCATAACTTCTAACTGACGAATAAAGATATCTTTGTTCGTTTCATCCTGTCCGATTAAAAGTTGATCCCGATCCACATACATTTTTTCTTCGGAATACATAAGTACATCCCTAAAAAGTTCTCCTTTGGTTTGAAAGTGTTTATAAAAAGTTCCTCTTGAAATATTGGATTGGTCAAGAATGTCCTGGATCGATGTGGCATGATAACCTTGTTCACTAAAAAGACGGAGAGCCGCCATTAATATATCGGATTTTTTCACCTGCATCATTATCATCCTTTCTGTTAACATTATACACCACATACTGCAAGTTCAAATATATACTCTTAATATATTTAGTGATTGATTTTTTGTTTAATTCAAGTATAATATAGACCTATTAAACCATGAGTTCAAATATATACTTGAAGTATAATAAGGGGGGGCTAATTTTATATATTTCGCGCAGTTCTTGGAACCCTTAACCATACAAGAAGATCATAGGAGGAAACCAACATGGAGAAAGAACAGTCTCTTCCAACGTTTAAGCGGACTATACTTGTGGTCGTTATGCTTGCAGGTGCATTTGTTACCATGTTAAATCAGACGCTACTCAATACTGCTTTGCCACAAATCATGAATGATCTATCCATTTCCGCTAATACAGCTCAGTGGTTAACCACCGGGTTCATGCTTGTCACTGGGGTGTTGATTCCGGTTTCAGCTTTTCTAATAGAAAAATTTTCAACAAGAAGACTATTTATTACTGCCATGTGCCTGTTTGCGTCCGGGACATTGATGGCAGCTATTGCACCAAACTTTCCTGTTTTAATATTCGGTAGGATTCTACAGGCGGTAAGTGATGGGCTCATGCTCCCGTTAATGCAAACGATCTTTTTAATGATTTTTCCTGTTAAACAACGCGGGTCAGCAATGGGTATGGTGGGACTGGTGATGGCTTTTGCTCCTGCGATTGGACCGACACTTTCCGGTTGGGTTGTTGGTAACTTTTCATGGCGGGCACTCTTTTATATGATTTTCCCAATTGCAGTACTTATAATCATTTTTGCTTCGTTTATGCTTGAAAATGTTACGAAAGTGACCCATCCAAAAATTGATATCATGTCCATTATTTTGTCATCCCTTGGATTTGGAGGATTGTTGTATGGCTTCAGCAGCGCAGGTAATCATGCCTGGAACAGTTCAGAAGTGGTCATTGCTTTAATTGTCGGTACGGTCGCAATTGGTTTGTTTATTTGGCGGCAGCTGGCTGTTGAAAAACCGATGCTTGAGTTCAAGGTGTTAAAAAACTGGACCTTCTCATTGACCTTAGTCATCGGTATGGTTGTTATGGTGACGATGATCGGCGTAGAGCTTTTTCTTCCGCTTTATATACAAACGGCAAGAGGCTTTACGCCGCTTGAATCGGGTTTGCTGTTGTTACCTGGTGCGATCGTGATGGGGGTTATGTCGCCGATTACCGGGAGGATCTTTGATAAGATTGGAGCACGACCGTTGGCTGTGATTGGTTCGCTTATCTTAGTAGGTATGACGTTGTTGTTCAGTAACATAACCGCATCAACGCCATACATCTATATGATGGTAATTTACGCCATACGAATGTTCGGAATATCTCTTATGATGATGCCAGTCATGACAGCTGGATTAAACCAACTGCCTGACCATTTGATTCCACATGGAACCGCAATAAGTAACACGTTGACGCAAGTGGCCGCTTCTGTTGGAGCAGCCTTGCTGGTTACGGTAATGACGAACAATACAACGGCTGCCGTTCAGCAACAACTTCCCAATCCAATGATTCATGGGGTCTCAGTTGCCTTTACGTTCTCCACCGTTTTGGCATTCTTTGCTTTAATATTGTCATTCTTTATTAAACCGATGAAAATATCTCAGAAAGAAGATACAAAAGACGAAGGCAGTCCTGCTGCTGAAAGCTAAAAACGGGTCGGCACGCTACCAAGCGCCCAAAAGTCCGCGAACTTCGCGGACTTTTGGGCGCTTAAATGACTCATCTTCAGTTTGCTGATTTGTTATACTAACCCGTTACTCCAACGACGCTACTTCTCAAAATTACGGCGGTTTTTCAGTGACACTATGCAACGAACTTAAAAATATGTCAACTACTAAACTAAACAACACCACGTACAGACAATACACCTCTTATTTGAATACTCTCACATACAATTAAACAATTAAAACAGGCCGCACGTTCCTGCTGTATTCACCCGGACACCATCCCCCCCGAGCCCATGGAATGGGGACGATGGTCACGCTCAAACCCGATATATCTGGTGCCCTGGAAGGTGAGCCTGCCCGAATCCCCCTCCGAGCACATCCCGTACTGCTCCCCGTTCACTTTAAATTCCAGTCTGTCCCCGCTCTCTACTTCAAAGGTTATATAATAAAGTGTCTTCGTAGCAGGGGATGCATCGTCAAGCTGCCTTTGTTGTATATACATACGTCTGGAGGCAATGCGGGAGCTTACCGTCAGCACCGGCTCTGTCCGGTTCCGCTTCCAGCCCAAAACTTCCTTCCCGGCCGACAAAATGATAATTCCAAGTATCATGACAAAAAAGACAGGAAAAACGGTTCCCATCAAATCAAACATCCATAGTGATTCGAACCCCACAGAATGATCCCCCTTTGCTAAGTAGAGAGCTGTTTCTTCCATTCCCCATTATATGCCCAAGCAGCAAATACTTGACCACGCCGGCCGCAGACTTTGACTGGTTACAGCAAAAAGCCTCTCCGAAACAGCATTCGGGAGGCTTCAGCCGTCTTTGTTTTGAAATTGGAGAATACAGCAGCTCATACGATAACACCCTAGGCGTGAACCTGCTGGAGGTACCATTGAGTTTCATCGATTTCTTCTTCCATCCGGTTTTGCTCTGCATAATATTCAGCACAGCGTCTGCAATCGTCCTCGGTTGTACATTCGCTTGCATCAGTACAGGTGTAACAGAATTGAAGCAGGTATGCGGTCATGTTAAACTCGGCGTTCGGTTTTGCTTTCATGGGGATCACTCCTCGGGTTCTTTATGTACCAAGTATAACAACAAAAGCTCGCTATATTTGTGATTAATTTCACATATTAAACAAAAACTTAAGCTCTTAACATTGAAACATTGAAAAACAAGCAGACGGCCATTACCGCTTGCTTGTCCTTCATGTCTTCTTATAAAACTCTCCAGGTTCTGCCTCCATCCGTCGTCTGCATCAGCAACGACTTGCGGTCCTCCGCTTTTTCAATTAATAGCCAACCTACTCTGGATGAGGCAAATCTGATTTTTACCGGCTCAGGATACTTGGCCAGCATGTCCGATAAAATCTTGTTAGGCTCATAGCGTATCCAGGAACGGCCTCCATCCTCCGTATAATGGACCGCTCCGTCCAGCAGAATCCAGCCTTCCCTTCTATTCAGAAAAGTTGGGACGGCAGCGCTCTCCGGATGCTCAGGCACCGCCAAAGGCATGAAGGAAAAGTCCCAGTTCAAACCGCCATCTGCAGTGAAAAAGCCGCTGTACCGTGTTTTCCCTGATGTCGAGCATTTTAGCGGCAGCCAGCCGGAAAGATCGATCGCATCTGCAAACTGCGGTTTGCTGCCGGCATCAGCACTGCACGCCGCAGGCGTGTCCAGATCCGAAGAGGAAGACCAGGTCTTTCCTTCATCCTTCGTCACATACAGGGCAGGCGATCCTTCGAAATTCAAAGTAACCATCCCTTCCCCGCTTTGCTTAAAGCGGATTCCGGTCACTTTGCCGGTCAGAGGGAGCTGGGGGAGACGGCTGTCTTCAGCCAAATCGCCGGAATTCTGCATATACACAGCCCAGGTTGCGCCGCTGTCCTTCGTGTGATACAAAATTTTCTGCTCCTTGGTCTCATTGGCAGTACCAGCCGCCATAATCCACCCACTGGACGGGTTCGTAAAGAACAAGGCGCTTACCGTTCCGCCGCTAGGCAATGCAGTGAGATTCCAGGTGGCCCCCCCATTATTCGTACGCAGCACGATCGTTGAAGTCCGGTCCCACGTTTGGCGTACAATCCACCCGTGGTTTGCATCCGTAAACCATATTTCCTTGCCGTATTCCAGCTCGCCGGGAAAAGGAATATTCTCGGATGGAGAGATATTCGTCCACGTTTCTCCCTGGTCGTGGGTATAATAGATACGCAGTGCATTGCGCGTCACGCCCCAGGCAATGCCGCTGGTGTCGTCAAACAAATGAAAATCCGTCAATCTCGTCTGAATTTGATATTTGGTCGTATCTTCCCCTGTCTTGGCCGGCACAGCCGGTACGACAGTAATCGTCTGTCCATCTTCAACATCCTGCGCATCCGTCATCGCTGGCTTGTCCTTTTCTTTAGCCGGCTCTGACGTGCAGGAGATCAGCATCATGCTGGTCAGCAGGAGCCCGGCAAGCGGCCTGCACCAACGCATTTTCATTTCATAAGTCCCTCCAGTTGCCGCCGGTTTTAAATCTACGAACACAAGATTGGTCTTCCTGAATCTACAATTATATCATATCAGGCACGCAATCTCATCCGCCAGCCCTTCTGCACAGGATGCTGCGCGGATTGGCCTGCTATGCTTTGCTGGCCGGAACCAGAATCAATAATATCGACGCGCGGATAAAGAGCATCATGGCAGATAATGAAGAACAACGGGTTTCTCCTTTGGAACCCAAACCAGAAAAAGGAGCTGATGAAGCATGAAGCCGTATAAAAGAAGCCGTGTGGCTATTATCGGCATGGGAGCTGTGGGCACAACAACCGGATATACTCTGCTGCTGCGCCAGCGCATGTCTGAGCTCGTGTTTATCGATCTCAACGAGAAAAAGGCCAAAGGCGAAATGCTGGACATGAATCACGGGCTTCCTTTCCTGGGAGGTGTCAAAGTGTGGGCCGGCACCTATGAGGACTGCAAAGAAGCCGACATCATCATTATCACCGCAGGCGCTTCCCAGAAGCCGGGAGAAACCCGTATAGATCTGCTGAAAAAAAACGCTGCAATCTTTGAAGAGATTATAGACCAGATCGTCAAGATCAATGACCATGGCATCATGCTGATTGCGACCAACCCGGTGGATATTCTGTCGTATATATCATGGAAACGGAGCGGCTGGCCGCATAGCCGTGTGATCGGCTCCGGCACCCTGCTGGACAGCGCACGATTCCGGTATCTTATCGGAACGTACAAGGGCATTGACCCCCGCAGCATTCATGCCCATATTATCGGCGAACACGGAGACTCCGAGCTTCCGGTCTGGAGCCTTGCCAATGTAGCCGGTACACCGCTTGTGATCCCGGAGGAGGACAAAACGGATATTTTCAACAGCACCAAAAATGCCGCATATGAAATTATCGACGCCAAGGGAGCAACTTCCTATGCGATTGGCCTCGCATTGGACCGTATTGTAGCCGCCATACTCGGTGATGAAGGCGCTGTATTAAATGTATCCGCCCTTCTGACCGGCTATAACGGAGTAAGCGATGTGTATCTGGGTGTGCCTTGTATTGTAGACCATTCTGGCGTTCGCGAGCTGCTGGACCTTCCCTTGAATCAGGAGGAAAGGGAAGCTTTCCACCGGTCGGCGGATAAGCTGAAGGCCGAGATCGCCAAGCTCAGCATCTGAATGAAACAAAAGCGGCCCGTACGGCAAATGGTGTACGGGCCAATCAGCTTTTTACATAACCTCCGCTTCCTCTTCCCTCTTCTGCAGCAGACGTTCAGCCACAACCGCAAACTGTTCCGGCTGCAGCAGCTCGACTGGCGAAAAGCCTTTATCAAACGTAAAGGAGTCCCCCTCAATAATAAGAGCATACCGGTCATGCAGCTTCGCGATATGCAGCTTGCCGCCGAAGTCGGACAGCAAACCGCGTACGGTCGTGTCGTCAAGCTTGAAGCGAATTTCAATCTCCGGCTTGAGCTCTACGATGCGCTGAGCCGCTTCGACGACCTGAACAGGCTCCCATTTTTCCTGCAAATCACGCTTCTCACTGGACGCCCACAGCTCCAGGTCACGTTCCTCCTGCTGCCTCTCCTCGCTCTCCGCGTCCGGCCACTTCGTCTCAACATAGTCCTGCACAAAGCTCATCACATGGTCATTCACAATCTCCGGCATGGACTGTTCATAGGTCACGAATTTCAGAAAATCCTCGAAATAACGGGCATGGGAGGACTGGTGAATCTTGAGCTCCCACTCATCCACCATGCCCTCTTCGATCATATAAGGATACATAATAGATTTCATGTTGCGGGCGGAAATAGCCATCTCTACCTCGCTGATGAGGCTGCTTTCGGAAATACGCGCAATTTTCGGCTCAAAATCGCATTTCAGCACAAAAATAAACGGATCGTCCGAATGGGTGTTCATGACGGCTTGCACGACAATCAGCGCCCCGCCTCGTACAGCGCTTGTATCGAGATACATGCGGACCAGATCATCGCAGGCATTTTTAAAATCTTCCTTATCCCCTGCCGCGCGCAGGCGGGCGAACATGTTAAAGTTCGGGTTGCTGCTCAAATCATGCTCAGGCTCTACAATAAAGCGGCCAATCTTGGTCGGGGCCTGCTCCGTGCTCGGGTTTTTCTCGACCTTGCGTTTGCTGATCCGCGCAAACTCTCCGTCAAGAAACTTCTTGACATCGCTCTCCTCGTAATCATAATCGTCCATCGTGGCGTAATGCTTGTATGTTTTGCCGCCCTGGCCATCCTTGCCGTCAACCTGGATAACAAAAAAAGATAGAAATTCAACTGTAAAGTTCATAACGTCAACTAAGCTCCTTTTTCAGGCATGTACCGCGTAATTATATCACCCGGCGGGAGAAAGGAACAGCGTTCAAAACAGCAGCAGCGAGCTTAATTCGATGGCCCCGCCGATTCCGTCCGCACGGTTTGCGCCCTCTGAGCCGCTTTGGGAAGGGTGGCAAAGGAGTGAATGACCATTCCCCCGACGACCAGGATCAGACCCGCCCAGCCTGTCATTCCGGGCAAAGGCGCAGACAGCACGATAACTTCTGCGATCAAGGCAAAGACGACCTCCAGTGATTGGGTCGCTTCCACACCGGCCAGCCGCTGCGGGTTATTGCGGACCATTTGGGTAGCCTGGAAAAACAGTACCGTGGCCGCCACACCGGAGAAAACAGCTACGAGCAGCGAATGATACAGCTGCCCCCCACTCGGAGGTCCGGAGGTAATCCATGCATACAGGGAGAGCATCAGCCAGAACGGCAAGCTGCACAGTGTCATCGCCAGCACACGCTGGGGAGCATCAAGCCGCCCGCCGCTGATTTGCATCAGCTTCCTGTTCCCGGCAGGGTATGCGGCGCAGGCGACGATAATCGGCAGCATGCCCAGCAGCAGTTCACGGCCGGTAATACTTGCCGCATGACTCGCCTGAACAAGGACGACACCCAACAAAATGATGAGAGATGTGCATAAAGCGGCAATGGGAATAGAGGATTTATAGGAAGCAGCCAATCCCCGCTTCGTCCAGTTCTCCTGAAGCACAGGCGCAATCATCAGCCCGATTACGATCGTAAGCTGCCATGTGGCTGCCACCAGCCACCCGGGCCCGTATACGGAAGCAAAGCAAATAGGGGCATAAAACAGCACGAACCCGATAAAGCTCCATAGCATCCATGGACCCGGATTCTCTCTAATCTCTCTGAAGACAGGAGCAACCCCGCCCCGCAAAGCGACAAGCCCAAGCAGCAGCGGAAGCATCATCTCATAACGTAATGAAGCGCTCCAGGCCCAGCTCCCCCCTTCCAGATTCATAATCCGGTTCAGAATAAACGTAAATGCAAAGAAAAAAGCGGATAAAATTCCGATCCATAGCGGCTTCACTCGACATCCTCCTTGTGTCCGGACAGCATCGCTCCAAGCGTCAACCAATTCTGTTCGGTCAGCTCCCCGGCCTTCTGCGCATTACCCTCCCTGGCCGCTGAAATAATCGCCTTATGATCTTCTACCGAATGAAAGCCGGCAATGGATGAAAATTTCGCCAGCGAGATGCGCCGCACCTTCGGCAGAATCCGTTCCAGCGCATCCTGCAGCTCCGGATTGGCAGCCGCTTCGATAAAAATAGAGTGAAACAGTGTGTCTTCCTCCAATGCCGCTGCGGCATCCTGACTCTGTAGAGCCGTGAGCAGCCTTTCGTTGGCGGCCTCCAGACGATCAAAATGCTCTGCCTGCAAGTGCAAGCAGGCCAATCTGGCGGCAAGCCCGAACAAAGAGGCCACAACGACAAAAGCATGGGCTGCATCCTCCTCGCGCAGCGGCGCTACTTTGGTTACCGATCCCGGAAAGGATTGGATCAGCCCCTCATCCTCCAGCCGCTTCAGCGCTTCACGCACAGGCGTACGGCTGACGCCAAAGGAATCAGCCAGCTTGGCGTCATGAATACGCTCCTCCGGAGCAAGCTCAAGCGAGACGATAGCTTCTTTTAACACCATATATACCTGATCTCTTAACGACATACGATTTACTTTGGCAATATGTAATTTATCCATAAAACCAATATATCGCATATTGATTTATCCAACAAGTAAATTGGGCGATTAAATACAAGCAGCATATGCTATACTATAGCTAGCCAGTCTAGCTGAACGGAGGGATGATTTATGCAATGGCAACTTCAAGATGCAAAAAATCAATTAAGTTCCGTTGTCAAAAAAGCATCAGATGAAGGACCACAAATTATCAGTGTACGGGGAAAGCCTGCTGCTATTGTCCTATCGATGGAAGAGTATCACCGTTTAACAAAGCCTAAAACTCTTCTGACAGATTTTTTTAAAGACTCTCCTCTACATGATCTCGAACTTGATTTGGAAAGAAACAAGGACTTCCCGCGCGAGGTTGAATTATGAAGTATCTCCTGGATACTAATGTGATTTCAGAGCTGGTGAAGAAAGAACCCAATCCGGGCGTGCTGAATTGGATCGATGAGCGTGACGAAGCCAAATTTTTTTTGAGTGTGGTAACGTTTGGGGAATTACAAAAAGGGATTAGTAAACTAAGTGACAAAAACCGGAGCGAACGACTGCAAGCCTGGATCGATCAGGACCTAACTCATCGGTTCGAAGGGCGCATCATTCCCCTCGACTTGGATATCCTGTTGACATGGGGGCAAGTCCTAGGAAAATCAGAAAAAAACGGCACACCGCTCCCAGTAATGGATAGCCTTATCGCCGCTACTGCAATCGCCCACAATCTAACTGTTGTCTCTCGTAATGTAAAGGACTTAGAACGTTGCCAGGCTTCCGTTTATAATCCGTGGGAACATGGATAAGTTTATATCCCGTATAATAAAGAAGCGCCGCGTACCTATCAGAGCAGAGTAGCGGCGCTTCTTTGTTTGTCTTTCCAAACCATCTTGTATTTCATCTTTAGTTTACATAATAATATTTATGAAGCTTCTATGAAGGGAACTTCACATCCAACAAATTCATGGCCGTTTCTTTCTCCCGGTTGGTCACATGTGTGTAAATGGTCGTTGTCTGTATCGACGAGTGCCCCAGCAGCTCTTGCACTGTTCTCAGGTCGGCCCCTTTGCGCAGCAGCATGGTGGCAAACGTATGCCGCAGCTTATGGCTGGAAAAAGGGGTTCGCTGAACAGCTCCTTTTTTCACCTGGTACTGCTCAAACGTTTCATAAGCGATTTGCTGAATGGTGCGAATGGCCAGGCGCCCGCCTTTTTGCGAGACAAACAAGGCTTGTTCCTTGCTGCGCCAGGGCTGAAGCCGGGTATTCAACACTTCCTGCAAAACCCGTGCCACCTCAGCCGGTACAGGCAGGGTCCGCCATTTGCGTCCTTTACCAAATACACTCAGCTCCCTGCGCTCGGGATTAAAATCCCCTACATTAAGTGCGTGAACCTCACCCACACGCAGCCCCATATAGATCATCAGCAGAAATATGGCCAAATTACGGCTCGCATATTTTCCGGTTACAGATAACAGGAACGGCTGAATATCGCTTTCATCCAAATAGACGGGCGCTCTGTTCTTTTCGGTCTTCGCTTTCTTAATGCCTGCAGCCGGGTTGACCGTGCACAGCTCGAATTCCTGCAAAGCCTTGAAAAAGCTGTTGACAGCCGCATGCTTTCTATTGCGTGTACCGTCTCCCGCCCCGTTCTCTCTGGCCTGTGACAAATATCCCATCACATGAATCTTTTTCACTAGCTGTAAAGGCTTTTCATTTAATGAATGGAGAAACTGGTACACATCGCTCATATAATTTTTTTGCGTATAGGCTGTAAAACCGCTGTCCTTCATCCAGATCCGAAAGGCCTGCAGCTCTTCTTCATACATTTCTTCGATGACGGAGTGATCTGTTTTTGATTTCGGCAACGTTCTTCTCCCTTTCATCTAATGGAAACTGTTTCTACCCAGTGTAATGGAAGCCGGAAGCATAACGCAAGCTTTTTAGTTTACATAATTATAATTATGAAAATAAAATCTTTAATTTTCAATATTATGGGACTAAGGAATTATTTTCACCTAGTCATGCAACATTTTCCACAAAATCATCGTTTAACAAATGGGATCAACAAGACAGTCATATTTCAGGAGGTCATCACATGAATGTTCTCAAGCTTCTTAACCACAAAAAAATTGGCCCCGTAATCCTGGCATCTGCAGTAGTGCTGTCCGCTACTGCCGTGCCTTACTCTGCTGTAAATGCAAAAGCTGCCTCAGCAGCCGCCCAGAAGCAAACCAATGCACAGACACTGAAGCCTGTGTGGCAAAAAAACGTCGGCAGCTCGAACAGTGAGCAAATCAGCTATACATTCGAAAAGGGCGTGCTCTATTACAAAACCGGAACCTCACTGGCCGCAGCAGATTTGAAGACAGGCAAAACGAAATGGACCTACAAATCCACCCCATCGTCAGCTCCGGTATATAACTCCGGTTATGTTTATTTTGCGGACACCGCAGGCCGTATCCACAAAGTAAACGCCAAAACGGGAAAAAGCGTATGGACAAGCAAAGTTTCTTCGGCTCCAGAGAAAGGCTCTGCATATGAACCGATAAACATAGATTATTATGACGGCATGCTGATCATTAACGATTCCTATGGACTGTCCTCTTATGACATTAAAACCGGTAAATTAAAATGGAAATCCGAGCGCAAAGGGGAATCTCCTTATCATATCGAGGTTATGGACGGATTCATTTTGGCCAGTTCCACAGTCAGTGGAGCCATTACCAGCAATTATTTGTACTGTTTCAGTGCATACACGGGGCAAGTAAAATGGACTTATGAAGGCGACTTCCAAAAAGTACTCCAAACCAGCCCCAATCTTTATATCTCCAGGCATAACAATGGTGTAGACGATGGATATGCACTCACGATTGATGTCCTCGAATATGCCACAGGCAAGAAGTTGAAAACGCTGGAGTACCAGCCGGTTAAATTTGTGGAAATGGAATCCGCTAAAATGGTTGAATCGACATTCGACAATTATTACTTTGTTCAGAATGCGCAAGACGGCGGAAACATCCTTGCGGTTGTTCCGCAGAATGCACCTAACCATTCCGCAGCCGCTAAAACCTATAAATACGATTCCGAAATTACCGGGGTGGGCATCTCGGATAGTATCTATAACACGATTGCAATCAGTTTGGCGGACGGACGAATGGTTTTGAAAAATATCAAAACAGGCAAGGATGTTGTCACCAAATATAGCTCCAAAATCAGCCGTTTTGATATCCTGGGGAATACGATTGCGATCGGTTTGGCGGACGGACGAATGGTTTTGAAAAATATCAAAACAGGCAAGGATGTCGCAACCTACAAGCTGGGCTCGGGAAATTTCCTCGAAACCACGAGTACCATTAATGACGAACTGATTATCCAGACAGGCGGCAAAATATATTATGTTCCGCTTCCGGCAAGTTTGAAATCCTAAATTATGACAGAAGGGTGTCCCGATTGGGGCACCCTTTTCATGTGTTGTTGACCGACTCTGACAAATAAAATCGAAATAAACAAAAACAGCGTATAATTTATGTTATACGTAATTATTTGCTGTTGTTTTTCCTTGAAATTGGCGCGTACAATAAACAATTCAATAATGGTTATTTAAAATATTCGCAATTATGTTGTATGCTGAGGTATAGAGTTTTTCAGCTCATTTCATATAGGAGGATCATAATGATTTATAGAAACGCTACTGTTGATGATATATCTGCTATAGTGGAATTACAAAAAAAATATCACATTACAACCATTAGTGAAAATGACAAACCCGATGGCTTCGTTACAACCTTATTTACAGAAGAACAGTTTACAGAATTAATTGAAAACGAAAATGGAATTACAATTGCATGTCATGGCAAGAAGATTGTTGCTTATGCAATGGCTGCCTCATGGAAGTATTGGGCTAAGTGGCCTCTTTTTCAATATATGATTGACGATTTGAAAGATACAGAATATAAAGGGATTACGCTTTCTACAGAAAACTCTTATCAGTATGGGCCAATTTGCATTGATATGGATTACCGCGGTACGGATGTACTCCGAAAGGTTTTTTATTTTTCCAGAATGCAAATGAGTAAAAAATATCCGATATTGATAACTTTTATAAACCACATCAATCAAAGATCATACGCTGCCCACACCAAAAAACTTGGTCTTGATGTGATTAAGAGCTTTGATTTCAACCATAATACTTACTATGAATTGGGGCGTTACACATCGGAATGATTGAATCATACCAAACCTCATGGAAATCGCCTTTAAATCAGCCTACCGGACCAATTTAAGGGCGAATAATATTTTTATCTGATTGAGATCAAAACGACTAGGGTTGAATCAGTTTTATAACTTACCGGTCAAAAATTGTGCCTCTCCTAATCCAAAACTCCAATCATCATCATGATTTTCAACAATCGATACCATTAAATCGGTTGGTGCGATGCCGCATTCTGCTTCTAACCTTTCAGCCAGTAAGGAATAAAGCTTTTGTTTCTTCTCTTTTGGTCGGGCTTTGCTTATTATGGAGAGAACAACCAGATTATCGGTACGGTTAAATCCTAGCCCAGTATCCTCAATAATCATATGATCCGCCGGGTGTTCGTGAACAATTTGATAACGATCTCGCTCAGGAACGTCAAAAGCTTCCACAACAACCTGGTGGGCAACATCCAAAAGTTTTTTCAGGCTTGCTTTGTCTCGTCCTTTAATAAGATCAAAACGAAGTAATGGCATTTTAACTTCCTCCCTTTTATAAAATTATTTCCCCTATTTTTAAATACATTCGTTAATGGCATCCAATCTTTTGAACAGTTTATCGAACTCTTTTAATTTAGCCTTATCCTCGACTTTAACCTCTGAACAATAGAAAGAAATCCTGCCGTTGCCTTCATTTAAAGAATTCATTTCTTCCAATACTTGTTTCAAATTTTTTGCAGTACCTTGATTTCCATCAATGATATGAACATCCGATGAAAATAATTTTCTAAATATATCTTTATAGTAAGAAAAGTGAGTACATCCTAAAACAATAGTTCCATAATTACTTAAATCATATATAGATAACTGTTCTTGAAGATAAGGCAGTACTATTTGCTCGTTAAACTCAAAATTTTCAGCAAATTGAACTAATCCCGGAAGAGGTAATAAATCAACAATATGTTCGTTATCTAATTTAGCAATAAGATTTTGCAGTCTTTCTTCCCTTAGAGTCAACGCTGTAGCAGTTACTAAAACTCGTTTATCAATATTTTTTTTTGTTTTAATAGCTGGTTTTATGGCAGGCTCCATACCAATGATTGGAATACTGTATTTTGCCCTTACTTCTTCGATTGCTGCGCTTGTAGCAGTATTACAAGCAATTACTATAGCTTTTACTTTTTGCTGGCTAATAAATTCTATAGCATTTAATGCAAGCTTTTTAACGTCATCTTTCGTTTTCTGCCCATATGGAGCATTTAATGTATCTGCGTAATACATATAATCTTCATTAGGTAAAACTTTTAATGTATCATGCAATACAGTAATGCCTCCAATACCAGAATCAAAAAAACCTATTTGCATTTCTGTTCCTCCAATCAAGGAATCAATTCACCATTTCCATTTGTATCTGGTTGCAATGCAAATTGCCCAGGATCTAACCAAGCTCTTGATCAGGATGAATACGAGCATGATCCAAATTTCCTGTCGCTCTTTTTTTACTGGAAATGACTGCACCGATTAGCAATGTTATAGCAGCAGCAACAAGCACCATAGTGGCAAGAAGAAGTGATAGGCTGTAGCTATGCGCCATTTCCAAAACGATTCCGGCTCCGATTGGACCGAGTATTTGCCCGATACCAAAAAAGCCCGTCATCAAAGCAATTGCTCTATTACTACTGGATGGTCTAGACATACGAGCTGCGGCGAGAGCAAGCATGGAAATACCCATAAACGTGCCACCAAAAAGGACAGACCCTAACGTCACGCCGAAAATATTAGGAAGCCACATTGGCAGTATGACCCCCACAGCTTGCAATATAAGCGCAATAATCAATGGTTTGATGTAACCGGCTTTACTCGCCGACCAAGACCAGAACACGGTTGATGGCACCGCCGCTAACCCAACGATAATCCAGCTATAGTCTGCAAAGCTTGACACATGAGGCATTTGCTTAACCATTGCTACAAGAAACGTCGCGCTTACGATATAACCTAACCCCTCGAGCCCATAAGCAACAAGAAGCCAGCCGAAGATAGATGGATTTTCCGCCGATGAACTTAGAGATTCAGCATTTTGAGTTATAGGTTTCGGTTCTTTATCGCGGATAAATGACCAAACGGGTACGACAAGGATGATACTAGTGATCAAAAGACCGATCCAAGTCCCCCTCCAAGTGAAAGAGCCAAGGACAGGCGTAAGCAATCCAGCTAAAACAATGCCTATACCAACCCCGCCGTAAAATATACCCACCCATTTTTCACGTTTATCTGAAAACAGCGCATCCAACACTAAACTTGATGATAGGACGAAAATAAGACCACTGCTAACCCCAGCCAGGAAGCGGAAAATCATCCACCATAAAAATGATGATGTGATCCCCATAAGTCCCGTAAAAATGATACAAAGTACCAATTGAATTCGAAGATGGTAAGCTCTCCGGGTTCCCCAAGCGATGAAGCCTGCACCAAAGGCAGCGATAAGGTAACCCATGTTATTACTTCCTGCCAGATATCCGGACTCCGTAACGGAAAGATGAGCTTGTGATTGCATCAATGGAAGTATGGAAGTATATGAAAAACGTCCGATTCCCATTGCAATGATGAGCATAACTAATCCACCAATCATGGTCTTTGTGGAATTAGACAATTTCGCTTTTTTAGCTCCTGAATTCTCCATGAGACTGACTTGTCACCCTTCTAAATTCAAATTACTCCTATTTTTAAATCTCATTATTTTTCAAAAAATTCAGCATTAGTTCTCCAATTTCATAGGCATGTGTTTCCAATGCAAAATGCCCGGTATCTAATAAATGAATTTCGGCTTTAGGTAAGTCTTTCTTAAAAGCTTCGGCGCCAGCCGGAATAAATGAAACATCATTTTTACCCCACGTCGCTAATAAGGGCGGCTGATATTCACTAAGATACTGCTGAAACTCCGGATACATTTTTACATTATTTTGGTAATCATAAATTAAATCCAATTGTTTCTCATCATTCCCCGGCCGGGACATATAAGCAATATCAAGAGTATAGCCATCTGGGGAAACTTGGCCTTCCTTTGTTCCATCAACATATTGGTGCTTGATCGTGCCAGGCGCAAATGCTGTCCTATAACTTTCTCTTTTTTCTTGCGTAGGATAAAGCCAATATTCTTCTCGTGCCGCCCATTTTTCCCCTAGTCCTTCACGATAAATGTTGCCATTTTGGCTTATGATGGCTGTAACACGTTCTGGATGGTGCATGGCTATACGAAAGCCAATAGGGGCTCCGTAGTCAAAGACATATAATGCATATTTAGCAAGCCCTAGTTTATCCATGAAAGTTTCGATAATTTCAGTAATATGGTCAAATGTATACTGAAAATCTTTTCTGTCAGGTGATGAGGAATTCCCGAACCCCGGATAATCAGGAGCAATCAAATAGTAGTCTTTTTCCAAAACAGGTATTAGCTCTCTAAACATATGACTTGCGGACGGAAAGCCATGAAGCAATAAAATGACTGGTTTATTCGGATTACCAGCCTCCCGATAAAATACGTTTAATCCTTCTACCTCTAATGAACGATAAGTCGTCATACTGTAACCTCCTGTTTCCTCCATAAGACCTGCCGCTTACCAAGCTAATTGTAACTCTCCATAAATATCGTGTAAAATGAATTTATACGATCTGTAATATTAAATTTATCAATAATTAAATGGAGGCATGACGGTGGACATTCGGGACCTGCAGATTTTTCTGGCGGTTGCAAACGAAGGAAGCATTACAAGAGCAGCCGAAAAAATGGAATATGTTCAGTCGAGTATAAGTATCCGTATCCAGCAGCTTGAAAAAGAACTGAAAACTGCGCTATTTCGTCGTGGGCGGCAAGGGGTTCGGCTCACAACATCCGGAGAGGCACTCAAGTCCTATGCTGAGAAAATTGTCTTCCTTACTCAAGAGGCGGAGCGAGTCGTGACAGATAACTCTATCCCAAGAGGGCCGCTTCGGATTGGATCGCCTGAAACAACAGCAGCGATTCGATTACCGTCTATTCTCACCGATTACCATAAATCTTATCCAGAGGTGGATTTGGCATTAAAAACGGGAACGACGGAAGAACTTATCCATTTAGTATTGAAATACGAGTTGGACGGAGCTTTCGTAGCTGCACCAGTTGATCATGCTGATCTCGATATTTCAGAAGTAGGGATTGAGGAACTTGCGTTTATATCGGGAGGACAATTCCCCTTGATTGACCAGCCTGAACAACTGCAAAATCTAACTTTACTAGTATTTCGTGTTGGGTGTTCATATCGGCGAAAACTTGAGGATTGGCTGCATTTGCAAGGAATTATTCCTGCTAAGATCATGGAGTTCGGAACATTGGAAGGAATCCTTGGATGTATTCATGCGGGTCTCGGGGTATCATTGTTACCTCGCTCGGTGGTTGAAAGAGCCATGGTTCAATATAACTTGCGATCTCAAGATATCTCGGAAGAGTTCTATAAAACCCCGACTCTATTCATACGTCGTAAGGATACTTATGAAACTGCAGCTATGTCCGAATTTATCCGTATTTCAAGACAGAGGTTCGACCATACTTAATCTGCCATCGAAAGTTATCGACAACACCCTATATTTTGGAGCAGCGTCAACAAGTAAAAGCAGCCAGCAGAAAGCTGACTGCTTCTTTCGTTTTTAAATTCGGTTTAACTTTTGGATTTAATCAAATTCAATACTCCGCCAACAAGCTCATCCGCTTTTCCATAAGGGTAATTGGTAATAGATGACTCGAAGTATTTACCGTATTGTTCTTTATCTACAGCATAACCATTATATTCATTAGCGTATGCAAGGATAAATGCAGGCTTTCCATCTTGGGAGCGGATTAGTTGGCCAAGATTATAAACGATTTCTCCCGGTATCGTTACAAATCTAATATCATCGCATTCATATAAATGTACTGTCGGATTTATGGTTTTATCAATCTTCAATGTAAAACTAGAAACGGACAAATTGTCCATAGTAATCTCTCTAAAGTCTTTTACTTCAGCAAGAACTCTCGCTATCCCCTTTCCAATTCTGCGTGTTTCTGCGAAATCATCGCCTTGTCGGGTAAACCGTGTGCTAACATCGCCGCATTCCCCATTTATGATTATGGCTGGAGTTTGATTTAAATGATAATATTCCTCTCTCAATTCACCTATATAATCACTTGAAATGAAAAGATTATCTTTTGCCAAAACCGTTGGATGGCACGCTATATTGATTAAACTAACCAAAGGATCATTTGAATGATTTCTAAATTGCAATATATACCCCTTATTATTAAAAGGGAGCGATCTGTCGTTTCTATTACAGTAATATCCATTAATTTCACATATTCCGTAATAAGCCCGTGCTTCCATTTTATGATTCAAACAAAATTCCGTATTTTTAACGATCATATCCAGCAATAATTGGAGATAGTCCTGAGATGGCGTGATCTCCGGATAAAACATCGTTGAAACCTTTGGCCCTGAGTGAGTATGCGTAGCCTCGATAATGATGTTTTCTTTTGAAATTGAAAATTTCTCAGATAAAATGCTTTTAACTTTTTCACCAAATTGTTTTTCGATTAAAATAAGATCAAGAACGTGAATTAAAATAATCTCATTACTCTCAATTAACAACGAATTGATTTCCAGATCATCGTGCTGTTCATAACTTATCCGATCCGCATAACCATCCATATGGCACGGTAGCTCTGGGTTTATGAGTTGTTTTTTGAATGAAATTTTCATTTTTTCTCCTTTCTGCCCGGATCTTAATAGGCCTGATCTGATTACAGCTTGCTGTAGCTTATCAATTCGATATGACGATCCCTGATATACGTGAACAGATCCTGATTCATGAACAGTTTCAAATCCGTCTCCCGCTCATCGGCCAAAGAAGACAGAGTGCGCAGCTTATCATCCGCATAGCCGGGATGGCCGGCAATCTCCACGACAGCTTCGGTGTCTTGCCAGCACTCCAGTATGGACCTCACTTTTTCTTCACGAACAGAGGGGCTGGACGGATCAAAGTATAGCCTGTCGGCCACCTTCCCGCCTGACGCGACAATCTGCTCCTTGAGGCGTTCATCGGCGGTCATGGCATCGTCTCTTCGCATCGGCACCTGATATTCCTGGGCCAATCCGATGACGATCGCCAGCATCTGTTCGTCCATAATGCTGAATCCGTGGTGCGTGTCCAGGTGATTCATTTTGAGCCCCGTCCGCAGAAAAGTTTCGATCTGTGCCCGCAGCTCGTCCCTGACCTCCTGTTTATTGTATGAAGACGGAACCAACTGCGGCTTGCGGTAAAAGTTCCCCTGCGGGTCGACTATACTGCTGACCTGTGCGGAGTCCAGCACCGGCTTCAAAAAAGTTATCGTGAGATGAACTCCCATCTCAGTAACTCCCGCTTCACGGGCAAGTACGACAGAGCTTAGGAAATCGGGCGAATTGACGAGCGCAGAGGTATCGGTGATGAAACCGTCCCTCATCCCCTCAAGAATCCCCCGGCTGACCTCCGTCGTAATTCCGAAATCATCGGCATTTACGATCAATCTCATTACCCGTCACTCCTGTTTGGTTATTTTTAGCAGATCTTGCAGCGGCTGAATCGGCCCTGTCGATGCCGCAACCCGAATTTCCCGGAATTCGTGTGTATTCGTAATGACGATCGGCGTTGTCAGCTTAAAGCCTTCAGCCTTGATGCCCTCCACATCGAATTCGATCAGTACATCCCCTTTACGAACCGTATCGCCTTCACTTACTTTTTGCGAAAAATGCCGTCCCTTCAGTTTGACGGTATCAATGCCAATATGCATCAAGACTTCCACGCCATCTTCCGCTCTCACGGCAATGGCATGCGAGCTGCCCACGGTCACGGCAACCTTGCCGTCAAGCGGGGAGAGCAGAACCCCTTTGTCCGGTTCAATCGCGATCCCTTTCCCCATCGATTCCGAAGAAAAAACGGCGTCTTCAACCTGCTCCAGGCCGACTACCCGGCCGCTCAGCGGACTAAAAACGATCGTTTCGCTTTGCTGCGAAGCCGCAGCCTCTGCCGGATGTTCTGTCTGTGCGGTTGGATGTGCTTTCTTATCGGCCGTATCGTATCCAAACAATAGAGGGAAAATGGCCGCTAGCAACAGCGAAACAAGTAGGCCAATAACAAAATATAACAAAGGCGACTGTGCGGGGAGTGTAAATATGCTCACGAAGAAATTGAAAGCGATCAGCTTTACACCCAATGCTCCCTCAACGGCTGAGCCGACAGCCGAAGCGATAATCAAATAGATGAGTGTTTTCCGATAACGAAGGATGATGCCATACATAATGGGTTCTGTGACCCCTGACAAAATACCGGAAAGGAACGTGGAACCGCCTAAAGCTTTCAAATCCTTGTCCCTGGTTTTAAGAAAAACGCCCAGTGCAATCCCCATGGCTGCTGCGCTTGATGGTGCAAGCAGCGGGACGATCACGTCCCCATTGCCGGTTGCCAGGTTGCTCATAATGATCGGCACTACGGCCCAGTGAAGCCCCAGCAGGACGACAAAGAACCAAACTCCGCCAAGGATGGCGCCGGCAATAATCGGATTTGCATTGATGAGAAAATTCACGGCCACGCCAATCCACTGGCCGACGTACACGCCAAACGGACCGATAAGTATGGCGGTCAAGGGCACCATAATTACCAGGGAAATGAACGGCACGGCAAAAAGCTGAAGATTTTTATGAATGATTCGTTTCAAGAAGCGTTCGAGCACCGCATACAGGCTGACCGCGATAAACATCGGAAACACCGATGATGCGTAATCCAACAGCGGGACAGGTATCCCGAGGAAAGAAGTCGAGCCACCGGTCGTTCCCAGCGCGGTAAAATTCGGTTCCAGCAAAGCGGCTCCAATCGCGGCCGCGACGAAAGAACTCACATTATAAACTCTGGCAATCGTTACACCCAGCATAATTGGAAGGAAATAAAATACCGAGTTTCCGGCAGCCGCAAGAATCGCATACGTGCTGCTGTCTGCTGCAATCCAGCCCAACCTCTCCAATACAATAAGCAGTGCTTTGACAAGCCCCGCTCCGGCAAACACCGGGATCAAGGGCGACAAGCTGCCGGAGATCACGCTGAAGATTTTGGAGGTCAGGCTTGTTTTTTGCGCATCGTTCCCCTGTGAAGCCTCCTTGTTGGCAAAACCGCCCTCTCTATCAATGTGCTTATACACCTCTGATACATCGTTCCCGATAACTACTTGAAATTGTCCTCCTCCTATAACGACCTTAAGTACCCCTGAAGTCTGTTCCAGCTTTTTAGCATCAGCCCGCTCGTTGTTGTTCAGTACGAACCGCAGCCGTGTCGCGCAGTGAGTCAAGCTTTGTACATTTTCTTTGCCCCCGACAAGATGCAAAATTTCTTTGGCCAATTTGGAGTGATCCATGAAATATAACCTCCCATTGATAAGTTTGACAATCATCCACTCAGCTCAGCTTTGGCAAATACATGTCATTTACTCGCCAAAAAAGAAAAACCTGAACTGATGTTTCTTCACGGGTACATCATTCCCATGAAGAAGCATCAGCTCAGGTTTCGCCTGCCGTACAGTCACAATCCCTTTGTATTCGATTGTTTTTGGCCTCCAGCTTTGCCGGTTAAATTTCCCGGCTCGTCAGCCGTTGAATATGAATGACGAGATAAAACATTTCCTCGTTCGTCAGCTTTTTGTCGTAGTTACGTTCCAAATAATTTACCAGCTTTTGCGTACAAACATACGCCTCGGGGTATTTCTCTCTGATTTGATCATAAAGGGAATCCTGTTCCTCCGGAATCAGTTCATTCTGGAGCATGCGGTACGCAAAGTACTTCAAATGCGTCATAAACCGGCTATAATTCAAGGATTCCTCATCGATCTTGATTCCATAATGATATTTCACAATATTCGCCAGGTCATTTACAATCCGGGTCACGATCACGGTATGTCTCATATCCTGCCCGGTATGCTGTGCATTGACGAAATGCAAGGCAATGGACCCCGCTTCATCTTCCGGAAGACGAATGCCTAACTTCCGCTCAATCAGTTCCAGCGCACCCAGCGCGATGCGAAACTCTTCTTTATAGAATTTTTTGATTTCCCAGAGCAGGACGTTCTTAATTTGCAGGCCTTCCTCCAATCTAAAGAGAGCAAAGCTGATATGGTCGGTCAAGGTGATATAAATGTTATCGCTCAGTTTCTCGGACAGATTCTGCTTCGCATATTCGATAATTTCATGAGAGAGCTCCAGATGCTCTGCCGGAATTTCGCTAACTAGTCCCACCAACTTATCGGTGTTTCCCTTGTCTAACACAAACCTTTTGTCTACCTTGGAAAAGTCGACGGACTCTGCATTATGTTTGTTAAACCCGATGCCTTTTCCCATCACGATCATTTCGTTCTGATGCTCATCGGCCAATAATATCACATTGTTATTGAAAATTTTTTTGATTCTCATTCAGCTCACCTTCACACCTTCTCACAGTAAGATAATAAAAATACCTAAACTGAAACGATAAAAACTGCTGCACATAAGCAGCTTTATATCGCCACAATTTAGGTATCGCCTGCCGAACAGTCACAACCCCAATTAGATTTATTAATGAAACCCATTTTGGAAACGCATTAATTTTGATATAAATATAGCATGATTAAGGGAGCAGATCAAGGAATTTGATTATCCATCTATGAGATAGCGATGTTTAAGCAGCGTGATTGAATGAGGAGGAAAGACATACCCTCGCTCCGAGTCGTACCGAGCATCTGTCTTTGTCATGCGCGTTACTTGATCCACGATTTCAAAACCGTTAACCGTCTCCCACGATGGGCAATTCAATTCAATCGCCTCGCAGATCTCCAAGCTTTCCAGGCCGACAAATGATACTGCCGCAGTCACAGACTGTTCCGGGTGGCGGTTGACAACAGCAAGGATAACCTCACCTTTTTCATCGTGATAGGTAGCAGATACATCCAGACAAGCACTAACTGTCGCTTTTTCATCTCCATCCAATAACATCATTGATTCTACTTCGCACGGCAGCTTCCAATTCCCGCTGTGTTCCCGATACAGTTGCAGCGGATGATAGATCGTTTGACAGAACGAACCGTTCCCGTTCGTGAAGATCGGCGCCAGAATGTTGACCAGCTGTGCAAAAGTAGCCATCGTCACCGTATGACTCTGACGTTGGATGACGTTCAGCATACTAGCGACGAGCAGCGCCTCCTTCCAGTTGAAGATTGCCTCCAGATCCGCTACGTAATCGTCCGAACTCTGATGCTGCCAGATGCCCCATTCATCAAGCGCTATCTGAATTTCCCCCTGTCTTGGCGGGAAGCGATACCAGCGATCGAATGACTCAACCCTTGCAGGATAACGATCGAGAAGCTTTTTGGTATCGACGATCATCTCCTCCATTCGGACCGCATGATCAAACAAGTTGGCGTAGTCATCGTTTTCCGAGCGTGCATAATAATGAAGCGAAAGGTAATCGCATATTGGATGAAGCTCATCCAGAATCGCCTTGTTCCACTCCGGTTTTTCCCCTACCATTACGAGCTTAATCGAACGGTCGGCCAACTTCATCTGCTTGGCGAACTCCCAAGAGGCTTTAATGTATTCGTGCGGATCATGAAGAAAGCCGATATCAGGGACCGCGGCCTCCTCATTTCCAAGTCCCCAGTACTTGACGTTATGCGGCTCCTCGAAGCCATGGCTTCTGCGCAGATTAGCATAGTAAGTGTCGTCCGTTCCGTTGCAATATTCCACCCAATTCGCTGCTTCTTCGGCTGTTCCTGTCGTCATGTTGACGATGATGAAGGGTTCGGCTCCGATTTCCCTGCAATATTGAATGAATTCGTTTGTGCCGAATGCGTGATCGATGACGCCGCCCCAGATCCGATTGCTCTGGCGTTTGCGCTCCTCCCTAGACCCGATGCCGTCCATCCAGTGGTACAATTTCACCATTGTGCCACCGGGGAATCTAAGAAGCGGAGGCTGCAGCCCCCTTGCTTTCTCCAGTACGTCTTGACGAAATCCGTTTTTATCGGACAACGGAGAACCGGGGTGAAAGATACCTTGATCAATGCACCTTCCAAGAAATTCAATAAACTGTCCATACATAAAATGATGAATTAAATTCTGCTTCTTCGTAACGTTTACATTGATTCGAGCTTGCATATAACAAACACACTCCTTGGTCGTACTCAAGTGTTGCTCTTCTTCCACTCCTCGAACTGGCGTTCATATTCAGCAACGACCTTATCCAGGCCTGCAGCCTTCATCCTTTTGAGTGCTTCGGGGAACGCCTTGTCATAATCGATCAATCCGAGTTTGATCGGGTAGATGCTTGTCTTAAGCTCTGTCAGACAGTTCGAATATTCTACCCCGACCTTGCTTGCGTCAAAGTTAAAGCCTACTGTGATGCTATTGATCGCGTTCTCCTCGACTGTCGTCTTGGTTTTAACGTATGTCGGATGTGTCTCCGGAGTCCAGCGCCCCATCTTGATGTTCCCCAACATCCAATATTGCAGCTGATAAGCAGGGGCGTTTTTGTCGTCTTTTTTCAGCAACTCCATCTTGTTTGGCCCATCGTCTTTCCAATGGACATCCTTGATGCCATACATGACGAGATCGAAGTTCTCCTGCTTGCTGTACAGCCAGTTCAGAAACTCGATGGCCGCTTCAGGATGTTTACTGGTAGCAGACACACCATTGGAGTTGCGAACGCCGTAAGACCGGAACTTCGGTTTGTCATTCAGATAAAAGGTGTCTACGGAAGCTCCCGGAACTTTATGGGCCAAGTCGCCGATAAGTGCCTCGGCTTCGCGATAAAGGAATCTGCCATTGGATTCTTCCTTCGATTCCAACTCCTTGGGGATGGTGAGAATATCCGGATTAATTAACTTACGGGTATAGGCTTCCCGGAAAAACTGAGCGTCTTTTTTAAATTCATTTGTCTCGATCCACGGCCTGACGTTTCCTTGTTGATCCACGTAGATCAAATCCTGGAACACTGTAAACGGGTACGTATCGTACGTCGTGTGCAGGTAAGCCGGGGTCTCTTCCTTCAGTACCCGAATGTACACGTCCTTGTTGTCTTCGGGCCAATTTTGCTTTAATGCCTCCGACATCGAGAGTAATTCCTCTGGCGATTTTGGCGGCTGCAGATTGTTTTGCTTCAGCAGGTCGGTACGAATGGTGATCATCCCGTCAGCATAGGCGGTATCGGTCCAAAAGTCCGGAACGAAGTACGTCTGTCCTTGAATCTTTGCTGCATCCCAGACCCAATCGGGAAGCGATTTTTTCAAGTCGGATCCGTATTTATTCAACAAATCGTCAATCGGGATGATACCGCCGTTACCCGCAAGGATATTCGGTCCCTTCAAGTCGTGCATAATATGGATCAACTCGAACTCTTCGCCTGTCGACATCATTAAATTCGTCTTCTGATCCCATACATCCCACGGGATATAGATTGCTTTATACGTCAGATGAAGCCCGTCCTGCTCCAGCTTTTTATTAATGGCATCCTCCACCATGGCTTGATCCTGCGGCGCCGTGCCGGGCATGACATAACGAACGGGTACCTTCTCTCCGTCGGCGCTGCTATTGACGCCAGCTGTGGAAGCAGGACCAGTGTTTTCCTCGGAAGAACTGCCCTCGCTCTTCGAATTTGAGCAGGCCGCAAGTGCGGACGTCACGAGCGCAACTCCAAGCAGCAGCGTCAGCAGACGCTTGAAACGAAACAGCTTTTCGATCATACGAGACCCTCTCCTTTAATCGTTTTTTGAAGTGCATGTTCATAATAGGGCTGCACCTGAAAGTACGTAAACTTCGAAATCCGGAGATTGCTTCAATTTATGAGGCTTTTGACAACTATGATTCGGAAATATCGGCTTTCTCTCCAGGGGATTTCAAACGGCTGGTAAGTGCTTCCGAACGGTACTGGGCCGGAGATACGCCATACTTTTTTTTGAAAATGGTGTAGAAGTAGGTTGTGTTAAAGATGCCGATCCGTTCGCTAATCGTATTGACAGAGTCGTCCGTCTCTAGCAACAGTTCCTTCGCCTTTTCCAACCTTATGTTTTTTAAGTAATCACTGAAGGACAATCGGCTATGCGCCTTGAACATTTTTCCAAGGTGGCCCGGCGTCAATTGAACCTGATCGGCGATAAAATCCAGCGACAGATCCGGCCTCGAATAATTTTGATCGATATACGCTTTGATTTCTTCGATAATCTCCGCCTGTCTGCCTTTCGAATTGACTCTGATCGCCTCAGATATGGCTATACAAATCCGCATCAACTCAGAGATAACTTCCTCCAAAGTCTCATAAAGCGTCAAGCTTGTAGCCAACTCCATCAGTCCGTTAGCTTCGCTCTTACAGGCGGGTATTATGGCAAAGTTCCTGTACATCGTTATAACCAATTGATTCAGGCAGATCAGCGCCTGGTCGTAGGGAAGCTCGGATACGTAAACCGCCAATGTATCGATCTCTTTAGCAGCGATCTCGTCACGAGAAGCCCGAATCGATTCCACCAGCACTTTCTCAATCGCGGATGGGTAGCGGATCCCCGCTGTCGGTTCTTCGTCGTCTTCACCGTAAAAGATTCTGCCTGCTCCGGCAAAGAACCTGTTTAGCAGCGCCTCCTTGGCCTTCTCATAGGAATCCCGAATCTCGATATCCGTATGTACGATAGTACCAATGCCGATGGATACCGTTATTTTGAAGAGCTTCTCGACATGCCGCTGAACCTCCTGCAGTCGAGTCTGCAGTTCACTCGGAAAAATCGGAGAATCAAGCTTTCCGAGTATCCCTATCTCATCTGCAGCGATAACGATAGTTTCCATTCCCGTCAACTCCTGAGCTATGTTACAGATGGCGAATCGTATTAGCGACTGCGATTGCTCCGAATGTATATGGCTGAATACGGCGAAGCGATCGATTTTAAGTACAATTGCCAAGAAATCGGGACCCTTTAACGGTTCTAGGTAACGATTCGCGAGGTCGATCTGGCTCCCTTTAAAATAGTTCAACAGATGGCTCTTTTTTGCGATCTGCAATGCCGGGCTTATGGAGGAAATTTGATCAGCGATGTCTTGAAACGCTTCGCCGAGCAATGAATACTCGTTTACTTTCTGGCGCGCTTCATACCCTCCGACCGCATGAATGGAGTTCAGCTTGCGCAGCAGCTTGTCGAGCGGGGCGTACATATTGTTTGCCAGCCAGATTGCCGCTGCAACTCCGGCTAGAAACATCGCTAATGCAATGGTCAGCACAATGGAACGAAGTCGTCCGAGATTCGATAACAAGTCTTTGTAACGGTTCACGCTGACAAATGACCAGTTCAACTCTTCGGACTTGACATAGCTGACTAAATACTTCTCGTGGGCCATGCTTATTGTATAGCTCCCGCTTGTCGATTTTGAAGTCAGCATCCTATTAAGATAAGACTCGCTGTCGACGTTCACGAGAGGAGATTCGCTGTCGCTTTGCATAAGGATGGAGCCGGCATCGTCAGTAATAACAATAAAGTCTCCACGATTGCTTCGAATTTGCTGAACAAGCTCTTGGATGTAGCTTTCGTTGATATTGATGACGATGGCTCCCTTTTTGGGCAAGTATGAGTTGAACCCGGGCTTGAGCACGAAGGTGAATACCTGTTCTCGCTCACCTGTGACCGGATCCTCGAACGTTCGTGGGTATAAGCTGCTGTATGCGGTTTCAGAAGAACTGGAAGCCTGGTCCAGAAGCTCCGCCTCAGCTTGGCGGCTCACTCCCTTATTATTGATATAACGTTCCGTGTAACCATTATAAATCCCGATGAAATTAAGGAATGGGTAGCCTGCCTGCACATCCGTCAAGGCGTGTACGACACGATACTCCTGAAGATAGTCAATTTCCGGGTTAAACATGCCAGTTACGATGTCAGGATTGTTCAGCAAATGGTTTCCCACCTCGTACACTTGCTGGTTGACGATATTCGCCACATAGCTTGTCTGACGAAGCATCGACTGAGAGACGCCGGCAACCTCTCTTACCGAGTTGGCTGAAAAGAACATATAGAGCGCCGTACAGACTACTCCGATCGAGATGGATAGCAGCAAAAAATAACTTAGGAACAGCTTGCGATAGGTTGCATAAAGAAATAGTTTTTTACGGATCTGCATCAAAAACTCCCCCGGTATGCGTACAGTATTTCTTGTTTCAACATTGTAGCAAGTAAATAGTGCACTTCATACCTAAAAGGCCGGAAATCGAAGTTAATTTAGAAAAACGAAATATCAAGTATCGGAAAAGTGGTGGGGAAGCAATAAATCAAAGTTTAATCCGAAATGACACTGAGGTAGTTTAGGTGCAGGTCTTGTTTTTTTAAATCAATCCGAAGGAGAGGAATACCGAATGAACATGAGTAAAATAAAAAGCACATTCAAAGAAATAAGGAAAAATCACATTGCTTACTCACTCGCTTTACCCGCAATGATCTATACGTTTATTTTCGGCTACCTGACACTTCCTTACCTCCTGATCTCGTTCCAAAAGTTCAACTATAAGCTTGGCATTTGGAAATCGCCATTTATCGGCTTTGATAACTTCGAATTCTTCTTCATGTCAGATCGCGCCTGGCAAGTGACATTCAATACGATTCGTTTGAACTTCCTATTTATTGTCGTCGGCACAGCAGCAGCCCTTTTGCTCGCCATTTTGTTTAACGAGTTAAAGGGGCGGCGCTTCTCCAGAATCATGCAATCCACAATCCTGTTCCCCCATTTCTTGTCCTGGGTCATTATCAGCTATGTGATTTACAGTTTCTTTGCTTCTAATTACGGACTTCTCAATCAGATGCTGGCTTGGTTAGGCCTTCCTCAGGAGAACTGGTATTCTGAACCGCGTTATTGGGTGCCGATTCTCGTCACCGTAAACGTATGGAAAGAAGTCGGCATCTCGCTCGTCATCTACCTGGCGGCTATTGCAGGTATCGACTCTTCCTTGTACGAGGCGGCAACTATCGATGGCGCTAACCGTCGGCAGCAGATTCGCTTCATCACGTTACCGTTGCTCATGCCTACAGTAATTATTCTGTCCTTGCTAGCGTTGGGCAAGATCATGTACGGAAGTTTTGACATGATTTATGCGATCATCAAAGATAACGGCTTACTGTATCCAACAGTTGACGTCATCGATACGTATGTATTCCGGTCTTTAAGAACGATTGGCAATCCTGCTCAGGCGATGGCCGTAGGACTCTACCAGTCCATCGTTGGATTCGTTCTTGTTTTCGGAGTAAATATGATCGTACGCAAGGTCAGTCCGGATAATTCCCTTTTCTAAACGAGAAAGGAGTCTTTATGAAAAACCATAAACTATTCGATGTCGTCAACAATACGTTTATTGCAACTTTATCCTTCGTATGTACATTGCCTTTGCTGCTGGTGCTTATTGTATCGATAACAGATGAGCGCTCTATTCAGAGTCAGGGATATAGCTTTTTCCCAAATCAGTTGTCATTTGATGCTTATCGCCTGCTTTTCTCAGGCAGCTCACCGTTGTTACAGAGCTACCTGGTCTCTATAACCGTCACTGTGGTGGGAACGCTGCTCGCGGTTACGATCAACATCAATGGCCGGTTATACGCTGGCGGTACGCCATGTTCGGTACCGTAACGGCCTAGCCATGTTTTTCTTTGTGACAATGGTATTCAACACCGGCTTGGTCCCCTGGTACATGATAAGTACAAAACTTGGTCTCCACAACAACATATGGGCATTGATTATTCCTTCACTTGTTTTCAACCCGTTTAACCTGTTCCTTGTCCGAAACTATATGAAACAAATTCCCGAATCGCTGATCGAAGCTGCCAGAATCGACGGAGCGAACGATGCATTTATCGCCTTCAAGATCTTCTTCCCGCTTAGCCTGCCCGTATTAGCCACCATTACGCTGTTTTATGGTATCGGCTATTGGAACAATTGGTTTAATGCTATTATGCTTGTCGATAACCCGAAGTTATACCCGTTACAGTACTTGCTATTCAAACTCAATTCAGAAATAAGCATGATTCAGCAGATGCAATCCACTTCTACCTCGATGTCGACATCACTGCTTCCGACCGAATCCATAAAGATGGCAACTGCGATCGTCACAATCGGTCCGATCGTTTTGTTCTATCCATTCCTTCAACGGTACTTCATTAAAGGCTTATTAATCGGTTCAGTTAAGGAATAGCTTGCTGTCGCATTACTGAGCAATTCTTGTGGTGATCACTATCATGAAAAAATCCCTCCGATGGTTAGAGAACCAGATAATTCAGTTCTCTAACCATCGGAGGGAATTTGATTATAAGACGGCCCATTTAGGCCTTGCCAATCTCCCCATACCCTTTCTATTTTTTGATTAAAGCTTTATCTTTTGCTAAAGCGAACGGTCTGTAATAACCCACGGTATTGGAAAGCGGCAGCACCTCCGGGTGCAAATCGATATTCAACACGTTTTTGATATACACTCTGCGTTTCTCAAATTTTTCCCACAAACCCGGGTGCTGTTGTTTAATCGTCTCCCTTAAAGCTTCGTCGGCCAGAGCAATCCCTGTTTCCGCGCCAGTTCCCCCATAACCTTTCACGGAAGGGATGATGTCTACCTGAAACAACATCCCGCTTTTAAAGCGGGTTTTGGAATCGGGATATATCGGCGAACACATCCACTCTTCATCGGCCACCAAGTGGCCGGGATTCAGCGACCAGTTGAATTGTTCTTTTGGCAACACAGCTTGAATACAATCATACATTTCGCTGCCGCTCATGCCTATTTTTACGTTTTCCAGCCAAACCACTACGGCAGCATAATACGGAATGGCGACTTTTTCGAGATAATCTTGCACATTTTCAGGCAGTTCGCTCGGATCGGATACAATATAACCGGCTCTGCTTGTTAAACCGCCTTTGTAACCTGTAGTCATCGAAAACTTATCTCCTAGCTGTATCCGTTTATTTTGCGGGTACAAAACAGCTTTAGTAAACCGGTCACCTGTTGTAAAAATTGTTGTTACATTATGAGGTTGACCAAATACGGATAAATAGCTGGCGATTTCAATATCCAATTTGCCCGGCTCTATTTCATCCATCGCCTTTAGTACGCAATCGGAGGCCAAACTCGATCCATATTCATAGTAGGCAATCTCATCCGCATTATTTACAGTTCGAACCCCGCCTTTCTCCCCGATAAAGAGGTCCGTACAATTGATGATGGATCCGCCGTCCTGAACAACCTCCAGTAAGGAATCCACAATATAATAAGGGATATCATACAATTGATGATTATCGTCATACTTGCTGGTGAAAACTTTCCATCCTACAACGCCGATCTTCTTGTTTTCAATATTGGCGGCTTTAAGAAACTCGGTAAAACTTGTTGTGTTCTCCATGGGTTGGTTAGGCAAGGAGAAATGGGGAACGTGAATGGCTTCCGCCTCAAACCTGGAGTGGTTCGCCATTTTTAGATTTTCATTTCCAAGCAAGAGGTATGAAGGCCCCTGACTGTTCATGATTAATAAAGCTTCTTCAAACCGGGGAATGAAACCGGTGAGATATTCAAAGTTGGCTCCATGTTCACGATCGGCATAAATCAGGAGCGAATCAATATTTCTTGCTTTCATTTGATCAAGAACTTTTTTGCGGCGTTCCTTCATCGTTTCATCGGACAAAACTACTGTTTCTTTATTGAATTCACATGTAGGTTGCTGCACTTTTTCAAATGCTATTTTATAAGTTTGTGTCAAAAGACTCCACTCCGTTCTGCTTAAATATCGTCGATAGGAAACATAGGACGAAGAATTCGTTTGTAAGGGATTTTTTCGGTATACTGATACGTCTCCCCAGGGGTTAAAGACATAATGCTCAATTTCGAAATCTCATTCAGTTCAGGGAAAATATACCCTTGCTTGACAACAATAATGTCATAGGCGTGAATATCCAGATTCGCCGCTGTAAATTGATGCATTTCGGCAAACGAAACAAATTTATTGGATACGGCAACATCAATCGGATATTCGTTCAAACGAACGGTAACAACTTCCCCTACATTTTCATTGGCACTGCCGAATATTTTCAAGTTTCTGACATAACCTTTTGAAACAACTTCTCCCGAAATTCTTACTTGCTGTGACGGAAGATCCGAATGGGCGCCTAATTCGATATCTACCTTTTGTCCTACGTCTTGTTTCGATAATATGGATACGGCCTGCGGATCGGTGATCGCGCTGATCAGGATTTTCTTATTGCCGAATTGATTTCGTGTTAATAGCTGTCTCAATACAAAGGTGCTTTGTCCGGAAGCGCCGGCCGTGGTGTTGTCTCCGGAATCGGACATGATCACTGGACTCTCTTCAAATGAAATTGCTGCCTGTAATGCTTCTTCAGGTTCCATGGCGTTCCCGGTAAAATGAAACTCTTTTCTCTTGGAAAAAACATAATCTGCAATTTCTTCAGCCACCGTTTCGGCATATTGGGTATGTTCTTCCTCCGACGGGATGACAACAACCCCCGCCCCACAGGTGTAATTATCATGTCTCGTATATCCTATATAATAGGAAACACTTAGAATTTCCGGTGAAGCTTCCACTTTATCCAGCACTTTATTGATAGACAACAAAGGCTCGTCTGTAGACACACAGCGTTCCCCGCCTAATAAAATCGGCACTCTTCTATACACCGGTTTTATGTTTTTTCTGTTATTCAATAGTTCAATGAGCATTTTCGCCACAAGTCTGTAGGTTTCGTCAATATCGGTATGCGGAGACTGTCTGTAACATCTTACAATGGTTGAATTGGAGATAAGTTCCTCAGAAGTATTACCGTGCGGGTCCATGACAACGGCAATTGGAAAGTAAGGGCCGGTAATTTTGCGAATTTCCCGCAGCAAGAAATGCTCTCCTGATCCTCCCTCCAAATCTTTAATATAGCTTCCGCCGTGAAGAAATAGATATATTCCGTCCAGTTCATGGATATTTTCCTTTACTCCCTGAAGAATAGCACTTGAAATAAAATCGAACGCCTCTTTGGTCACCAATCCTTGAGCATAACCATTTGCATAAATGGTAGGAAGGAGCTCGATATGATGCTGTTCAAAAAGATCTTTTGTTTTCATCTCATCGATCATTTCATCCCCGAATTTATAGACAAAGTCATTCAAACCGCATGGTTTTTTTACGGAAGCATTTGACTCAGCATTAAATGAACCAACAAGCACTTTCATATAGTCCCTCCATTATTGCTTTTTCTTTTCTTGCGAGTAGCGGCTATAATACAAGTAAAATAAATTGTCAAAAATATAATTTACTCCATACACCGTGTATTCCGTAAATACCCTGGGGTTATCTTCATTCCTGCTAATGTAAAAAACATCGTCATAACATTCCGTTAATTCTGCGTCCCTGTTCAAAGTGAACAGCATCTTGTGCGCAGCGCAGTACTTGACAATATCCAGCGTCGCTGCGGCAAATATACCGGTAACTGAAATCGTGATAAGCAAGTCGTCTTTACCCAAAGCCGCGATAGACGAATGATTTGCAGATTGCGTGGCTTGCATATCCCCGAAGGTTAAACTGTCGGAGTAATCTGTAACAACTTTAATGGTTTTCCCGCAAAAAAACATTTCCTGCTGAAAAAACTTGGCCATGGTAGCAGCAGTATCAACGACAAAGATAATCACGTTTTTGCTCTGATACATTTTTTGCACGACTTCTTCAAGACGAGCATCATCAAGTGTCTGGTCAATATCGTTAATCATGCTTATCAACTTATGAGCCGTTATTTTTCGAAAATCACTTACCTGTACACGATTTGTATACTGTCTTTGCTGAAATTCATAGTTTATAAAGTGTTTTTTCATTTCCACAAAATTGGAGAAGCCGATTTTTTTACAAAATCTCCGCACACTTGCTCTTGAGCAGTAACACTGGTCGGCAACATCGAAAATGTTTAACCTTTCAAAATGGTTGTATTGATCCAGGAAATAAGACGCCAACTGATATTCAAGCGTTCCTGTCGAAGTGTTATTGACAATAGACATGAGTGTGCCTAACGGGCTTATTTTTGTATTTTCCATACGGCTTCTCCTTTCGCAAACGGTATTGTTGATTACCCGTAGGTTCTTTTGGTTTTGCCTACTTTACTCAATATCATTGTAGCCGCAAAACTGACCACAATCGCGATGAGTGCTGAAATCAGCGCAATCCAAAAATTGAACAATTGTCCATCCCCGCCGACATAAGTAACAATGGAAGCCAGTCCCGGCGAGACAAGGGCGTACTGTTTTAGCTGAAAAATCCCGGCAAATACCCCGCCTGCTCCACCGCCTATCATCGCCCCATATAAAGGGGTCATATATTTTAGGCAGACGCCAAACAAAGATGGTTCGGTAATTCCTAAAATTCCCGTTATTCCTGCAGAGAGGGACAACCCTTTAAACTCACTGTTCTTGGAGAGAAAGAACGCCGCCAACGCCGCGCTGCCCACAGCCACGTTAGAAACAAGCATTCCCGGCAGCATAAAGCTCTCATAACCGTTTGTCGCCAGAGAGGTGGTGATTACGGAGAGGAACGCTTTGTCCAAGCCCAACATGACAATAAACGGGCTGAATAATCCGAATACTCCTAAAGAAAGCCAACCAAAATTCGTATTTACCCAGTCAAGCCCCTGCGCCACAATATTGCTTAAATATACACTGGCCGGGCCGAATGCAACCAGAACGACAGGAACGGTTATCAAGACGGTAACTAAAGGCCGCAAGAAAAACTTGAGTTCCTTGGGAATGACCTTGTCCACGTTTTTTTCAACAAACGCCATTAACAGAACCCCGAAAATCACCGGCAGCGTGGTCGAGGCGTACGTCGTCTGAGCAATGGGAATGCCCAGAAAAGACAGGCCTTCCGCATTATTGATTGTATCACTTAACAATATGCCGCCAAGAAACGCTCCCATCGTTCCGTTGATGCCAAGCTTTCTGGCTGTAGTGACCCCCAGGTAAACCGGGAGAAAAAAGAATCCGGCGGAATTGATGGCCGACAAAACGACAACGGTACCGCTATTGCGATCAAGTCCAAAATACATCGTTGAAATGTTTAAGACCGCCGCAACGAGCCCTGCCGCTACCAAAACCGGCAATACGGGAACAAAAACACCGCTCAGAAAGTCAATGATGGTGTGTACGGAGAATTTTGCTTTCCTGCCTGTCTCCGAAGGGTCGGCACTAGCTGTAGCTTGTTCGCCGGTCGTAGCGATAAAATCGTTGTAAACACTGTTCACATGAGTACCGATAATGATTTGAACTTCGTTGTCCTTTTGGACGACCCCCAGTACCCCTCGCGTGCTTTTTACAGCCTCTTCCTTTACTTTGGAGGCGTCATTTACTTGCAGCCTCAACCGGGTTGCACAATGATTCGCGAATTTTAAGTTTTCTTTCCCTCCAATCCCGGCCACAATTTGTTCAATCAACGCCTTGCGATCTGCATCCATTTTTATCCCCCTCTGTGATCAAGCATAAAAGTTGTTTGAAAGCGGTTTAAAAACCTAGAAGGCAAGCGCGCTTGTTTAGCCTTTATAAGAATTATAAAATTAATGAAAGCGTAATGCGGAACAAGTTTTGTCCCCAATTGCAATGTTAAATATAAAAGACAAGGGAAGATTTCTCAGTTTCCCTTGTCTTGTCTTTGGCCTGGTTTCGCCAACAGCAAATGTTATTTATTGTTCTTTCGGAATCAATTGTAATAAGCGTTTTGACTTGGTATCCTCCAAGTTGACAATAACTTGATCATAATTATAGGAATTGGTAACCACAACCATAACGGTTGGATCATAACCGGCAGCTTTAATTTGCTCCAAATCAAATTCGACCAATCGATCACCAGCTTTGATCGTCTCATTTTCTTTAACTAACGGTTTAAAATGCTGCCCTTTTAATTTTACAGTGTTAACACCGATATGAATCAATAATTCTATCCCGGAATCGGATACAATGCCTATGGCGTGGCCCGTTTTATAGACGCTCGTTACAGTTCCGTTCACAGGAGCTTTAACGATACCATTTGCCGGAATGATTCCCGCGCCTTTACCCATAGCTTCAGATGCAAACACTTCATCATTTACGCGATTTAACGGAACTGCCTCTCCATCTATCGGTGACAAAATTTCATTTGGGTTGGAAACATCACTATCGATGCTGTCCCCTGGAGGCTTAGTAGAGACACCGAAGAAATAGGTTAAAATGACAGCACCAAAGAATGCAACGATCAAGCCAATCACTTCTCCAATAAAACCTTGACCTAAATAAGTCGGGATAGCTAAAAGACTTGGGAATGTAAATGTTGACGCGTGAACTTCAAACGATCCAATGATAGCGCCTCCAATACCTCCGGCAATCATTGCACAGTAGAATGGACGCTTCAACTTTAAAGTTACCCCATAGATAGCCGGCTCAGTAATTCCAAATATAGCAGTGATCGCCGCCGAGCTCGATAAGCCCTTTATCTTAGCATCTTTGCTTTTTAAGAATACGCCTAAAGCAGCGCCGGCTTGGGAAAGTACAGCTGCACAGACGATCGGTAACCACTGATCGTATCCCTGATTGGCGACATTGTTTATCATCAGTGTAATAAGCGCCCAGTGAACTCCAAAAATGACAATGGACTGATGGAACGCACCCAGAACCAACCCGGCAAGCAGCGGCGAGAAACTATAGATCGCCAACAATGCCAGCGCAAGCAAACCGCTGATCTTTGTACCGATGGGCCCGATCACAATCAGCGTGAGCGGCAGCATGATCACCAGAGAGAACAGAGGAGTCAGCATATTACGAACGGATTCAGGAAACCACTTGTTCAACAGCGGTTCCAAATAAGAGAGGCCCCAGACTGCTAATAAAATCGGAAACACAGACGAAGTATAGGTTATAGGTACAATCGGTATGCCAAAGAAGTTAATCGTTTGTGAATTGGAAACGATTTCAACTAAAGTTGGATGAATCAGCGCACCGGCTAACGATACAGCAACAAATGGATTAACTCTCAATTTTTTGGCGGCTGTAAATGCCAGGAAAATTGGCAAAAAATAAAAAATAGCATCCCCCGCTGCACTCCATACCTTATATGCTCCACTATCCGGAGATATCCAATTCATTGTCGTAAACAAAGCCAGAATACCCTTAAGAATACCTGCTCCGGCTAAAGCGCCCAGAAACGGCGTGAACACTGCCGAAACAAAGTCCATCAATTGACTGACGGGATTAAACTTGCCAGTTCTTTTTTCTTGAATGTCCCCATTGCTGGCAGAAGCATGTGCAGCCATTCCGGGTAACAATGTTAGAGCTTCATAAACCTGACTGACAGAATTCCCGACCACAACCTGATATTGGCCAGCGCTATCAACGACAGTAATTACTCCTTCCAATTTTTCAATTTTGCCGGTATCGGCGCGTTTTACATCATTTAATTTGAATCGCAATCTGGTAGCACAATGCCAGACCGCATTTACATTCTCTTTGCCGCCTACGCCATCCAGAATATCATTTGCCAATTTTTGAAAACTCATTTTTATCCCCCCCATTATAAAGACCCGGACCAACTCATTACAGACTGCAAAATTTGAACGTAACAAAATGATCCGGGCCATGTTGATTTAGCCAAGATCCTGGCCGTTTGAATCAATCACATGCCTATACCAGTAAAAACTGTCTTTGTAATGGAATTCCCCGCTTCCGTTCCCCTCGTCATCATAGTCCACATAAATAAAGCCATATCTTTTCGTCATTTCTGCAGTACCTGCGCTGATAATATCAAACGGTGCCCACGTACAGTAAGCAAAAACATTCGCCCCTTCACGAACTGCTTCCAGCAACGCTTTGATATGCTCCTGGTGGTATTCGATACGGTAGTTGTCATGAACTTTGCAGTCAGCTGTCAGAACATCTCTGAATCCAATCCCATTTTCGGCAATCATCATCGGTACACGATATCTGTCCCAATATTTCGACACACACAAATACAATCCGGAAGCATTGATAGACCAGCCCCAACGATTTTCTTTCAAATAAGGATTCTTGACGGTTGAATTGGGATCCATCGTATTTTCGCCAGCTTTAACGGTGTTTGACCAATAATAGGAGACGGCCAGGAAATCGGCTGTATTATTTCGCAGCAGCTCTTTTTCGGATTCGGTGATTTCCAAACGGATGTTATGATCCTCAAAATAGGTCAAAGCATATTCAGGGTATTCCCCCCGCAACAGAACGTCGCTGTAAAAATACTGCATTCGATTTCTTTGGAAGTTTAATTTAACATCCGCCGGATCGCATGAATAAGGAACGGTTAATGTATCCGCCAACATCATTCCCATTTGCAGCGTTGGGCTCAGTTGATGGGCGAACTCCGTAATCTTCGCGGAAGCTACAAATTGATGATGAATAGCTTGAAATTTCGCCTGCTCGTAATGATCTGCTTGGTCTTTCAGAATTCCCAATGAAGCGAATGCTTCCTTATGAATAAGATTAATTTGATTGATAATGATCCAATACTTAACGACATGTTGATATCTGTTTAGTACTGTTTGTCCATAGTTTACGAATAAATCAATGAGTTCACGATTCGCCCAACCGCCATATTTATCAACCAGGTTTAGAGGCATTTCGTAATGGAAAATGGTTACAATCGGTTCAATATTTTTGCTTTTCATATATTCAAACAGCCGGTCATAGAAGGCCAGGCCTAATTCGTTGGGTTCGGCATCATCCCCATTAGGAAAAATTCTGCTCCAGGAGATGGATAAGCGCAATGTTTTCACATGCATTTCAGCTAAGGCGTCAATATATTCTTTGTAACGGTCATAGAAATGAACGCCTTGACGTTTCGGATAAAAGTATGCCCCATTTCGATATTTTTCATATGTCGATGAATCCAGATCATTGAAATGCAAATCCACGGGATCAGCACCAGATATAAAAGGCTGGATGTCCGCTGTACTTAACCCTCTTCCATCTCTGTTATATGCGCCTTCTGCTTGGTTTGCAGCTATTGCGCCCCCCCATAAGAAGTCTTTTCCAATTTCCTTCATTGCTAATTCCTCCATTGTTCTGTTGGGTACCGCTTGAATTGCATTCCGGTTAAAATTTTTGAACGATAACCACTCCCCCAATAACCAAAAGCGCTCCTACTAATCGAGGAATATTAATAGCATGCGTATTCGCACCGATTAATCCAAAATGGTCAATGATTATGGACACTATGATCTGTCCGGCAAGTACATATCCAACAGTGGCTGCCGCACCTATCCGGGGCATTAGTATAGTAGTTGCCGATACATAGAAGGCTCCTAAAAGTCCCCCTGTCCACATCCACCAGGGTGCTTCAAGCCACTCTTTTTTTACATGTAAACCATTTCCAAAAAGAGAGATAAACATTAATACGATGGCCCCGACAGTAAATGAAATACCAGAAGCTGTAATGGGTGAACCCACCACTGTCCTTAATTGTGAATTGACGCTAAATTGAATAGGAAGAGCCATCCCTGCTAATAATGCAAATATCATAAAAAAAATAGCCATTTTGATGTGCCTCCTTTCTCCAAGCCTTTGACAATCCGAGTATAGTTTATATACTTAGATAAGTAAAATTAATAATGAGTATAGGAGGTATACTGGAATCTTATATGGATATCAATTATGAACTCTACAAAATTTTTTATATCACGGCCAAAACAGGCAGTATGTCTAATGCAGCAAAAGAGCTTTTCACGTCACAACCTGCGGTTAGTCAATCCATAAAATTATTGGAGAGCAAGCTGGGGGGGAAATTGTTTCATAGAGTGGCGCAAGGTGTGTCTCTCACCTTTGAAGGAAAATTGTTGTTTCAATATGTAGAACAGGTCTATGAATCATTACAAGCAGCCGAGCGAAAATTTTTGGAACTGAGAAATCTGACTACCGGACAACTAAGAATAGCTGTAAGCACTACTGCATGCAGCAGCTTTTTTATGCAATATTTAGAAACGTATTCTTTAACATACCCCAATATCGAAATTTTTATAAAAGATCAATCTACTGATATGACCATGCGGCAATTGGAATCTGGCGAAATAGATATAGGTATAATTAATTTTAACGGAAACAAAGACTCCCTTTCTATTATAGGCAAGATTGAAATTCAAGATTGCTTTGTAGTGAATGAACGATACCGTGAGCTTTGCGATAAACAAGTATCTTTAAAAACATTAGTAGAAAATTATCCTATCAATTTGGTGCAAAAAGGACTTAACACAAGAAACTATATTGACAGTTTTTTTGATTCTCATGATCTGAAGGTGTCTCCTAAAGCAGAATTAAGCACCATGGAGCTGCTAATTGAATTTGCCAAAAAAGGAATGGGTGTTTCCTGTGTAATTAAAGATTTTGTACGCACAGAATTGGAACAGCAACAGCTGTTCGAAGTACCTATCCAGGAGAAAATACCGAAAAGGTTTTTGAGTATTGCTGTAAAGAAAGACTTTCCTCTATCTTCTGCAGCACAGAAGTTCATTGACCTTATTAAAAAGTAGTTATTTGGACGGTTTGCTTTACTCGACCTCTTTATCATTATTTTTTTATTGCAAATGCAACAAAATTAGGTTAAATTCAAAGTATGCCATTTTTATTGCATTTGCAACAAAAATATGTGCGAAGGAGTTAACTATGAGGGAAATTCTTCGTGAAATTGGAATGATCGCACGGGCGTTGGATTCCATAAGCAATATAGAATTTAAAGAATATGACCTTACAAAAGGACAGTATTTGTACCTTGTGCGAATATGTGAAAACCCGGGAATCATTCAGGAAAAGTTGGCTGAAATGATTAAAGTAGACCGGACAACCGCCGCTCGTGCTATAAAAAAACTTGAAATGAATGGTTTTATTGAAAAGAAAGATGATAAGCATAACAAAAAAATAAACAAGCTCTTTCCAACAGAAAAAGGGAAGCATGTATTTCCTTTTATAAAAAGAGAACATGATCATTCAAATAGCGTCGCATTAGCGGGATTTTCCGAAAGTGAAGCAGAAACCATTTTCAGTCTTCTGCAAAGAGTAAGAACAAATATAGAAAAGGATTGGGAATTTGTAAAAAAGGGTAACAAGCGAACTTATTGATTATTAAAGGAGAGGCGTATTCAAATGACCCTAACAATAAAAAAATGCAGCCACGAAGATTTACAAATACTCCAGGAAATAAGCATTGAAACATTTAACGATACATTTAAAGATCAGAATTCACCTGAAAATATGAAAGCCTACTTGGAAAGAGCATTTAACGTTAAACAGCTGGAAAAGGAATTGTCCAATAGTGCTGCGGAATTCTTTTTCGCCTGTTCCAATGAAGAACTTGCAGGATATTTAAAGATAAATATGAATGATGCCCAATCCGAAAACATGGGTGATGAGTCACTTGAGATCGAGAGGATTTATATAAAGAGCAAATTTCAAAAACATGGGCTGGGCAAATATCTGCTAAATAAAGCTGTTGAAATTGCGATGAAACATCATAAAAAGAAAATTTGGCTGGGCGTATGGGAGAAAAACGAAAATGCCATTGCTTTTTATAAGAAAATGGGGTTTGTGCAAACAGGAGCCCACTCTTTCTATATGGGTGATGAAGAACAGATCGATTTTATAATGACCAAAACACTCGAATAACATTTCTCTGTGAAGATATTCAGCTAACGGTGAACGTTAGTCTATTGATAAAACCTCCCCATGAGAGCAAATGATGTTGATTAAACGCTCACATAGGGAGGTTTTAATTTTCTGATATAGTAAGCTGCAGGAACTATTTGAAGCTTGCCTTGATGCGATATAACAAAGCACTCCCCATATATTGGCTTCAGGATTCCAACGGCTGAATTCCGCCTTTATCATAGAACATCGGCCCTTTGGACCAGGCCACAGCCAGATGCATTAATAGCTCTGTCTTTAGCCGTTCACGAATGGCGGATAGCTCCTCATCATGGTAGCGGTTCACCCATTCTCCCGGATCATCCGTCAAATGGTACAGTTCCCCTTTCGTATCATCCACTCGCGCGGCCGCATCCCGGACAGAGCCCTCGATATACAAAATCAGCTTCCATTCCTTCGTTCGCCACATCAGTGCTGGCGCGGAATGCGGGGTCCGTTGCCATCGGGGTTCAGTCTGCATTCCTATCATTCCACTTGGATTTTTTCGAGTATAAATGGACTTGATCCCGACTGTCAACCACTTTAAGAGGGAACCGCCACCCAATGATCTTTGCTAATTTCGATCAAGCGGGAGTTCTCCAACTGGTATTTATCCGCCTTGCTTTCCTCCCCGCTTTCCTCTTCCGTGAGCTGTCTGCTTTTGAAGGACTCCGCCTTCGGGTCCGGTACGGGAATGGCCGAAAGCAGTGATTTGGTATATTCATGCTGCGGATTGGCATACAGCTCTTCACTTTCCGCGAGCTCTACAATTTTGCCTCCATACATCACGGCCACCCTGTCGCTGATATGCTTGACCATGGCGAGGTCGTGAGCTATGAAAAGATAAGTGAGGCTTAACCGCTGCTGAAGATCTTCAAGCAGCTTCACAATTTGCGACTGAATGGAGACGTCAAGTGCCGAGAGCGGCTCGTCGCATACGATAAATCGCGGCTCAACCGCCAGCGCGCGGGCAATCCCGATCCGCTGCCGCTGTCCGCCGGAGAATTCATGCGGATAACGGTTGGCGAATGAGGCATCAAGCCCAACCATGTCCAGCAGCTCCTCCACTCTTTTTCCACGCTGCAGCTTGCTTCCGTACAGCTTATGTATATCCAGAGCCTCTCCAATAATATCCTTTACTTTTCGGCGCGGATTCAAAGAGGCATACGGGTCCTGAAAAATGATTTGCATATATCTTCTCATCTGCTTCATTTCTTTGGGGGAAAGTCGTCCGAGCGCCGTGCCCTGATAAAGCACATCTCCTCCAGTGGGCTCATGAAGCCGCAGAATGGAGCGTCCTGTAGTTGATTTCCCACTGCCCGACTCCCCCACCAGCCCCAGCGTCTCCCCTTCATTGATGTAAAAGCTGATATCGTTAACCGCCCGTACCACCTGCCCTTTCCCCATATCAAAAAATTGCTTGAGCGCACGCACCTCGATCAGTGGACGTTCACCCTTGCCGCTTACACTGAGACTGACTTGCCTCTTAGACTTTTTGCTTTCGTGCAATCGTGGAATCGCATCAAGCAGCTTGCGTGTGTAAGGATGCTTCGCATCTTCGAAGATGTCCGCAACCGTTCCCGATTCGACAATCTCGCCCTCTTTCATCACCGCTACCCGGTCGCACATACCCGCCACGATGCCCAGGTCATGCGTAATCAGGATGATGGACGTGCCAAACTGCTGCTGCATATGCTTCATCACCTGCAAAATTTGCGCCTGGATCGTCACATCAAGCGCGGTCGTCGGTTCATCCGCGATCAGCAGGGCCGGACGGCAGGCGAGCGCAATGGCGATCATCGCCCGCTGGCGCATGCCTCCCGAAAATTCATGCGGATACTGCTCATATCTCCTTTCCGGCTCCCGGATGCCTACAAGCTTCAGCATCTCAATGGCCTGCTCCTTCGCCTCCCTGTGAGACAGCTTTTGATGTTTGATTAAAGTTTCCGCAATCTGCTCACCGATCCGAAGCGTCGGATTGAGCGAGCTCATCGGGTCCTGAAAAATCATGCCGATATCCCTGCCACGGATGCTCTCCATTTCCGCCTGTGTTTTTTGCACCAAATCGTGCCCCAGAAAAACAATTTCACCCCCCTTGATCGATGCTGGCGGAGAGGGCAGCAGCCGCATGATCGACCGTGCGGTAACACTTTTACCACTGCCTGATTCCCCCACAATTCCAAGCGTTTCCCCCGGATAAAGCTCAAAGCTTACTCCACGCACAGCTTCAACCTCCAGGCTGCGGGCTGCAAAGGCTACGCGTAAATCTCTTATTTTTAAAATAGGTTCCAAACGAATCACCTGCCAAGTTAAAAGTTTCATCCGTTCCCGAATTGTCTTGACTATCCACAAATGCCCAAATAAAATGTACTATATTCATCGGATTAGTACAATTTAATTTTGTAAGGAGGTGAAATCTTTTGGAATTATCCACAGCTCCCAAAGTATCATCTGTTTATTCCCAGGCCGTTGCTGAAGCTTACGGGCAAATGATGCTCCATCCTGCATACCGCTTCTGGCTGTTATTAACCGGCGCCCCGGTAAACCTCGTTGTCCTGCTGGTGCATCTGTATCGCAGAAGAAGCTCTACCGTACTCAGTCTGCGGGCGCAGGTGGAAACAGAGCTGCGTGCTGCAGGGCATTATGACAGGCTCGTGGCTGAGTTTGAGCAGCAGCTTATACATAAACAGCGTTTTTTCGGGCAGCAGCCAAGCAAGCGCGAAGCATACCGGGAAGTGGTTCAGCGGGCGGAAGTGCGGTTTCGGGAACTCGTCAACGAAGAGGTTGCTCATCAGGCACAGGATAACCAGGCAGTGGAGCACAGTTTTACGGACACATTCCGCTCGCTTGCAAAGCACCCGTTGTTTCTGTTGTTAACCTTCATTCCCGGTCTGCTGATGTACAGCCTGATGCTGGTTTACAGCAATCCTTATGTGAAGTTCGTATTCGAACGGCTGGTCATGACCTTCTTCGTCATCCTTGGCGTGGCGCTGCTGGTTTTCACCATCCTGTATCTGTCGCCATTCGATCCGGCAGCCAACATTCTTGGCGAAACAGCGACTCCTGCACAAATTCAGTCCTTTAACTCATTGTATGGTCTGGATCAGCCTTATCTCACACAGCTATGGAGCAGTATTAAAGGCATCCTGACCTTTAATCTCGGCAGCTCGTTCACCGGCAATGAAGAGGTTGTGCCCACAATCGTCAGAAAGTTTCCGGTAACATTTATGCTCGCAACCATCTCGCTTGTGCTGGCATTAGTGATCGCTCTGCCGATCGGCATCCTTTCGGCCGTAAAACCGAATTCCTTGTTCGATCACAGCTTTATGTTCATCGCCCTGTTGGGATTGTCCATTCCGAACTTTTGGCAGGGACTGGTACTCATCCTGAACTTTTCGATTCATCTGGGATGGCTTCCCGCAACCTATAACCCGCAAAATGCATTGTCCTTCGTGATGCCGGTCATTGTGCTGGGTACCGGACTGACGGCGGCGGTCGCCAGAATGACCCGTTCTTCCACGCTGGAGGTCATTCATGAGGATTATATAATGACGGCCAGAGCCAAAGGGCTTAACCGGTCGCAGGTGCTGATGAAGCATGCGGTCCGCAATGCCCTTATCCCGATCATCACCGTGGTTGGCCTGCAGTTCGGCACCATGCTGGGCGGAGCGGCCGTGACAGAGAAGGTATTCAATATCAGCGGGCTCGGCAGTTATATCGTGGATAAACAGTTTATCCCTGATATTCCGGCCATTATGGGCGGGGTGGTGTACACAGCGATTACCATATCACTGGTCAACGTCATTGTGGATGTGATGTATGCCTTTATTGATCCAAGAATCCGCACGAAAATGAAACATTATTAAAGCAGGTGGGGTCCATTGTCCGAAAGACGTTTCGCCCGTCACAAAGACGGGCTCAAGCTTAAAACATCCACAGCGTACAACCAGGCCGTCTTTGCCTGGATCAGCTCGCTTGTGGTTACACTGATTCTGCTGCTCAACAGCTTCAGCTATAACAGCCTTTCGTTGAAGCCGGTGGTGTTTACGGTATGTTTGCTCTATGCCTTCTTCACCCTGCTGCAGGCTGCCGTTACGGCATTGGTTCGTGCGGATCTCCTTCGTTCCGGAGCCATCCGCCGCCGCACAAGGGCCTTCGGTTATATCCAGCTTCTAAGCGCTGCGATAGGCAATATTTTTATCGTGACTGCAGCATTTGGTCTTGTAAAAAAACAAAAAACCGCTGAGTACACGCTGGCCGTGTATATGCTGCTCACACAGCTTTTCGTAATTGCCGTATCGGCCTTGAATCTGTTCAAGCCGTATGTGGCGGATGCCTTCCCCGCCGCCATGCTCATCCTATGCGCTGTTGCCCTGTTTGATCTTGCAGCACTGCTCATCATTGCGAAGGCTGTACGAAAAAATGATATTGCCCCACGGCTGCTATGGCTTGCGGTGCCGTTGATCCTTACAGCAATAACAGGGAATCTGTTCTCCCTGCTGCTTGGCATCATTTTAATGGCGAAAATACGGGGCAGAAACGATCCGGCCGCACCCAAATGGGAAGACATTGCAGAACGGATCACACAAAACATCGCCTCCATGCTGGGTATGTTTTTTATCGTTTTTCTGTTCTCCATTTCCATCTGCAGCATGTTCACCTTTGACTACAGCATGGCGGTGGAAAACAATTACAGTGCTATTTTGCAGCCTCCAAGCCTGGCATATCCACTGGGGACCGACAACTTTGGCAGAGACCTGTTCTCCAGAATCATCTTTGGGGCCAGAATTTCGCTTGTTGTCGGAACGATATCCACCCTGATCCCGTTCCTGGCCGGCGGCATTCTGGGGGCGATCTCCGGATATTATGGGCGACATTCAGATAACATCATTATGAGAACACTCGACATCCTGTACTCCATCCCGGGCATTCTGCTGGCCATTGCCATTATCGCCGCTTTTGGTGCCAGTACAGTCAACCTGATTCTGGCCCTCAGTATCGGCGCCATCCCGGCTTACGCCCGCACGATGCGGGCCAGCGTCATGATGGTGTCCACGTATGAGTTTGTTGATGCGGCCCGAGCACTAGGTTCGGGCAGTCTGTCTATTCTGTTTAAGCACATTGTACCGAACTCCATGGCGCCCATGATCGTTAAAGCTACTCTGACCATCGGTTCGGCTGTCATCGCCACCAGCAGCTTAAGCTACCTTGGGCTTGGAGTGGAGCCGCATATCCCGGAATGGGGGAATATTTTGAAGCTGGGCAGCACCTATCTGGAAACCAACTCCTATCTGGCCGTGTATCCGGGTTTGGCCATCATCGCCCTTGTGCTTTCCTTTAATTTTCTGGGGGATGGTTTAAGGGATGCCCTTGATCCTAAAATGGCCTAGCCAAATGGCATAGTTCGAGAATTACACATTCATGGAAATTCAGTAAACCTACTTATATTAGGGGAGGAAACAAGCATGTACAAAAAATCGGCGGCCATCGTTACTCTGGCTATACTACTTCTATTAACAGGCTGCTCCATAACGACCAAATCAGACACGGCCAATCCGACGGCAAATTCCGCTACCGAGGAGCCGTCTGACAATACTGCCAATGGAGTGGATATCGAGCTGCTCGCGCAAACTTCACAGGAATCCGATGTTAACATCATCCGCGATCAGCTGACTAAAAACGGGTTTAACGTCAAGCTTAACCTGCAGCCTGACTACGGCAGCTTCAGTGCGCAAAAGGACGCCGGCAATTATGACATTGCCCTCTCAAGCTGGACAACGGTGACAGGCAACCCGGACTATGCCGTCCGTTCCCTGTTCAAAACCGGGGGTGACTACAGCATCATGTCCGATCCGGACATCGACAAGCTGATTGATCAGGCTGCTTCGGAATCACCTGAGAAATATGCGGAAACGTACAAGCAGCTGGAGCAGCGTCTCGTTTTTGACAAAGCTTACATTGCTCCCTTGTACATCTCGCTGAAGAGCCAGGCCGTCAATAAGGACATTCTGAAGCCGGAATCCGTGCGGCTGTCCAAATCCCGTGCGCTGGCCTGGGAGGATATCGAATTTAACGATTCCTCCCGCAATGCGTCAGACCCTTTGCTTCTGACCCAATCGATTTCAACCCTGACGTCACTGGACCCGATTAAAGGCAATGACGGCTCCATCAATACGATCAACACAAATATGTATGTGCGCTTGATCAATTTGACAGATGACGACAAAATTACGGCTGACGGTTCCCTCTCCCGCAACTTTACCATTGCGGAGGGCAACTCGGAGTACTATTTTATCCTGCGGGATGATATTCACTTTGCCAAGGTAGAAAGTAAAAAAGCCATCGATTCCGGTGAACGGGTCGGTGCAGAAGACGTCATTTTCTCGCTGAACCGTGCCAAGGATCAGAATTCCGTACCGGATCACCGGACGTATTCACTCCATGAGCATATCAAGACGGTTGAAGCCGTTACGGATCTGAATACATTGAGCTCTGTCCGCTCCGCAGACGGCGGCACCGTGCGTGATGCGCTGGAAAAAGGGCTTGGCGCCCCCATTTCCGCCCTGGTTGCGGATAAGAACCAAGCGAACAACGCACAAGGCAAATACCAGGTGGTTAAGCTGACGACCACGGAACCTTTTCCGCAGGTGCTGAACTATTTAGGCCATCAATCCGCCGGCATTGTATCTGAAAAGCAGGTCAAAAGCATCAACACGTTCGATGTAGCTACTTTTGACGTCAACAAAGACATCCCTTACGGCGATCAAAACACGGTGACCGAAGGTGGAAAATACAACAATACGCTGTATGCCAGCGGTCCATATATCCTGATTTATAAAAATGATTATGAGGCTGTTTTTGAGAAAAACCCGGCTTATATGCCAGGCACGGAAAATGAACCGAAAATCTCCAAAATCTCTCTCCGCTTTATCGCGGATGCGGACAGCGCCCTGTCGGCGCTCAGAAGCGGTGAAATTTACGCCTATTACGGTGTGCCGGAAACCAAATATGAAATTGTAAAAAGCGATCCCAAGCTGAAGCTGCAAACGCTGGAAAGCAACGGTGTAGCTTATCTGCTCTTCAATGTTACCGGCAACCGTGAGGTAAGCAAAAGCGAGGATTTGCGGAAGGCGGTCCTGTATTCGATCAATCAGGATGAAATCCTGCAGTTTTATGAGGGCAACAAAATCAAAGCCGCATCGACGGTCAGCCCGCTGGTGAAGACCGGAAACGAGCTGACTGCCGACCCGGCAAAGGTGCAGCAATTTTTGAACAGCTACAAGAGTCAGACGCCATAACTTTTAGTACCGCAAAATCCTTCCCGGACAACAGCCTTGCATCTCAATCTCAAACAGAGCGTTCATTGTCGTCCGGGAGGGCTCTTCTTTCCTACATATGAATCAATTCTTTATGAATCAGATGTAAAACAGACTCTAATTGCTCATTTATAAAGAAATGACCTCCGTCAATATCGTAAGTCCGCACTTCTCTTTTTGTATACCGGCTCCATTCCTTCATATCGGAATTATTGGTCAGGTTATCTTGTCTTCCGTACATTACTACCAGATCACAATCTAAAATTTCTTCTCTCTTATTGTAATGATAGTTTTCCACAAGAGTAAAATCCGCCCGTAAAATCGGGATTAAAATTTCAACTAATTCATTATGCTGTAAAATTTCCTTTGGAGTCCCTCCCATTTCAAGAATCTCGTTGATTAACTCTTTATTTGGCAAATGATGAATGAATCTGTGGTTTTGACAATGAGGAGGATTCTTTCCCGATAAAAAAATGATTTTAGGTGCCCTATGTTCTTGTACCTGGATTTTATGGGCGATTTCAAATGCGAGCAATCCTCCCATACTATGCCCAAGCAAAGCATAAGGCAGTTCATCTAATTCGTCTTTTATTTTTTCATATATATCATGTACAGCTTGTTCAATATCTGAATAGAACGGCTCTGAATACCTCTTCCCCCGGCCTGCCAGTTCAATCGGAACAATATGGATAGAAGGATGCAAAGAGGATTTCCACTTCATATATAATGCTGCTGAACCGCCAGCATAAGGGAGACAAAAAAGTTTTATTTTCTCCATAGTTCCCCCTAAAGTTTAATTGCTCAATTCCCGGCCGGGAATTGAGCAATTTACAGTGTCGTGATATCACTTAAACTTCCGACCTTACTGTAACCTGGTGCTGAAGATAAGGAATGAACGTTTCCTTGCCTTCATAACTTCGAAGGGTTAAGCCTTCCTCGGTATAGCTAATGATCGTATCTAAAGATATCGGAATTTTTCCATTGATTGTAGTAAGCACATAAGTTGGTATGGCAAACCCGGTCGTAAATCCAACAAGGCCGCGAAGAATTTCGAGCCCTTTTTCCAATGGGGTCATAAAGTGAGAGACACCTGTCACATTATCGCAATGATAGAGATAATATGGCCTTACACGAATTTTTAACAGACCATGAAGCAGAGCTTTCATCGTTTCCAAATCATCATTAATACCTTTAAGTAAAACGGATTGATTCTGTACCGGAACACCATGCTTCAGCAGCAGATCGCAGGCTCTTGCTGATTCCTCCGTAATTTCTTTCGGATGATTAAAATGGGTATTCAGCCAAACCGGATGATATTTCTCCAGCATCTCACAAAATTCTTTGGTAATTCGCTGAGGAAGCAGCACCGGATACCTTGTCCCAATTCGGATAATCTCCACATGGGGAATGCTTCGCAGACGCGATATGATATGCTCAAGCCGTTCATCCGAATAGGTTAACGGATCACCACCGGTTAATAACACGTCCCGTATTTCAGGATGCTTTTCAATGTATTTAAAATCCTCCTCAAAGGACTCTGCTTCCTGACGTTCAAAATAAGTGCCGTTGACATCGGTTGTGTGATATTTGCGTGTACAATGCCTGCAATAGACAGAGCACTGCTCCGTGACCAGCATCACGATCCGATCCGGATATTTATGAATGATCCGGTTGGTGACCCGGTACTTCATATCCCCTACCGGATCCACGTCCGAATACATATTGGGAACCAGTTCTTCGGCAGTAGGCAAAGCTTGCAGCCGTATCGGACAATTGGGGTCATTTGGATCCATCAAGGATGCATAGTAAGGGGTAACTGCCCAACGATAGAGTCCTTCGCTTTTTCGGATCGCTTTTTCTTCTTCAGGACTTACCTGAATATATTCTTTTAAAGCCTCAACTGTCTGAATTCGATTGCGGAATTGTGCTCTCCAATTATTCCAATCCCAGTTTCCAGACATACTAAAATCCTCCTTTGAAAGGTGTATTTTTTACCCCGAACTTTATCCCAAACTGATCAAACTCATCCCCCGTCTTGTGTAATTCCCGATGCTGCGGGTTGGGATACTGTACGCACAGAAGAGAAAATAATAAATATCGACGAACACATCAGGCCAATGGCACCAACAATTAAGGTCGGCGTTGTACCTATAATTCCTCCCAGCCATCCTCCCAGGACAGCTCCGATCGGGACAACCCCCATGCCGAACATACGTATGGAAGCATTCATTCTGCCCTGCAGATTCTGTGGAGTAACGGCCTGCCGCAAGCTGCGTTGGTTAATGTTATACACAATGACCATCGCAGCATCGATCATATACATCACCATAATTAATATAACAGCAGGTAATGTTGGCATTAAGGTAGCCACAGGGATGATTAAGGATACGAATCCTGCTACAAACAGGGAGAACACTAGCGTTTTGCCAAGCCCCAGCTTGTTCGCCATGGGTCCCGCTATAAAGGCACCCAACAGCGCTCCGACTCCGGACATAGAGAAAATCAAGCCGATATAGATGGGGTCCAATGCCAAGGTTCGTGAAATATACAGGATGAAAATGGGCTCAATTACATAAGTGAACAGGTTAAAAATCACGGTTCCTATCAAAATAGGACGAATGATATTGTGATGGAAAACAAATGTGGTTCCTTCGCGAATATCTGCCCACATATTTTGCTCGGCTTCTTCCGGAACCTCAATCGGAGCTTCCTTTTTTTTGATTAATGCAAGATACAGGGCCGATAATAAATAGGTCCCAACATTAAATAAAATGGACAAGGGGGCGGATAGAACCTGAATCAATGCGCCGCCGATACTTTGCCCCACGACTGTAGCACTGGAGCTGCTGAATTCCAATTTACTGTTCCCCTCAACCAGCTCTTCATTTTTAACCACCGTTGGCAGATAGGAGGCGTGGGCTATCTCGAATATGACGGTATTGACTCCTACCACGGCTGCAATCACATAAAGGATAGGCATGGATAATATATTAAAATAGATGCTGATCGGGATGCCGATCAAAACAACTGCCCGCACGATATCGGCTATAATCATGAGCGGTCGCTTGTGCTTGCGGTCCACCCATACACCAACAAACAAGCTGATCAGCAAAAAAGGCAGAAATTCGACGGCGGACAGAATCCCCATTTCAAGAGAAGAAGCCTCCAGCGTGAGCGCCGCAATTAACGGAATGGCCACGGTTGTAATCTGAACACCGAATGAGGATACCGTGTGGCCAAGCCAAAAATTCCTGAAATCCGGCTTTTTTAATAAACCAAGTGAAATTCTACTCATAGGAGCCTCCCTAATCATGTTGCCCGGTCAAAATTTGAATATTTTGAATAGCTTGATCAAGAACTCGATTCGTTTCCTCTGCTGTAGATCCATGAGCAATCACATATCCTAAACGCTGGTAAGCGTTTTGTGGAGGAGATACAAAATCTCCTGGAAGAACGTTAACCTTTACTTCCTTCACATTGCTCATTTGGGCTGCTTCATCCAGGCCATTGATATGCTCGACCGTTCCAGCCGTTTCTGATATTAGAAACCGGATTCCCGCCGTACCCTGGCACACCACTTCTTTCACGGTTGGACCTTGATAGGAGCAAAATACCTGCTGCTCCAGAAGATCGATCCCTGTCGTCAAACGGACCAGCTCAGGAATCATTCCTCCTGCCAAGCGGCCATTGATTTCGATAATAGAGCAGCCTTGAGTGGTCCACTTCACCTCCGTGTGAGCTGCTCCATTGCGGAAGCCCACGGCCTGAAGAGCATCCAACACGGAACGGATCATCGAATTGGACTGCTCTCTGTCCAACTGAGCAGGAAACACGTGTCCCACTTCTACGAAAAAAGGAAGTCCCGCAAGCGATTTTTGCGTGATACCAATGACCTCTGTCTGCCCTTGCCAGCTTATGGTCTCCACGCTGAACTCAGGGGTCTGGACATATTCCTCCACCAAGGCCGCACCCACTGTCGCTTGCCCGCGCACATTAACCTTATGTCCAAGGATTTGCGATACCTGCTGTAGTGCAGTCTCCAGGTTTGAACACAGACGGACTTCATTTGATCCGCTATCATCAACCGGCTTTATAATACAAGGGAGACCAATCTTCCAAATTGCTGCTTCAACCTCCGATTCATTATGGATTACCGCAAATTTGGGCTGCAGAATTCCCGCCTGTGCAAGTGTCCTGCGTGTTTCGCCTTTATTTCGCACCTTGCGGACAACCTCAACGGGATTCCCCGGGAGATGATATTCAGCGGTTAGCGCAGCCACCTGCTCCAAATAAAATTCACTTGTGGTCGTAATGCCGCGGATGTCTTGTGGGTCCATTGTGTCCCTAATATGCTGCCGCAGGCTCTCCAGATGATTTGTATCACAGACCTGAACCTGACAGCCCGTTTCCGCCAATCCTGAATATCTGTCGGGATTATTCGTATAAAATAGTGGTTTCAGCCCCCAGGATGCGGCACGGGTTAGTGCGATCATTCCCGTCCCCGTTGTATTTGCCTCAATAAAAAGCAACCTAGACACGATGCATCACTCCTGAAAGGCTGGAATACGACCATGAAGCAACGGTCGTCCGGTACGGCACATACTGCGGATTCTCTGGCAGGCGAAGCCTTTCAATTTGTTTGTCGATTCTATAGCGCTCGTTATAGATCGTATTGACATACCGGTCTCCCCTGTCAGGGAAGATGGCCAAAATATTAACCCCTTGAGGTACGTTTGAACGGACCCACTTGGCTACGGCATATACCGAGCCGGAGGAATTGCCGGCGAATATCTTCTGCTCCGCCGCGAGCGCAAGCGTTGCGGCGAAAGCCTCCTCATCGTTGAGCCAGTGAACCTCATCGACCAGCGCATGATCCACATTAGAGGCAACCAAAGAGTTGCCAAGACCGCCTTGCAGCCGTTCGGGCTTGTCCGGCTGACCAAAAATAACGCTGCCTATGCAATCTACCGCAATTACTTTGAGATTCGGATTATAGCTTTTTAAAGCGCGGGCCGTACCTGACATGGATCCACCGCTCCCCACAGATGCCACCAGGATGTCCACATGCTCCAGCTCATTCATGACTTCCACAGCAAGCGAGTGATAGGCACCGGGATTATCCGGATTTTCATATTGTCTTGGCCAGTAGGCGCCAGGCAGTTCTTCCATCAACTCATATAGACGGTTCAGGCGCGCGCTCTGCCAGCCATTTACGCCCATCTGATCTACAATATAAATTTTGCTGCCCATGGCCGTCAGCTTTGCCAGCGTAATCTGGTCGATACGGGGATCTGTAACAATATGAACGTCATGTCCCAGATAGGTTCCAACCATGGCAACACCGCAAGCCATCGTCCCGGAGGAACTCTCAATAATAGGGTCTCCCTCCTTAAGTTGGCCGGTACGTCTGGCCTCCAATATAATTTGCTTGGCAACCCGGTCCTTCATGCCAAAGGGATTCTGCATTTCCAGCTTGGCATATACGTTTCCACCTTCATGATGACTCAGCCTTAATTGCACCAGTGGAGTATTCCCTATGGCATCTATCATATTTGTGCAGATCAAGCGGCAACCTCCTTCAAGCTCAGGTATTCCGGTTATGCATGGAATGGCTGATTATGATTTCAATAGCGTATCTACTTCTTCATCACTCATCTGTTCAAGCTTCTCATACAGTAGCTCTTCCACCTTCAAAGCCAACTGCTCAATCGTGGGATGGAGGAAAAATTCCCGTAAAGGTACTTCTACCTCCAGTTGGCGGCGGATGCGGGATGCCATTTGCGTAGCTAATAACGAGTGCCCCCCCAGATCAAAAAAGTTATCCTTTACCCCGATCAGTTCCATGCCGAGCAGCTCCTGCCAAATCCCGGCAAGGTACTCCTCCATCTGCGTCTGGGGGGGAACCAGGCTGGCACCGGTATAATGCAGAGTTCGGTCCGGCTTGATAAACTGGCTGCGGTCAACCTTTCCATTGGCATTTAGAGGCATCTGGTCCAGCAGCATAATGAATGAAGGCACCATATAATCCGGCAGCATCTCCTTCGCCAACTGCCGAAGCTCTTCGCTTATATCGTTGCCCGTCTGCAGCGGAACCACATAAGCCAGCAGCCGCTGGATGCCTGGCTCTTCCTCATCGACAATAACCACCGCCTCCTTCACCTTCGCATGCTGCAACAGAACGGCTTCAATCTCGCCCAATTCTACTCGCATTCCCCGAATTTTCACCTGATTGTCAGACCTGCCAATGAACTGCAGCGAGCCATCCGGACGATAAAATCCAAGGTCGCCTGTTCGGTACATCAACTCACCCGGGACAAAAGGGTCCGGGATGAATACTTGGGCTGTCCTGTCCGGCAGATTCAAATATCCTTGAGCGAGACCGGTGCCGGCAAGATACAGGCTGCCTATTACTCCTGGCGGTACGGGCTGAAGGTTTTCATCCAGCACATAACAGCGATTATTATCAATCGGTTTTCCAATACATACTGCTCCCTCCACCTCCATATCTTCCTTCACAGCCACATGGATCGTGGAATCAATGGAAACCTCTGTTGCTCCCCAAGTATTGTTAAGCGTTCCGGGCAGCTTGGCAAAGAAACGTTTGACCGTGTTGGCCGTCAGTGCCTCGCCAGATGAAATTGTGCTTCGAAGCTTATGAAGCTGCCGCCGATCCTCCGGTGTAACCTCATCCAGCACTAAATTCAGCATGCTGGGTACAAACTGGACATGAACGGCTTCGTGCTGTATGCATGCCTGAATGATGGCACGCGGATCGCGATGCAAGCCCGGTTCCAGCAGGGCTATGCGACCGCCGCACATCAATGGCCAGAAAAACTCCACTGCTGCATCGTCGAAGGTCAAGGTCGTTTTTTGCAGAACGGTTTCGCCCGGCTTTAATTGAAAATGGTTCTGCATCCAGCACATCCTGTTCACCCAGCCGCGATGCAGGTTGATCACCCCCTTCGGCTTGCCTGTAGATCCGGAGGTATAATAAATCGAGACTGGCGAGTCTGCTGTTGCACTGCGTTCGGGTTTGTGGACCGGTTGTTGTCTGATGATCTCTCCATCCGAATCCGGACATACGAAGGTTACTCCATCCAGCCTCAGCGTTTGTCTCAAATGCTCTTGCACAAGACAGACCTTCACGTCCGCATCTTGCAGCAGATGTTGAATGCGGCCAAGCGGCAGTTCCATATCTATGGGCAAAAAGGCAGCTCCTGCTTTTAAAACCGCCATAAGGCTGATCACAAGCTCAAAAGAGCGCTCCACACATACAGCTACAACCTTCTTTTCGCCTAAATGGTGCAGACGTAAATGGTGAGCCAATTGATTGGATTGCTTTTCAAGTTCTCCATAGGTGATTTCCTTCCCCTTATAAACTGCCGCTATATGTTGGGGAGTCTTCTGCACCTGATGTTCAAATAACTCATGCAGACAAAGCTCGGAAGGAAAAGGCACATAGGTATCATTCCACGTAAACAGAATACGCCGCTGCTCGTCAGCCGACAGCAAGGGCAGATTTGCTATACTTTTTTCAGGCTGGGTCAAAATCGCGTCTAACAAGGTTGTAAAGCTTTCAAGCATCCGCTGTATTGTTTCCTTCTTGAACAATCGGGTATTGAACTCGAACGTGCCCGCCAGCTGGCCGGAAGCCGTTTCTTTGAAAAAAAGTGTAAGGTCATAGCGCGATGTCTTGCTATTGACCTCGATCGAATGCACAGTAAGATCACCAAGCTGTAACATTTCCTCCAGGTTATTCTGATAGGCAAACATCACTTGGACTAGTGGAGAATATGTATGATTTCTTTCTGGCTGCAATTCTCTTACTAAATATTCGAACGGTACGTCCTGATGATCATAAACGTTAAGGCAGCGCTCCTTAACCTGCCGCAAATAGGCCAGGAAACTGTCGTTTCCCATGAAATGGCTGCGGATGGCCACCGTGTTCACGAAAAAACCGATGATCCGTTCCAGACCATGCTGATTCCGATTCGCAATTGGCGAGCCTACGAGGATATCCTTCTGACCGGAATACCGGTGAAGTAAAATATTATACGCGGCCAGCAATACCATATATACGGATGCTTCTGTCTGCCGGCCAAGCTTCTGAATCCGGGATACCTGCTCCCACGGCAGTGAAAAATGGAGCTTATCCCCTTCATACGTCAGAAGCGGTGGTCTTGTAAAATCAGTCGGCAGCTGTAAAACCGGCGTTTCCCCGGCCAATTCTCTTCTCCAGAATGCGAGCTGCTCCTGCAGTCTGCTCTCCTGCAGCCATTGTTTATGCCATGAAGCATATGCTGTGTATTGAATAGGCGGGTCTAGCAGCGGACTCGGTTTGTTCCGCAGATAAGCGGTATACAGAAGATTTAATTCTTCCAGGAAAATGACATTCGACCAAGCGTCGGTGATAATATGATGCATATTAATGAACAGAATCCATTTTTCCTCGTTCATTCGATACAAAACTGTTCTGATTAGTGGCCCCTTTTCCAAATCAAAAGGCACCCGGGATTCTTCAGTCAGCCTAAACTGAATAAACTCTTCCGCATCACCGCTCATATTTATAGCCAAATCAAGGACAGGCATATCAAGGACAAGCTGATCGGCGATCTGCGGTACAGGCCGGTCATTGATGACTGTGAAAGAGGTCCGCAGCACCTCATGCCGCCGTACAATCTCGTTTAGAGCGGATTGAAGCGCCTCTGTATCCAGCCTTCCTTCAATCCAATAAGCCAAAGGTTCATTATAAGCAGGCTCAAGCGGGTCCATTTGCTGAACAAACCATATGCGCTCCTGTGCAAAAGACATCTCGGCATATTTATTGTCTTGTTTTTCCGGTATCCGTAAAGGATGCCTGTCCGCGTCGCGGATTACATAACCCTTTTCGCCGAAAAAGTGTGCCAGCTCTTGTACATTTCTTTTCTCAAATATCAAGGTCAAAGGAAGCGCTGCATCCACACGTGAACGGAGGGTAGAGATCATCCTGGATGCGGAGATGGAATCTCCACCGATTTCAAAAAAGTCATCTGTGATTCCCACCTGCTCCAGTTGAAGAACATCCGCAAACGCGGCTGCCAAAAATTCCTGCATAGGTGTCTGCGGTGCTGCATAAGCCCTTTGAAGTTCACTATGAAAAGGTTCTGGTACCGGCAGGGCAAGCCGATCAAGCTTGCTGTTACTATTCAAAGGCAGCTCATCCAGCAGCACAATAAAATGCGGAATCATATACGCAGGCAGTTGTTGCTTCAAGTCTTCCTTGATCTCCCGCACGCTCTTGGTCCGACCCGGATACAGTACGACATATGCGGTCAACCGCTGGATGCCCGGAATGTCTTCCCGAAGAAGAAGCACCGCTTCTTTAATAGCAGCATCCGCCATTAACACAGCCTCAATCTCGCCAAGCTCTACGCGGATTCCCCTGATTTTGACCTGATGATCCGACCGCCCCACAAACTGAACGCTGCCGTCCTCGCGAAAATAGGCTTGATCTCCCGTTCTATACATGCGTTCACCGGCTACAAACGGATCATTGGTAAAAAAGCTGCCTGTCCGCTCGGGATCATTAATATATCCTCTGGAAACCCCTTTACCCGCAACATAAAGCTCTCCTGTTACACCCGCCGCCACTTTCTGCAAGTTGTGGTCCAAAATATAGACCCGGCTGTTAACCAGCGGCTGACCGATACTAATTTGGCCATCTACTGCCAAGTCTTTTTCAGTGCAGGCATGCAGCGTAGAACCAATGGATACCTCCGTAGCTCCCCAAAGATTGTACAGGGTGCCAGGCATTTTCTCCATATATCGGCGTGCCAACTGTGTAGATAAAGGTTCTCCTCCACCAAAGCAGCCTCTGAGGCAGTTCATGCTCTGCGTTTGTTCCGGTGTAATGACATCCAGTATTCGGCTCAGCATACTTGAAACCAGCACCAGGAAGGAGACATCATATCGGAGGACAGCATCAATTATCGCTTCAGGATCCCGGTGCATTCCCGGATTAAGAAGGGCAACCCGCCCTCCGGTAAGCAATGGCCAAAATATTTCAAGAGCAGCATCGTCAAAAGTTAATGTGGTCTTCTGCAGCACTGTCTCCCCCTGTTGAAGCTGGAGGGCATGCTGCATGGAAAGTATGGCATTGACCCAGCCCTGATGCATATTTGCTACTCCCTTAGGCCTGCCGGTAGAACCGGAAGTATAATAGATGGATACGAGATGTTCGGGTTGAACTCTATTTCCCGGGTTACTATCAGCGAAAAACTTCAATTCGGAGAATAACCCTTCATATTCAATTACCTCTACGGATTCGAATGGAGTATCTGTCATTACATCAGGCTCGGTCACACAGATTCGGGCACCGGCGTCCTCTAGAATCTGCTGCTTCCGGGATAACGGGGCTTCCGTATCCAGCGGCACATAGGCGCCGCCAGCTTTTAAGATGCCAAGCAGCACAACAATTAACTCCAGTGAGCGATTCATATGCACACCTACCGCCACATCCGGAGCTACCCCTTTTTGGACTAAATAGTGTGCAAACCGGTTGGACTGTCTATTTAATTCCTCAAATGTAATGGATGTATTATTCATGATGACAGCGGTATGCCGCGGAGTTTGCTCGACCTGCTTCTCGAAAAGCTCGTGAATGCAATGATCCGGAAAATTCAAGCCATCCCCTCCCTTAACTGTTTACGCAAGAGTCTCTTTGATCACTGCTACTGCCTGCTCGATATGCCTGGAGCTTGTCCCTGCATGAGTCACCGCACGTATGCGGCCATGACCGAGCTCATCAACAAACACGCCTTTGTGCCGCAATTCTTCCACAAGACGTTCCCACGTAAACCTGGGATCCGTAACACGAAAGAACACAATATTGGTTTCAACGGCATGGTGGTCGCATGAGATTCCCGGGATATCAGATAATCCTAAAGCTAGCTTTTTGGCGTTCTCATGATCTTCTGCCAGGCGCTCTATCATTTTATTCAGTGACACCAAACCTGCGGCAGCAATCACCCCTGCCTGACGCATTCCTCCCCCAAGCATTTTTCTGATCCGGTATACGTCCCCGATAAAGGCTTCACTTCCAACCACCATCGAGCCAATCGGAGCGGATAATCCTTTGGAAAGGCAAAACTGCACCGAGTCGGCATATTGAGCAATTGCTGCCGCCGGAACCCCCATAGCTACAGCGGCGTTCCAAATACGGGCCCCATCCATGTGCACAGCGATCTGTCGCTCGCTTGCAAAAGCGCGGATTTCTTCCAGATAGGAAAGCGGCAGTACCCGTCCTCCCATGCGATTGTGTGGATTTTCCAGGCAGAGCAGTGCAGGCAATGCGAATTGCGGATCGGCTGGGTCACGAGGAAAGACTCTCTGCAAATCCTCCAAATCCAGCCGGCCATCAGCCTGAGTTTTGACCGGCTCATACATGACTCCTCCACAGACTGCCGCACCTCCTGCTTCATAAATGTAAATATCCGATTCATCACCCACCAGCACCTTGGAGCCGCGCGGGCAATGAGCCATGATCGAAGCAAGATTCGCCATCGTTCCGCTGGGCATGAGAATTGCCGCTTCCTTCCCCAGCATTTCAGCCGCCCTGGCTTCCAGCCTCTTGACTGTAACGTCCTCCCCATAGACGTCATCCCCCAGTTCAGCATGAACCATCGCTTCCATCATTTCGGGAGTAGGCAAGGTAAAGGTATCGCTGCGCATTTCAATTTTATCGAGATTATCCATGTATTCCCCCCTCAAACATAAAGCCTCATAGCTTCTGCTATAACAGATATAAGCTCTAATGGTGCCTCCAGAAATTGATGATGGTCCCCGTCCAGAATTTTGAAGGAAGTTTCCCCATATTCTTCCCAGCCGCTTAGTAGCGAGGGGTCCACCTCTTTGTCCCCGTTCCAGCCGATCGCTGTAATCGGAAAGGGAAGCTGTACCGGCTGACTCTGAATATAACGTCGATTCGCCTCCAAATCAGCCCGCATGATTCCTGTATTCAGTTCGATGATATCAGGCAGCGGCGTGCCTCCCATTTTGCGCATTAACAATTCAATTTCGGCCGCAAGCTCATGATCGTTCAAATCTAAAAACCTTCCATACGGCCCTTGATGCGGCGCTACCTGTGACGATATAAACAAGTGCGCCGGTGACGGTCCTCCTCTCTGCACCAGCTGGAAGGATGCCTCGTAACTCGGTAATGCAGAACCGCAGTGACCAAAAAAAGCAAACGGTCGGTCCATGTATGGCAGCAAGGCCTTATTCATCTCTCCCGCCAATTGCTCATAGGAAGCGTAGGTCGGTTCATGAAACCGGTTTTCACGGCCAGGCAGCTGGATCGGACATACCTCAAGCCTTCCAATGAACTCGGGCCAATGGCGGTACATGCTCGCGCCGCATCCGGAATAAGGAATGCAGAACAGCCGAGCCTTTGACAATGGAGAGGGCTCTTTAAGAAACCATGGATTATTCTGAGCCTCCGTTTCTTGATACATATATTCCACTGTAAATCCACTCCTTACGATTTTCGCAGGTATCCGCGGATTGGCAAATGCTTGAGACCGGAGATAAAGTTCGAGCCCAAATATTCAATAGGCCCTGTGATTTCAAAGCCTTCATAATTGGCAAACAGCTCTTCATACAACATGTTCATCGTTTGTTTCGCAGTTTTATGTCCGATGCAATGGTGGGCACCACTTCCAAATGCAATATGAGGATTGGGTGTGCGCCGGATATCAAATGTGTAAGGATCGGTAAAAATATCGGAATCCCGGTTGGCAGAACCGAGCCATACAACAACCGCCTCCCCTTCCTTGATTCGCGTGCCTCTGATTTCGGTATCCCGTGTTGCATACCTCATGAAATGGCTAGCTGGAGACGACCAGCGTAATACTTCCTCCAGTCCGCTGTCCATACATTCCGGATGTGCAGCGAATTCTCCATACAAATCAGTCCTGATTAATTCCAAAAACGACACGCTGGCTGCATGAGGTGTGGTCACCGTTCCTCCAAGAAGGATGCTGTAGCAGTTGGAAATCACCGTTCCCATGTCCATCTTGGCTCCATCCACCTCCAGGTTCAGCAGAATACTGATCAAGTCTTCGCCGGGAGACCGCCGTCTCTGACCCACAATGTCCTGAAAATAAGCAAACAGCTCCCGGTGTGCTCTTTGCAGAGTAGCAGCACTGCCCTCCTGCAGCACATACTCTTCATCATCGGGAGCAATCGCCATGGTGGTAAGCCGGGTAAGCATGGGCCAATCCTCCTCCGGCAGCTCCAAAATACACCCGGCTACAGCAATCGACATCGCAAACATCGCGCGGGCAAAATCAACCCCGCCTGGTTCCAGGCAAGGAGATAGCAGTCGCCGAATTTCCGCACGTATTTGATCCTCATGCTTATCAATCGAGTTGTGATTAAAGCCCCGCTGCAACGGACGCCGGATTTGGGTATGGCGCGGCGGGTCTGTAACCGCCATTTGCTTCCCTCCCGCAGGATCCTTCTTTCCAAGTAAATTCAGCAGGCTGCCCCGTTCGGAGGTAAATGTGTCATAATCCTTTAAGACCTGAACCACATCTTTATATTTGGTAATCGACCAAAAACCTATATCATCATTGACCTGCTGCCAATGAACCGGAGCTTGGCGGCGCAGCGCGTCCCATATGACGTGAGGCTCACCATGGCTGTATAACAGCGGGTCCAATAAATTGACCTCCGCTATGTTCACATGGGATGAATCTATAACATTGGTGTCTGGCATAGTCCTCTCCTCCTTGGGTCAGCCTTTTACGGCCCGTTTACTGTCTTCGATCATAACGGCAAGCTCAGCAATTGTTGGTTTCAGATAGAGAAAGCGGGCGGATATAGCCATATCCAGCATACTCTCCATTCTTACGATTAACTCGGATAGTGTAAGCGAGTCGCCGCCAATCGAGAAAAAATTGTCGTGGATACCGACAGGCTCAACCGCCAAAGTCTCCCCCCACAGCCTGGCAAGAGCTGATTCCACTGAATTTCGTGGTGCAGTATAAGGGGTGTTCAATCGACGTGGTGAACGCACGGCCGCAGGTAATTGATTGCGGTCCACCTTCCCATTGGGCGTCAATGGCATTTCTGCTATGGGCATTATGGCCCATGGAATCATATATGGGGGCAGTTGTCGGGACAAGTAGGCATGCAAGCTGGCCAAAGGCTCTGATTCATTGGTGACGAAATCCCGGAGCACAACATATGCGAGCAAGCGCTTGTTCCCAACCCCATCCTCTTGTGTCGTAACTACTGCAGCCTGTACATCTGAATGTTTGATTACAGCCAGCTCAATTTCATCCGGCTCAACCCTGTAGCCCTGTATCTTGACCTGCCTGTCCGCTCGTCCAATAAACTCGATACTGCCGTCCTCGAGCCAGCGGGCAAGATCACCGGTCCTCAGCATTCTTGCCCCCGGAATCTTGCTCCAAGGATTGGGAATGAACCTGCTCGCCGTCTCCACCGGATTATTGAGATAACCGCGGGCCAATCCCGTTCCGGCAACATACAATTCCCCTTCCTGCCCCACGGATGATGGATTCAAATTGGAATCACAGATCATAACCCAGGTTCCGTTTATTGGCGAGCCGATCGGCACCGTAGAATGTGAAGTCATCTGGTTTGTTGTCCAGCAAGTGGAGAAGGTCGTATTTTCAGTTGGACCGTATCCGTTGGTAAACATCAAATGCGGATGAGCTTTCAAAAGAAGCTCAAGGTGTACGGTGGAAATCACGTCCCCGCCCGCTATAACATGCTTCAGGCCGGCAAAAGCCTCCAGATAGGAATTAACCATGACCTGAAATAGTCCAGCCGTTAGCCACAATGTCGTAACGCCTTCTGTTTGAATGGTGTCTGCCAGCAAATCCGGCTGAATCATGCCACAGTCATAAATAACGAGCCGTCCCCCATTGGTGAGAGGTGCCCAAATTTCAAAGGTCGAGGCATCAAAAGCTACCGGTGAAATGAGGAGGAATACATCCTCTGAAGAAAAAGAGAAATCCTTCGGGTTATTAACCAGACGGGCAACGGCTCTATGAGGCACACATACCCCTTTCGGAGTGCCCGTGGAACCTGATGTATAACTGATATAAGCTAGATGCTCCGGATTTACTGCCACCTTGTTTCTTTGAGGGGCCTGGCTGATGAAAACCTCTTTGTCATCCAGCAGCAGTATCGGAACAGCTTGATTCGTGAAATGCTCTTTGAATTTATGTTGGGTTATGATAAGCCCTGGATCGGCATCCCCTATGATAAAATCCAGCCGTGCCTGCGGAATCGTTGTCTCCAAGGAAAGATAACAACCACCTGCCTTCAGGATAGCTAATAGAGAGATCACAAGTTCAAAGGAACGCTCGGCAAACACCATAACAACGCTGTCAGGCCCGATCTGAAATTGTGCCAATCTGTTCGCTAATGCCTCCGCCTCTTCATCCACTTGCCGGTAAGTCATATGACGGCCATTATAGGTTAAAGCATAGGAATCGGGAGCTGTGCGGACATGGCTCTCAAATAACTGGTGAATGCAGGAGGGAGGGGCCAAGGGCTTGACGCTCCCGTTCCATGAGCTTTCCTCCTCCAAATGCTCGGAGCCGGTGGAAATCTTCCCCACATTCAGTGTTTCATTTTCATTTGCAGGCTTCTGCTGCCGCAAGCTCAATGGACGCATATCCTGCCAGACACTCCCAATCTCCTTCAGGCATTCTTCAAGCGTTCCTTCAAAACCCGCATCCTTCCAGCCATAAGCATTTTTTTCTTCCGCAGGCCAAATTGAATACTGTCCCTCATTATTTATAAGCGTTTTATACAGCAATTGGACTGACAATCAGACCGACTCCTTCACTTCAGGATTATAGGATTTCAGATAGGCTGCAATCCGCTGTACATTCGCGGCATTCATGATGGAATAATGGTCTCCCTCAAGCATGATGCTGTCGACCTGCCTTGCATGACTGCTCCATACGTTATCCGTGGCGAAGTCTGCTTCTTCCTCCTTAGCCCCGAACCAGGTTAATGTTCCGTCAAACCATTGGGGGGCATGCTTAAGCATCGCCTTATAGTTGGATTTGAACAAGCTATAAAAATGACTCAGGCCTTCCTCTCCCTGGTCCCAAGCCTCCTTGTCCACGGTGTCTCTTCCCATCAGTTGCACAGCTGCCAAATCATTCAGGAAATAATCCTTCCATTCTTCCTCCGAAAGCTCAGGCTCGCCTTCATCCGGGGACTTGAGTCTTGCATCCAACAGCGCCAATATTGCAACAGCTTCTCCTTCCATCCGGAGCTGGCAGGCCATTTCATGAGCGACAACTCCGCCGAACGACCAGCCGAGCAGTGAATAAGGTCCAGCGGGCTGCACTGTTCTTATGAGCCGAATATACTGCTTGGCCATCTCCTTAATTGAAGAAGGTGGACGCTCCCCCATTCTGTGCTCTGCCTGAATGGCATACATGGGCCAATCTTCGCCTAAAGCTTCGGGAAAAGCATTGTAGCAAATGACACTTCCTCCCACAGGATGAATGCAGAACAGGGGGGGCTGGAAGCCGGAGGATCTTAACGTTACAAGAGCCGACGGTTTCTGCTCCGATTCCTGTTTATTTCGCAGCAATTCCGCCAGACGTTCAATCGTATCATTTTCCAGTATGGTGGATAACGGTAATTTACGAGCAAACTCCCGCTCCACGCTTGCCATAAGCTGAACGGCATGCAGCGAGCTTCCTCCCAGATGAAAAAAGGAGTCCCTGATGCCAGGTGCGGATATATGAAGTACCTTTTCCCAAATGGCTGCCAACTTTTGCTCCAGGTCATCCCTTGGCGCCTGATATTCGGCATCCTGCTGCGCGAAAGAACTGACATCAGGACACGGTAGAGCTTTTCGGTCCGCTTTTCCACTCGCCGTTAGCGGCAGCTCTTCGATGAACATCCAACGGGCCGGGATCATGTATTCAGGAATCCGTTCCCTCAGAAAATCGTATAACTGCTTTACGGAAATCTGAATGTCAGGCTGCTTTTTGACGATGTAGGCCACTAATTGCAGGTGCTGGTGCAGGTCCTCCATGGTCTGTACCACACATTCTCTAACTTCAGGAAACTCTGCCAGCCTGGCTTCGATTTCTCCCAGTTCGACACGATGACCGCGTATTTTCACCTGATGATCCAGACGACCAATATATTCGATAGCCCCGCCCGGCAGGTACCTTGCTTCATCCCCTGTCTTATAGAGACGCGCATGCGGATCTTTGCTGAACGGGTCCGCTATGAATCGTTCGGCGGTTAACTCCGGACGGTTATGATAGCCACGAGCCAAGCCAACTCCGCCAATATACAGCTCACCTGGCACACCAACAGGTACAGGCTGCATCTGTTCATTCAACAACCGGATATAGATGTTGGCGATCGGATAGCCGATGGGCACCTGGGTATCCTCACGTTTGCATTCCCAGCTGGTCACATCCACGGCCGCTTCCGTAGGGCCATATAGATTATGCAGTTCACAGGACAGCTTTTCGAAAAATAGCTGCTTTAACGCAGGGGATAGCGCTTCTCCGCTGCAAATGACCCGCCGCAGGCTCGTGCACTGCTCCACTCCTGCTTGTGATAGAAAGGCATAAAGCATAGAAGGAACAAAATGAATGGTTGTAATGCGCTCCTCCCCGATGAGCCTTGCCAGATATTCCGGGTCTTTATGCCCCTCAGGCTCCGCAATGACAAGGGCCGCTCCAGCCAGTAAAGGCCAAAAGAACTCCCATACTGAGACATCAAATGTAAATGGCGTTTTTTGCAGCACCCGGTCACTTTCATTCAGCCGATACTTGTTCTGCATCCAGAGCAGCCGATTGGCAATCGCCTTATGCTCAATCAAGACACCTTTGGGTTTTCCGGTCGAGCCGGACGTGTAAATCATATAAGCAAGCTGCTCCGGATGGGCCGGGGCATTCACATTTTCCACAGGCTCAACAGCCAAGTCCTGTCCGATCTGCTCCATGTACAAAACTGTGCCTTCGTAATCGTTAAATAACGAAGTCCATTCCTCGCTTGTTATGACGAGCTCCAGCTCAGCGTCATGGATTAATCCACGGTTATGGGCCATTGGATGAAGCGGATGAATGGGTACATACGCGCCGCCCGCCTTTAAGATACCAAGCAAGGCCGTAACCATCTCAACCGACCTCTCCAGGCAAATTCCTACTTTTACATCCGGTCCGATGTTTTGCTTTCGTAAGTAATGGGCGATCCGATTGGCCTCTTCATTACATTGGCGGTAGGTTAACCGATGCTCCTTATAAATCAGAGCCATTTGGTCAGGCGTTCTCTCTGCCTGCTGCTCGAACAGCTCATGTATCAGATGAGTTTCCGGAAAATGACGGGATGTTTGATTCCACTGTGCAATTTCATGAAGCTCCCGGTCCGGCAGCAAGGAAAATTGGTCAGCCACTTCATGGGAATGGTAAGCGATTCCTGCCAGGGCATTCTGGTAGTACCCGGCAATCCGCTCCATTTGCGCCTCGGTGAAGAGAGCTTGATCCCAGCGGAGCCTCAATATTAGCTCAGGGTTCTCCCCCTCCAGTGAAAATTCAACCCCGAACGGGAAACTGTTGTCAGCAAAGCCCAGTTCCTCACGAATGCGCAATTTCGCGTAAGAATTTATTTTTTGTTCAGACACATAGAAGTGAGTGAAGTTAAAAAAGGTTTCAAATAACTTGCCACCACCTGCATCCTGTTGAATTTGTGCCATGGGATATCGGCGGTATTGCAGCATTTCCTTCTCGGTTTCCCATGCTTTTTCCGCGATCTGTGCCCAAGTTCCGCCATTCAGCTGCATACGGAAAGGCAGCGTGTTCAGGAATAAACCCAGAGCTCGGTCTCCATCCTTCTGCTCAAGACGACCGTGAAAAAGCACCCCTGTCGTAATGTCCTGCTGATTAGTCAACGTTTTTAAAATTTGCATATGAACCGCCAACAGCCAGCTTTTGACCGGAATCAGCGTCCTCTGTGCCAAAGCCTGCACAGCCTGCAAAAGAGATATGGATATCTCTACATCTCTGATTTTCATTTCTGGGGGTCTAGGTTTGCTCTCCTGCCATTGGGGCAGCTTGACTCTTGAAAATCCCTGCAGCTGCCGTTGCCAGTATTGCTTATGCTCTATGGATTGAACAGCATCTAATTCCTCTTTGACATACTGCTTGAATGTGGACTGCAATGGCGATACTTTTTCCGAGTCCTGCCCTTGCAGGATACGATCAACCGTTTCAAACAGCTCTACCATAATAAGGTTCACACTCCAGCCGTCCAGAAGGGAGTGGTGAAACACTGCAAACAGTTGAATCCAATCATCCGCAAGCTGATGGATATAGACTCGGAACAATGAATGACTCCAGTCAAAGGGCGTATCTAGTTCCTCCTCCACCCAATCCTGAATCCATTCCTGGTGCCGCTCAGGGTTCAATCCGCTTAATTGGAAGTACTTGAGCTGCAGTTCACCTGCTTCATGCACCAATTGCAGAGGAATGCTGTAACCGGACAAGTCGAAGGTGGTGCGCAAAATCGGATGACGGCTGACCAGCTTCCGTAAAGCGTTCTCCCACACGTCTTTTTGGAAAGGAGCGTGAATTGAAAACCGAAGCATATCATGGTACAGCCTGGATTCGGGATACAGTTCGCTATGAAACAGCATGCCGTTTTGCAGTTGAGTCAGCGGATAAGCATCTGTTACATCCCTGGGAAGCTTTGCCCGATCTGTATCCGGGACCAAATCAAACTTTTCCTCAGGGGCTTGTGAAGTCTGCTGTACCATCTTTACATGCGGCGCCAGCTCCCGGATCGTCTGATGGGACAGCAGATCCCTGATGTCAAAATGCAAATTGCACTCTCTTGCCAGGGCAATCATCGATAGCATGCGAATGGAGTCTCCTCCACACACAAAGTAATTGTCATCCACGCCGACTTTCAGGAGTTCCAAACTACGCTCCCAGATACCTGCCAATGTCTCTTCCATCCAGTTGGAGGGTGGAGAATAGGAGCGCTGTTTTGCTTTATGCTCTGTTTGTCTTCGCAGGAGCTTATAGTCAATCTCTCCGTCTTCTTGACGGGGAAGGCTCTCAACCCAATGCATCGTTGACGGAATCATATGTTCCGGCAGCTTATTCCGCAGATAAGCTTGCACCTCTTGCACGGATACGTCCTGATCAGCTTCAGCGACCAGATAAGCCGTCAACTGCTCAACTTCATGTTCATCCCGAACAGCCCGGATGGCAGCCTCTCGTATGAAGCCATGTTGAATGCAAGCCCTTCTTATTTCTTCAAGCCTGGCATAAAATTCGCCCAGTTCCGCGTGTCCTCCCGAGCTTCGTAAATACTCGATTTCACCATTTTGCAACAAACGTCCGATATCGTCAGTCCGGTACAACCAGACGCCCCGGTCTTGATTCACGGTATGATAACTCCAGCGCCCATCTTTCAACTTGGTATGAAACAGTTTTGCGCTGCCCGTGTCCGGTTCCCCCACATAGAGCGTTCCTGCAACGCCTGCAGGCACGAATTCGCCATTCGCATCCACAATATAAATCGCCAGTCCGCCCGCAGGAACGTCTATCCTCCGATTCTGTCTTCCTCCATTGTCCCCATGCGCATGAATGGTCCGATAGCCAACTGGCCCTCCCAGCTCATCGCTGCTGTACATCTGAATAAGCTCGGGGTGCGAATGAGCATGACGTTTAAACCAGTCATCCAAGGGCGGCGCTGCCAGCATCTTTCCTTTGACAAAGACTGTACGAAGATACAGCTTGTCCTTGATGTTGATCTCGTCCAAAGCGACCCATGAGAAAAACGACGCATTCGTTAGAGTAAGAATCGACACCTTCTCTTTGATCAGCAGCTCATGCAAATATTTAGGAGTCTTCGCAATCCAGTTTGGTACGATCACCAATTTTCCACCGGACAAGAGAGGGCACAGCATTTCCCAAACGGCCAGCCCACTATCCGGAGAATGCAGTAAAGTCCAGACATCGCTGATCTGATACCCAAATTCCCCAGCTGCCGCTTCGAACCGTTTCATCAGCCTGTAATGAGGCACGCTGACAGCTTGATGGCTGCCGGACGCATCAGTGGTATAAATTTGATATGCCGCATGATGGGGCGCTGCCGGGCTGTAAGGATTGCTGTCCGACTCTCCCACAGGCCCAAGCTGCTCCAGGCAGATGACCGTATGATCGCCTTCCGGGATATCCCTTTGATTCATTTGATTCGTGAGGATGTAAGATAAATCCGCTGCTTGCAGCGTGGAGCTGTTCTTCTCCACTGGATAATCGGGATTCAAGGCAACATAACAGCCGCCTGCTTTCCAGATCGCAAGTATGCTGAGAACAAAGTCCAGGGAAGGGCTGAGCCATATTCCTACAGCAGACCCTGGACCAATGCCATTCTTCCGTAAATGCCAAGCTATTTGATTGGCATTTTGGTTTAGCTCAAAATAGGTAAGCGTCTGGCCATTGCAGCTAACGGCTGCAGCATCGGGTGCATTAGTGGCTACTCTCTCAAACCTTTGGTGGCAGCATTCGTCGCCCTGCCAGTGGAGAGCGATATTGGACTGATGATGCAGCCGGTCAAGCAGACTCTGTTTCTCTTGCTCACTTATAAAAGGGATGTGCCACACACGTTGGTCCGGGTCTTCTAAAATGCTCTCTAGCAGGCCAATAAAATGCACGGACAGCTGCTCTATAAGGTTGTGATCATATAATTGCTTTTGGTATTCGAAAACCCCAAGCAAACCTTTCGCCGTTTCAGTGATATCCAGATAAAGCTCAAACTTGGCGGTACCTAGATCCAACTCCACCGGAGTGATATGAACATGAGGCAATTCCAATTCCAGCTTGGGATGATTCTGGAAAGCGAACATCGCCTGAAATACCGGTGTCTGTCCAAGGTTTCTTTCCGGAGAAAGACGCTCTACCAGCATTTCAAAGGGAGTATCCTGATGCTCATAGGCTTCTATGGCTGTCATTCTCAGCTCCCGCAGCATATCCCGAAAAGTCGGATTGTGACGCAGCCGAGAGCGCAACACTACCGTGTTGACAAACATCCCGATTACATTCTCAAGCTGATCATGATGGCGATTCGCAATCGGTGTACCGGTAATGATATCGTCTTGTCCCGAATAGCGGGCCAGCAGCACTTGATATACAGCTAATAAGCCGATATATAAGGTCATTCCACTGCTGCTGCAAAGCTGGGCAAATCTTTGGGAGAGCTCAAGCGGAACGGTAAAATCGAAAGATGCGCCCGTATTATCGATTACACTCGGCCTGGAAGGGTTCGTCGGCAGATCGAGAACAGGCAGTTCCCCTTCCAAATGCTTTTCCCAAAAGCAGAGTTGCTTTTCCAATAACCCTCCCTGTAAATTCTCTTTTTGCCACTGAGAGAAGTCAGCCACCTGAATAGGAAGCTCCGGCAGCTCAGCTTCCTCTTCTCTCAGCGCAGCTGAGTACAGCATGCTTAACTCCCTCATGAAAACGGAGTAAGACCAGCCATCCGTAATAATATGATGCATATTGATCAGCAAATAGTGATCGTGCGGATTGATGGAATAAAGAATCATACGAAAAAGCGGTGCCTGCTCCAACGAAAATGGTCTGCGGATCTCGTCCATCATCCGCCCCTGTACTTGCATGACGGCCTCGGCGTGGATCTGAACATGGTCTATGACACAGTCCAGCTCCGGAACGATAACTTGCACAATTTCATTGTCTTCCATCGCAAAATATGTTCTCAAGGATTCATGCCGTTCCACCAGTTTATTGACTGATTGCTGGAGCAGCTCCATTTGAACCGGCCCGTGAAGCTTATACAGCAGCGGCACATGATAGACGGAAGGATCGGATATCGTTTCCTGTACAAACCATATCCTTCGCTGGGCAAAAGAAGCTGGAAACACATAGTGATTACTGATGAACGATGTGCTCAATCGGTCAGCCTCCTTTATGCTAAAATGACAACTCTAAGATCTTATATCTCTGGCCTGCCTGGATACCCTCGGAATGGATATCTTGCTGTCCGGCTCAACCGGATTTATCGCATCTACGGCCTGAGCCAGTTCAACAATCGTCGGTGCATCGAATATCGTCTTGATCGGCACATTTTTGGCAAATTCCTTTCGAATCTGTGAGATAACCTGGGTAGCGAGCAGAGAATGGCCACCAATGTCAAAAAAGTTCTCCGTCGTGCCAACAGCCTCACGCTGCAGGATTTGGCGCCAAATCTGATGCAATCTAACCTCCGTTTCATTGGACGGCATCTCCTGAGCAGGATCTGCTGCCGGGTAAACATCCGGCTTGGGCAGAAGCTCCCGGTCTACCTTTCCCCCCGTTGTTACCGGGAAAGACTCCAGTGCGATAAAGAAGGAAGGATGCATATATGCCGGCAGATACTGCTTTACTTCCCGGCGGATCCGGTCCAATGCGCTCTCCCCGTCTTCGCATTTCACATAAGCAGCAAGCTGCTTCTCCGAAGCAGACATATCCTCTCTGACCATCACCAGTGCCTGCTCAACTCCAGAAAGCTGCTCCAAGCAGGCTTCGATCTCTCGCAGCTCCACACGATAGCCCCTGATTTTTACCTGTGAATCCTTTCTTCCGATATATTCGACCTGACCGTCGGGCCGATAACGCACATAATCACCTGTCCGGTATAGACGTTGCCCTTGACGGAACGGATTCGTAATAAACGCCTTCGCCGTTAACTCAGGCTGTTGCAGATAGCCCAGGGCCAGGCGGGTTCCGCCTATATACAATTCTCCCGCAACCCCAATCGGGACTGGCTGTAATAGATCGTCCAAAATATAAATTTGCGTGTTCGGCAATGGTCTTCCGATCGGGATATCGGTATGTTCCTCATGGAGCGGGTCAAGGTCATCGTAAAAAGCAGTCGCCGCTACCGTTGTTTCTGTCGGTCCGTAGGCGTTGCTCCAACGAATGCGCCCTTGCGTGATTTGCCTCCATTTCTTGTACATGGCCGATGAGGCTTTCTCTCCCCCGACAGACAGCAGCTTTAAGGAAGGAGGAAAGGCATCGGTGTCTTCCCATTCACTGATCATGAGATGCCAATATGCTGTCGGCAGGTACAGCACACTTATGCGCTTGACAACTAACCAGCGTATAAATTCATGCGTATCCAGCACCGACTTCGGACGCAGCACCAATGTCGCTCCCGCCAGCAGCGCCGGAAACATTTCATGGATAGAAAAGTCGAAGCTGATCGCTGAAAATTGTACAATCCGGTCCTCTTCATTCAGCTTGTTATCCACCATGACCGACTGGACATGATCTGCCAGCGAGCGCTGCGAAATCATAACCCCTTTGGGCTTGCCTGTGGAACCGGAAGTATAGATCACGTATGCAGGCTGGTCTACAGATACGGCAGGGTGATCCAATGTACAGTCTGTTCCCTCTCCTGAAGCGAGCTGGTCAACCCGTATTATCCGCTCAGTTTCAACCGGCAACCGACCCGTCAGCTGGGAGTGAGTCAGGATGACGGGCATACGGCTGTCCTCAACCATCCACATGATCCGGTCAATGGGATATTCAGGATCGAGCGGGACAAAGCAGGCCCCTGTTTTCAAAATCCCCAGCATAGATGCAACCAGCTCCAGCGAGCGCCCCAGATAAATGCCTATGACCATACCAGCTCCCGCCTGTCTGGCACGCAGCATAGACGCAATTTCCTCGGCCAGGGCATGAAGCTCCTGATAAGTGACCTGCCGTTCACCATCTTCAATGGCCACGGCCAGCGAACGGCGATGAGCGTTTTTTTCAAATAACTCGTATATGCTGCTGTTCTCCGAATAGGTCGCATCCGTGTGATTCCAATCTTCAAGCAACCGCCGCTCCTCCTCAGTCAGTAAAGGGGCTTGGGAAATGCATTCGTCTGGCTGCCGCAGCATGCCCGCCAGTAATTGCAAATAATGCCCGGCAAATCGCTCTATCGTCGCCTCCTCAAACAAGTCCGCGGCATATTCAATCGTTACGTTGATTTTTTCCCTTTCTTCCTCCACGAACATACTCAGATCAAACAGTGAATTGATATTCTCCAGCTCATAATGGCTGAAATGCAGATCTGAGGTTGGATAGGCATCATGCTGCGCGTTTTGCACGGAAAACATCACCTGAAAGACGGGGGAAAAACCTTGTGATCTTTCAGGCTGCAGTTCCTGCACCAATTTCTCAAAGGGAATATCCTGGTGCGCAAAGGCCTCCATGGCCACCTTCTTCACCCTGGACAGCACTTCCCTCCACGTAAGCTTCGGAGACACGTTCGTCCGGATCACCAGGGTGTTGATGAAAAATCCGATCTGTTTCTCCCATTCCATTCGGTTGCGGTTTGTCATGGGGGACCCAACCAGCAGGTCCTGCTCCCCGGTATACCGATAAAGCAGCACTTTAAATGCAGTAAGCAGCGTCATATATAAAGATACGTTTTCTTGCTGGCTGAATAACCTTGCCTGGGCAGCAAGCCGGTCATCCATGACAAAGCGGATGCTTGCACCCTTATATGACTGTTCCATAGGGCGCGGCCGATCGGTTGGCAGCTGCAATATCGGGAGTTTGCCGTGCAACTGGTTCTTCCAATAACTCAACTGCCTGTCCCATAGAGTACCTTGAAGCATGCCGCGCTGCCACACCGCATAATCAACATATTGTAAAGGGAGGGCCTCTCCTTGATAAGCCGGGTCATGCTTGCAGCTCTCATAAATTTCCCACAAATCCTGCTCGAGTACAGACATGGACCAGCCATCGAAAATGATATGATGCATCACCAGCAGCAGTACCCACTCATCATCATTCAGACGGTATAAGAAGGTCCTGATTAACGGATCCTGGGCGAGATCAAACGGCCGCTGCTCCTCCTTGGCGATCAGTGCCTTGAGTTCCGCTTCTTGATGCCCCGATTCCCCGTGCGTCAGGTTCACCTGTTGCATCGGACATGTCCGGTGCGTGTGAATAACCTGCATCGGTAATCCGTCCACATCCACAAAGTTGGTGCGCAAGATTTCGTGGCGTCCAATCAACTGCTGGCAGCTCTTTTGTAAAGCTCCGATATCAAACGCTCCTCTTATTCTTAAAGCCTTGGAAATGTTATACATCGATGTCCCCTGCCGAAGCTGCTCAAAAAACCATATCCTCTCCTGAGCAAAGGAAAGCGGCATATAGGGCTCGCGCTTGACAGGAACGATGCTCTCTTTTGCAAGGCTTTCGTGCTGGACAAGGTATGTTTCCAACTGGGTGACAAAGTCGCTTAGCTGCGGAAACTCAAAAATCGTATATAAAGGTAAATCCGCCTGAAAAGCGTTTCTAATCCGCGAGATCACCTTGATGGCCAATAAAGAGTGTCCGCCAAGCTCAAAAAAGTGGTCATTAAGTCCAACTCTCTCGCAGCCTAAAATGTCAGCCCAAATCGCGGCGATACTCTTTTCGGTCTCTGTTACGGGTGCGACTTTCTCATTAGCAGCCAGGTTGCGTTTGGGTTGCGGCAGTGAAGACCGGCTTACCTTTCCGCTTGGCGTAAGAGGCATTTTCTCGATCTGCATGAAAATTGAAGGGATCATGTAGTCAGGCAGCTTCTTTTTCATATGATCCCTCAGTTCGTATTCCGCGATGGTCTGATCCGCAACGATATAGGCTGCCAGCTCCTGCAACGTATGATTGTCCTTCCATCCAATCACTACCGTCTCGCGGATTCCCGGATAAGCGCTGATGACCGCTTCGACCTCACCCGGCTCCACACGGAAGCCGCGGATTTTGACCTGCTCATCGATTCTGCCCAAAAATTCAACATCTCCGCTCGGCAGGAAGCGGGCCAAGTCTCCCGATTTGTATATGCGTTGATTCTGTTCTTTGGAGAAGGGATGTGGAATGAATTTGTCAGATGTTATATCATCCCGGTTCAAATAACCCCTAGCCAGGCAGATTCCGCCAATGTACAGTTCACCGTATACGCCAACGGGCACAGGTTGAAGGTGGTTGTCCAGGATGTATATCTCACAGTTGTCAATCGGCTTGCCGATTGGAGGCAGCGAGGGCACTGTGTCCATATCGTCAATCATATAGGCGGTAACAACATGGGTTTCCGTTGGCCCATAGTGATTTTGCACCGTACAATTCCCAAGCTTTTTCAGCCAGTTTCTAATTTGAGGTGTCACCCGTAATTGCTCGCCCGAGACCGTAATATCCGTAACCGCATATTCAATCTCTTCCATTTGTTCAGCAGCTTCGGCCAATTGCTGAAGACTGATGTAAGGTAAATGAAGACGCTTAATCTGATGGCCTGCAATCAACTCAAGCAGCCTCTCCGGATTTTTGCGGGTCTTTTCATCAACAACAACTACGGCCCCTCCGTTGCAAAAGGCCGAAAACATCTCATGGCAGGACATATCAAAATTGAGGGTTGAGAACTGAAGTACATTCGCCTGATGCTTCGACTTCAAATTTTTATTCTGCCATGCGATCAAATTGACAATTGGACGATGATTCATGATGATACCTTTCGGCTTACCTGTTGAACCAGACGTATAAAGAATGTAAAGGATATGGTCCGGACCTACACCGGTCTCTGGAGCCTCTTGGGAAGCCTCCAGTTCTTCAATAGTATCCAGCAGGAACAGGTTAGTGTTCACGTTACCAAGCAGTGAGGTTAAGGAGGACTGGGTGATCACTACTGGAACCTGTGTATCCTCTAAAATATAAATCAGACGGTCCTGCGGATAGTACGGATCAAGCGGAACATAAGCTCCTCCTGCTTTCAGCACGCCCAGCACCGCGACAATCATTTCCATAGACCGGTTCATGCAGATGCCTACGCAAACATCCGGCCCTACTCCATACGTCCGCAGCTTCCATGCCAGCCCGTTAGAAAGATGATCCAGCTCCCTGTAAGTTAGGCGTTCATCCTGAAAAGTGACGGCGATTTCATCGGGCGTAAGTTGAGCCTGCTGTACAAAAAAGTCATGCAGACAGATATCATCCGGATAAGGGACTGCGGTCTCGTTCCATTCGTACAAGAGCTGTCTGCGTTCCTCATCAGACATGAACTGCAGCTGTGAAATCGGCAGGTTTGGCTTCTCAATGATTTCCCTGATCAGAAGCATATAGTGTTCGATGAGCCGGGTGATCGTGTGTTCCTTGAACCGTTCCGTACTGTACTCTACCCCACCTGACATGCCTTCAGCGGTTTCGACCAGAGTCAGCTCCATCTCAAACTTTGACGTTTTATTATCAATCACAAGCGACTTAACCTGCAATCCGTCCAGCTCCAAACTCACATCATCGATCAAATTAAACAACACCTGAAATAACGGGGTTCCACTTAAATTTCTTTCAGGCTGCACCGCCTCGACAACCATATCAAACGGCACATCCTGATTAGCATAAGCATTCACGGTTTCCTGCTGGACCTGGCGCAGAAGGTCAACAAAGGACATTTCCCCTGACACGGATGTACGAATCACCAGAGTATTCACAAAAAAGCCTACCAGATTCTCAAGTTCCTCCAGATTTCGATTAGCAATAGGCGTCCCTACGATTAGGTCCGCTTGCCTTGTATATCTAAAGAGGAGAATTTTATAGATCGTTAAAAATGCCATGAATGGAGTGGCCCCGTAGTCCCGGCTGATATTCTTTAATGCGGTCGTCAACTCGGAAGGAATTTCAAATGTCGTATATTTTCCCTTAAACGTTTGGTGGGTGGGACTCGGAAAATCATAGGGCAGCTGAAGAACAGGCAATTCTCCGCTCAGTCTGTCCTCCCAATAGGCAAGCTGCCGTTTGATTTCGCTTTCTTTCAGATATTCATTCTGCCAGTAAGTATAATCTGCATATTGGATTGTTAAGGCCGGTAAAGGTGAAGTTTCTCCATTGGTGTGGGCACGGTACAGAACCTCCAGCTCATGGCATAACACCCCCGTCGACCAGCCGTCAAAAACAATGTGGTGGATATTGAGAATAAAAATATGGTCCTCCGGCTGCATGCAAATCAAGATGGAACGCATCAACGGGCCTTCGGATAAATCAAACGGCGTCTGCGCTTCCTGCTGAAACAAGTCCATTGCGGCGGCTTCTCTGTCCTTTTCGGAAATCTCCTTTAAGTCCACCACATCAAACTTGCATTCGGCTTGGTCATGGATGATCTGCACAGGTTCTCCATCGTTGACAGAAAATGTGGTTCTGAGGGATTCGTGCCTGCTGACAATGTGCTGAAGGCTGCTTAACAATGCGGCCATGTTAAGTTTTCCTTGGAGACGAAACAGGAACGGGATATTGTAAAAGGAGTTTTGCGGATATAACTGGTCCAAAAACCAAAGTCTTTTTTGAGCCGAGGACACCGGCGTGTGCCCTGTTCGCGATACGGGACGAATGGCTGTCTGCACAGCATGACTTTCACCTTTTTGCTGCAGCAGTTTATGAAACAACTCCTGTTTGGCGGCAGAGAGTGCGGACTTGCGTGTACCCGTTTCCATACTCTGATTCTCCTCCCATAGATTCCGATTAGTTTTTTTCAATAAATGCTACGTATTCGTATGAAAAATCGTAACCACGCCATTCAGTTCGCTCATCAAATGGTAAGCGTTATGTAATTGCCGGAAGTAGTTCGTATCGGACTTGTCCAGCAAGATTCCGATACAGGTGCCGCTATGTGTGATCACAATGCCCAAACCATTGACCGTATTGCAAATATCAAGCACCTGATCCATCTGCTTCTTTTCCAGCAGCCCCTGATTCATTAACGCGCTGCGTGTAGAAATTTCGCCCATGATCTTGAGGTTATTTTTCTTTATCGCGGAGGATATGCTTTCAAGCAACTCGTCATATTCGGATTTTTCTGCAGCGCCAAAAGGCTTGGAAATTTTGTTAAACTCGGTGGTATCCACTTCACCTCCTTCGTCAAGGCTCACAATTGACATGTCTGGCACGGGGCCCAAACGTTCGCGAAGCCTCACATCACGATGGTAATAAGAAACAATCCCCTCATACATCACCCCGTCAGTCGGCTCAATTTCCTGAATTAACCGCTCAATCTGCTCTGTAGACATATTTAAAGCAAAGCAATGATCAATGGCGCGGGCCGTTGCCACAATATCTGCCGAAGAGCTGGCCAATCCCTTTCCGACCGGAATATTGCTGCTGATCTCGATCACTCCACCGATGGGAAGGTTATAAAGTCGAAGAAGCCGGAGTGCTATTTGTTTGGATTTCAATTTATAGCTGGGAGACACAATCAAATCAGGAAAGTCCGGCTGAGACTCGAACGTTACTTGTGAATAACGGCTGATAGGGAGGGTAATCAGAAAGTTCTGGTTATCTGTCCCCACACCCTGAAGTAATTCACCAAAGGTTCCGAATGACTTACCGATTCCGATATGCTTGGCTACATTTTTCTCTTCCAAATGCGAGCTCATCTGGCCATCCCCCTAGATTCACTAAAGTAAATATGTTTGGCATTGCTCTTTTTTCTTGCGCAAGTCCTCCCTTTGTATTTTTCGTTCACGTTCCTGTATGGAAAGCAAAGCAGCCACTTGATCAGGATGGGTAGAACCAAGAGATTGTTTCATGGATAAGCCAGCATCAGCAGAAAACAGGCGGGCCAATACATCCTCTTTGATCACTGTCGGAAATCCAAACTCGAGACACAGTTCCTGAAGCAATCGCTGGTCAACGTCTGCGGGAAGCCTGTCGTGCTCAATCATGCTGGTAATATATTTTCCGGCCACAATTTGCGAGATCCGGTAAGGAATATCAAACTGCTGAGTCAGATAGTTAGCTAAAGAAAATCCTCCGAAAAACTCCTGATTGCAGATTTTGTCCATACGGTCTCTATTAAATTGCATATTCGATATCACATGAGTCAGAAGCTTGATCGCCAAGTGCATAGTCGTGAGCATCGATAAAAAATTGCTCCCCCCTTCTTTCGCTGTCTCGACTAAATTTGTGTAGGGGGTCCTTTGCTGCCCCATCACAAAATCTACATAATACGCTGAAATGTGGGCCAGCTTCCCTCTAATCCGTTCCAAAACAGTTAAATTTTTCTTTTGAGGCATGGCTGAAGAAATCCCGCACAAATGATCCGGCAGATCAATGAATCTGTATTCACTGCTTCCCCAGTTCATAAAATCCGTCACAAACCGAGTTAATGTTACACTGGCAGTAGATAGTTCAGCACCGATAAGCAGCATATACTCCTTGCTGGCAACGCCCATCAATGCATGTCGGCAAGGTCTTTCAAAGCCAAGCATACATGCCATTCGTTTACGATCCCACTGTAATTCCAGGCCAGACATGGCACCTGAACCTAGTGGGCATTCATCAATGCTCCCCCATTGGCTGATCAAGCGATCGATGATTTTGCCTAACTGTTCAATGAGAGCTGTAAAAAAGAAGCCTACACTAATGATTTGTGCTGATTGATAATGCGTATAACCTGGCATTCGAACATCTATATGTTCTTGCGCCAATTTATGAGTCTCATCGGAAAGTTCGAGCAACGATTCAACAATTTCCAACAGTTTGTCTCTTGCCAACATCAACTGGGCTGTTGCCTGCACATCATTTCGGCTTCTATCGAGATGCCACGCTGTAATCGGGTTGCTTGCATTCTGTTCCACATAACACTCAATAGCAAACAAAATATCCGTCATATTGCCCTGGGGGCTGCCTACTAATGTCTCAGGGTCAATCTGGTCAAGCAGAAACATAATATTCTGCAGGGCTTCAGATCCCAGTAATCCCATTCGCTCGTACTCTCTGGTTATTACTTTCTCTATCAGTATGTAATAGGGTAATAAATGATTAACCTCATACCTGAATTGGGGGTTCAGGATCTCGTCATGAATGAAAGAATTGGGCTGATCCAACAGCCGGCCGGTTAGCATACTTCTATTAAACTCATTGATTGGGTTCATTACATTCCTCCAGTCTGTGGTAAAAATATTTAGTATAATAGAAATGGTTATAAAATACGCTTGTTATACGAAGAGATGGTTTTTCTAAAGAAGTTTTCGTTACTATTATGCATTTTATGTTTGATTTTTGTTTCACATAGAAGAAAAACTGCTGAAAGAGAGGATAGTTCAACTTTGTTGAGGATAATGCACTGGATGAGTAGTGGAATCTGTTCAAAAATTCAGATCTTTGACCTATACATGATTCCTTTTGAAATCATTTACATAAATACAAAGTTTATGGTATAGAAACAAAATACCAGAATCATAATGTCGAAGTCTCGCAAATAATGTTGTCGAATCATATGAATTTTGTTGTTATTGCATCCCCCCTCCAAATTTTAATGAATTATGCGCGCATATCCCTTAACCGCACATTGCTGCTGTATAACGCAGAATCGCTGGACAATTTAAACGACGGATAATTCTCGTCCGCTTGCAAACGCAACTTTTCTTCAAATTGCGGCTTTTGCTGGGGGTCTACAAGGAACGTAAACGGCTCGGTCTGAAAAGTGATATCCGTTCTATTAGGCCCATCAACGATGAGTATGACAATAACACCATTACAACCGCAGTCCTCTGTATCAATAAATAGTTTAAAGCAGCCTGGGCGATTTCCAAGGCTGTTCTTTAGTTTATCTCTCGTTATATCATTCATTTCGATATGCATGCCATTCCACTCCTAGGTTCAGATACTGAGTATTATAACAGATTTCCTTTTTGCGCCTGACATTGACTTTACATTTAGTGAGTCTAATCACAGGGTGGAATCCCTACCAATTTTATAATCAGGTTGTGAATGGAATTACAAACAACCAAGGAGGAATCAACCATGAATCAATATGCCGCAATGATTAACGCTACGGAGTATCCCCCTAAATTCAAGCACAAGGTTATTTTTGATACATTTTCTGCTCTGCCGCCGTCCAAAGCGATGCTGCTGGTGAACGACCACGATCCGCTCCCTCTCCGCTATCAGTTTGAAGCGATGCACCCCAATGAATTCACATGGGAGTACGTCGAAGAGGGGCCTGACGTTTTTCAGGTCAAAATCGGCAAAAATTAAAAGCCTGTGAGAAGTTTCGTAAAATCCCCAGGTTGGCCGGGAGGGATTAATGGCATGAAACAGGAAGCATTTAACATCATAGAGCTGGATGTAAGAGCATATTTGCGCAATAAAAACGATCCGTTTCACATCATTATGGACACGGTCAAAAAACTGGATAAAGACGACATGTTTATTCTCCACGCTACGATCAAACCCTCTCCATTGATCACGCTTCTAAAGATGAAGGGTTTTGCAAGTAAAACAGAGAAAAAAGCGCAGGATCATTGGGTGGTCACCCTTGTCCGGAAAGAGAACAGGCAATGGCTCGATGAAGAAGTTCATACCACGGCCTCACCTGCCGAAGAAGACATTCATGCTGATCACGGGACAAGGACTGAAAACTCAGATCCGCAAATTATTCAGCTGGATAACCGGGGGCTGGAGCCTCCAAAACCTATGGTTCGGACGCTGTCCGCATTGGAACGAAGCCGCCCGGGGGATGAGATCTGGATTCATAATGACCGAGTGCCGGTATTCCTGATGGAGGAACTCACGAACCTGGGTTATTCCTATACGGTGGAAGAACAGTCGGACGGCACGGCAAAAATGAAAATTGTGATTAGCGGCTAAAAAACTTAATAATTCTATTATCATCAAAAAATTGTACCCGAGCCATACAGCCGGGTACAGTTTTTTTGCGGTGTAAAGTTATTAAAACTCCGGTTTGGTATCTTCAAGCACTCGTTTAAGAACCAGCGCATGATTGCATCTCTCATCTTTTGCCGCATAAAGCAGAGTCACCGTCTGCTGGTCAGCCCAGTTACGCAGCTGCTGCAAATAAGGCTGAACAGGCACACTCTGCAATTCTTCCCTGTAACGAATGCTGAATTCCCCAAACTTATCTGGATCATGTCCAAACCATCTGCGCAGCTCACCGCTTGAAGCCACTTCCTTCATCTATCTCGTAAGCTGTGCCCGCTGTTTATCGGTCCCGCGCGGCCACAGCCGGTCCACCAGCACCCGGATCTGATCGTCCGGGGCAGGCAGGTCATATATTCTTTTGATTTTAAACATAACGCTCCTTCTTCAAGCTACCGGGTAACCGATAATGTCGCTGTGGCTCCTCTGTCTGCATCGTTGAATTGGTGAGTAACGATTGTATATTCTCCTTCTTCATTCACCTCGGTCTCTATGACCGCCCCGCCGCCAGCCGGAATAAGTACGGTTTGCATGCCTTGCAGCACATTTTGCGGATTTCCGTCCAGGTATACCCGGTCCATGATGGCCCCCACGATATGAAACGAGCTGACATGGTTCGGCCCTGCATTGATAACATAAAACCGCACTCTGTCCCCTGCTTTGGCCATAAAAGGTTGATCCTTCATCGCTTCCGTGCCGCCGTTGAACACCACATGTGTCGGTTCCCCTTCACTAAAGGCTTGCAGATCATTTTCCTTGTAAAATTCGCTTTGTACGATCGTATACTCCCGATCTACGATCTTGTCAGTCGGATATCCTGCCTCCGGTTCAACAATAATCATACCATACATGCCGTTGGCGAGGTGCTGCAGCACTGGTTTGGTGCCGCAATGATACATAAATACGCCGGGATTGTCCGCTTTATATATAAAGGTCCCATCCTCTCCAGGGTTGACATCAATAAAATGCTTGGAGGGTGCCGCTTGAACGGCATGCATATCCATGGAATGCGGCAAGTTCGGGTCCAGATTGCGCAGGGTCATATGAATGGTAACTCCTTCCTTCACCCGCAATATCGGTCCGGGCACGGTGCCGTTGAATGTCCATGCATGATAGGTGTAACCTTTGGCAATCTCAATATTTGTAACCTGGGCAGTCAGATCAACATACTCCTGATCGCCTTCTTTTCGGATCACCGGCTTTACCGGAGGCTGATCAAGCTTTTCCTCCGGAAAATCTGGCTGAACCGTCTCCTTTGGTGCAGATGATTCGTGTGATGGTCCGGATTCACATCCGGTCATAACCAGGACAGCGAAAACCGCAATCATGATAAATAATTTTAACCAGTGCCTGAACATAGGCATCTTCCTTTCTTTTGGACCCCCACATTCATCAAAAATCCTGTGCGTATCGTTCATCCGGTATATGATTCAGCACGACGTACAGGATCGCCGATTCGGCTCCCGTGTTGCGGAATGAGAACTCTTCTTCTCCTTCGCAATGGACAGCGTCGCCTTTTGCGACGTCCGTATCGATGCCGTCGATGGTGAGCGTCCCTCCCCCTTCCAGCACGGTCAGATACAAGTGGCTGCCAGGATGCCTGTGAGCCGGAAGCTGCTGTCCGGGTCTGAAGCTAAGCGTAAACACGACTGTTTTGCCTTGCTTAAACAAGATCTTTTTCGTAAAATGCTCATCATTAAATTGCTCATATTGGTTTCTGGCTATCTTCTTCATGTGACTATTCCCCCCAGATTTATATATAGCCCAGCCATCCTTTGGCTTCTTCGGACATTTGCTCCGGACTCCACTGCGGCTCCCATACAACCTGCACTTGAACCTCCCGGACTCCCGGAAGTCCGGCAGCTGCCCGTTTTACCCCGCCAACCAGCATGTCATGCATGGGGCAGCCTGGCGTGGTCAGGGTCATGATAATTTTGGCGCTCCCTTCCGTGCACTCCACTCCGTAAACCAACCCCAGATCCACGATGTTCACGCCAAGCTCCGGGTCGTATACCTCCTTCAGCAAGGCCATAATTGCTGCAGTCATATCCGTTTCTTCATGCAAGCCCATGATTTATCCCCCCTGCTTCTTTCGTTATTTTGTAAATACGCGCGCGATCAAACTCATATAGATCAAAGCCGCAACGGACAGCGCGCTGCCGGCCACTCCTACCAATACACCTTGTCCCGATCCCATGCCAATCAGAAGCAGCAGCAGGCAGATGGTCAATATCGCAAGGCTGGTACTAACCGGCCGGTCCAGCAGAAGCTGACCCATGGTCGGAACCTTGGTCTTACCCACCTGCGGGCCATACTTGTGTGTCCACCATAAAAAAGGAACGATTTTGGACAAATATCCCATCATGGTGATCCCAACCCATCCGTACAAATAACTCCAAACCATCATTACAATGAAGGAATGGGAAAGTTGATCCGGGATAAACAGATAGGATACGGAAGCAATTACCGCCTCGGCCGCCAGCAGCCTTGCAGCCCATACCGCCCAGGTAACTCCCGCGCCTGGATCGGGCTTATGGCGGACGGTATACATCTGCTGTACATGACAGCAATACAGAACCAATGCCCCGGCCAGCATTAGAAAAGCAATAGATTTGGCGAAGCCCCAGTCCGTCATGAAACCGAGAACACCACACCACACAGCAGCATTCCATAATAGAACGATAACTTTTTGCAACCGCTCAGGATAATGATGGGACAATAAAAACATGGGCAGCAGCTTATAGCTGAAACCAACGATCAGCAGCCCGAACCATCCGGTCATCCCAAGCCACACATGGGCCCCGAATAAACGGTCATGATATATTCCAAGCCAATTGAAATGAAAATCCATGCCCAGCAGCATGCCGCTCATCCCCGTAAGCCCCAAATAACTGACGGCGGCTGCCGTACATAAGGTAACCGGATTCCAGCGGCGGCTCTTCCATAAAGTGGCCCCAATGTTCCATAAAAACAGCATAATGCCCAGAAAGGCCGCCGTTGCGCAAATAGCAATCCATCCGGCATGGGCCGTACGAAATGCGAACAACAGCCCGGCCGTACCCAAAGTAAACAAACCGTACTGAACAAAACCAAGCTTTTCGCTATAAATGGCGGATTGAAGAACAACGGAAACCAGCTGATAAACCGCCCCCATCGCGATCATGGTCGCCCAGCCCAGAACCAGCAGATGCACCATATACCAGCCGTCCGAAGTCCGGGGGTATTCAGTAATCCAACCTGCGAAGTCGACCAATGTCGAAACATGATACAGCACAAAGCTGATCATTCCCGTAATGATAAAAGAGAAAGGAAGCTTGAACATACGAGTAATCACCCCGTCGCAACTAAGATACCAGGAAGTCTATGCCCTCCTTTTGAGAATGGTTTTCATCTATTAAGTTCATTGTAGGGGGTGCCTGGAAGGCATATTGTGATTGCAGTCACAATATGCCTCACGAGTATCTTGTTTTAGGTCGAAGGATAGCGACTCAAATCTGTCACTTGGAGCGAAAAAGCGAGGACTGCTATAATAATTGTGATCTCCTAAGAAAAACGTCTATCGATGTACATTCACAGAAGACAGACCGCGTTTAGCAGTAGTTTTTCTTGCGATTCCAGGAAGCTTACACCAAGATGTTTATACTTTCTCGAATCTAAAAAAATAGTACAGAAATCTCGGCATTTCGTTGGGGTACATATGGAGGCATAATTATGATTTTACAAAAAGGCGAGACTCTGTTCAGACAAGGTGAAACGGGGCCTCTCTATCATCTGAAAAGCGGCATGTTAAAAATTGTACGCCTTCATCCGGACGGCTCGCAATTATTGGTCAACATCATTGTACCGAATGAAACCATTCCCCATCATTCCCTGATCAGTCCCAACCCGTATTTCGGTTCGGCAATCGCGCTGGTGAAAAGCGATGTGGACGTCCTTCCCCGCTCAGACTGGTATCGTGAGCTTGAAGAGAATCCGGAACGGTGCCGCGATATTGCCCTGCAATTGCAGGATAAACTGCGCATGATGCAGCAGCGCATTGATCAATTAACTGAAATATCTCCCGCTGAAAGACTGTTGAAGCTGCAAGCGTGGATTCAGCCATATATCGCGCCGTCCACTTTGACGGATGTTCTGACCCAGGATGAAATCGGCCAATTTATCGGCCTGCGCAGAGAAACGATTAACAGGCTGCTGCGCAATCAAATCAGATCCGGGGATCATGGCAAGAGGAGAACCAATGGATAATAAGTCATTAATCCGCAAGTACAACAAACAGGCTGCTATATATGAAAAAAAACACCCGCAACATAAAAGGTGAAATGAGCCATATGAAGCTTACACTTTTTCTTCTCCTTTTCTTGCCCTAGAATGAGAACATCGTTCCCTGACCGATCTGGGAAGCATCATGGCAAGTACACACTTACAGTGCGAGTTCAAAAAGTCAGGTTTTCAGCACCGAAGCCTATGCTTCCGAAGTGCGTTTTTTCAAAACGCTGGAGTTGGATGAAGCTAGGGACTGAGGAGCGGAGCGTACGTGGGGTACGTGAGCACCTGAAATGTTTCCGCAGGAAACATGCATCGGAAGCATCTGCTTAGGCCCGGCTGAATTCAAGATTCGACGTCGAATCCGCTTCCTGACTTCCTTCGTGATCAAAAGATGACTTTTTGAACAACCTCTTAAAGGAGAACTAAAAGATGGCACACACGATTCGACAGATTCATCCTCTCGCCTGGACGATCATTATCGGCACCTTGTTCGGCAGGCTTGTAACATCCATGAGCATTCCCTTTCTCTCCATTTATTTAACGCAGGTTCTGGGGGCTACACCTGCCCAGACCGGCATTACGGTCGCTGTAAGCTCGCTTGCCGGAGTGCTTGTCAGCTTTTACGGCGGATACATATCCGATCGCATTGGCCGCAGGATTGTAATGCTGGTATCCATATTCGGCTGGGCGGCCGTGTTTGTCGGCTTCTCCACCGCGGAGCATCTTGTGATGTTTTTTATCTTCAATACTTTGAACGGACTGGCCCGCGCTTTCTTTGAGCCGACATCACGGGCCATGCTGTCCGACATTACGCCGCCGGAGCATAAGCTGCTTGTATTTAACCTGCGGTATGCCGCGATCAACATGGGTGTCGTATTTGGTCCGCTGATCGGACTGCAGCTGGGCACTGCGCAATCGACATTTCCTTTTCTGATTGCCGCGCTCGTATATACGGTTTATGGAGCCGTCCTGTTTGTCCAGTTTTCTATTCACCGTTCCGTCCTGTCCCGTCGTACGGATACAAGTCCGCCGAAGCTGATTGAGGCTTTGCGGATTACGGGCAGCGACCGCGTCTTTTTGCCCGTGCTGATCGGCACCGTTTTTTGCGTGCTGGGTTACGGACATTTCGAATCAACGCTGGCGCAGTATCTGGCCTTGAACACTCATTTTGCTGACGGAGCGAAAGTGTTCTCTTATATGCTTTCTTTGAATGCGGTGACCGTGCTGGTTGTACAATTTCCAATTGTGCGGTTGATGCGCAATCTGCCTCCGCTTATTCCGCTGATGTTCGGTAATGTATGTGTCGCTGCGAGCTTCCTGCTTTTTGGCATCGCGGAAGGCGTCGCATTGATGATGGTTGGTGTTGTGGTGTTTACGGTCGGAGAAGTGATGCTGTTTACGATGATGGATATGCTCGTGGACCGCATTGCCAAGCCGGAGCTGAAGGGAACGTATTTCGGCACCATCGGCTTCAATAACTTCGGCAACGTATTGGCCCCGGTTCTGGGCGGATTGCTGCTTGATCAATTCGGTGCAGAGAACGGCCTGACTATATTTATTCCACTGACGCTCATGACCGCCGCCGGCCTTCCTTTCCTGTATATCGCACACCGGCGTCTTGTCAGCCGTGAGCAGGCTGCCGCTGAACAAGTGCCAGCTCTTTAGGAAAAGGGGCACCCCGCCTGAAAATGGTTTTGGGAGGTGCCCCTTTATTTCGCTTACTCCGTTCTCATTCCGTGTGTCTGCGCCATCTCTTTCAGATATTCCGTCTCCTGCCTGATTTCCTCCCGGAAAGCGGCCGAATCGGCGTAGGAAGCCTTCATTTTCATATTTTCTAACTTATGGATAAATTCCGGGTCTTTAACCATCTGCGCAATGGTCTCCTCCCATTTCTGGCGGATGCCGTCCGGCGTGCCGGCTGGCAGTGACAGACCGGTCCACCAGCGGATCGCCAAACCTTTGATACCCTGCTCTTCCGTAGTTGGCACCTCGGGAAAATACGGGCTACGCTCATCAGCCTGCACAGCCAACAGTCTGATCTTCCCCGCTTTAGCCAGCGGATAAAGCTCGGAAACCGTATGAATGGCCAATACGGCATGCCCGCCTGCCACCATGGGAGCGGATTCGGAGGCTCCTTTGGTCGTAATCATGCGTGTTTTGGCAAAATCCGCTCCGATCGCTTCCATCCATTCAGCCATGACAAACGACGAGAATCCGGCCTTCCCCACACTGGTCCATGTCAGCTGCTCCGGATTCGCTTTTACCCAATCCGAAAACTCCTTGAAGTCCTTCCAGGGCGCGTCGGCAGCCACAGCAAAAGCCGGGGCGTCCTCCACAATGCGGGCCGCGAACACCCTGTCATCATTCTGTACAGGCGGTGTGCTGCTGCCGGCGGTCAGCATCGTTGTGCTAGAATTATTATCTGCCAGCACGGTATAACCATCATTCGGGGACTGCTTTAGCGCGAATTGAGCTCCAACCGCCCCGCCGCCTCCCGGCTTGTTGACGACAACAATGGTCTGGTTCCACTTCTGGCCCACATATTCCGCCGTCGCCCTTGCGACCAGATCCACCCCGCCTCCCGGTGAAAAAGGAACAATATACTGAATTTCATGTTCAGGATAACCCGCAGCGGCAGCCGCCCCCCTTGCGCTGTCCGTTGCGGTGTTTTCCGCACAGGCGGACAGGAACACAGCGGCGGAAGCTGCAGCAGACACAACCATCATAATTTTTCTCCACCAAGCTTTCATTCCATAACCTCCTCAGGAAATCATTCCGGCATTCTCCCCTGTCGTCTCCTCGACCCGCTGCAGCGTGCGCCTTTTGAGTAAAACGGAGACAGCTACCAGCACCACTGACAGAATCAGCAGCACTATCGAGAGTGGTGAGGAGAAAAATACGCCAAAGCTGCCGCCTGACAGAGCCATCGACTGCAGGAAGGAGCTTTCCAGCATCGGCCCGAGAATGAAGCCCAGCACAAACGGCAGTACAGGCCAGCCATAACGGTGAAAAAGATAACCGAGGCCGCCGAACAGCACGGCAATCAGCACATCAAAAATGCTGTTGCGCACCGTATAGGCTCCGATTACGCTCAGCAGCAGAATCACGGGTGCCATCAGGCTGTAAGGGATGTTTGTGAGCTTCGTCCACAGGCCGATCAGCGGCAGGTTCAGGATTAAAAGCATGACATTGCCGATAAACATGCTGGCGATGATCGTCCACACAAACGGACCGTTATCCTCAAACAGGACAGGACCGGGCGCCAGGCCGTAGATCATGAGCCCGGCAAGCAGGATGGCCAAAGGCGGGGATGCGGGAATGCCAAGCGCAAATAATGGAATAAAGCCGGCCGAGCTGGTGGCGTTGTTCGCCGCTTCGGGCGCGGCCACTCCCTCGATGGCCCCGCTGCCGAACCGCTTGCGGTTTCGCGACACCTTTTTCTCAAGATCATAGGCGAGAAAAGAGGTAACGGCAGCCGAACAGCCCGGGAGCAGGCCGAGCAGAAAGCCCAGCAATCCGCCGCGCAGCATCGCCGGCGCGCTTGCGCGCAGGTCCTTCCTGCCCGGATAAAGGCTGCCGGCGGCCGTACTGGAAATCGTCGCCCGCTCCTCCGCCATGCCTTTAAATACTTCGGTGATGGCAAACAGCCCAATGATGATGCTTACCATTTCAAAACCGCCTGTCAGTGTTGTGCTGCCAAAGCTGAAGCGCGGCATGCCCGATGTCGCTGCAAGGCCCACCGATGCAAACAGAAAACCAAGCGCACACATGGCCAATGCCTTGATCATGGAACGGCCGGCAATGCCGATAATGACGGAGAAGGCCAGCAGCATCAGGGCGAAATATTCCGGAGGGCCGAAGCTGAGTGCCTGCTCCGCCAGAAAGGGAGCAAACAGGACAAGGCCCAGCGTTCCTATAATTCCCGCCGCAAAAGACGCAATGGCAGCGATCCCGAGCGCCGGACCTCCTCTGCCCTGTCTGGCCAAAGGGTACCCGTCCAGGCAGGTCGGTACCGATGACACTTCCCCCGGGATATTTAACAGAATGGCTGTAGTAGAGCCTCCGTACATGGAGCCGTAATAAATGCCCGCGAGCATAATCATACCCTGGACCGGATCCATAAGGGTCGTGACCGGCAGCAGAATAGCTATGGCCGACGTAGGCCCAAGTCCGGGAAGGATGCCCACAAAGGTGCCAAGCAGCGCGCCAAGGGCGGCCAGCAGCAGATTCGGCGGTGTAAGCGCAATGGCCATCCCGTGCATCAGCATGCTTAACGAATCCATGAAATGCCCCCTTTCCTTAAAACCCGATCCAGCCCGCAGGCAAGGTCACATGCATGCAAACGACGAACAGCACATACAGTGAAGCCGTAACGGCTGCGGATGCCAGCAGCGAGAACAGCAGCCCGCCATGGCCAAATATGAAAAACAACCCGATCCCTGCAAGGAATGTGCTTACGGAGTACCCCAAATAAGGCATTACTTCCGCATAGATCAGCAATATCCCGCAGAGAAGCATGATCCTGCCGGTTTTGGAGCTCTGTCTCGCATCCGCCGGCGTCCATTCCGCCTTCCATCCTGAAAGCAGACAGCCTCCCAATATAACAAGCGCTATCCCGAGCAGCGCCGGAACGCTATGATCTCCCGCAGCTTCTGTCAATCGATAGGGATAAAGACGGTATGCTTCCCGCAGCGAAAGCAGACCTGTCAGAATCATAACGCCTCCGCCAATACGGTCAGCTATCCTGGTTGCCCGAATCATAAAGTCCCCCCTCCTCCTGTATTCGTGTGATCACCCGCATGTATCAGTCAACTGGCGGGCTCATGCCTACCCGTTATGTATATGGTTCGGACATTAGCAGGGTGAATTGCAAAAAAAGCAAAAAGGGGAAACCTTCCGCTGAACGGGAGGTTCCCCCTGGCAAGGGATTATATCTAAAATTCGTCAAGCCCGGGCAGCTCCTTGACATACTTGTCCGAAAGCTTCATCCATTTCCTGATATATTCATACTCGGGCTGATAGGGCGACAAATCCTTGACCGGCTGCAGCGTTCGGATTGATACCGCCTTGCCGTCCTTAAAACCCTTTTTGCCTGCGATAAATAAAATATCATTATTAAAAAACGATCCTGTAGGCAAATAATAACGGATACCGATAATATTGTGGTCTATGTTCATCAGATCATGCCCGAAGGCGGTAAACCCTTCTTCCGCCAGGTCAATGCCCATGATGTTGGCCACGGTCGGCAAAATATCCACCTGTCCGCCCACCTGTTCAACCACCCGCCCGGACTGGCCGGGAAGATGAATCATCAGCGGCACGTTGAATCTGGTGATATGACGGTGGTACGGAATGCCCAGCGCCTGGCTGATCTCCTTGGCCTTGAATTTTTTGCGGTTCAAGCCGAAATGGTCACCGTACACAACAACGACACTTTTATCCCATATACCGCTCTTTTTCAGACCGTCGATAAAAGTACCTAACGCATAATCCGCATAGTTCGCGGCCGACAGATAATCTCCAAGCGGCTGGCCTTCCAGCCGTTCTGGCAGCTTCAGCCGTTTGTGTCCGGCAGGCATGGTGAAGGGAGCATGGCTGGAGGCGGTAATAAACTGGGCGTAAAACGGTTTCCATCTGAACTGCAGTGCTGTCAGCTTGTTCAAGCCTACCCGGAAAAGCTCTTCATCAGAAGCGCCGAAGCGGTTGAAGTTTTGCTTGCGAAAATAAGGCTTGTCATAATACTTATCGAAATTCAAGGCCTTATACAGCTGATCCCGGTTCCAGAAGGTAATATTGTTGACGTGAAATGTCCTTGCCGTATAGCCCTGCTTGTGCATCAGCCGGGCCAGACTTGGCAGCTTTTTTTCGCTGTAAGCATAGGACATCGGTTTATTGCCGACAGGATACACGGAGGTATTGCTCAAAAACTCGGCATCCGAGGTATTGCCCCGTCCCATTTGCTGAAATATGTATGGGAAATACAGGCTTTCCGCGGCCAAACGGTTCATGACCGGCGTCAGCTCTTTGCCATCTATGGAGGTGTTTAACAGAAAATTTTGCAAGGACTCGAGCTGAACGACGATCAGATTGCAGCCCTTTCCCGCCCCGAAATAGGCTGGCGCCCCCGCTTTTTTATATTTCCGGTAAGGATAAGTCTCCTCCATTTGCTGAATGGCCTGGATGGTGGACTGCAGGCCCGTATTCATCGTGCTTATCTTCTTTTTTGCCGGTGCATGACCTTCATGGTAAGCAATGCCTGCGAACACGGCCAGACCGGCCAGGGCAGTGGCGGCAATCATTCCGAGCTTCCATTTCCGCAAATTCTTTTTGGCCTTAGACATATGAATAAGTTCACACTCCCGATTGTACCGCAGCGGTTCTCAAGGAAAAGATCTGGCTTGTAAACCAGGCTCTCCGAATGATGGTTACTGTTTGGACTGATCGTCATTTTGCAGGTTTAAAGCCGTATCCGCTGCCCGCAAATCCGCTTGCAGCTGTTTGTCGATATCATGAACCTCGTACCAGCCTTTTTTATGCATATAATCAAAAATTTGCTCATGTAATGTCACCGCTTTGCTGAGCTGATCGCAAAGCATACTGCGTGTTTCGGAGGTCGCTGCCTGGGTCAATGCCATGGCGCAGTTCATAATGCCGCTTTTCACAGAGGCCAAAAGCTCTGCGGCAATCATCTGATCCGTTAACGTGTTCTTGTCCGATTTGTGTTCAGCCTTTATTTTTATCATTTTGTGCTCCTTCGCCTTTTTGGGCTCCTTCGTCTTTTTGCTCGAAAGCTTCTTTTAGCTGTTTCACGTCTTCCATTCCATATTGAATGTCTGTCAGCAGGATGCTTTTCAGTTCATCTTCCTGAACCTGGGGCAGCATCATTTGACTCTTGGTCAGGCAGCCTGTCTTAAATACAAGCAGCTCGTGCAGCTCCAGCTTTTCATGCACACCGAAACCTCCCGCTGAACGGGAAGTACCGTTCATGGAGTCATTTGACATGCTCTCGCCTCCTTATACGTTCTTGTTTATTTTTCCCGCCCTGCACCCTATCCATGTACTGTACGGAAATTAACTTTTTTCCAGACTGAAAAACAGAAAATCCCGTCCCAGGCATCTGTGCCCGGAACGGGATTGCATTCATCGAACTTTACTTGTTTGCATTTTCTTTCGTAACCAGCTTCAATTCAGCAGGGATGGACTTCGCGATCTTCTTGCCGTCCAGCACATCACGTGCCGCCTGCACCGACAGCTGGCCGATCAGCTCAGGTTGCTGGGCAACGGTCGCCGTCAGTTTTCCCTCCTGGATCGACTTGATCGCATCATCGTTGCCGTCAAAGCCGATGACCGGAATGTCCTTGCCGGAGCTTTGAATCGCCTCAATGGCTCCGAGCGCCATTTCGTCATTATGGGCAAATACCGCCTGCACGTCAGGGTTGCCCTGCAGCAGGTTTTCCATGACATTCAGCCCCTTGGAGCGGTCAAAGTCTGCCGCTTGCTTGGCCACTACATTAAGCTGCTTGTCGGCAATTTCGTGGAAGCCTTTACCCCGTTCACGGGTTGCGGATGCACCCGGTACACCTTCCAGCTCAATCACCTTCGCTCCCTCGCCGACCTGATCGACGATGTACTGCGCCGCCATGCGTCCGCCCTTAACGTTATCGGATGCCACCAGTGCCGCAACTTCACCTTTATCGGCCGAACGGTCCAGCGTAATGACCGGAATGCCGATGCTGTTGGCGGACTGAACGACGGTGGAAATGGCTGCGGAATCCGCCGGATTGATAAGCAGCACGTTTACTCCCTGCTGAATCAAATCATCCACGTCATTGGTTTGCTTCGCGGAATCGTTCTGCGCGTCGACTACAATGACCTGCATGCCCAGTTTGGCCGCCTCGGATACAACTCCGTCCTTAAGGGATACGAAGAACGGATTGTTCAGGGTTGAAACCGACAGGCCGATTTTCACTTGTCCCTGGCTTCCGCCGGAATTAGGCTTCGCCCAGCCCGGAGGCTCCAGGGAGCAGCCGGCCAGAACAATCATCAATGCGCTTACAAGCAGGAATATAGTCAGTTTTTTCATGTTCGTCTCTCTCCTTAAGCCGTTTTCTTGCGGTCCAGCAGGACGGCAATGGCAATAACGACACCTTTGACAACCATTTGATAGAAGGAGTTAACCCCCAGCAGGTTCAAGCCGTTGTTCAGTACACCGATGATCAGCACACCGATGAGTGTGCCTACGATCCGGCCCCGTCCGCCTGACAGGCTCGTTCCGCCCAGCACGACGGCAGCGATGGCATCCAGCTCATAGGACGTACCAGCTGTTGGCTGCGCCGAGTTCAGGCGGGAGGTCAGAATTGCGCCGGCCAGTGCGGACAGCATGCCTGCCAGCGAGTAAATCATGATTTTGACACGCGGCACTTTAATCCCGGAAATGATGGAGGCTTTCTCATTACCCCCGATGGCGTAAGTTTTACGGCCAAAGGCTGTTTTATGCAGAATCATCCACAGAATCAAAAAGGTAATCAGCATCGTGACGGCCGGAACCGGGATACCAAACAAATAACCGCGTCCAAACAATTGGAACAGCAGGCTATCGCCCAGTCCCGTGATCGGGTTCCCATCCGTATACACAAGTGTCAAACCTCTGAATACCGTCATGGTAGCTAATGTGGCAATAAAAGGAGCCATTTTGCCCTTGGTGATCATGATGCCGTTCACCATTCCCATGACACCGCCGAGCGCTACCCCGATAATGATGGACAGAATCGGATCTACACCGGACAGCATCATGTTGGCGACAAAGGCGCTCGACAATGCAAGGATGGAGCCGACCGACAGGTCGATGCCGCCGGTCAGAATCACAAACGTCATACCGAAGGCAATCAGCGCGTTAATGGAGACCTGGCGCAGCAGGTTTAATATGTTAAGCGGTTCCAAAAAGCTGGGATTTAATACCGAAACAATGACGATCAGAATGATCAGTCCGAGCAGCGGGCCCAATTTTTGTGTCAGATTGGTAAGGCGGAAGCCGCCTTTGGCTGTTTTGTTGTCCTGCAAAGTTGTCATCTCATTGCCCCCCTGTGGCCAATGTCATAATGTTTTCCTGTGTTGCTTCATCCCTGGCCAGATCACCGGTAATATGTCCTTCGTGCACCACCGCGATCCGGTCACTCATGCCCAGCACCTCGGGAAGCTCCGACGAAACCATGATGATCGCGACACCGCGGTCTGTCAGTTCATTCATCAGCTGATAAATTTCCCGCTTGGCTCCCACATCGACGCCTCGTGTCGGCTCATCCAGAATAAGCACGCTCGGTCCGATGCCGACCCACTTGGCGATGACTACCTTCTGCTGGTTGCCGCCGGACAGGTTCCGGGCCGCTGTCTCCGAGGACTGGGTTTTGATCTGCAGCCGCTTGATCAACGTGTCAACGAAATCCTGTTCTTTCTTGGCGGAAATAAAACCTTTGGCTGAAAAGCTGAACAGATTCGGCAAGGCCATGTTCTCGCGGATGGAGAAATCCAGCACAAGCCCTTCATCCTTGCGGTCCTCCGTGATAAAGCCGATTCCGTGTCTGACGGCATCGTCTGGCTTGCGAATGTGAACCTTCTTGCCGCGAATCAAAATCTCCCCGCTGTCCAAAGCATCAAGTCCAAAGATGGCGCGCATGATCTCGGTGCGCCCTGAGCCCATAAGCCCGGAGAAGCCGAGAATTTCGCCCGCTTTTACAGAGAAGCTGACGTTTTGAAACAATCCTTTGCGGCTTGCATTGCGTACCTCCAGCACAACTTCCCCGTATGAAGGGTTTCGCGCCGGATACCGTTCCGTGAGCTCACGTCCAACCATCTTCCGTACCACTTCATCGAAGTTGGTCTCCGGGATCGGTTTGGTATCCACGGTTTTCCCGTCACGCATCACGGTAATTCGGTCACAGATGGTGAAGATTTCCTCCATCCGGTGCGAAATATATACGATGGATACCCCGTTTTTCTTGAGCGAAGCAATGACATCGAACAGCTTGCGGATCTCGCGTTCCGTAAGCGCTGCAGTCGGTTCGTCCATGATGATCACCTTGGCATTCGTCATCAGGGCCTTGGCGATTTCAATCATCTGCTGCTGTCCGACCGAGCATTCGCCCGCAGGACGTTCCAGCGGAATTTGGACCGCCAGCTTGGCGAATTGCTCTTGTGCGAGCGCTCTCATCTGTTTCGTATTGAGCAGTCCTAGGCCTGAAGTCAGTTCCTTGCCGATAAACAGGTTCTCAAGCACGGTCATTTCCGGCCACACGTTAAGCTCCTGATGGATGAAGGCGATTCCCTGCTGCTCCGCTTCCTTCGGGCTGCCATAATAGGTTTCCTTTCTATCAATCTCAATGGTGCCTTGATCCCGCTGATGCAAACCGATCAGAATATTCATTAATGTGGACTTGCCGGCTCCGTTCTCGCCCATCAAGGCATGAACTTCGCCTTCCTTCAATTCAAAGTCCACTCCGCTTAGCACCTGATTCGTTCCAAACGCTTTATGAATGCCTTTCATCTGAATATGCATGATACAGCCCTCCTTTTAACCGAAATTGACACCAGCCTGCAAAATACAATTGGCATATGGCGTCGCTTCTCCCGTGCGGATCACCGCTTTGGCATGCCGGGTAAGCGCTTTAAATTGCTCGTGACTGATAGAAGCGTTAACTGTGCCGGTACCAAATTTATCCGTAATAAACTGCAAAGCCTCTGCATTTTCATCCTTGATTTCTTGCGCCAGAATGACCTTTTCGATCACCATATCCTCAGCAACCAGGTCAACAACCTCCCGGAAGCCGGGAGTACCCAGCTTTAAAGCCAAATCGATTTTGGGCACTCCATCGGGTACGGGCAAGCCGGCATCGGCAATGACGATAATGTCCGTATGACCAAGATCAGACAGCACTTTGGAAATATGGCTGTTCAGCATTCCATGTTTCTTCATTACAGGCTCTCCTCTACTTCACGGCGTGTCGGCATGCCGCCCTGTGCTCCGAATTTGGTAACAGACAGCGATGCCGCCCGGTTGGCGAAACGTATGCTTTCCTGAAGCGGCTTGCCTTCCGCCAGAGCCACGGCGAATGCCGCGTTAAATGTGTCGCCCGCGCCGGTAGTATCTACCGTCTCCACTTTGTAGGCTGGAACTACGATCTCCTGCTCCCCGTCAAAATAGCGAACTCCTTTGCTGCCCTCCGTAATGAACAGCTTGTTCGGATATTTACGCAACACTTCTGCCGGGGTCAACCCCTCAAACAATACTGCAGTTTCATGCTCGTTCGGTGTGATATAAGCGGCATTGTTGATAACCTCTTCCGGCACGCTTCTTGCCGGCGCCGGATTCAGCAGCAGCGGAACTCCGCTCTCGACGCAAATGGCGCTTACATGAACAACCGTTTCCTCCGGAATTTCCTGCTGGATCAGTACAATGTCGGCGCTGCGGATCGCTTCAGCCGCTTTGTCCACATATGCGGGCGTAACTTCATCATTAGCTCCTTTGACAACGACAATGCTGTTGTCGCCTTCCGCCAACACGATATGAGCTGTTCCGCTTTCCATATCTGTAACCGGTTCCACATACCGTGTACTTACAGAATTGGCTTTAAAATTATCCAAAATAACCTTGCTAAAATGATCGTCGCCTACCCGTCCGATCATGGTTACCTCCGCGCCGAGCCTTGCCGCAGCTACGGCCTGGTTGGCGCCCTTGCCGCCAGGAACGGTTTTAAAGCTCTCGCCCAGCACAGTTTCTCCTGCACCCGGACGCTTCGAGGATGTAACAACCAGATCCATGGAACTGCTGCCGATTACGCAAATTTTAGCCATTCGCAATCACCTTTCTCGTTGTGCCTCTTTCGATAAACTCGACGGGCATCTGTATATTTTTATGATCGATTGGAGTCTGTTCTATAAGCTTGATAAGCAGCTCGGCCGCTTCCCTGCCCATCTCGTAAGCAGGCTGGCGGATGGTCGACAATGCCGGCGACAGCAGGCTGCTCAAGGGAATATCGTCGAAGCCGATAATCTGCAGATCCTCGGGTACCCTTCTTCCGATCCGCAGCGCTTCATGCAGCACCGCTGTCGCCGTAATGTCATTGCTGGCAATGACACCGTCGGTATCGCTGTGCTTGCTGAACAGCTCTTCCGCCCATAATGCCGCTTCGTTAAAGGAAAAGGACGCAGTCTGCACCACATGGTAGTCCATGCCGGTCTGGCGGATCGCTTCGACCGCGCCTTCAAAACGATCCTGCGCAGGCCTGATATGTAGCGGACCCTGCATGACCGCGATGCGGCGGCTGCCGCGCCTGATGATTTCTCTGGCGGCAAGACGGCCGCCTTCTCTGCCGTCCGCATAGACAGACGGGCTGTCCAGTGGTGTTCTGTCAAGGAACACGACCGGGATTTTCAACTTTTCATATATTGAAGAGTGAGGATAATTCGTCGAAGAGACTAGACCGACAACATTATTTTGGATAAAAGTCTGGATATAATCCTGCTCCTTCTCTTCATCCTCATCGCTGTTTCCGAAAATCAGCCTGAAATCCTGCTCCTGCATCCGGTCCTCAACACCGCGGGCCAGCTGTGGAAAATAAGGGTTGGCGATGTCCGGCAGCAGCAGGCCAATCAGCTTGGACTTGCGTTTGTATAAGGAACGTGCCACTTCATTCGGCGAAAAATTAAGCTGCTTAACGGCTTCCTCCACCTTCTTGCGTGTATCGGCATGCACGTAGCCTCTTTCATTGATGACTCGTGATACGGTGGCTACGGATACGCCAGCCAGAACAGCTACATCTTTGATTGTTGCCATGATATGATCACCTCAATGTGTAACCGGTTACAGCATTAAAAATATCATACTTTTTTCGGTTTGACAATTTGTTTTTTTCTGGGAATCGAAAATTGCGTTATACGTAATGATCTTTTATAATGAGATAGTTGTAACTGATGGAGTTATAGCTATTCGGAATAATGGAGGTTTTCCTCATGATGATTGAAGTTTGGTCTGATTTTATGTGCCCTTTTTGCTTTATCGGCAAACGCCGGCTGGAAAATGCTTTGGCACAGTTTGAGCATAGGGATCAGGTTAAGGTACAGTTCCGCAGCTTTGAGCTTGACCCCACCGCTGCCAGGGATTCCAAACGAACCATGCCGGAGGAGTTGGCGGCGAAATATGGAGTAAGCGTGCAGCAAGCCGAAGCGATGAATAAAAATCTGGAGGATCAGGCACGGACTGTAGGCCTCAACTACAACCTGAATGCAATCGTCCCCACCAACTCCTTTGACGCGCACCGCCTGACTCACTGGGCGGACACTCAGGGTAAAATGGCAGAGCTAAGCGAACGGTTGTTTAAAGCCGTACTTGAGGAAGCACAGCATATCGGGAGCGTTGAAGTGCTGGCTGATCTGGCCGCGGAAGCCGGTCTAGACCGTGCCGAAGCTGCTGCTGTTCTTACCGGCGACCGGTTTACAGAGGAAGTACGAAGAGACGAAGCGCAGGCGCAGCAGCTCGGCATTAACGGCGTCCCCTTCTTTGTACTAAACGGAAAGTTCGCCGTCTCTGGAGCCCAGCCGGATGAAGTATTTGCCGATGCGCTGCAGCGAGCCTGGAACGAGCAATCTCCATTTACAATTGTGGAATCCCAAGACCAGCCAGACAGTGCTGTCTGTACAGAGGATGGCTGTGAAATTCCGCAAGGAAACGGAAAAGAATAAGATCATAAACAGCGGCAGCCATGAACGAAATGCATCGTCCCGGGCTGCCGCTGAGTTAATGATATGATCGTTTCGCACAGGTGCGAAATGAACTGTCCTCTGCCTACTTCAGCTTGCTTAATTTTTCAATCGCCAGTTGTTCGTCAGGCAAGAAAAAAATATCGTTTCCGCCGTTGCACTCGTATACGAAGTCTTTAAAGCTGCGGCTGGTATATGCCGAGAAATCGCCGATAATGGCGACCTTCACGTGATAATTGATGAACTTCTGCAGAACTTCGCCTGCGAGCCGTGTTTTCAAATCGAAAAAGCTTTCGCTCAGCATCGATTTGGGGATTACCATGCGATCACAATCTGTTTCATACCGTACGGTTGCCATAAAATCCAATGCCGATTGAACATCCTCAATCCTGATCTCGCTGTCATTTACGACGGCAATCGTCTCTCCGTTGGCTTCTATTTTTGCTATATTCATAATCCCCCTCCTCACGATAAGCCTACACGATAAGCCTATTCTTCAGCTAATATATATTACGGATCGCCTGTTCGTCAATTTTCCAGCTATGGCAGCGGCACAACATGCCTTTCGGGAAGAAATACATTTTCCTTGGCAACGATCTCAGACGGATTATAGCCCCTCAGATCAATTTCGAAGGCGGATAGCCCGATATTCCATTTATCGCGGAAACGCTGTGCATTTTCAAGAGACTGCAGCCTGTATTCCCTGGTTCGTGCTGTACCCGAAAAAGAGCCCTGACCCTCATGATAAATAAACGTATCCTGTGCGACCCACAACGTGTTGCCTGCAGCCCGCGCCCGAATGGAAAAATCATCATCTTCATAGTTTCCCGGATAAAAGCGTTCATCCAACCCGCCAATTAAATCCAGCAGGCTGCGCCGGAACAGCATGCAAAAACCGATCAGCTTGTGTGGAAAAAAGCCCTGGCCCGCAAAAGCCAGTTTCCGTTCATGAGCATAGGAGTCAATGTCCTCGATGGACGTACCTTTCAGGTCATACACACATTGTATGGGAGCTACATTCGTCGACACCGGCCCTACAATTCCGCGCCGCGGATCAGCATTCAACGATTTCAGCAGCCTACACAGCCAGCCTGCCGTAACCACGGTATCATTATTAAGAAGGAGAATGTAATCTCCGCTTGCAGCCTTTATTCCCTGGTTGCAGCCGGCGGCAAACCCCCTGTTCTCTTTATTTTCAATCACCCTTGCCTTGGGCACGGTCTTTAGATAGACCGCCGTGTCGTCCGTTGAGGCATTGTCCACAAATATGATTTCAAAAGGAACATCCGTATGCCTGAAAATACTGTCAACACATCGCCGGGTCATGTCCGTCTTATTATGGGTCAACATAATGATGGATACCAGAACCATTCTGCCGTTACCTCCTTCTCATTAAAATCCTGAAGTATCTAAAATAAAGGATATGATCGGGTTCAAAGGTGAATCTTCAGGAAGCAGAACCCCAAGGCCGTTGTTGGAATGAAGCAGGTGAAGGCGCAGGGGAACCGGGGACTGCTTCATAAAGTCCTCCACTGCTGTAAGCACTCCATTCCGCTCTCCATATTCATGTACCGCATTATGCACCATCCAATTAAAAGCTCCTTCCACAAGCGCTGACGAGCCAGGCACAATCCCCTTCAGCTCGCAAGGTTGACGGAACTCCTCCGGTACTGTTTCAGGATTGTAATACATATCCCTCCGTCCGTAGGGCCAAGCCGTATCGTGCAGCAGAACAAGCGGGAACTGCCCGCTTTTTTCAGCCATTTCGGACACTTGCTTTAACTCATGGTAAACGGTATACCAGTTATGGTCGCCGTCGATAAGAATCATGTCATAGCTTTCAATTTGAGGCAGTGCATTGAGGCTTAAATCCTGGTAAAGCTTGAACTTCTCTCCGTACCAAAGCTGCGCCCATTCAACTTCAAACTTTGGCAGAGGATCGATCACATGGCATACCGCATCGTAATGTTGGCAATAATCGAGCAGCTTGACGGTATTCAGGCCTGATAGTGATCCGATCTCAACAATGCTTTTTGGCTGATGGGCGGTTATGACGGGCTTAATCACCTTTTCCCAAAAACGATGCATTTATTTCTCTCCTTCAACCGGTAAATAGGTGTTCAGTTTGTTTACCTTATGTTGAATGGGAACAAAGAGTGATCAGGAACACCTGTTCGTTTCCTTTTTCGATGGTGCGAGTGCAGACTTGGGAGTGAGCTGGTATGATGCAGGATTGCGTTTTTAACTATTTTGAATTTTTCATATATTGAATTTTGTTTTTGTAGTGCAAATTAATTTTTTTTCAGAAAAAACCACTCTTTTCAGCCTGATTTCGCAGTATAATGAAAAGCATGCTGTGCTTTATAGCTTTAATGAACCAGACAGAAAGAAGATGAACTTCCATGATTTTAACGATTTTGCTCAATGTGGTCCTGCCCATTGTGGTGCTGATCGGCTTCGGCTGCATCATGCAGTATTCCTTCCGGCTAGATCTGTACACGCTTGCCAAAATCAATTTTTACTACATAACACCGGCAGTTGTATTTTTCAGCTTGTATCAATCGAACATTTCGATGGTGCTGCTTGGTGAAGTGGCCCTTTTCTACGCCATTTATATATTCATTCTTTTCCTGATCAGCTGGACGGTCGCACGCTCGTTGAAATACTCTCCCGGCATGAGGGGGGCCTTTACCAACAGCGTAATGCTGGACAATTCGGGCAATTACGGGATGCCGATCAATGAGCTGGTCTTTAAAGGAGAACCAACCGCCGTTTCCGTGCAGGCGCTTATCATGACCTTTCAAAGCTTTATCACGTTCACCTACGGCACCTTTGTGGTCCAAAACGGCAGCTCCAACGCCAGAAAGATTTTGCTGAACTTTCTGAAAATGCCGGTGCCCTACGCGCTTATTCTCGGCCTGCTTTTGAATGTGCTGCATTCGCCGCTGCCTGCCATGCTGACCGAGCCCTTGGGATATATAAGCCGCTCCATGGTTGCTATCGCTCTGCTGACCCTGGGCGCGCAAATTGTACAGTACCCGTTCCGGCTGCGCCGGACCGCTGTATATCTCAGTATGATTCTGAGGCTGCTGGCCGGCCCGGTGGTCGGATTTGCCGTCATATTCCTGCTTGGTCTGAAGGGCGTTCCTGCCCAGGCACTGCTCATCGCTTCGGGGATGCCGACGGGTGTCAATACGTCCATTCTGGCAGAGGAATACAAGAATGAGCCGGATTTCGCGGCACAGACCGTGCTGCTCTCCACGATCGTCAACGTGCTCACGATGACAGTCCTGATTACTTTGGCCAATCATATGGGGTAATTCACTGTCAGGTGCAGGGGGTGCCGACCTAAGGTCGTGCACCTCTTTTTTCTGTTTACGGTGGGAAGCTGCTTGGGGCACAAAAGAAGATTCGGGGGAGATCTTTTCTATTATGAATTTTTCATATGTTGAAAATAACAACTCAAATTTCGCAGAGTCTAAATCCACTTAAACCTGTATAGCTTCTGGGTTCTGAAGAATTCGAATCCCCTCCTTGCAAATTTGCCGATTTCATGCTTCGAAAGTTAAGGCTTGATAGTCAAGGCGCCCGTCGATCGTGGCAAGGCATGTGAACTTGCTGCCCGGAAGCCTTGCACGATTATCCCGTTAGATCAGGTAAAGAAAAACAGAAAGGAAAAATAGAAGACCGGGAACCGAAAATAGACTTTAGGCGCGTTAAAGAAAATAACGGATCAAGTGTGGCACGAAAATGCCTGTTGTTACGCTATTCAGGACCATCGAACGGGTCTATTATTTTGGGGTTGTGCCTTATGGAGAAGTAGATCGGTTCGAGATCATGAGGCGATCTTAGGAGAAAGCAGATCGGTTCAAGATTATGAGGTGATCTTAGCAGAAAGCAGAGCGTTCAGGTGATGTGAAGCTGACCAAGAGAGAAGGAGGGAGCGGATCAGAGCCCTGAAAAAATATAAGACCCCGGCCCTCGTTGCCGCTTGAACCTGAATTTTTCCGATGTCCTCGTTCATGCTAACCCACACCGTTCAAGCCACGCCATCATACTCGCTTTTCCTCGTTCAAGCATTGTGATCAGGACGCAGCCGCAAGAGGCTGAACCGGTTGGCGCGCGATCAATCGGCGGTAAGGGATCGCAGGAATCGCCGCGCCCATGGACAGCAACTTATGCCACATCGTTTCTTCCGCTCCGGGCAGGCGCAGTCGGCGGCGTATGGTGTACTCGTTGAGGTACGCCTGCAGATGTTTGGTGCCCAAGGCAATATATGTACGC
>NZ_JBHIRX010000056.1:0-302 GCF_042138595.1 Paenibacillus terreus | reverse complement strand
AACCGTGGTGTAGAGGCCTAACATGCCTGCCTGTCACGCAGGAGATCGCGGGTTCGAATCCCGTCGGTTCCGCCACTATTGTAATAGCTTCAGGGATGAGAACCCAAATAGGGTTCGTCGGAGCCTTACTTCTTAAGGATCAGCTTCGCAGTCTCTCATGAAATGAGAGTATCCCGGAGGTTCCGTGTAGCAAAAAACTTCAGGGATGAAATCCTGTGTTTGTTGTGAGCCATTAGCTCAGTCGGTAGAGCACCTGACTTTTAATCAGGGTGTCGAAGGTTCGAGTCCTTCATGGCTCACCA
>NZ_JBHIRX010000055.1:0-302 GCF_042138595.1 Paenibacillus terreus | reverse complement strand
GGAGGTATTCAGGTAATTTGCATTTACGGCCTGTCGCTTCTCCAAAAGTCCAGCTTACATCATCTTTTCAAGTGAACGCTGAGCAACGGGACATCGCCTATCACTCCAGCGTCTTCTATCGCTCCAACGATTTCACCATTTCAGATCGTTAGTGGCCAAGATGGTGTGATCATCGGTAAGCCGGCCTGCTCGATTTCGATAATATCGAACTCCAGCAGCAATCCTCTGCTCTTCCCAAAGGGAACAATCAGGCGATAAAGACCTCGCGGCTGTCATCAACGAACACTTAAACGGAAGGCGAT
>NZ_JBHIRX010000054.1:0-314 GCF_042138595.1 Paenibacillus terreus | reverse complement strand
ACGTCGGCTTTAGTCGGCACGATTTTTGAACGCACCCATCTCCCCCTGACCAAGTGGTTCCAGGCGCTGGAGTTGTTTCTGCTGCCCGATGGCATCTCGGCGATGCGGCTGAGCCAGGTGATCCAGGTCAGCTACAAGACCGCCTGGTCGATGCTGCACCGCATCCGCCATGCCGTCGGGGAGTTCGATGCCCGGGAGCTGCTCTGCGGAGACGTGAAGGTGAACAGCGACCTGTACGGGCGTAATCCGGCCCGGCCACAGTTTCCTCATCCGTATGCTTCGGCGGTCGTAGCGGGATGCACGGTCACGGAGTC
>NZ_JBHIRX010000006.1:0-313510 GCF_042138595.1 Paenibacillus terreus | reverse complement strand
GCTTTGATCTGATTTCCATCAACTTCGTCGATAATAAGGCTATCCTTGAGCTCGCCAGCCAGGTGGTCCCAAGAAACAGCCCCGGCTTTGATGTGGTTTCCATCGACTTCGTCAGTAATGAGGCTATCCTTGAGCTCGCCGGTTAAGTGATCCCAAGAAACAGCTCCGGCTTTGATCTGATTTCCATCAACTTCGTCGATAATAAGGCTATCCTTGAGCTCGCCAGCCAGGTGGTCCCAAGAAACGGCACCCGCTTTAATCTGGCTGCTGTCGACTTCGTCGGTGATGAGACTCTCCTGAAGTTTCTCGTCCAAATGTCCCCAAGAAACGGCACCGTCTTTGATTTGGCTTCCATCGACTTCGTCGGTGATGAGGCTCTCCTGCAGGTTTCCATCCAGGTGTTCCCAAGAGACGGCCCCAGCTTTGATCTGATTTCCGTCGACTTCATCGGTAATGAGGCTGCCCTTGAGTTCGTCGGCCAGGTGTCCCCAAGAAACGGCTCCGTCTTTGATGTGGCTTCCATCGACTTCGTCAGTGATGAGACTCTCCTGAAGCTTGTCGTCCAGGTGTTCCCAGGAAATGGCCCCGTTCTTGATCTGATTTCCATCGACTTCGTCGGTGATGAGGCTCTCCTGAAGGTTGCCGTCCAGGTGTTCCCAAGAGACGGCCCCGTTCTTGATCTGATTTCCATCGACTTCATCGGTGATGAGGCTCTCCTGAAGCTTGCCGTCCAAGTGCTCCCAAGAAACGGCTCCGTCTTTGATGTGGCTTCCATCGACTTCGTCGGTGATGAGGCTCTCCTGCAGGTTTCCATCCAGGTGTTCCCAAGAGACGGCCCCAGCTTTGATCTGATTTCCGTCGACTTCATCGGTAATGAGGCTGCCCTTGAGTTCGTCGGCCAGGTGTCCCCAAGAAACGGCTCCGTCTTTGATTTGACTTCCATCGACTTCGTCAGTGATGAGACTGTCCTGAAGCCTGCCGTCCAAGTGCTCCCAAGAAACAGCTCCAGTCTTGATCTGACTTCCATCAACTTCGTCAGTAATGAGGCTACCCTGCAGTTCCTCATTAAAATGATCCCAGTTCAGTGCCCCGGCCTTGATCTGATTTCCGTCGACTTCATCAGTAATGAGACTCTCCTGAAGTTCCTCGGCCAAATGGCCCCAGGAAATAGCCCCGTCTTTGATTTGACTTCCATCAACCTCACCAGTAATAAGGTTACTTTGAAGTTCGTTGGTTAAGTGCTCCCAGGAAACAGCCCCGTCCTTGATTTTGCTTCCATCAACCTCGTCAGTAATGAGGCGCTCTTGAAGTTCGTTCTTCAAGTGCTCCCAGGAGACAGCTCCCTCTTGCAGCGCGTCCCCCGTTATCGCTCCCGGAGTGATGTGGCGTTCCAGGACAGAGGAGGGTTGCAGATGATTGGAATCTACCGAGCCCGGCGCGAGGTGTTCGGCCTGCACGGCTTTGTCTGCCAGATGCTCTGTATGAACAGCCTTTTCCTCGATATGGACCGTTTGCACGGATTTTCGTGCAAGCTTGGAGGAGATGACGGATTCGTCAACTAACGCAGAGCTGTTAATTGCATCAGCAGCTACATGCCCTTCCGTTATTGAGCCTTCCTGCAGATGCTCGCTTTGAATTGCCCCAGGAGCGATATGACCGGCTAATACGGCCCTCTTGCCCAATGCCTCTGACTGTACAGACTCAGGGGTCATATGCCGGCTTTGTACAGTATGCTCTTCGAGATGGAACCCAGAGATGTTGTTCACTGCGATATGCCGTCCTGTAATCGTAGCGGCAGCCAGTTTATCTCCGGTGATGCTTCCTGGACGGATTGCAGCTTCGGTTACTGATCCGGGAGCCAAATGATTTTCCAGGATCGAGGACCCCTGCAGATGTTCCGAACGGATGGATTCATCTGCAATATGGTGTTCATGAACGGACTGTGCAGCAAGGTGCCTTTCTTGTACCGACTGTTCGGCTAAATGTACATCCTGTACCGATTGAGGCTCCAGCTTACTTGAGGTTACACTGCCATCGGCCAGCTTGCTTGATGTAACGGCCTTATCCCTTATGGTTTCCTCGGATACGGATTGGGCTCCCAAATTGCGTGCCAGTACGGCTTTGGGCTGCAGATGATCCGAATGAATGGCATTGTGGGCTATATGCTCCGATTGGACTGCTTCCTGAGCAAGCGCGGCGGACTGAACCGAACCGGGGGCTAAATGATACTCCAAAACAGATTGATCAGCAAGCTGATCCGACTGAACCGCTTGCTCGGCGAGATGCCGGGTCTCGACAGCCCCCTCGGAAAGCGCGTTCCCCGTTACCGCTCCTGCTTTCAGACTTGAAGCGGATACTGAATTGTCAGCCAGGTGGAGATCCTGTACAGAACCCGGCAGGATATGCTTGGATAGCACGGCCCCTGATGCAAGATGCGCTGCGGTCACCGCATTTTCGGCCAAATGGCTGCTTTTAACGGTCTGACCGGAAATATGGGTAGATTGTACAGACTCGGACGCCAATTTCTGAGAGGTTACGCTATGATCGGCCAGTTTGGATGTTGTGACCGACAGGTCGTTAAGCTTATCCGTTGACACACTCTCCGGCGACAGCTTCAGGGCTGTAATGGAATGATCCTGCAGATGATGAGAGAAGATAGAAGCCTTCTTCAAATGAGCGGAATCAACCGCCTCTTCGCCGAGGTGCTTGTTCTGCACCGCTGCTTCTGCCAAATGCCGGGACTGAACGGCCTGAGTCGCCAGCTTGGAAGCCGTCACGCTGTTCTCCGCCAGCTTCTCGGCCGTTATGGCCAGGTCGTTGATTTTGTCGGTAGATACGCTTTCCGGTGACAGCTTCAATGAAGTTACCGCATGGTCCTGAAGGTGCTGTGAGAAAACAGATCCATCTGCAATATGTCCGCGTTGCACAGAATGTTCAGCCAAAATTTCCGATGTGACTGAATGCGGCTTCAACTGGGGTGTGCCCACACTGCCGTTTGTAAGGTGCTCGGTGTGAATCACCCCCGGGGCAAGATGTCCCGGCCCCACAGAACTGTTTTGCAGTGCTGCCGGTCCTACGCTTTTAGCCGCCAAATGCGCTTCTTTAACCGCCGCAGGTTGAATATGAACGGAAGATATCCCTTCAGATACAATCTTCTCGCCACTGACGGAGGCCGCGGCCAGGGTCGTATTCGTTACCGCGCCGGCGGCAATTTTGTTCGTGGTCACCGAAGCGGGGGCAATATGCCGGGACTGCACCGCAGCCTCCTGTAAATGCTCGGAAGCTACAGCGCCCTCTGCCAGCTGCCGTCCTTCCACCGCTGCTTTGGCGATATGGCGACTAAGGACCGCTTCATCGGCGATTTTTTGCGGCAGGATGCTCTGGTCCGATATTTTGGAGGAGGTTATGGACTGGTCTACAATCTGCAGGGAGCCGACCGACTGATCCGCCAGCTTGGTGGATAAAATGCTGCGGTCAGCCAAATGCCGGTCGGTAATTTCCCCGGTGCCGATCTGTTCCTGACCGACGCTGCCCGCAGCAAGATGGGCGCGTTCGATCGCCTGGGAAGCGATATGCCCGGATTGAATAGCGGCCTGCTTCAGATGCTCTGGCCCAATAAGCTCATCCGCCAGCTGTTCGGCCCCGATAATGCCATGAGCCAGTTGTTCTTTGCCGATAGAACCGGGGGCAAGCTGATAGGCGGTGACGGAATGCTTCGCCAGATGTTCTGAAGTGACGCTGCCTGGCTGAATTTTCGCATCGGTGACGGCACCGTCGCGCAGCTTGGAAGTCGTGACCGCTTGTTCGCCCAGCTTGGAATTATCTACAGCTTCATTCGCAAGATGAATATTCCGGATCGCTCCGCTGCCTATTTTATCCGAAGTTACGGATTGATCCTTCAGCATTTCCGGGCTTATGAAGAAGTCTTTAAAGTGCCGGCTCTCCAGGGAGTGGTCAGCAATCTTATCTCCGCCTATGACTTTGTCAGCGAGCTTCTCCTGCGTGATACTCCCGTCTTTGAGCTTATCGCCTGCCAAAGATCGGTCCTGAATTTTGCGGCCTGGTATTGTTCCGTCCACCAGATGATCCCCTGTGAGGGAATCCGGAGCGATTTTGGCCGGTGTTACCGCACCGTCAGAAATTTTGATGCTGCTGACGGCATAATCCTCCAAATGATCCGTCTGGATGATCTCTTTTTTAAGCTTGCTCGAATCGATGGAGCCGGGGGCAATCTTGCTGCCGGTGACGGCTGCTTCACTGATATCGTCGGTGTATATAAAGCCCTGGTTCACATGAGGTGCCTTTTTGCTTTCAAGCAGCTCCTGTATTGGAACAGTCTGGTCGGAAGCGGGAAACGGCTCTTGTATGGCTGCCGCTGTATCTAATGATTCTTCTTTCTTAGCTGCAGCTTTATCATTCAATACTTGGATCTCAGGGAGGCTATTCGCTGATTCAGGTTTGGAAGGCTCTGGCACCTTAGCTTGTATGGTCGAAGGGACTGGGGCTGCAGGGATCTGCGGCGCGGTCACGGCATGGACTTGTATATCCGGTTTCTTGGCAGGTGTTAACCAATCCAGCTCATTCATATGGGGATTGTCAATAAAGTAGGGCCTCTTTTTTCTCCTGCTGCTCGCGGTGCTCTTGTTCTTTTTCAAACAGCTCTCTCCTTTCTTAGTCATCGTCACTGGCATCATATGCACTGTGTTAGGCCCTTGTCACCGGAACAAGCAGGGAAGGAGGATTTAACATGAAAAAAGAAGACCGCTCCCTCATGGAGATCAGGGAGCGATCGCTGATGGCAATATTTCAAGTGATCAATTTAAGTGCTTCGATATTTGGTCAAACTCGTCTGCGTCGGGATGAATCCAGCCATGCCGGTGTCCACATCTGTTCTTTGTCGTCCAATCTTTTGCCGGGAGGTACGATAGTGTCAATGATATCCAGAACGTCCGGACTAAGCCGCAGATCTGTGCCGGCAATAAACTGGCTTAGCTGTTCTGGCGTGCGCGGACCAAGAATCGTCGAAGTGACAGCAGGATGGCTTTGGATAAATGCCACCGCCATATGTGCAAGCGTCATACCTGCCTGATCCGCCACAAGCTGCAGCCGCCGGATGACATCAAACTTGTGCTTATTTTCCGGCAGCTCCGGATCAAGCGCTTGAGCTGCGGCTCCTTTTAAACGAGCGGCCCGTGACTGGTTATCTGCTGCCTGACCTGCCGTATATTTGCCGGTTAACAGTCCTCCTGCCAGCGGTCCGTAGGTCAATAATGCCAGATCATAGCGCAGGGCCATTTCTGTAATGTCCTGCTCAATACCTCGGTTGATCATAGAGTAAGGCGATTGTTCACTGACAAACCGCTGCAGGTGATGGCGCTCGCTTACCGCTTGCGCTTCCATCAGCTGCCATGCCTGGTGATTGGAGGTTCCGATATAACGGATTTTGCCTTCGCGAACCAGATCGGTCAGTGTACCCAATATTTCCGCAAATGAGGTGTCCGAAATAGGCTGATGAAGCTGATAAAGGTCAATATAGTCCGTTTTCAATCGCATTAGGCTTTGTTCGACGGCTTGTCGGATCCAGCGGCGCGAACCGCCGCTTTGATTCAGCTTGCTGCCAGGTTCAGCACCAAACTTGGTTGCCAGGACTACATCCTCGCGCCTGTCCATGATCGCCTGGCCAATGATCCGCTCAGATTCGCCATCAGCATAACGGTTGGAGGTGTCTATCAAATTAATTCCGGCATCGAGAGCCTGGTGAATGATTTGTATGCTATCCTTTTCACTTGCCAGCGCCCCGTACATTCCCCCGCCCAAGGCATACTGGCTGACCTTTATACCTGTACGTGCAAGATTTCGATAATGCATAGATCCAGTTCCCCCATTTCAGTATTGAACACATGTGTTGATTGGTGTTCTGAGGTCAATTATAATAGTGCGTAATTTGTTGGAACCATCATCAGTGTGGAGGGAGTGTCCCATAAAAGACACATCTCTGATATTGTTCATTAACGCATCCCAGTTACCGAAAGGAATCCGATGATGACTAAAAATACGGATCTGCGCGTAGTTCGAAGCCGGAAGCTCATAGAGCAGGCGTTGTTGGATATATTGGTTAATCAAGGAATAAAGAATCTGAATGTTAAAAATGTGACGGAAAAGGCCGGTGTGAACCGCGGTACTTTTTATCTCCATTACAAAGATATCTTCGACTTGATCGAGCAAACTGAATTAATGAGGGGGCTGCTGGATATTTTAGTGCCCATTCAGTTGAATGAGCTGCTGCTGCATCCTGATGATAACTCGCCTTTTCCGCCGATAACTGAAGCCTTTGAATATATGCAACGTCATTATTACTTTTTTAAGGCAATATTCCATCAATCTGCTCATGTCGAATTAAAAGAGAGACTGCTGTATTTGGTCGGAACCCGTATGTATGAACATTTGAAGCAGGCACATCCGCAATCTGACTGGTCTGCCCGGCCAACTGACTATATAATTGCCTATCTCGGTTCAGCCCAATTCGGTTTGATTCAGCACTGGTTTACGACAGACAAGTCACTTCCTCCGCAGGAAATTGCCCTGCTATTGACCCGGCTGATCCGGACTGTCCCCTGTCTTACCAATCATTTATCTGTTCCTGGCCATGATAGCATTTAGTAAGAGCCTTTAGACTATGAAAAAAGCAACCCCGGTCAGAGGTCTGACCGGGGTTGCTGCATGATTCAATTGGGCTGTGTCAGCTTTTCAAGCTCCGCCAGAATTTTGTAGGCCTCTTCGTCGGCAGCCCCGCACATCTCCTCGGATGCATGCAGCGAACTGCAGACAGCCGGTCGTTCCGGCCGGCCGAACAGCTTGCACTTCCCGTCCTCTGTAAGCTGCACACACGGCACGCCAGCGGGCTTGCCCTGAGACATACCGGGGATGGGGGATGAAATACTGATGACGATGCAGCATGCCGCGCAGCCTGCTCTGCATTCCATGGGATTCCTCCTCTCTCCTTAACCTGATCTGCGCAGCGCCCTGGAATTGTATCCAGTGTACCAGATGAGAGAAGGAGGTCAACCATTGTATTAAATTCTATTTGACCTGGTATATGCATACGATGAAGTGACCTGTCCATCGACGAAAAGCAGGCTATCTTTCTAAAAGGAGAGTGGACCATGCCGTCATTCCTTGCTCATGTCATGCTGGGCTTGTCACTGGCTGCCCCGATCGGCCCGGTGAATGCGGCTCAGCTCGACAAGGGGGCTCGTTTTGGTTTTGCCCATGCCTGGCTGGTGGGACTTGGAGCTGTGTGTGCGGATGCGCTGTATATGATGCTCATTTATTTTAGACTTGCCCATTTTTTAAGCACACCGTTTATGAAAGCCTTTTTGTGGCTGTTTGGCTGCTTTGTACTGATTTACACCGGGATAGAATCCCTGAATCATCTGCGCAGGAGGGCAAACGAAGAACAGGTGACACGCAGTATTTCGGGTTTTAGTTCTTTCCGTTCCGGCTTCTGGATGTCCCTGCTGAATCCGCTCAGCATTTTGTTCTGGCTTGGAATTTACGGCTCCATTCTGGCTAAGAGCGCAGAGAACGGCTTTTCCGAGCAAACGCTGTGGCACACCCTAGGCATATTTACCGGGCTGCTGCTGTGGGATTTGGCAATGGCTGTCACAGCCAGTACTTTCAAGCGATTCGCAAACAGTTATGTGCTGCATGTAATCTCCGCAGTTGCTGGGATTTCCCTGATCGGGTTTGGCCTTTATTTTGGCTGGCAGGCTTATATTCTCCTAACAGGGTAAAACGGTCATTCCGTTCGGGGGCTTGCCCGGACCGCCGCTCCTTTGCGCTGTTTACGCTTCTTTACGCGAACCGCCGTGGCAACCCCGACGAGCAGCACCAGCAGCAGGCTTATCCAGAAGCCTGGCAGGCTGGAGCCGTTCCCCAAGTCCCCGTAATTGCTAATATAATAAAAATGACGGCGGTCCAGGATTTTACTTGGCCTGCAGCAGTCGGCCGGTTCAGCCTCAGATACGAGAACAGAATAATCATCCATGTGTACAACAGGACAAGACCGCCCGCAGTTGTGATGTGTTCAAAAATACGGTTTGGAATCAGCAGCGCCATCGTTATGGATACGGCTAAACCTGTAGCATTAAACATCAATGCAAAGTACGGAATTTCTCGTTTGAAAGCAGTCCGTGACATCCAGCGGGGAGCGTCATGGTCCTTGGACAGGGTGACCAGCATGGTCGTAACGGCGTAAAGGGCGGCCACAAGAATCGAAAAACCTGCCGTTATCAGGACACCGTTCATAATGTGAACAAAAGCGTCCAGCCCCCAGCGGCCCAGCGCAATGACAAACGGGCTTTCATGCGGAGTAATCCACCCCTTGGGCACAAGGACCAGTGACAGCCCCACCGATAAAATATACAGGATAAGCACGAGTCCGATCATTGTACGCCCTGCTTTGGACGCTTCTTCCTGCCTGCGAAGCTGTCCGGCCATCAACCCCATAACTTCAATTCCCCCAAAAGCATAGAAGGCGTAAAGCAAGCCTGTCCATATTCCCTTCCAGCCCGGTTCCACCAGTTCGCCCAATCTCCTGCTTAAAGGCTCCCCGGCGGTCTGCGGTCCTTTACCATTAAACAGCATCACCAGAGCGATGATGACAAACATGATGATCGCCGCAATTTTGACCATGCCAAGTATGTTCTCCGCTTTCCCCAGCCCCCGAACGCCCAGTGCAACAATCAGCACAGCGAGGAGAGCATAACCCGCCGAAGCCACCCACAACGGGAAGTCAGGAAGCCAAAAGCGGGTGAACAGACCGAGTGCCGTAATCGTGCTGCCCAGAATTAGGATCTCCGAGCACCAATATATCCATCCTATGCCAAAGCCTGCCCAGTCCCCGAAGGCTTCCTTGGCATAGTTGCGAAAGGAGCCGCTGGCTCCACGGTCAGCCGAAAGTTTAAAAAGCGCATCATATACAAACAGGGTGGCAGCTGCGGCCATAACAAAGGTAAGCAGAATCCAGCCGCCGCTTTTGCGGATTCCTATGCTGGTGCCAAGAAAAAAACCAGTTCCGATCGTACATGCCGTACCGAACAGGGCAAATTGCAGCCAGGTCATTTTCCCATCGGATTTTTTCATCATCATCTCCTCCGTATCATGATTTGTAATGTTCTCAAAGAACGGAGGATTAAACCGGTAAAATTAGGCTGTTGGCTACAACAGTGTTACAAATCCTTGTGTTTGGTTAATAATAGATCACAACGACAAAAAAATTAAACGAGGTGAAACGACATGAGCTGGTTATGGGCATTGATCGTAGGCGGTATCATTGGTTGGTTGGCAGGCATGATTGTAGGCCGGGATATTCCGGGTGGGATTATCGGCAACATTATCGCCGGTTTCATCGGCGGATGGCTGGGCAGCCTGATTCTGGGCCATTGGGGTCCTGTCATCGGCAGCTTCTACATCATTCCGGCTCTGATCGGAGCGATTATCCTGGTTGCCATCGTAAGCTTGATTTTCCGTTCCATGGGAAGAAGCAGAAGTTAAACCTGTCGTTGCTGATGTAGAAATGCGTTGCTCGAACCTGCATACGAGCACGAACAGTATATTCATGAAAAAAGGGTGCCCCGCAAGGTCCATGACCTGGGGCACTTTTCGTATGTATGCGTGATGTTCAACTAATAGCATCTTTTAGAGCCAGTAATGCAAATGTACAATCCAGATAAGAATTTATTTTGAAAGCCAGTATTTATGAAGCCAAATCAGCAAAAAAGACCGTGTCGAAAAGACACGGTCTGATCCGGAAGGGTTCACGATTTTTCAGCATTATTTGATCAGATCCACAGCCTGCTGAGGAACAAAAACATTTTCGCCGTTGTATACAACAACACCTTCAAGGGAAGTGCGCTGTCCATTAAGGTCAGCTATGTTCTTGAATGCCGGCAGTTTCAAAGTGTCAGAACCTTTGGTTACTACCAGAACCGGATTTTGCGGATCTTCCTCGTTCAATGTCACCTTGGCTTGCTTGGCTTCAAACGCCTGTCTTGCCGGAACAAACAGCCTGTCTGTCGTCGCGTTCAGATCTACTCCAAGGGCTGCTGCCATGAATTTAGCGATGTCTGTGTTATCCAGGACGCCGGTAAGACGCTTGTCATCAGGCAGGTAAGAGTAAAGGATGACATCCCCGCCAGTATGTCCACCGGTGGTCCAGCCGATGCGGGCTCTTTTGCTGATCATAGGACCTACAATATAGTTCAGGGAGTCTTCCCCTTCACGGATAGCCTGCTCTTCGGCATCGGTCAGATCGGTAATTCCCCAATACTCCTCCATCACTTCACGCACGTTTGAACGTTCCTCGTTCAACATGGCTTCGAGGCCTTCACCCGTTAATTTTGCTTTACTGAGGGGGGCGATAAAGGTGGATAGAGGCTCTTCATCATAAGTTTTTGTCGTATCGGCGTTGCCGATCGTCAGTCCTCCGTTGCCATGGTCTGTCACAGCGAGGACAACAGTGTTCCCATTCTGCTTGGCAAAGCTGAGAGCCGTTCCTACAGCTTCATCGAAGGCCAGCACATCGCTGATGATGCCTGTCGGGTCATTCGCATGGGCTGCCCAATCCACCTTGCTTCCTTCTACCATGAGGAAGAAACCGTCTTCATCGCGAGACAGCACGTCGATCGCTTTTTTGGTCATATCTGCAAGGCTTGGCTGCTCGGCAGGATCACGGTCCATGTCATAGTCCAGCGCCTTTGGTGCAAACAGACCCCACAGCTTACCGGAATTGGATGCGTTCAGTTCTGCAGGAGTAGTTACATAATTATAGCCGGAGCTTTTTATAGCCTGAACAAGATCTTCACCGTCTTTGCGTCCTTCCGGGGTGAAGTACAAGCTTCCGCCACCCAGGACGACATCGATTCCGTTATAAACCTGCTGTTCGCTAAGTGCATCGTAATTGCTGCGGTCCGGGTAATGGGCGCTGAAATCGGCTGGAGTTGCATGCATGATCTCGGAGGTGGCGATAATACCCGTAGCTTTTTCGGCAAGTTTGGCGGCTTCCAGGACGCTGGCGACCGGTTTTTTGGCGTCTTCCGCAGCAATAGCTGCTTGTCCCGGCATGTTCGCAACATCAGGAAGCACGCCTACATAGCCTGTATGCGATTTATGCCCGGTCGCAAAGGCGGTGCCTGCCGGCGCCGAATCGGCGATGGCAGCGTCTGCGGAGTGTGTGCGGACCAGACCGCTGGCCATCTCATCAAGTGCGAGCGGAGTCCCGCCTTGATACCAGCGAGCAAGGGCTGTTGCGTCCGGAGCCATTCCGTCCGGAATCAGCAAAATGACATTTTTGGCTTTTGGCGCTTCATTGGCGCCCAGAGCATGAGCAGAGCTGGAGCCGGTTGTGAATAAGCTGGCGGTAAAGACAAGAGAAAGACATATCTTAAGCGCTTTTGTGTTCATCTTTTCCTCCTCAAAGTGTAATAATTACAATGAACATGCTAATGGAGAAGTATAAAATGACTACTGGAATTTTGTAAAATATATGTAATGACTGTCAATTCTGCAGGGGATTCTAATTAGAAAAATGACTATGCAATGCACATTTTATACCTTAAAAGAAGCCGGGAAGTGGCATCGTAAACAGAAGAGAGAAAAGGTATAATAGAGATCGTCTGAAGTGATTAATCTATTCCCATTATTTACAGATAAGTAGGTTGAATATATGGAAAACGAGAAGCAGAGGCTGAGTATAGAAGCAGCCCGTCTTTATTATTTGTCAGATTACAGCCAGCAGGACATCGCCGCCCGCTTGGGAGTATCACGCCCCACGGTGTCCCGAATGCTGCAGTACGCCAAAGAACGCGGATTCGTTAGAATCAGCATTGTCGATCCGTTGGAGGACCTGGACGCCCTCGCGGAAGAGGTCAAGCGGACCTATGGCCTTGATCAGGTGCTGGTATGCTACTCGCCGGAGAATGAATACAGGGTGATTCAAAAGCATATTAGCAAAAAGGCTGCTGATTTCCTGCATGAGACGGTACAGGATTCGGACATTATCGGCGTAACCTGGGGAACCACGATGCATGCCGTTGCGCAGCAGCTTCAGTCCAAGCCCGTGCGGGGAGTTGAGGTTGTGCAGCTGAAGGGTGGAGTCAGCCATTCGCATGTCAATACATATGCCGCCGAAATCGTGCAGCTGTTCGCCGATGCTTTTCACACCATTGCCCGTTACCTGCCGCTGCCCGTTATTTTCGACAGTGTCGCTTTGAAGCAGGTGGTGGAAGAGGACCGGCACATCCGCCGGATTATCGAGCTGGGCAAGCAGGCCAACATCGCGGTGTTTACAGTGGGAACCGTCAAGGAGGATGCGCTGCTGTTCAGGCTCGGTTATTTCAGCGCGGAAGAGCAGGCTCATCTGCAGCAAACCGGTGCCGGGGATATTTGCTCGCGTTTTTTTGATAAGAACGGACACATATGCAGCGAGGAGCTTAACAACCGTACCGTAGGCATTGATCTTGCCGATTTGAAAAAGAAGGAGAAATCGATCCTGGTGGCAGGTGGACAGCGTAAAATTGACGCGATCCGGGCAGCGCTTGTGGGGGGGTATGCCAACATACTGGTTACGGATCAATTTACCGCCCAGGCACTGCTAACCTAACCGTGGAAAAGCCGCCGTCGCATCAATGCGGCGTTTTTTGCGTTCTTATGGTTGGTTCTGAACAAAATTTCATAACTTAATTTACTTATGTTCAAGCACATGTTAGTATAGGCTTGAGTGAATTGGGTAATGATTTTCAAAGAATTAATTAAAGGAGCGGTTTACATGAATTTGGCTGGAATGATCGATCACACGCTGCTGCGGGCGGATGCAAGGGAAGCGGAAATCCGCCAATTGGCTGAGGAAGCGAAGAAATATAATTTTGCGTCTGTGTGTGTAAATCCGGCAAGAGTAGCTCTTGCGGCAGAGCTGTTGAAAGGCTCGGATGTGAAGGTATGCACCGTAATCGGTTTCCCGCTTGGGGCTTCTACTTCCGAGGTTAAAGCTTTTGAGGCGGGCGATGCGATTGCCAAGGGAGCGACCGAAGTGGACATGGTCATTAACATCGGCGCATTGAAGGATGGCAATGATGAGCTGGTTGAACGGGACATCCGGGCGGTTGTAGAGGCTGCGGCGGGCAAGGCGCTCGTTAAAGTTATTATTGAAACCAGCTTGCTGACAGATGAGGAAAAAGTCCGTGCCTGTGAACTGTCCGTGAAAGCGGGAGCAGATTTTGTGAAAACGTCCACAGGTTTCTCCACTGGAGGAGCAACACCGGAGGATGTGGCACTGATGCGTAAAACCGTAGGTGATAAAGTGGGCGTCAAGGCTTCAGGCGGGGTGCGCAGCCGGGAAGATATGGAGCGTATGATCGAAGCGGGAGCGACGCGGATCGGAGCCAGCTCGGGCGTGAAAATTATGGAAGGCGGGCAGTCCACAGCTTCCTATTAATCCGGAATAAAGATTGATTCAGGTGGGTGCGGCGCTGCTGCACAGACAGGAATCGATCTCTAAAAGGAGCTAAGGAGAGAACCTATGAAATACATCATTGCGATTGCGGGTCTGCTGGTTGTCTTTGTATTGGCTTTTGCTGCAAGCAGTGACCGGAGCCGGATCCGCTACCGTCCTCTGGTTGTGATGGCAGTTTTGCAGCTTGTGTTTGCTTTCATACTTCTGAACACCCGGATAGGGTCTTTATTGATCGGAGGCTTCGCGTCCGTATTTCAGGCTTTGCTCGCCTATGCAGGGGAAGGAATCAATTTTGTGTTTGGCGGCCTGGCGAACGAGGGAGCGGACCCGCCATTTTTCCTGTCTGTGCTGATGCCGATCGTCTTTATTTCCGCTTTGATCGGTATTCTCCAGTACATCAAGGTGCTGCCTTTTATCATCCGCTATCTTGGTTTGGCTCTGAGCAAGGTGAACGGTCTCGGCAAATTGGAGTCCTATAACGGGGTGGCGTCCGCCATTCTTGGTCAGTCCGAGGTGTTCATTTCGGTGAAAAAGCAGATCGGCCTGATGCCGCGCCATCGGTTGTATACGCTCTGCGCGTCGGCAATGTCTACGGTATCGATGTCCATTGTGGGCGCCTATATGCAGATGATCAAGCCGGAATATGTTGTGGCGGCGCTCGTGCTGAACCTGTTCGGCGGTTTTATGATCGCTTCGATTATCAACCCCTACACTGTAACCACGGAAGAGGATATGCTGGAGGTGCAGGAGGAAGAGAAGCAGTCGTTTTTTGAAATGCTGGGCGAATATATCATGGACGGCTTTAAAGTGGCCATCACGGTGGCGGCGATGCTGATCGGATTTGTGGCTCTGATCGCCTTGATTAACGGCATATTCAAAGGCATCTTCGGCCTTTCGTTTCAGGACCTGCTCGGTTATGTCTTTGCTCCCTTCGCATTCATTATGGGTGTACCTTGGAGTGAAGCGGTGCCGGCCGGAAGCATTATGGCTACCAAAATGGTGTCCAACGAGTTCGTAGCCATGCTGAATTTGTCCGGGATGACGGGGCTGTCCGCACGTACGGTAGGTATCGTTTCGGTCTTTCTGGTCTCCTTTGCCAATTTTTCTTCCATCGGAATCATTGCGGGTGCGGTCAAGGGACTTCACAGCAAGCAGGGAAACGAGGTGGCCCGTTTCGGCCTCAAGCTGCTGTACGGGGCGACGCTGGTTAGTGTGCTGTCGGCGACCATGGCCGGATTGTTCCTTTAATGAAAGTGGTGCCAGCTTTCCGAATGGGTTAAAGTAGAATTATCTTTTTAATTTATAATCCGCTAAAGGGGGAACGCTCAATGAGTGTACATATTGGAGCCCAAAAAGGGGACGTGGCGGAAACGATTCTGCTGCCCGGCGATCCGCTGCGTGCCAAGTACATTGCTGAAACGTATCTGGAGAATGTGAACTGTTACAACGAGGTGCGCGGAATGCTCGGTTTTACGGGAACGTACCGCGGCAAGCGGATTTCCGTGCAGGGCTCGGGTATGGGCATTCCGTCCATCAGCATTTATGCGAACGAGCTGATTACCGAATATGGCGTACGCAACCTGATCCGTGTCGGCACGTGTGGGGGCATGCAGCAGCATGTCCGTGTGCGTGACGTGATCTTGGCACAGGCGTCCTGCACGGATTCCAGCATGAATCGGCATGTGTTCGGTGGTTATGACTTCTCGCCAATCGCCAGCTTCCACCTGCTTAAAGAAGCGTACGAGCGGGGGACGGCCAAAGGCTTGAACATGCATGTCGGCAACATTTTCAGCTCCGATATGTTCTATCGTGACGATAAATCCGTCGTGGAAAAGCTCATGGCCCACGGTGTACTTGGCGTGGAGATGGAAACAACAGCGCTGTATACACTGGCTGCCAAGCATGGTGTAAATGCTTTGACCATCCTGACGGTAAGTGATCACCTGCTTACAGGCGAAGAAACGACTGCCGCTGAACGGCAGACCACGTTTAACGACATGATGGAGGTCGCGCTGGAAACTGCGATAACGCTGGAGTAGCACAAAACGAACGGAATTGATCCGTCCATTTTTTCACACAGTGAGGAGAATTCATGATGAGAATGGTAGACATCATTGAAAAGAAACGGGACGGGAAGGAGCTTACCACCGAGGAGATCCGTTTCGTCATCGAAGGATATACGAACGGCCGGATTCCGGATTATCAGGTAAGCGCGCTGGCCATGGCGATTTTCTTCAGGGACATGACCGCCCGTGAACGGGCGGATCTGACGATGGCCATGGTAGAGTCCGGCGAAACGATCGACCTATCCGCGATTGAAGGCATTAAAGTGGATAAGCACTCCACCGGGGGTGTAGGCGATACGACAACGCTGGTGCTGGCTCCGCTCGTGGCGGCACTGGATATCCCGGTGGCCAAAATGTCGGGGCGCGGGCTCGGACATACCGGTGGCACGATCGACAAACTGGAATCCATCGCAGGCTTTCATGTGGAAATCACCAAGGACGAGTTTGTCAAGCTGGTGAATGAGCATAAAATTGCGGTCATCGGCCAGAGCGGCAATCTGACGCCGGCTGACAAGAAGCTGTACGCGCTGCGGGACGTAACGGCAACTGTCAATTCCATTCCCCTGATCGCGAGCTCGATCATGAGCAAGAAAATCGCGGCAGGCGCGGACGCCATCGTGCTGGATGTAAAAACAGGAGCTGGCGCTTTCATGAAGACAGCTGAAGAAGCCGTGGAGCTGGCGAAAGCGATGGTCAGCATCGGCAACAACGTCGGCCGCAAGACGATGGCGGTTATTTCGGACATGAGCCAGCCGCTTGGACTCGCAATCGGGAATTCGCTTGAGGTTCAGGAAGCGATTGATACGCTGAAGGGACAGGGTCCGAAGGATTTGGAGGAGCTGTGTCTGGCGCTTGGCAGACAGATGGTCTATCTGGCGCAGAAGGCCGATTCGCTGGAAGAAGCGGAAGAGAAGCTGAAGGAAGCAATCCGCAGCGGACGCGCGCTGGAGAAATTCAAGGAGTTCATCGCCAATCAGGGCGGAGATCCGTCCGTGGTGGATCATCCCGAGCGGCTGCCGCAGGCAGCCTACCGTATTGAGGTTCCGGCGCAGCAGGACGGCGTGGTAGCCGAGATGGTGGCCGATGAAATCGGCACGGCAGCGATGCTGCTCGGCGCAGGCCGCGCCACGAAGGAATCCGAAATTGATTTGGCGGTCGGCATCATGCTGAACAAGAAGATCGGCGACAGTGTCAAAGCGGGAGAATCGCTGATGACCATCCATTCCAACCGGGAGAATGTGGACGAGGTGCTGGAAAAGATTTATGCGAATGTGCGCATTGCGGACCATGCGGAAGCTCCCGTACTGCTGCACGGTGTCGTAACAGAATAAAATGCAGAAGGCAGGCCTTCAGGGACTTAGTTCCCTGAGGCCTGTTTTTTCGCAGTATGTATGGAGTTATATAATTCTCACTAAATTGATTGGAATTATAATAAATTGATTGACTCGAACAATTTAATAGTGTACTATTCATTTTGTCGGGTTTGTCCCGCAGTTAGAATATTTAATGAAGAGAGAAGTGAAGGATATGAAGAAATTCAGTCTGTTGACCTTGATGCTGGCATTTGTGATGGTTTTACTGGCGGCATGCGGCGGCAATGCCAATAATGCGCCTTCGAATAACACGGCTTCAGGCAGCGGTGAAGCGGCCAATAATGAAGCGCAAAGCGGGCTTGAAGCTGTGAAAGCGAGCGGCAAATTGCGGATCGGTACCGAAGGTACATATGCTCCTTTTACGTTTCACGATGCAGCAGGCAACCTGACGGGCTTTGATGTCGATATTGCCCGGGAAGTAAGCAAACGTATCGGCGTAGAGCCGGAATTTATCGAGACGCAATGGGACGGTATGTTTGCAGGTCTGGATGCCAAGCGTTTTGACGTCGTATTCAACGAAGTGTCCATTAATGATGAACGGAAGGCGAAATACGACTTCTCCGACCCGTACATCGTCTCTAAAGCTGTGCTGATCGTGCATCAGGACAATAATGATATCAAGAGCTTTGCGGATCTGAAAGGCAAGAAGTCGGCGCAGTCGCTGACAAGCAACCTGACGGAAATTGCGAAGAGCAACGGCGCTGAAATCGTAGGCACGGAAGGCTTTAACCAGGCCATCGACCTGCTGCTCTCCAAGCGAGTTGACGCGACTGTCAATGACGGATTGTCCTTCCTGGATTTGAAGACACAGCGTCCGGATGTGCCGCTCAAAGCAGTGGATGAAGCCGATGATGCTGCAGAAAGCGCGGCATTGTTCAACAAAGGTAATGATGATCTGGTGCAGGCTGTAAACAAGGCATTGGCAGATATGAAGGCTGACGGAACCTATCTGACCATTTCCAAGAAATATTTCGGCGAAGATGTTTCCAAATAAGGTTCGGGTTCATCTATGGATGATCACAAAGGACTGCGAATTGACTGTAAAAGGATGTCTGGCTAATGGACGATCGCAAAATACAGATTTTAATCGATTCCTTTTGGCCCCTGCTTAAAGCAGGGGTCGCTTTTACGATTCCGCTGGCGCTTATTTCCTTTGCGCTTGGTTTGATCGTAGCTTTGGCTACCGCCCTGGTGCGGCTCTCCAACTGGAAGATCCCCAATCTGATCGCCCGTTTCTACGTATGGGTTATCCGCGGCACACCACTGTTGGTGCAGTTGTACATTATTTTCTACGGCCTTCCTTCCATAGGAGTTGTGCTGAATCCGTTTCTTGCTGCCATCATCGGGTTTACGCTGAGTGTGGGTGCTTATAATTCGGAAATTTTCCGGGCAGCAATCCAGTCTATTCCGACAGGGCAATGGGAGGCGGCCTCCTCATTGGGCATGACGAGGGCACAGGCGCTGCGCCGTGTCATTCTGCCTCAAGCAGCGCGTGTATCCGTGCCTCCGCTGGGGAATTCCTTTATCAGCCTGGTGAAGGATACATCACTTGCAGCCACCATCACCTATATAGAAATGTTTCGCGCATCACAGCAGATTACAGCGACTACTTATGAACCGCTGCTTGTATATACTGAAGCCGGCGTGATCTATTTGGCATTCAGCTCGGTGCTGTCTGCGCTGCAGAATTATCTCGAAAAACGGACAGGCCGTCATACAGTCAAATAAGGAGGGGTGCCGATGATCGAGATCAGGAATTTGCATAAATCGTTCGGCCCGCTACAGGTGCTGAAGGGAGTAGACCTGTCGCTGGAGAAGGGCAAGGTGCTTGTTATTATCGGTCCCTCGGGGTCGGGTAAAACAACGCTGCTGCGCTGCCTTAATCTGCTGGAGTTTCCGGATCAGGGGACACTTGAGCTGGGAGGACTATCGCTCAGCTTTGGAGCAAAGCTGAAGAAGGAAGATGTACTGGCTTTGCGCCAAAAAACAGGCATGGTGTTCCAGTCATACAACCTGTTTCCACACATGACTGTGATGCAGAATGTGATGGAAGGGCCTGTGACCGTGCAGAAGAAGGATAGAACGGAAGCCCGGGCACGGGCTCTGGAGCTGCTGGAGAAGGTCGGACTGGCTGAAAAGGCCGATGTCTACCCGCATCAGCTGTCCGGAGGGCAGCAGCAGCGGGTCGGTATTGCCCGGGCAATGGCAATGGAGCCTGAGGTCCTTTTGTTCGACGAGCCGACTTCAGCGCTTGATCCTGAGCTTGTCGGCGAAGTGCTGAAGGTCATGAAACAGCTGGCGTCCGAGGGGCGGACGATGGTGGTCGTAACACATGAAATGAAGTTTGCCGCCGATGTGGCGGACAAAGTCATTTTTATGGACGGGGGTTATATCGTTGAACAAGGGCCGCCGCAGCAGGTGATCAGCAATCCGACCAGCCCGCGGGCAGTGCAGTTTCTGAAGCGCATCAGCGGGCAGGAGGATTAAATTGAGCACGGTAATACAAAAGCTGTCTATCAAGCATTGTTGGCTTGGAGGCAGCTTTTTTTGTTCATAAAACGTTTATTAAAAATAAGCACAATAAATCAAAAAAACGCGGCAGCTGTATCGTACAATAAGCACATACACAGCGAAATGAAAGAGAGGTTGAAGACATGGACTATTACAAAAGCATCCAGTCTGCTGTCGATTATATGGAAGCAAACCTGCAGAAAGCCATGGACATCAGACAGATCGCGGGACAAGCAGGATTTTCTCCATTTCATTTTCAGCGTTTGTTCCAGGCTATATCCGGCTTTTCCGTGCAGGAATATATCCGCAAGCGCAGACTGACGGAAGCGGCTGTTGTGCTGCGGAATACAGATGCGGCTATCCTGGATACGGCCTTATCCTATCAATACCAGTCCCAGGAAGCATTCACGAGGGCGTTTGAGCAGTTCTGTGGTGTTACACCTGCAAGGTACAGGAAGGCTGAGCCGGAGCCAGGCATTGCACGTCAAACCAAGCTTGATTTTCTGAAATTCCGTGAGCTGACGATCAAAGGAGAAATGAAGATGAATAAGCCAAATCTGGTACATCTCGAAAACATCCCTATTCTGGGTGTTCGTTATAAAACGACATTGGAGGATGAAAGATATTTCGCGGAAATCCCCGGTTTTTATCATGATTTCGGCATGAATCAGTATTTTCTGCAAATCCCGGATAAAGCTGCTCCAGACTTTTCATACGGTATCGCATGTGATTTCCAGGATGACGGCGAATTTTCATTTGTCGTCGGCGAGGCTACCAACAGTCTGGTGACAACCCCTGATTTGAACTGGTTCAGCTTTGAACTGCCTGGCGGCTTGCATGCCGAATTTAAAATCGATGGAACGGCGGACGATACGCAAAATGTAAGGAAATACATCTATGGGGTGTGGCTGCCGAACTCGAACTATATCCGACGAGAAGGGCCGGATTTCGAGGTGACGGATGTACTAGGTTCACGCTACCCGGACCGGATGAAGATGAGCATTTATATTCCAATTAAGTAAGATGTTGTATGACGCTCCGAGAACGAACCATTCCTACAATCGCTGTTGCCCCCGAATTTTTTTGAATTATTTTTAAGCGGAAGAATTTCGGGGACAAAGGCGAACGCTCCGCTTTTCCGGAATTGCTTCGTCCCCTCCGCTGCTGCGTGCATATCCCCTACCTAAACAACAAAAAATAGCTAAACTTTAGTCAACTCGCAAGGTTCTTGGACAGCCCCAATGGCTATGGAGTCCTAAGCTTACTCAGTCGGATTTATTTCCCGTTTAAAAGCATGACCAATTCATCCCCAAGGCTGACGCCCATTTCGGTAAGCTGTTTGATCTCCTCGGAAGTAATGTTGTCCAAATGCGCACCGCAGCAGATGGCGAAATTGCCGCGGAACTGCTTGCGCAGGCGGACGGCGATTTCCTCGGTAATGTAGAACTCCTTGTGGTTTTGCAGCTGCACCGTTTGCAGCGGCTCCAGCCGCGTGCCCGCGGTGATCGTCCCCAGATGGGGACGGTCGCCTCCGGACAGCAGTACGACTACGTCCTCCCCCATAAAATAAGCATCCAGTACAAGCTGGATCCGGCCAGCTGTTCTCTCCAAGTGAATCATAAATGCTCCCCCATCTAAAAAAAGCCGACTTTGCCTGCAGCGGTTTCCTTCAGCCACTCGTTTTTGCGTTTCTTATCCAACTCGCCGCGCATATTGAAGATAATGTCTTGCACATGAGGCTCTCCATGCTCATGCCACTGCAGCGCAGCGCTCACATACACTTCCCCGAGCTGGGCAAGCGAGAAACCCTCGGTGAGACGGACCGTCTCTGCCATAGCTTCATCATCCACAAAATTTCCAAGTCCCCGCAGCTCCAAATACTGCCGGCGCAGTATTTCATCGGGAAGGGCGATCTCATAGGCACGGTCGAACCTTCCTGCACGGTTCATCAGGCCAGGATCGATTTTTTCCGGGTAGTTCGTCGTTCCGATCAGAAAGATGCCTTCCTTCGAAGTGGCTCCATCCAATGTATTCAGGAAAAAAGAACGGACCTCCTGCGGCATGGAGTCGATATCTTCAATAATGAGCACCATAGGTGCCAGACGTGATGCGGCCTCGAAGACGCTTTTGACCGATTCGCTGGTGGTGTACTCGGTAATCTGCCAGTAAGCAGCGGGACCGGGGATACTGCCCGCAATCGATTTTACGAGCGTTGTCTTGCCGTTGCCAGGGTGCCCGTAAAGCAGTATGCCGCGCTTATAAGGAATATTATAGGTACGATAAAAGGTGCGGTCAGACTCAAAAAACTGGTCGATCGACCGGTAAATTTCCTTTTTGATCTTCGCGGCCAGCACCACCTCGTCACGGGTTACCGAACGCGTCACCGGCTCTGACCGGCGCTCAATTCCGTGGCTGGTATCCGTAAACACGGTCACCTTATTCATGTTCTGCTGCCGTTCCCTGGTACGGATTCCGCCCAGAAAAGAGCGGAGCTCCGCATCCCCGACAGCAAATACATAATCCTCGTGATAAACGCCATTCAACCGGAAGAAAGGCACTCTGGCCAAGGCCACTCCCCATTTCGGATAAGCGAACACATTGTTCAGCACGGAGAGATGGACTCCATATTCGGGCTGGTCTCCTTCATCGTCGTAGCGGATTGTTTTTTCCTCCAGCTTGTCGAAGATCTTGGCGACATGCTGCACTTCCGGATTTCCTTCAAGGATATCTGAACGCAATAAGTCCCAGTATTCGATATTCGGGTCACTGCTGGCATACAGCCGATAGTCAATCCCATAGCGGTCGTATAAAGCGCGGCTGATCCCGTCAATGAGGCGGGCGTGCTCCGCATAGCCGTCAATCCGGCCCTCGGATTGTTGATCATAGGAGTAAATCACGGGAGGGGGCGGATTCCCGGAAACTGAGGAAGCCGGGGAGGCTTCCTGTTCTTGAACTGTGTTATGTGTGCTTATAATCATCTATTACTTTGCTCCTTTCACGGCAGCCAGTGGCTTGCATTTGGCAACTACTGCGGCAAGACCGGCGCCGGTAACACTATCGATAATTTCATCCACATTTTTGTAAGCCTGCGGAGATTCGTCAATAATCGACTCCAGCGAACGCTGATTCACGACCACTTCCTCCGCGGTTCCGACACCGAGCGCCTGCTCAAAGTCGCTAAGGCTGACCAGACGCTTCGTAGCAGTGCGGGAACGGGCGCGTCCTGCGCCGTGGCAGATGGAGTAAAAGTTGTCATATCCCCCTGACTGGCCCACCATAATGTAAGAGGACGTGCCCATTGATCCGGGAATGAGGGCGGGATGGCCCGTCTCCTGATACGGCTTTGGATTGTCAGGATGTCCGGCAGGAAGCGCACGGGTCGCACCCTTGCGGTGTACAAACACATTACCGTGCTGCTCATGCTGCTCCGACCAGGCGTAGTTGTGCATTAGATCATACAAAGTGCGAAATTCACAGGCAGGCCCGAACACATCGCGGAATGCTTCACGGATGGAATAAGCGATCAGATGACGGTTGACGACCGCATAGTTCAGTGCGGAATACATCATATTCACATAATGAAGGCCTTCCGGGTGCTCCAGGGGAGCAAACTTCAGGTTTGGATCGGAGGTGCCGAGCCCGAGACGATGCATTGCTTTGGCGATCGCCGCCGAGCTCATGCGGCTGACATAACCTCCCCATGCGCGTGAACCGGAATGAATCATGACTGCGACCTGTCCGTCGAACATGCCCCAAGCTTCCGCGATCTCCCGGCTGCTTTCGGCAATTTCGAGCGTCTGAATCTCCGCAAAGTGATTGCCGCCGCCGAGCGTGCCAAGCTGCCGGTGCGCCCGGTGCCAAGCCGCTTCCTCCACCAGGTTCAGCACTTCCTCATCATAGGTGAATTTACTTCGTTCCACGTGGCTGAGCGAGGTTGATTTTTTGGGCGTGTAGCTGTCGGGAATGTATTTCTTCGGAAGTCCGTGCAGCCCTTTGCGCACGATATGCTCCAGGCGGATATCTCCATAGTGGCCGCGCTGATTGGCTTCCATGGGCAAATATTTTTCAATCGTCTTCACCAGCTTGCGGCGCAGCTTCACATCACGGATATCATCCTTATGCAGCGGAGTAAGATGAACACGCATTCCGCAGCCGATGTCACTGCCCACGATGGAAGGGGACACATAACCGTCAGCCTCATCCCATACGGCTGTCGTTCCGATGCATGTTCCGACCCCGACATGTACGTCTGGTGTGTAGCTCATATACCGGATGCCGGGAATTTGCAGATTGTTGTTGGCCATCTCGAACACTTTGTAATCAAGCGCTGCGAACAGTTCCTGTCCGGCATAAACGCTAAGGTCACCGGCAGGCAACCGCACGAGATGACGGTATGGGGGCTGCTGCCCCTGAGGTGGTATGGTATTCATAAACTTGTGATTCCTCTCTTTGTTGAAAAATGTGTAAAAAATGAGAAAAAACCGCAGACTCATCGTCCGCGGCTGCAGGTCATTACGTATTCGGATCCATACCGCCCGAAAAGACGGTAATAGGTTCAAATCTAAAAGCCTGACTTGGTGCCGGCCTCCGCCCGTGGAAACCGGCACAGCATATCACGTCGCCCGATAGGGGCTGATGAGACAAGGTAGTACATATGATATTAGGATTTGTTCTGTTTTCGTAACAAGTGTATTTACATGAATCATTGTTCATCAGCCTCCCTCTTCAAAAGTTATGTCTTATCTTAATGGCAATGTGTGGAAGCTGTCAACGTCTAATTTCAATGGAATGATGATGTTATAGAAAATAACGAATGAAGATAGAAAATTTCTATTCGATTTCTATTGCATGCTGAGAATTTATGCCAAGGAGGGCCTTGTTTCATCATATTTTCTTCGGGAAAAAGAGAGAAATGCAGAAAAACACTCTTTCTATAGGACTTTATAATCATGTTAAATGAGAAAAAAGTAGTAAATTTATATAAATTCCTAAAAAAGAGCTTGCCTGGTTTCTGCATGATAACTATACTGACCTTAATGTAACTTAATTTTCCAATTACTTCTTTTTATCTCCAAACTTTCAGCTTTTTTCAACTCTTCTTTTTCTTCTCTCAGCATGTTCCCTCCACGATCGGCTATTAATGCTTCAACTCTATTGGACAAATTCATAGATTCCTGAAGGAGGTGGTCCAGCAAAAGGCGACCTGCACGCCGGTACATGTTATTTGTCATAATCCGAGTAAAAGGAGTGGAGAAGTTTGTTTAAATTCCGAAAAAGAAACAAACCCTTTACCGTTGGAATGGCCATCCTCATGACATTTACGCTTATACAGCCGGCTTATGCCGAGACGCCCGCAAGTCCTTATTTGAGCATGAAAACCGGTTCCTCGGCTGCTGCAGCCGAGCCGAAGGTTGCTCCCAAGCTGACACAGCAGTTTAAAGATGACAAATTTGTGACCTATCTGGTCAAAATGAAGGAACAAACCGACACCGCGGCCGTATCCCAGAAGGCCTTGCAGAGATCGACGCTGGCGCGTGAAACCCCGTCTGCAGCGAAGCTTTCCGTGAGAAGCTCTGTAGTCAGCTCTCTCCGTGAGACGGCTTCCCGCACGCAGTACGGATTGGAGGAATTTTTGCAGGAGGAGCAGACCAAGGGAAGTGTTCAGGAATATAAAAGCTTCTTTATCGTGAACTCCATGGCGGTTACGAGCACCAAGGAAGTGATGGAGCAAATCGCCCTGCAGCCGGAAGTGGACAAAATTTTGCCGAATGAAACACGGTATTTGCATGCACCTAGTCCTGGAGCAGTCGAAATCAAAGACGAAACGACGGCGGCAGAGGCTGATACCAAGGGAACAGCGGGCTCTGCAGAAGCGGCACCAGCTGTACTGGATGAGGACCGTATTTCAGCGGCTGATTCGACTGGAGCAGTGACCACTGAAGTGGACCCCGAGACAGTGGAATGGAATATTGCTCAGATCAATGCGCCTGAGGTATGGGAAAAAGGCATTGACGGTACGGGGATCGTCGTTGCCAATATGGATACCGGGGTAGAGCTCTCCCACCCGGCACTGAGCAGCAAGTGGCGCGGGTATGATGCGTCAGGCAATATTGCAGATCCCGAGCTCAGCTGGTTCGATCCGCACAGCGGCGCTGATCTGCCGGCAGATACGAACGGCCATGGGACGCATACGATGGGTACGATGGTCGGGGCCGAGGAAAACGGGCAGAATCATATCGGTGTCGCGCCTGGAGCCAAGTGGATTGCCGTGCGGATCTTTAATCCGTCCACCAGTGATGCGATCATTCTGGAAGGTGGACAATGGCTGCTTGCCCCTGTTGACTCCGAGGGCAACCTGCACCCGGAGATGGCTCCTGATGTCATCAACAATTCGTGGGGCGGAGGACCCGGAATAGACGAATGGTTCCGGCCGATTGTGCAGGCATGGCGGGATGCGCAAATCTTTCCCGAATTTTCGGCAGGCAACGTGGATTTGGACCGGGGGATTGAAGGAGGACCCGGCTCTGTAGCGAATCCGGCCAACTATCCTGAATCGTTCGCAACCGGAGCGACGGATATCGATGAAAATCTGGCGGATTTCTCTCTGCAGGGGCCTTCTCCGTATGGTGAAATCAAGCCGGAGGTGTCCGCACCCGGTGTCAATATTCGCTCTTCCGTACCTGGCGGCAGATACGCGCTGAATAGCGGAACATCCATGGCGGGGCCGCATACGACTGCACTTGCCGCGCTTTTGCTGCAGGCCAATCATTCACTGACCGTGGATGATCTTGAGGGAATTATTATGAATTCTGCGCTGCCGCGTACAGACAGCCAATTCCCTTCTGCACCTAACAACGGGTACGGGTACGGAATTATTAATGCCTTGAATGCGGTGAGCTCGGTTGCGGATGAGCTGGGATCGGTGTCCGGCAGAGTGGTTACAGGCGGGGACGACCTGGAGGAGCCGGTGCTGCAGCATACACCTGTAGCTGCAGCATATAAAGGAGTGGATATCCCCATTACCGCTCAGGTAACGGATAATATCGGAGTTACTGCAGTTGAGCTTTATGCGAAAACCAGCGGGACGGAGCATTATGTATATGTGCCTATGGAACGGGCGGCGGGCGACAGCAAGGATGGTACATACGTGGGCACCATTCCCCAGTTTCTTGTCGAGACTGAAGGCGTCGATTATTATATCCGGGTTAATGATTACGGGAATAACGGCTTCAGCTCTCCTGTCTATCAAGTGCCTGTGTCTTCAGGTGTTATACCCGGGTATGTTCAGGATTTTGAGGCGGACGTCCAGGGCTTTAACAGCGGCGGACAAAACAGCACCTGGGCATGGGGTGAGCCGGAGAGCGGCCCTGAATCCGCTTATTCGGGTGATAAGGTGTTTGCCACGAATCTCAACGGGACCTACAAGGCCAATGCGAACGCTTATCTTGCGGCTCCTCCGATTGACCTCACCGGAAGCTCTGAAGGTGCGCTTCTAAGCTTCAAGCAATGGTATGATCTTGAGCAAAATAAGGACGAGGTCACGCTATACATTGCATCGGATGACAGCGATTATGCATTCGAGCCTGTGACGGCCTTTACCGGCAGCAGCGGGGGATGGGTTACACAATATGTGGATTTGCAGCCTTATGCGGGCCAGCATGTCTATATCATGTTCAACCTGACCAGCGATACATCTGTTCAGCGGGCAGGCTGGTATCTTGATGACTTCTCCGTACAGCTGCCGGATGATACGCCGCCGTCTCCGCCGGAAGGGCTGACAGCAGAGTCTGATCCGATAGGCAATGTGAAGCTTGACTGGACGGCTCCGGCGGATGAGGATGTAAAGCAGTACAGCGTGCTGCGCTCCACCTACGACAATAATGACTATGAGCAGATCGGAACTACTTCCGGGCTGACATTTACCGATGCGTTATCCGTCGGAGCAGCAACATACTATTATGCGGTTGCTGCCGAGGATTACAGCGGCAATTTGAGCGATTTGTCCAATGAGGCGGTTGTGTCCGTCCGGGTTCCTCCTACCTTTTACAGTGATTCCTTTGACGGACCGTCGGATAGCGGCTGGACACATTCGGGGACGAGGGACGAATGGGAACGAGGAATTCCTGCATTTGGCCCTGCGAGTGCGGCTTCGGAGCCGAATGTGTGGGGAACCGATCTGGACAGCAATTATGAAAACAGCGCCGATTTCTCACTGTATTCTCCGATTGTCGATCTAACCGGTGTTGATAACGCAGTCTTATTCTTTAACCATTGGTTTGAACTGGAGACCGGTTATGACCACGGATATGTTGAGATTTCAAATGATGATGGACAATCCTGGTCTGTTCTGGGACAGTTCTCGGACAGTAACAGAGGCAAGCAGTGGAGTCCGGTGTATTACAATCTGGACGAATACACCGGAAGTGAAGTGAAATTCCGCTTCCGCGTTGAGACTGACAGCTCTGTTGTAAGAGCAGGCTGGTATATTGACGACTTCCGGGTGGTTGGTACACCGGCGGACATTGAGGATACGGAAAGCATTACCTTCGAGCGTTCATCCGATAAGGAAAAAGTGGATGATATTGCTCCATTCTTCAAAATTTCGGTGACCAGCAGCACGGATTTCAAACAGTCTCAGACCAAAGCACCGGCGGAAGAGAATGGAGGTATCAGCCTGCAAAGCCTGCCGGCCAGCGCAACCGTTACCGTACTTGAGACGCAGCGCTCCGTAAAGACCGATTCGGCCACCGGACGGTACAGCTTGCTGCACGCCTCCGGCGATTATACGCTGAAGGCTGAAGCATACGGATACTATCCGCAGACGAAACAGGTGACGATCTTGAACGAGGCTCCGACACGAGTGAATTTCAGTCTGGAAGAAATTCCGGAAGGTTTTATCCGTGGTGTGATTACAAACGAAGTCACCGGCGAACCGATTGCCGGCGCAACGGTAACCGTGCTTGAGGACGCCAATGTGGCGCCGGCGCGCACGGAAGCAGACGGCTCATTTGCGCTGGATGTGCTGGAAGGAAGCTATACGCTGGCGATCAGCGCGCATGATTATTTCAGTACTTCATTTACTGTTGATGTGCCAGGTGGTGAAACTGTAGATGCGTCGGCAGCGCTGAAACCGTTCATCGGTTATGCGGGTGAAATTGCCTATGATGACGGAACACCAGAGAATGCCCACTCGTTTAATGCGGCGAATAACGCCTGGGCCGTCCGGATGACGCCTGAAACGGATACCGTTCAGGTTACGGGAGCATCCTTCCGTTTCTGGGATACGTCGTGGCCTATACCGGGCGGGACAGCATTCCAGTATGCGGTGTATGACGCATCCGGTGAGGAAGGAAGTCCGGGCCGTCTGCTCGCCGGACCGTATGACGGCACGGCGCTTCGCAACGGAGAGTGGACAACAGTAGACATCCCCGATCCGGTTATCGTGGAGGGCGACTTCTACATTGTGTACATTCAGACCCTCGCCGGTCTGTCGGCACCGGGACTTGCAACAGACGAGAATGGTCCCAATGCCCTGCGCAGCTGGTATCGTGTCAGCGGTTCCTGGTCTCCGGCTCCCGAGGACGACGGCAACTATATGATCAGGGCTATTGTCCAAAATGCGGTCCCGGTTCCGGTGATCTCCACTCCGGTCACCGATACGTATACCAATGAAGCGCAGCTAACAGTAACGGGAACTTCTCCGGCAGATGGCGTGGAGATCCAGTTGTTTAACGATGATGAACCGGCAGGAACGGCCGTCGTGGAGAACAAGCAGTTCAGCCTGCCAGTAGAACTGCATCCCGGTGCGAATGCGCTGACCGTTCAGGCTGCCGTCTATGGCGGCGGAACGACGGATCGTTCGGAGCCGGTCGTCATTACATTGGATCAGGAGGCTCCCGTCGTCACGATCAGCTCACCTGAAGACGGGGAACAAACCAATGCCGGGGATTTTACGGTAGCAGGCACTGTAATTGATGAGCATCCAGGTGTGGTTACGGTGAACGGCTCGGAAGTGAGCATTGACAGCGACGGCAGCTTCAGCCACCGCATTCTGCTCGATAGCGGCGAGAACACGTTGACCGTAGAGGCAGCCGATCTGGCCGGCAATATAACTACCGTTACACGAACCATCGTGGTGAATCGCTCTCTGCCGGAGATCGGGAATTTGCTGCCGGCAGAGGATGTGCATATCACTTCCGGAGAAACGGTTACAGTCTCCTTCGACAGCGCACCGGGATTGGATGCATCCTTCCATATTGAGCTCCCGCTCTCGATCAGCTCGACAGGACGGACGGGAATCCCGCTGACCGAAACCACTGCCGGACATTATGAAGGATCTTATACCACGCCTGACTCTCTGGTGCTGGATGGCGGAGTGATTGTCATCACCGTTCGGGACCGCGCTGGCAACGAAACGGAAATTGAGGCGCCGGGCAAGCTGTATGTAGCGGGAGCCGGGGAGGAAGAACCGGAAGAACCGTCTGTAAATAAGAAGCCGGTGGCTTCCTTTGTCCTCCCGGCTTCAGCCGCAAGAAAGGAGAGAGTACAGTTCGATGCAAGCGCATCTTATGACGAGGACGGGAAAATCGTACGCTACCGCTGGAATTTTGGGGATGGCGATACGGCGTCCGGTGTCACGGCCAAGCATAAATTCGACCGGAGAGGAACGTTTCAGGTTGAGCTGACCGTAACGGATGATCAAGGCGCGACCAGTTCGACGGTTCAGCAGATCACGATTCAATAATCGGTGCGTTTATAAAGTAAAAAGGAAAAATCAGGAGGCCCTTGCGGATTGCCGTAAGGGCCTCTTCATGTCTGTTCACCCGGCACCTTTCGCTGAAGCAGCATAAAACGGACATTTTTTGTCCTTCACCCCTCCCGCTATGTCCCGGAAAGCTGCGGCTCCGCTGCAGCAGCATAAGGATTCCGCTCTTCCTCGCAATCTGCATAACGGACAATTTTTGCCTGCAGGTCTGAAGCAAAAAATGTCCCTGTTCTGCCTGAAATGTCAGGTATAGAGTGAGGGTATCGCAGCCAGAGGGAGGATGAAACGCATGAGCTGGTGGACAGCGAACAAGCTGCGCCTGATTCAGAACAATCTCCGCGAAACGGACGCGGATCTGGATGTCGGGCTTTTGATGAAGGAGCTTCAGCAATTCCGTGCGAACACATTGATGATCAATGCGGGAGGGATTTTCGCTTTTTATCCGTCCGACCTGGAGCACCAGGTTGTAACACCTTATTTGAAAAAGGATTTGCTGGGAGAAGTCATCACCCAGGCCCACGCCCGTAACATGCGGGTGATCGCCAGATTTGATTTCAGCAAGGCGCATGAATCGCTCTTTGCTGCGCACCCGGAATGGTTTTACAGGGATCGGGATGGGCGCGAGGTCAATTATTTCGGCATCGTCCATACCTGCCTGAACGGGGAATATCAGCAGGAGAAATCGTTGGAAAGCATCGGCGAGGTGCTGGACCGTTACGAGGTGGACGGCATTTTCTTCAACATGTTTGGTTACCAGCACTGGGATTACAGCGGCAATCATTACGGTCCCTGTTACTGCGGCAACTGCATCCGCCGCTTCAGGGAGCTGTGCGGTGAGGAGCTTGGAGAATACACGGGACGGGGACATGCTCTGCATAAAGTGTACCGCAAGTTTCAGGAGCAGACCTCCCGTGCCATCCTTGCCCAAATCCATCATTTTGTGAAAGCCAAACGGCCGGATGTCGCCATCAGCACCTACCATCCATACATGGTCGATATTGTACGCAAGGAATCCAACACGTCGCTGACCCGCCCTTACCCGCTGTGGCTCTACTCCGCTTCTGAGAATGTAGCATCAGTCGAGCAGAGCTGGGACGACAAGCTGATCAGCAACTGCAGCATCAATGCGATCGATCTGACCTACCGTTTTACAGGGGTGTCCCCGCAGGAGAATGAAATCCGGCTGTACCAAAGTATAGCGAACGGCTCCGGGCTGGATTTTTGCATTATCGGCGCTTTTGCAGGCTACCCGGACCGGAAAAGCTTCCCTGCCGTGCAGGAGGTGTTCCGCTTCCATGCCGAGTATGAGCATGTCTTCGGCAACCTGATCTCGCTGGCGGACGTCGTGTTAATCAAGCCCGCAGCGCCGGAAGCTGCCACGGAGTATATGGGCTTGTTCAAAATGCTGAAGGAGTCGCATGTGCTGTTCGATACCATCGTGGAGGAGCAGATTCCGGCGAAGCAGATAGCGCTTGCCCGAGTCAAAGCTATAATTCTGCCAGGCCTGCAGCAGACAAATGCCGATATGCGGGAAATTCTGCGTGATCTGCAGCGGCAGGGCGTATCTATACTGGCGACGGGCTGCAGCTTTTTTGAAGACGAGGAGACCTTGTCCGCCTTGTTTGCGGCTTTATACACAGGCAGCACAGACAGCCGATTGGCCGGTTATCTGGACGTGTCGGATGAGCAGCGCTTTCCCAGCTTGAAGGATCGCCATTGGATTACGGCAAGCGGCGGCCTTGCACGTATGGTTTTCGATCCGGATGAAGCCGACAGCCTTATGCCTTATATAGAGCCATCTACGTTCGGACCCCCTGAGCGGGCGTACGGCCACAGCACTGGCCGGTTTTCCGGACTGGGGATCGTCCGCCGCCCTGGGGAAGGGGCGGGAATATATTATGCATGGCATCCCGGAGCCCAGTATGCAAAGCATGGCTTTGAGGATCACAAACATGCGGTAACGGATATTTTGGCAGGCTTGACCGGACCGTTAACAGTGGAAACAGATATTCCGGAAAGCGTGGAGCTCTTCTTCAACCGTCTTCCTGACGGGAATTGTCTGCTACAGTTGATCAATTTATCCGGCTTTAACGGCACCACTTATTTGAAAGCGATACCAATTTACCGAATGAATTTCCGTTTTAACGGAATCAAGCTGCCGGAACGCGCCTATTCACTCCGCAAAGGAGAAGAGCTAACCTTTCAGGCGAAAGATGAGGGTGAAGCGTGTTTCAGTTTAACCTTGCCATATCTGGACCGTTATGAAGCGGTCGTGCTTGAATTTTCCGCAACTGAAGCCACTGTGAAAGAAGGGAATAAGACATGATGAAGTCGCGGGCTTTCATTCGTGAAGATGCCAAGGATGTACAGACCGGCAGCCTGCTTGCCCGCATCGTGAAGCACCGTACCATTTACCTGCTCGTGCTGCCGGGCCTGCTCTTTTTTCTGATTTTCAAGATCGCTCCGATGTGGGGGCTGCTGTTGGCGTTTAAAGACTACAACCCGTTTCTCGGTTTTACGGGCAGTGAATGGGTGGGAGTGAAGCATTTCGCTGATCTCTTCGCCAGCTCGAGCTTTTATATCATGCTGCGCAACACGCTGGCTATAAATATCATTGCGCTTGTCTTTCAATTTCCGCTGCCGATTTTGCTTGCACTGATGTTGAATGAAATCCGGCATGAATCGTTCAAGCGGTTCAATCAGTCCATCGTTTATTTGCCCCACTTCCTCTCTTGGGTTGTGGTGGCGAGCATGTCGTTCTTTCTGCTCTCCACGGACGTGGGCATTGTGAATAAGCTTATTGCCGCAAACGGCGGCGAAACGATCTCATTTTTATCTGAACCCAATTATTTTTGGGGCCTGCTGACGGCACAGGTGATGTGGAAGGAGGCAGGCTGGGGCACCATCATTTTTCTGGCGGCCATGGCCGGGGTGGACCCTCAGCGTTATGAAGCTGCAGTAGTGGACGGGGCGGGACGCTTCCGGCAAATCTGGCATATCACCCTGCCGGCCATTCGTCCTACCATTATCATTCTGTTGATCCTGCGTCTGGGAAGCATGTTTGACACCGGATTTGAGCAGATTCTGCTCATGATGAACCCGCTGGTGCGCAATGTGGGTGAGGTGTTCGACACGTATTCGTACACGTACGGCATTTTGCAGGGGAAAATCAGCATTGGTGTAACGGTGGGACTGTTCAAGGGGCTTGTCGGACTGGTGCTGATCGTGCTGGCTAACCGGATCGTAAAAAGGCTCGGGCATGAGGGAATATATTAACGGCAAAAATATGCCGTACATTTGGCATCTGTGTCATGATAGAGGAGGAAGGAGCCATGAGCTTTGTCGTACGCAGGAAGGGGCTGACGCTGTTTGATTGGGTCAATTACAGCCTGGTCATGCTGATTTCGCTGGCCTGTATCTTTCCGTTTTTGTACGTGTTCAGCGTGTCATTTACTGATCCGCAGGTGTATGTGCCCCTGAAGTTTTACCTGTTTCCCGAAAAATGGTCGCTGGAATCGTACCGGTACATTTTATCGACGAACAGCTTTCTGAATTCGCTGAAAAGCACGGTGTTCATCACCGTGGTCGGCACCATTCTCAATCTGATTGTGTCGTTCACGATGGCCTATGGCCTGACGAAAAAATCGCTGCCAGGCCATAAATGGATGATGGGGCTCGTGATTTTTACACTGGTGTTCAGCGCGGGTATCGTCCCGAACTATCTGCTCGTCAAAGAGCTGGGCCTGCTGAATTCCTACTGGTCCATGATCTGGCCCAACCTGACCAACGCCTGGAGCCTGATCGTGATCAAAAGCTTTCTGGAATCGCTTCCTGCGGAGCTTGAGGACTCGGGCAAAATCGACGGCTGCACGGATTTTCAGGTGTTTATGCGCATTGTCATTCCGCTGTCGATGCCGGCGATTGCAACCTTTACGCTGTTTTTTGCGGTAGGGCACTGGAACGCCTATTTTAACGCACTCATCTATTTATCGGATTCCAGCAAGTGGACCTTGCAGCTGCTGATCAAGACACTTGTCATCGACTCCAATTCGGTGGCCGTCGCTCAGGCCGGCGCAAGCGATGAGAACGTCGTTCCGCAGGAAACGATCCGGATGGCGTCCATTGTACTGGCCATGCTGCCTATTTTGCTGGTGTATCCGTTTCTGCAAAAGCATTTTGCCAAAGGGGTCATGCTCGGTTCCATTAAAGGGTAAGCCTCATGTTAAACAGAATCATGTAAGCGTATTCTTGCAATGCATACAAGGAGGATAACAGATATGAAGGTGAAGAAAAGTTGGGTATCGTGGATATGCCTGGCGCTGGTGATGCTGCTTGTGGCTGGATGTGGAGGCGGTGCCGAGCCTGATGGAACAAAAGCGGACGCCGGTGATGACGGCGTGTTAAGCATCAAAATGTTTGCCGGCCTATATAACGAAATCCCGGATATGGACAATGACTATTGGAAGGAATGGGAGAAACGCACGAACAGCAAGCTTGACATCGAATGGGTTCCGTCGGGCGATCTCGATTCCAAGCTGGATTTGCTGCTGGCCTCCGGCGATTTGCCCGAGGTGGTCGCATATCAAAATGCGATCAGGCCTACGCTTATTACAGCCATTAAAAACGGGGCCTTCTGGGATTTGACACCCTTTCTGGGGGATATGAGCGAATACCCGAACCTCAAAAAAAACCTGGCGCCTGACGCTCTCAAGTATTTGTCTGTAGATGGCAAAATCTACGCCGTGCCGCGGTCCCGTTCCCGGGTGGACGGGGGTATCAAGATCCGCGAGGACTGGTTGAAGAAGCTGAACATTCCCGTGCCCAAGACGTTTGATGAATATAAAGCGGCCCTGAAAAAAATCGTGGACAGCGACATGGACGGCAACGGGCAAAAGGATACGGTCGGCCTGCTCTATGTCAATTCGGCGCCTGCCGGATTTCAGGCCGGGTTCGGGGTCTACAACCCGACTTACGACAAGGACGGGGGCTTAATGAGTCCGGCACTTACGCCGCAGTATGCGGATATGGTCGAATGGTTCAGAGGATTGTATGCTGATGGCCTGATGTCCAAGGAATATGCAGTCATGAAGGAAAGCCAGGCGGAGGAGCTGTTCAAGACGAACCGCGCCGCATCCTACGGCCGTCCGATCTGGTGGGATCATGAATGGGAGCAGGCGATGAAGAAATCCGGCCAGCCGGACGCCGAAATTTTGAATCTGAACATGACGGGGCCAAACGGCGATCCGGCTGTTGCTCTGGAAACCGGTGTGGCCGGCGGATTCTACATTTCCAAAAAAGTGCCTGAGGAAAAGGTGAAGCAGCTGCTTAAATATTTTGACATGACAGCCTCCCAGGAGATGACGGATTTTGCCTACTACGGGATTGAAGGAACGCACCATACCGTCGTTGACGGGCAAAAGGTATTGACGGAGCAGGGCATTAAAGAGGTCAACACCACAAGCAAGGGAGCGGGTGTGCTGGCCTATGCGAAATGGGGCAAGGTGATCAGCGCTTCGGGAGACAAGGCCTACAACGATGCCAAAATCAAAGAGGTTGAAACCTTCGACGAGATCGGAAAAATCGATCCTTACCGGGTGATCACCTCCGACGGCTGGCGCGATACGTGGCCGAAGTATCAGGATGAGTACAATACAATGGTCACGCGTGCCATTGTCGGACAATCAACAATGGAGGAATTCCGCGCCTATGTGGATCAGTTGAACAATCAGCCTGATATCAAAAATGCGTACCAGGAAATGGCGAAGGCCTACGAGCAATTCAACCAATAAGAAATCGAAAAAAAGAGACGGGGGTGAGCGCTGAAATGCAGTCTGACGATTGCAATACTGAACTCGTGTGGTGGAAGCAGCCGCTGCGGATCATTCAGCCGAACATGCAGGTGAAGGATACGGGTCGTATTGACCCGGAGAGGCTGGCGCAACAGATGAAGGAGCTGGGGGCCAACGCGATGGTGTTCAATACCGGCGGCATTTATGCCTGGTACCGGTCGGACGTTCCTTTTCATACGGTCAGCAGCTATTTGCCGGAGGGCAGGGATCTGCTTCAGGAAATGATCCGGAGCTGCCATAAGCTTGGCATCCGTTTTATCGCCCGCTTTGATTTCAGCAAAGCGGAGGACTCGGTCTACCTGCAGCATCCTTATTGGTTTGTGCGCCGACAGGACGGCAGCCCCGACATCATCGGCGCACAGCGGCCAGGGGCCTGGCCCCTGCTGATGTCTACCTGCATCAATGGCGGGTACCGCAATGAAGGTGTGGCCGTTCCCGTGCTGAAGGAAGCGCTGCAGCGTTATGACATCGATGGTGTGTTTTTCAACGCTCCCGGTTATGTCTTTTGCCGATGTGCCCATTGCCGCCGCAAGTATAGAGACCTGTACGGCAAGGAACTGCCAGAGGTGTCCATGGAGCTTGAGCCTGATTTCCCTGCGCGCTGCTTTGATGACAATCTGGGGGCGATGTACCGGACGGTCAAGGAAATCCGCAGCGAGGTGCCGATGATTCTGTACTACAATCTGTATCGGGATCATCTGGAGAACAGGCTGCAGATCACCGATATGCTCTGCACGGAGCCGCAGGATATACTGTCCCTTGGGCATACGCATATTCCCGAAGCGTGGAAGCCGGCGCTCAGCATCAAGGTGGGGCGCTCCGTTCCCGGTCGGACCGACCCTTTCGGCATCGTACATTCCTGCCCGGGCATGGACTGGCGGCATACCGGTCTGCCTCCGGCAGAGTACGGCTTCTGGCTGGCGCAGATTCCGGCCAACGGCGGGCAAATCTGGCATTCGCTCACTGGCATTCCGGACACGATCACGGACAAACGCATCCTGCGCACGGTCAGGGAGCTGAATGTGAACGCTGCCAAGGTGGCTCCGCATATGGATGGCGCACAGCCGGAAGCGCAGGTCATTCTGCTGTGGAATGCAGACCGATCGGCAGAGGGCTGGGCGGATGCGCTGATCAACAAGCAGATTCCGTTTCATGTGCTGCTGCCTGAGCAGGCGGAAAAGCTGCAGCCGGAGCGGCAGCAGCTCCTTCTTCTGCCGGAAGGCAGCAGTTATTCCCCCGCTTTCATAGATTCACTGCGTGAGTATGTGCGGGGCGGAGGCTGTATTCTGGTCGAAGGCAAGCTGCCCGAGCCGGAGAATAGACAGGGGCTTCATGATCTGCATGATCTGCTGGGCATATCCGGTGATGGCGGAGAAAGCGAGTATCTATACGCTTCTTACCTGCGGTTCGAAGGGCAGAGCAATCCGCTGCAGAGCGGGCTGGAGGAAACCGAGCTGATCCCGCATCGGGGAGAGGTCACTTACTGTTTCCCGGATGGAGATTCGGCGCGTGTGCTGGCCACCCTTGTGCCACCGTTCTCTCCGCTGGAGAGCGTCGGTGCGCCGCCCGAACGGGCTTCACTGCCCGTGGTACGGACGGAGCTGCCCCTGGCAATTCTGAATGAATACGGTGCCGGAAAAACGTTATATTTTCCATTTTCGTTAAGCAAGCTGATTCACGAATTTAAGCTGGAGGAGCATTATAGGCTTTTCTCCAACGCCGTTCATTTTCTGCTTGACGGGAAGCCCATGGTGACGGTGACCTCCTTTCAGGGCTTGCAGGTGACGCTGTTCCGCAAAGATAACAGCCTTCTCATACATCTGATCAACGGTGCAGGCAGAAGGCCGCTTGCCACGGTGCTGCCCTTGCACAATATTGAAGTGGAGGTCCGGCTGCCTGCGGGAAGCGCGGCCGGACAGGTGGAGCGGCTGATTGGTGGCGGCGAGCTGGAGGGGGTACACGAAGAGGGCAGCATCCGGTTCATACTGCCCCGCCTGGACATTTGGGAGTGTGTGCGCGTTTCCTGCCTGATATAATGGCAGTGATGAAATAATTACGAGTTCAAAAAGTCAGGTTTTCAGCACCGAAGCTAATGCTTCCGAAGTGCGTTTTTTCAAAACGCTTGAGTTGAATGAAGATAGGGACTGAGGAGCGGAGCGTACTTGGGGTACGTGAGCCCCGGAAGGCCCGGCTGAATTCAAGATTAGAAGTCGAGTCCGCTTCCTGATTTACTTCGTGATCAAAAGATGACTTTTTGAACAACCTCTATAAGGACAGCTGCTGGTTCTGACACGATACGGAGGCGATATATCCATGAAGGATAACATCCAGCGTAAACTGCGTAAAACAAAATCCTTTATGCTCCGCTGCTTTTCAGTCAACGGTTATTTGCAGCGGCTGATCTGGATGGGATGCATCTCTGTCGTCATTCCTGTCGTCCTGGCTGGAAGCGCTTACTACCACTTTTCGATGATCAAGCTGACCGAACAGTTTCAGGAGAACAATATGGCATCGCTCCGTTTGTTGAAGGACCGTGTGGAAGGCATTTTAACGAATATCGAGCATGAATCGCTCCAACTGGCGAGCGGGCCGCTGATCCGAACAGCGCTGGAGAAAGAAGACTATGCAACCGATTATTTGCTTCAACAGGAGCTGCTGCAGCTGTTCCAGCTCAGCAAAAACACAAACAGTATAATTGAGGAAATGATTTTTTATGATGCCAGGACGGAGCTTGTGCTTTCCCATTATTACGGGCTTGCAAGGCTGAAGGACTTTTACGGCAAACGGGATATTGATGCGGCTCTCGCAGGAGATCAGGGAGGCCACTGGACATATCTGCCTGATTCGGGGCGGGCCGGGTATATCTCGTATGTGCGCAGACTGCCGGTGATGGGGCTCGGAAAACCGCGCGGAGCCGTCATTCTGCAGATTAAGGAATCCGCATTGCGCAATCAGCTGAACAGCTACTCGGTCGGTCTGGAGAAGCAGACGCTCACGATACTTGATGCGGATCATAAGGTTTTGCTGGACAGCAGCGGACCGGTTCGACCTGCGGGAGTCAGCAGGTCCGCTCTGAGCGACCCGGTTCTCAGGCAAATTGCAGCCAGCGGCGAACGGTCGGGCCAGTATATGCTGAAGGGCGCTGAAGGAAAGGAATTGGCGGCTTTTAATGAATCGTCCATGGGCCGAATGTATATTTCGCGTCTGCCGGAGCAGGAAATGATCGGCCAGCTCGCCTGGATCAAAGTATTGATCCTGTTGTCGGTCTCGGTTTTTGTGCTGGTTGGCATTTTGCTGACCTGGTTCTCATCACGCCTGGCGTATAATCCCATTCAGCAGCTGCTGCGGTATGGGGAGCATTTGCGCAGAAACGGCGCGGAGTCCCCCCCAGCCGGAAATGAGATTGAGTATATCCGTTCTTCGCTCAGCTATTTGAATGAGCAGGCCGAGTCGCTTAACAGTTACATCCGCCGCATGCAGCCGGACCTGCGTGACCGTTTTTTGCAAAGGCTGCTGCTGTCCGGCACATCCTGGAGCCGGTCCACACTGGAAGAGGGGTGTGCCAAATATGAAATCCCGTTATCCGGGCAGTTCCTCGTGCTTGTGGTGAAGGTTGAAAACATGGTGAGAAAAAAGCGCTTTCTGCCGAGTGAAGGGCCAGTCATTGTGTTTGCGGTTAAAAATGTCATGTCCGAGCTGCTTGATCAAAGCGGCAGCCTTGACGGTTATATCGTCGATATCGATGACCGTGATTCCGTGGCTCTGCTGCGATTCGACGCTGAGCTGTCTGCACGGGAAATCCGGCAGCATGTGAGTCGTTATGCGGAGGAGATACACAAATCACTGGAGCGATTCCTGTCCTTTCCGGCGGCAGTGGGCGTCGGACGGCCGGGAGGGCTTGCCGCAGCGGCGGAATCGTTCAGGGAGGCTCAGTTGGCCCTGCAGTACCGTCTGTTTCTGGACACGGAGGACGTATTATTTTATGAAGATATGATCTCTATCGAGCGAAATCCGGTTTTCATCTATCCGCGGGAGAAGGAAAGCGGAATTGTGGAGGCTTTGTGGCACGGCGAACCGGAGCGGGCGGAGGCAGAGCTGCATGAATTCTCCAGGATCGCCCGTTCTTCGGACTCGTATGACATCATGATGCAGTGTTATCATGTTCTGCTTTCAGCCATTATTCAATCCGTCGAGGACAAAGGGCCGGGATTCCGGGAGATGCTGAAGGTGAACCTGTTTGACCAATTGAAGGAAAACCAGACCTCCCGTGAGCTGCATGACTGGTTTATCGGTGCGCTGTTTCCGCTCGTGCAGGAGATCGGCAGTGAAATCCGCAGCAAATCGTCACGGCTGATCGTGCAGCGGGTGTGCAGCTATATAACGAGCCATCCGCATTGTACGCCTACCTTAACGGAATGCGCGGAAATTGTGGAGGTCAGCCCTTCTTACTTGAGCAGACTCTTTAAAAAGGAAACGGGAACCTCATTTATCGAGTATTTGATGAATTTCAAGGTTCAGCAGGCGAAGCAGCTTTTGAAGGATACGGACTATACGATCAACGAAATTGCCGAAAAGGTGGGATATTCGGAGCGGAATCTGAACCGCGCTTTTCAGCGGTTTGTGAATATGTCGCCGAACCAGTTCAGGAAATCACTCAGGTCATAATTGGAAGATAGGTCAGACGAACAACATATTTTGGCAGGGAGGAAAAAAGGATGCAGCTTTCACCGGAAAATACGGCGGTAGGATTTATAGGCATTGGTGTCATGGGCAAAAGCATGGCTTCCCATATCAGGGAAGCTGGCTACCCGCTTCATGTATACACGCGGACAGCCTCCAAGGCGGAGGAAATGGTTAAACAGGGGGCGGTATGGCATGATTCCCCTGGCAGTCTGGCTGCAGCATGCCGCGTCATAATTACGATGGTCGGTTATCCGCATGATGTGGAAGAAATCTATCTCGGAAAGGACGGATTGATCGAGCATTCGGCGCCCGGCGCCTATTTGATCGATATGACCACCTCCAGCCCGCAGTTGGCTATCCGCATTCATGAAGCAGCCGCTGCCAAGGGTTTGCATGCGCTGGATGCGCCTGTATCCGGTGGAGATATCGGCGCCCGCAACGGGACGCTGTCCATTATGGCGGGTGGAAGAGGCGAGGATTTTAATACAGTGCTGCCTATTCTGGAGCGGATGGGCAGCAATATTGTCCTGCAAGGGCCGGCAGGGGCGGGCCAGCACACGAAAATGTGCAATCAGATCGCCATTGCCTCCAATATGCTGGGGGTATGCGAGGCCTTGGCCTATGCCAAAACCTCCGGGCTTGACCCGGCTGCCGTGCTGGGCAGTATCGGGACCGGAGCCGCCGGGAGCTGGTCGCTCAGCAATCTCGGTCCGCGCATGATCGCCGGAGATTTTGAACCAGGCTTCTATGTGAAGCATTTTATCAAGGATATGGGCATCGCCCTGGAGTCTGCCAAAGAAATGAAGCTGGACACGCCCGGACTGGCCCTGGCACATTCCATTTACGAGCGGTTATCCGCGCTCGGTTATGAAGATAAAGGCACGCAGGTGTTATATAACTACTACATCACAGAATGATATCGTCAATACTTCTTAATTCCTGCTCCGTAAACTCAAGATTGTTCAGTGCGCCGACAGCATCTTCAATCTGTGAAACCTTGCTGGCGCCGATCAGGGCGGAAGTGACTCGGCCCCCGCGCAGCACCCAGGCCAGGGCCATCTGCGACAGCTTCTGCCCCCTTGCGGCAGCAAGGTCATTCAGCTTGCGGATTTTAGCAATGCGCTCTTCGCTGATATCCTCCTTGCGCAGGAAGACACTCGGTCCGGCCGCACGCGAATCCGGGGCGATCCCGTTCAAATAACGGTCTGTCAGCAGGCCTTTTTCAAGTGGAGAGAAGACGATGGAGCCGATTCCTTCTTCCTCCAGCACATCCTGCAGCCCGTCTTCAATCCAGCGTGACATCATGGAGTAGTTGGGCTGGTGGATCAGGCAGGGAGTTCCCAATTCGCGGAGAATGGCCGCAGCCTCTTTCGTTTCCCGTGGCTTATAGTTGGAAATGCCCACGTATAACGCTTTCCCTTGTCGAACAATAAGGTCCAAAGCGGCCATCGTCTCTTCCAGCGGCGTATCGGGGTCTGGACGGTGATGATAGAAGATATCTACATATTCCAGTCCCATCCGTTTCAGACTTTGATCCAGGCTGGAAACGAGGTATTTCTTCGAGCCCCAATCGCCATAAGGTCCCTGCCACATATGATATCCGGCCTTGGTGGAAATAATCATTTCATCCCGGTAAGGACTGAAATCACTCTTCAGAATCCGGCCGAAGCTTTCCTCCGCCGAGCCTGGAGGAGGGCCGTAGTTATTGGCAAGATCAAAGTGGGTAATGCCCAGATCGAAAGCCCTTCTAACCATCATACGGCCATTTTCGTAATTATCGATACCGCCGAAATTATGCCAGAGTCCAAGCGAGATGGCAGGCAACTTCAGACCGCTGCGGCCGCAGCGGTTATATTTCATGGTGTCATATCTGGAAGCAAGTGCGGAATATATCATCGTCAACGTTCCTCCCTATGAAAGATAGGATCATTATAGTCTACTACGCGCTGCGCTCCCATGGCAGCATGGCTGATAAAATTGTCATTTTGTCGTATTTTTGTCGATGACAGAATTTATAACTCAACTTTCACAGCATGAAATTGGCAAACAGGCCTTGATGTAACTGGGCATAACGGGGATCCACAGCCGGGGTTGACGCTGAATCAGCAGACATCTTTTTTCTAGCTTTCTTGGAAGAAGGGGATTCGCCCCGCTCAGAGTCTAGTATCCAGAGTGAGACGGGTGCTTATAGGGTATGGCGTTTGGCGTTTGGTATCTGGTATCTGGTGTCTGGTGTCTGGTGTTTGGTGTTTGGTGTTTGGTATCTGGTGTCTGGTGTTTGGTGTCTGGTGTCTGGTGTCTGATGTCCGTTGCCTGATGCCTCTTCATACAGCTTTGCATGATTATCCCGTTTGCTCAGAATGCGGGGGTTGAAGTGAGCCTAGGGGAAGAATAAAGAGAAAAGAGATACGAAAAAAAGAGGCCGCTCAAGTGGGATGTTCGGCTTGAAACAGGAACATGTGTTTGGTATAATAATAAAAGGAACATGTGTTCGTATTTTATTGATTCGGGGGCGAGCAGACATGGAAGTCCAAACGGAAACAGAACTTCAATCCTTTAGCAGTCGTTATCACAACGAGCAGGACTGCATGGAGGCATTGATCGCGATGAAGTGGCCGAACGGCTTCGTCTGCCCGCGTTGCGCTCACACCCGCTGCAGTCGTCTGACTTCCCGGCGCATTCCCTTGTTCGAGTGCGCCAGGTGTGCGCATCAAACGTCGGCTTTGGTCGGCACGATTTTTGAACGAACCCATCTCCCCCTGACCAAGTGGTTCCAGGCGCTGGAGTTGTTCCTGCTGCCCGACGGCATCTCGGCGATGCGGCTGAGCCAGGTGATCCAGGTCACCTACAAGACCGCCTGGACGATGCTGCACCGCATCCGCCATGCCATCGGGGAGTTCGATGCCCGGGAGCTGCTCTGCGGAGTCGTGAAGGTGAACAGCGACCTGTATGGGCGTAATCCGGCCCGGCCACAGTTTCCTCAACCGTATGCTTCGGCGGTCGTAGCGGGATGCACGGTTACGGAATCGGGCGAGCCGGAGCGGGTCAAAATCCGTCTGGTCCCGCAGATGAGGGGAGATGGGAACGGAGCGAATCGACTCGAACTCGCTGCGTTCATCAACGAACAGGTAGATGTCCGTGCATCGGCGGTACAGTCGTTCCCTCAAGCCTTTCGGCTGTACAGACCCTTGCGGAAAGTCGTGAGTGAGGCGTGGACATCGCTGAAGCGTACATATATTGCCTTGGGCACCAAACATCTGCAGGCGTACCTCAACGAGTACACCATACGCCGCCGACTGCGCCGGCCCGGAGCGGAAGAACCGATGTGGCAGAAGTTGCTGTCCATGGTCGTGGCGATTCCGGCGATCCTTTACCGCCGACTGATCGCGCGCCAACCATTTCAGCCTCTTGCAGCTGCGTCCTGATCACAGGGTTTGAACGAGGAAAAGCGAGTATGATGGGCGTGGCTTGAACGGTGTGGGTTAGGATGAATGAGGACATCGGAAAAATTCAGGTTCAAGCGGCAACGAGGACCAGGATATTTTATTTTTTCAGGGCTTTTCTCCGCTCCCCCTCCTTCTCTCTCGGTCGGTTTCACATCACCTAAACGCTCTGCTTTCTCCTAAGATCGCCTCGTAATCTCGAATCGATCTGCTTGCCCATAAGGCACGATCAAAAAAATAATAGACCCATTCGATGGTCTTGAATAGCGTAACAACAGGCATTTTCGTGCCTCACTTGATCCGTTATTTTCTTTAACGTGCCTAAAGTATATTTTCGGTTCCCGGTTTTCTGTTTTTCTTTACCTGATCCAATGGGATAATGGTGCAAAGCTTCCGGACAGCGAGTTCACATGCCTTGCCACGGTCGACGGTCGGCTTGAAGCACGGATGATTAGGTGGAGTCCATAAATTGAGTTCACTTAACTTTCGCAGTATGAAACTGGCAAACTTGTAAGGAGGGGTTCGAATTCTTCAGAACCCAGCAACTACAGAGGTTTAATTGAATTTGTGCTCTGCGAAAGTTGAGTTATAAGTTCATAGCGGAGCTGAGCAATTCAGTAATCGCAAGAAAAACTGCCGCTAAACGGAGTCTGGCTTCTTTGAATTACGTCGATAGACGTTTTCCTTATAGCTCTTGGGTGATATGCCCATCGTTTTTTTGAACATTTTGGAGAACAACGGGATGTCCTGATATCCCACCGAATGGGCTACTTCACCGACGGTGTAGCGCCCTTCTCTAAGCATTTCGCATGCACGATTCATCCGGTATTGAAGCAGGTACTGTCGGGGAGGCAGGCCGAGCTCCTTTTTAAACAGGGCAGACACATACTTCCGGTCCAGTCCCAGCATGGAGGCAAGCTGTTCTATCGAAATCTGTTCATTGTAGTGGGCATGGAGAAATTCCAGGCTGCGCTGAATGTAATCTGTTTGCGTTCGCGGCTGCACCCGTTCAGCCGGGAATGCCGGGAAGATCTCAATCAAGGTGGACAAAAAATCGAGCAAAGCCATCTGGGTGCGCAAATCCCCGGAAGAAGACTGCTGCTGCAGCTGAACGAGCGTGTCATACAGCTTGGGCATCAGCATGACATCCATCGGAAAAACAGGCTGCTCCTTGTTGAGTGCGGTTCTCGACAGAATTTCCTCTGCCTGCTTGCCCTGGAAGGCAATCCAGGAATAGGTCCATGGATTCCCCGCATCCGCCTCATAGTAGAACATCGTATCCGGGTAGGACAAAAATCCCTGGCCCGGGTAAACCTCAAACGTCCTGCCTTCTGTCTGTACAATACCCTGTCCGGAATGTACAAAATGAACCTTATAAAATTGGCGCATGCCGGGGCCGAAGAAATGCTTGGGAGCGCAGGACTCCCTGCCCCAAAAAATCAGGTGCAGACTGTCCGGCTCATGCATGGGCCGGGCACGGTTATAATAGTCAACTCGCAAATAGATCACGCTTTCATCGTGTGGTATTAAGGGACATTATATCATTCCTGCTCTCCATTCGTTCGAAAGGCTTATTTTTCGTACTAAGGTGGAACTTTTTGGACCCTAAAGGAGTCTAACCTCTTGCAAGGAAAGGAACATGCCAACATTTCGTTTTCCTAACATAAAGGGGATGCTAACATGAAGAAGAGCTTATTGATCGTATGGGGACTCACGCTTGGTTTGTCCTTGGTTGCAGCGGTGCTGCCTGCACAGCCGGCCAAGGCCGCGGAAGCTGCTGCACAAAAGCAAACACTTGAGCTGGGGAATGCCGTGTATTACGGGGAGGTCAAGGACGGCAGGCCGCATGGGAAAGGTACCATGAAATGGTCGAATGACAAGTCTTACTCCGGTGATTGGGTGGCAGGCCAGCGCTCGGGCAGCGGGAAATATGTAAGCCTGTATGAGAAAGACGGACAATGGTGCAAAATGGTCTACAGCGGGAGCTGGAAAAATGACCGTAAATCGGGCGAAGGACAGCTGACGGAGAAACGGGTGGATCAGCAGACGGATGAGGTTGTCTACCATCTGATCCAGACAGGCACCTTTGCCAAGGATCAGCTGAGTGCAGGATATACAGTCATCCACGCCGTGGCGGACCCGGATTTCAGCTATAACTACAAGGACAGCTCCATGTCCGTGCAAATGTACGGCTCCAATGATAATCTGGTCCAAGCCTGGGAGAAAGGCAGCTTTCTGACAATTGATTACACCAAGGGCAAAGTGGTGAAAAAATACTCGATCATTCCGGAGGACAGTGCAGCCGCACAAGAGAAAAACGAAGCCGCTCTCAGCTATCTGCAAAGCATTCTTCCACAAATGAAGCCGCATCTGCAGACATTCCAGCGCTTGTCCGAGCAGGTTCCGTTAAAATAGTTCTATTGGTGAGTAAAAAAGCAGCCGGAAATTGGTTTCCGCTGCTTTTTTTTGGCTGCAAGAAAATCATAATCAGGAAATTTGGGGGCAAGAGCGATTGGAGGAATGCTTCGTTCTCGGAGCGCCTCAGACCCTCTACAACAACCTGAAGCCTACCTTACTCCCGGAACCTCTACCTCCGGATCCACATCCGCTTCATAATCCACACCTTCGGTCTCAAAGCCGAACAGCTGGAAAAATTCGCGGCGGTAGCCCTCAAGATCGGTCAGCTCGTAAATATTGTCCGTTGTCACCTCAGACCACAGCTTGGCCACCTCTTCCTGAACGTCCGCACGCAGCTCCCAGTCATCGATGCGGATGCGTCCTTCAGCGTCGACAGGGGTCTCGCTTTGGTTAAACAGGAGCTCGAACAGGCGGTACATCTGCTCAATCGTACCTTCGTGCAGCCCTTTTTCCTTCATAACCTTGTACAAAGCGGAAACATACAGGGGCACAACCGGAATTGCGGAGCTGGACTGAGTCACCAGCGCTTTGCTGACTGTGACGTATGCCCGGCCTCCTCCAGCGGCAAGCTGCTCGTTCAGCTGACGGGCAGTTGCCTCCAGGTGATCCTTGGCCCGTCCGATGGAGCCTTCCCGGTAAATGGCCTGCGTAATTTCCGAGCCTATGTAAGAATAGGCGATGGTGATCGCATTCGGAGCAAGCACGCCTGCCTCCTGCAGGCGGTTGATCCACATCTGCCAGTCTTCTCCGCCCATGACGGCGACCGTGTTGGCAATTTCCTCTTCGGTGGCAGGCTCAATGGTTACTTCACTGACTTCGCCGTTGTGGAAATTCACCGTTTTGTTGGAATATGGCTTGCCGATTGGCTTCAGAACGGAGTTCTTCGCTTCCCCGGTCTGCGGATCGGTGCGGCGGGCAGAAGCAACGCTGTAGATTACCAGGTCAACTTGTCCCAGCTCGCCCCGAATCGTATCGATCGTTTTCTGCTTTGTTTCCTCGGAAAAGGCGTCGCCCGTTACGCTGATGGAGTGCAGTCCGGCTTCCTGGGCGGCTTTTTCGAAGGCTGCGGAATTGTACCAGCCTGCCGATGCGGTGCGTCCTTTGACGGATTCGCCGTTCCGGTACACACCGATTGTGTTGGCTCCTGCACCAAAGGCGGCTACGATGCGCGAGGAGAGGCCGTAACCCGTGGATGCCCCGATTACCAGCACATTGCGCGGCCCTTTAACGGGCGGCTGATTTTTCACATAATTGATCTGGTTCTGCACCTGCTGCGCACAGCCTGTCGGATGTGCCGTTGTACAAATAAAACCGCGTGTTCTTGGCTTAATAATCATGTCGATGGATTTCCTTTCTTCATCTCTGCTCATTTTGCTTGTAAAAGCATATATACACCTTCCTATTTTACCTATTTTTTTATCAAACGGAAACCGTAGCTTTCCAATGGTACGCTGGAGACTAATAAGAGCCCATATTTTTACCATTTTAAACGTGCCAACTGCCATTTTAGCGAGTCACTTACATATGCCCTTACCAAAAAGTTTGTTTTCGAGAACCTTTATTATATTGCTTTGTTGGTACTACTCATGTATCTCGGCTGTTCCTATGTTTTGTTGGAAAATGCCGATCAAGCCTGCTGGACCGTATTTGAATAGCCTATGGTAAAATTGATATTTATAACTTACAAAGCTGGGGTGATTTTAAATGATTACGGTTAAACCACTAGAACCTCATGAGTTTGATTTTTTTATGGATATGCACTACGAGTCTATTCACATCTTGCAGGCGAAGCCGGCTAAGCACGAGCTTCTTAATGCTCCACATCTTAAGAAATATCATGAAGGTTGGGGGCGAAAAGGAGACCGGGCATTAGTTGCTCTGAAGGATGATCATCTTGCTGGGGCGGTATGGTATAGATTGTTCGACGAAACGAATATGGGTTACGGGTTCGTCGATAGCGATACACCGGAGCTAGGCATCGCAGTACATTCAGAATATCGAGGAAGCGGTATCGGACGAATCTTAATGCATGAAATCGTCAAGCAAGCAGAGAGCGATGGATACAAATCACTTTCCTTGAGCGTTGACCCCCAAAATTCTTCCGCCGTGAAGTTATATCAGAAACTAGGATTTGTCTATTGGGGCCTTTCCGGAACTTCATGGACCATGAAACTCGATATTCAGTCCCATTAAGCTATCATAAGCTTGGAAGCACAGCAATCTGATCAATAATTATTTTTCGTGTAGTTGGAGTAGAAGCCAGGATATCAGCACTTCAATCGATTCGGTACCCATCATCATCTTGCCGCAAACCGTAAACTCCTTTGGTCGTACACAGTAGTAGTGCCGTGCGATCTTTTTATTTACTGTGATAATGAAAGCGATATGGCATATTTCACTTTGATGATCAAACTATATTTGTGATACAATGCAGTCATGAAACGAGAAGAAAACAAATCCCGTTGCCCGATCAATTTTACCGTGGAAATTTTCGGCGATACCTGGTCCATGCTCATCGTGCGTGACATGGCGGCCCTAGGCAAGCAAACGTTTGGCGAATTTTTGGAGTCGGAGGAGCGCATTGGACCTAGCGTTCTGGCGGATCGGCTCGCTCATTTGGAAAGGAAGGGGATTATCCGTAAAAGGCCAAGCGAGACCGACAAACGAAAAATTATTTATTCGCTCACCGAAAACGGCCTCGACGTCATTCCGATTTTGTACGAAATCGCAGTGTATGGCTCCAGACACAGTCCGGATCCAGACGCGCCGGATGTTTGGTTCAAATCGCTCGAGTTCGACAAGCAGATAGTCGTTCGCTTATGGCGCGAGGCCATTCAGGCCGGAAGCTCGTTTTTCCTCGGCCCGGATAGTGTCGTAAGCAAGTTGGGACTATAATTTCACTTTCAGTTTGATTATGATAGTGAGTTTTGCTATGATAACTATCATGATCATAGTGAAAGGAGGTGGGTAGTTCGTGGGGATTTCCATGCCCAGGATCACCCCTCATCTGGTCTTCAACGACCAGGCCGAGGAAGCGGCGAAGTTCTACGTCTCCATTTTCAAAAACTCCGCGATTCTTAACAAGACGTACTATACCGACAACGTAGGAGCGATGGCAGGTGCCGTTCGGACCGTAAGATTTCATCTGGACGGGCAGGAGATGATCGCCGTCAACGGAGGACCGTCCTTTACGTTCAGCGACGGGATATCGCTGTACGTCAATTGCGAAACGCAGGAAGAAATCGACGAGTTGTGGGAAAAACTATCTGCTGGCGGTGTCAAGGAACGATGCGGCTGGTTGCGGGATCGATACGGTGTGTATTGGCAAATCAATCCCACCATTTCGTGGGAGATGGTAAATGACCCCGATCCCGAAAAAGCGCTGCGGGTGATGGACGCCATCGACGGCATGACAAAGATCGATATTGAAACCTTAAAACACGCTTACGCAGGCTCGTAGCAAAGGCCATTTCAAGGAGGACTCTATCGAATGGGCGAAATCATCATCACCATGCAAATGTCGTTGGACGGCGTCGTCTCGCAAGAAGATCGCTGGATGTTATTAAGCGACGAAATTTTGGAAGACTACTTGAAGTACTACAAAACGGTGGATGCGCTTGTGGTCGGAGGCAATACGTATGAAGGGCTGGCGCAGTATTGGCCAAATGCGGAAAGTTCCTCCGATTCCCCCATTGAACGTGCAGTAGCCAAGAGCCTGAACGATCACCGCAAATTTGTATTCACCCGATCGGAAAACGATCTCACTTGGCGCAATTCGGAGCCGGTCACCGTTACCGATGACGATTCGTTCGTTCGTGAAATGGAGAAGTTAAAGAACAAGTTCGGGAAAATCTCCGTGGAGAGCGGTGTGAAAACGTGGCAACGATGCATCCAACATCGACTGTTCGATGAATTGTGGGTGTTGGTTCATCCCGTGATCGCCGCCGAGGGAGACAAGCTGTTTGCACTCGCCAATGCGCAACAGCCTTTGAAGTTGGTCAAGAGCAAAACGTACCAAAACGGCGTACTGGGATTGCATTACCAGAAAGGCTGATCGAGCGTTCTAGAAACGCCTCTCCCTGATTTCTTGGTATCGATGAGATGAGCGGCGATTTTCTTGAGTTGTGTCGCAGGTCCTTCAGGACCGTATATGAGGGCGGTAGTCAGCGCCCCGTTGCAGGCCAAAAGCAATTGATCGGCTAACTCCTCTGGGTCGCGCGCCCCGGCCTGCTGACTTAAAAGAAAAAACAGATGAGTAATGCTCGCTCGTGCTCGACCGAAAGCCGATGGGCCCGATCGTTGGGGTTAGGGAATTCAGTCAGAGCTTCAAAAAAGGACAAGCGCGATCCCGGCTCCGTCATTTGCTCGGCACATTCATCGAACCATGCCAGCAACTGAGCTTTCAGCGATCCTTCATGAATGGAGATACTCGCCTGAAACCCGATCAAGGATTTATCACTTTCAAAGCGGCCTATATGGCAGTTGGCTTGACCTGGTTTGCAACAAGAATGTTTGATCTGTGGGCAACCTAAATTTTGCTTTTCCAAAGCTACACCTCTTGCTCTGTCCCAATAAGGAGATCCAAAAGGCAAAGAGGCACTGATCGGGGGATTCTCGATCAGTGCCTCTTTGTAGCCTTATAGTCAATTGATTTCTTTTAAAGGGACACCGACCTCTTTAAATAAACTGATTACTTGAAAAAGAAAAGGAAATCTGGTAAGGAACTTGAACGATAACCGTAAATCAGCCCGTGTTTCGTTTTTTCACTGCGACGAAATATGGGCTTTCTGTTTAGATAGGGAAAGAGACCGAAATACTTGGTCGTTACTGCAGCTGAACTGCTGTAATGCAAGACAGAGTGATCCGGAGCAATACATTGCCGAGACGTTCGCGGCCGCAGATTCGGTTGCTCGATGGTGTGGGAGCAAATCGCTCAGCGTTCACAGCGGTACACCCGCCACCCAAGCGGGTTGAGTAGGTTGAGTTGAGACATGCCTGTGAAGATCGCTCTGAAGTGCCCGCCTATTTGATATCCTGGCGGTGCTTCAACACAAAAAAACGCCCGGCCCAACAGAATGGGCCAAGCGCCTGTAGCCGGTTTATTCAACATTAATACGTTTGCGCTGCGACGTGCTAGGCACCCGTTTTGGGACCTCCAGCTTGAGGATGCCGTCCTGCAGCGTGGCTCTAATGGCATCATCGACGATGTTTTCCACATAAAAGCGGCGAACGAATTCACCTGTCCGGCGTTCTCTGCGGATGATTCGGTTGTTGTCGTCTTTTTGCTCCTTGAGTTCATTGCGTTTAGCACGGATGGTCAAATAGTTCTGGTCAACATCAATATCGATATCCTCTCTGGCTACACCGGGAAGCTCGGCCTCGACAACGTACTTATCATTCATTTCTCTTATATCGATACGGAACGGCTGGGTAGCACCATTAAACGAAGAGAACACGCTGTCGTCCATCGCATCGCTGAGCGACTTCGTCATCTGATCGAACAGTTCTTCACTGCGTTTGCGGAACGGAACCAGATCAAACATACGTCTCAGTCCTCCTGTATAGTGATTATTTTACTTACGCTTTTATTATATGCTTCAACAGTTTGTGCAGCAAAAGCTGTAATTATGTAAATATCGCCGTTTTTCCTGAAAAGAGCTCATTATAGAGCACCAAATTTGACTTTCTTTGATTTTGACTTTGTTTGACCAATTGTGAGGAGCTTCCATTAACTGTGTGTAAATAACTGCACCATTGCTGGTGAAAGAAATTTGATCTAGTCAGATCGGGCTAAAACCGTTAATGTGATGTTAATTTAATTAACTTATTTTCAAAATGAAATTGCTTTTAAAACACGGTGGTCCGAAATAAATCGCTTACATTTTTGTGAATGTTACTAAATGTGACATATATCACATCAAGCGGGACTGACCATTTACAAAATTCAAGGAGATTATGACATGCAAAAAGAGCTGACTATTCAAAATCCGCTTGGCATCCATTCAAGGCCGGCCGGAGCGGTTACCAAAAAAGCGCTGCAGTATCCATGCGATGTAAAGATCGTCAAGGGCTCCAAGGAGGTCAATGCGAAGAGCATTATCGGCGTGCTTTCTCTTGAAATGAAATACGGCGACCAGATTCTTCTAATCACAGCGGGAGACCAGGAGGAGGAAGCGCTAAAGGAACTCGGGGAACTGCTGGAATCCGATCTCGAGTAAGAGAAAGCGGCTGCACTGGCTTGCGGATAAACAGGAGGTGTTGGGAAATGACCATGGTGACCCGGACCCGTGCACTGCTGAAAAAAATACTGTATACCCCGAATCCGGTACGAATCAAGGATTGTGCCACTGAATTTGGCGTCAGTGAGCGTACGATCAAATATGACATCGAAAGCATCCGAATGTGGCTTACCGGTGAAGGAGTCGAGATCAAGTCCAAGCCCAGCACAGGCATCTGGATTGAATGTCCGGAAGAGGAACGGGACCATCTGCTGCGCAAAATGGATGCGGATAAGGATCACACCGTACTGAGTCAGCAGGAGAGAATCCAATATGTGACCATGGAGCTGCTGCTGCGTGTTGAAGAGACCACGATTGGACGGATCGCTTCCCATTTGGGCATCACCCGCAATACGGCTCTATCCGATCTGGCTCAAGTGGAACTGCTGCTGCAGGAATGGCATCTGCAGCTGGAAAGATCACGCAAAGGGGTGAAAATTAACGGTTCAGGCGTACAGAAAAGACGGATGCTGGAGCAGCTCGTTTACCGTCTGCTTGATGGCAGCGATATGCTGCAAATTGTGCAGGGCGCAGCATCGGGACAGAAACCGCGCATTCATTTCGCCCCCATTCTGGAGCAGTTTTTGCAGCCGGCAGGCGACCTTAACGCAGTGTTTGCGGCGGTTGGAGATTTGGTGAAGGAGACGGAGGGCAGCATCGGAGTGCTCCTGTCCGACCAGGCCATCATCGGGATATTTATCAGGTTGTGTATCGTCATATCCTCCGGCGGCACCGGCGAAGCTCCCCGGGAGTATAACAGGATGCCAGGGGATGAAGCAGAGATATTCGGTATTTTCAAGCGGGTTCTGACCGGATTTTTCCAAACATCGGGCAAAGAAATTGCCGATCAGGATGTCTGGTTCATCTGTCTGCAGGCAATCAGCAGAATTCCGGTATCTGTCGATTCAAGGGCAGGACGGGAGCCGCTGCTTCCGGATGCACTGGTCATTACCAGACGGTTAATCGAAGCGGTCAGCCGCATTGTTGATCCGGCTTTGGCGAGGGACCCGGACCTGTTCAGCCATCTGCTCGACCATACCTCACGCAAGCTGACCCAATACAGCTACGGTATCGTTGAGCCCAATCCCATGCTTCAGGATATTATCAGCGTCTATCGCGGCATGTTCGATGCTGTGAAGAGCGCGAGCATAGAGGTGTACGGTCCTTACCGCATTTACCTGACAGATTCGGATATCGGTTATATCGTTGTTTATTTCCAGCTCGCCTATGAGCGGTTGAATGAGCAGCGGAGCATTCGCGGACTTGTTGTATGCGGTACGGGCAAGGGGACGAGCAGGCTGCTGAAGGCCGTGATCGAGAAGCAAATCCCGAATCTCAGGATCGACGGCAGCTGTTCGGTGATGGAGCTGAACAAAACGCTGCTGGAAAGCGAATATGATCTGGTGGTCAGCGTGTTTCCCGTTGATGTACCGATACCGTCCGTTGTCGTCAGCCCCATCCCCGGGAAGCGGGACTTTGCGGCGATTCAGGAGAAGGTCGCCGCCATCGCTCCCGCAAAGGCTGATGCGCCGCAGGCTTCCGGCAACCCGCTGCCGCCTACCACGGGGAAGGTAGAAGACCCGGAAGTGATGCAGTCCTGGTTTCAGGAACTGGTGTTCAGGGGTTTTGAGCTGGGCCGGCAAATTGCCGATGAGCTGGGCAGCCACCTGACACCCGACCGGCTGGAAGGGCTGAAGATGCATCTGATCTTCATGATGCAGAGAATCGCTCTGCACACCCAGTACGAGGATCAAACTGCCATTCTTGCGGTGGCGCCCCCTCAGACAGGCCGTGAACGCCTGCTGAGAATTCTTGAGCAAAGAGGATTAAAGGTCTCGGAGGCGGAGCTGCAGGCAATCCTCAAATATCTGGAGCAGCCGTCGGAGGACTGAGTCCCGCAAATATTAAAGAGATGTGCACACTTTTTAATGGTTCAAAACCGAAATCGGTGCTTGATTGGTGAATAGGTGCGAGTGCGTATAAAAGCGCAAAATTCTAACGGTTATGAGCGACGCTATTTAAGTAAAAATCGGGAGTTACAAGATTTAACGGTTGCAGGTGAGCTTATTTTCATTTTTTTGTAGGTGAAGGGGCTGTTTCCCCTAAATAAGCGCACATACAACTGTTAGAAAAGAAATCTTCCTTTTCTCGGCCGAATAAGCGCTCTGACAACCGTTAGCAAAGAAATGTACCGGATTAGATTATTCATTCGAGGCAAGCCCATGGGTCAAACACCGATTTCTAGATTGGGCCTCTTTAATCTAAAAATATCGGAGATGTCTAACATGTTTATTACCAGCAGCGTCCTGAGGGACATTACAGAGAAAGCGACTGCAGACCAGGAAGCGCAAAGCAAATTGGAAGATTGGCTGCCCCGGCTTCAGGAGTACGCTCCCGAAGCGGGACTGAAAATCGGCCACGACAAGGCTGTCGTGATTGGCATCCACCTGCTTGCCTATTTGAAACGGCTTGACCAGGGAGAACGCCTGCCGGAAATTCCGGACGAAATGCTGACGGAAATCAGCCCGGAGTACGAGCGTTTAAGCCGTAAGTTGTTGAAGCTGGTTCCCGGAGCGGAGTCGCAGGAGCCGGATACGGCGGAAATTTTTTATCTTGCAGTTCATTTTGAAGCCGTAAAGGCAAATATGGGAGGAAACTGAAATGAGTGAAAAGGTGAAAGTAGTAATTGGCGACCGTCTGGGCAAAGGGCAAAACGTTGCCAAAGGAGTGGAGGCGGCTGGAGGAATCGCTATCGTAATCCCTGGCATCGGTGCTGACATGAAGCTTGGCGATGTCATGCATGAGGAGCAGGCCGATTTCGGCATTTCCTTCTGCGGCAGCGGCGGCGCGGGTGCGGTGACTGCCAACACCAAATACAAATATCCGATGGAATTTGGCCTTCGTTCTGTTGATGCAGGGGTAACGGCCATCCGAAGCGGCAAGAAGGTGATCGGCTTTGGTTTCATGGATACCGAGGAGCTGGGGCGCAGACTTACGGAAGCTTATATTCAGACGCACGGGAGGTAAGCCATGTACCTGGAGAAGGAAGTAACGTTGACTCTGACGGGAACAGGAGAGAGCGAGCGCGCCGCTTTTCAGCACATTTTAAATGAAATGAAAAAGCAGGTGACCCGTAATGAAGCGGACATGATGCTGCAGATTGAACCGCGCAACATGGAGGTTTTGTCCGCCGTCAGGACGGTGCGTACAGAGAAGTTCCTGGGCATTCTGTTTCCACGCACACGGACCCGCTATGAAATCAAGGCAACTATTACTGTGATGCTCAGATATATGGATTTGTCCAAAATCGAATACGAGGTCCATGAAGAAAAACAGACTGCAATCCAGCATGTCATGCGCATGCGATAGGCGCTTGCTGAATTAAGGGGGAAGCTATGGAGACGTTGGAAATCATTTTAAAATCAATCGTGATCGGCCTGTTTGTCGGCTTTGGCGTGGGGGCGGGCGCCGCCAGAATGTTCCACGCTCCGAAAGTGCAGGGCATGGGGGCGTTTCGTACCTTCGGTGAATTGAATGCCTGCCAGGGGGACCCGGTGGCTCACTTCTCATTTGGTCTCGGCTTCCTGTTTAATGCCTGGGCCTCCGTCGTTGGGGCCGGCGGTCTGACCCAGGATGTGGATCATCGCATTATTCCGAACTGGGCGGCCGCTACTCTCTTGTTCAAAAATAAAAACGTGGAAGAAACGCTTCATGATCCGCGTAAAATGGCATGGACGGGTGCCGTAGTCGGCGCGGTTGTCGTCACGGTGCTGAATTCTACCGCAGCCGCCATTCCGGCTTCACTGCAGGCTGTCGCTACCCAGGTGCTGGTGCCGGCGGCGAACTGGCTGATCAACCCGATCATGCCGATCGTCTTCTGGACGGCGGCGATGGATGCGGGCAAGCGTACGGGAGTGTGGGCGACGGTGCTCGGAGGTTTGTCACACCTCGTGATGGGCAATGCCGTGCCGGGCATTGTGCTTGGCATCCTGATCGGCAAAGGCGTTGACGACAGCGGCTGGAACCGTATTACCAAAACACTCGTTGTAGCGGTTGTGCTGCTCTTCCTGTTCAGTGGCTTCTTCCGCGGCTTTGACGCGAAGCTGATCGAGAGCATGCATATGACAATTCCGCAGTGGCTTATTGATCTGCACGCACTTTTTGGATCTGAGGTGGGTTAATGATGGAAAATACAAAACTGCAAACTGGATTCTGGTATTCGGAATGGGCGTTTACGTTGTTCGTCGCGCTGCTGGCTTCAGGCATTTTCGCCGGAACGCACTTGTACTATGTATATCATGTAGGGGCTTTTAATGATATTGCCATTGTGGCCATGCTGGAAGCAGGGATCAAGGGCGGGAGCTATGGCGCTGCCGCCGCCTTCGGGGCAAGCTTCCTGTTCGCACGTATTCTGGAAGGTCCGCTCGTCGGCATTCTTGATATCGGCGGGGCGCTGCAGACAGGTCTTGGCATCGGCGTTCCTGCGCTGCTGCTGAGCGCCGGGCTGACCGCGCCGCTGACCTCCTTCCCGCTTGCGCTGCTGACCGGAGCGGTGCTGGGATTCCTGGTCGGATTTATCATCATTATGATCCGCAAATTTACCATCAACGCCTCCAACTCCACTTTCGGTGCGGATATTATGATGGGAGCGGGCAATGCGGCCGGACGTTATCTCGGGCCGCTGATTATTATCTCTGCCGCCATGGCTTCCATTCCTGTCGGCATCGGAGCAACCATCGGAGCGGCCATATTTTACGCCTTCAAAAAGCCGATTGCCGGCGGAGCGATTATCGGTGCCATGATCATGGGCGCATTCTTCCCGATCGAAATTCCTCAATAATGATGTAAAATAAGAGGTCTCAACCGTATTCTAGATGGCTGAGGCCTCTTTTTTTTGCTCTCCGTAACATACAATCAAGCCGGGGCTGGCTGTCCTTTAACGGTCGGGTTCATCCCGGACCTCCAATGCCTATGCATGATGGATTCGCGGCATGGGCAGCGGTTCTTTGCCAAGCTCGGCCCATGCATATTTGAGCAGCAGCTCCGTCTTGAGCTGCTCGCAGCCGGGTTCGTCCCACAAGTTATGCAGCTCTCCCGGGTCCTCCTGCAGATCGAAGATTTCTCCGTAGGTTTGATTGTAATAAACCGTGATTTTGTAACGCGTGTCGACATAGGTTTTTTGATGAATGGTGGTCGGTTCGTGCCGGAATTCGCAAATGGCATGCTCCCGCACTTGTTCCTTTCTGCCGAGCCACACCTCCTTTTGGTCGATCCCGGTCATGGACGGGGGAATTGGCAGACCGCAGAAGGACAGGAAGGTGGGCGCTAGATCAACCAAGGATTGAATCGCATCCGAACGCCGGCCGGCGGGGACATGGCCCGGGTATCTGACGATAAACGGAAGCTTGATGAGGTCTTCGTAATGGAAGCCTCCTTTGGCCTGCAGGCCATGCTGGCCGAAGAAATGGCCGTGATCCGTCGTGAACACGACGAGGGTATTCTCCGCCAATCCCAGTTCGTCCAATTTATCGAGAATTTTGCCGATATATTTGTCCATCAGGCTGATCATGCCGTAATACACGGCGACCAGCTTCTTTTTGTCGTATTCCGTCAGCCGCGCTTTTGCCCCGTACTCATAATAATGATGGGAACGGTAGCCGTGAATGCCGAAGCCTGTCTCCATTAGAGCGGAAAAGTCCGGGTTTTCCTCCTGTGTCAAGCGGAAATGCGGCGGGTTGCGGTCATGCTCTCCAGGCACAAGGGAAGGAATGGTCAGCTTCTCCGGGTCATACATCGTATCCCAGGGCTCAGGCGCCAAATATTCCGGATGCGGGTCGAAGAAGCTGGCCCATAGGAAGAAAGGATCACCCGATTGCTTATGCTGCTCCAGACGGGCATTCGTCCGCTCCGCAATCCACGTGTTGTAATGATATTTTTCCGGTATCGGCCACTTATACGTCTGTGCAGGGTCCATCGTTCCCGTTGGCGGCAGGAAATAATCCCGCCAATTGGCGCAGCCCCGCTCTTCCAGCCACAAAGCGTAATGCTGGCCGACATGGGCTTCATTCGTATGGTTCCGTGCCAGCTCGACATGGTCAAACCCGTAGAACGGACCGTGGAAGCTCCGCCAATAATCCAGGTCCTGCAGCAGCGGATAAGCTTCCTTCGATTCGTGTTCAGGTGTCGATGTCAAAGGCTGAAAATGCGCTTTGCCGATCAGCGAGGTCCGGTAGCCTGCCTGGCTGAAATCCTCCCCTACGGTATGGCGGTCCTCAAGCAGTTTCGTACCCAGTGTCCAGGCGCCGTGCTGGCTCGGATACATCCCCGTAATGATGGAGGACCTGCTGGGCGTGCAGGTCGGATTCGGGCAATAGGCCCGGCCGAACATGGTTCCTTGCTGAGCCAGACGGTCCAAATTCGGCGTGGAGATTTCAGGCTGAAATGCTCCGATCGTGTTCCAATGCTGCTGATCGCTCGTGATTAGTAAAATGTTAGGTTTCTTCGTCAAGCATGATCCCCTCCTAGTACCATATTATTGAAAGAGTGGTGTTTTCAAAATGTCCTAATGTTATATATAGATGGCATTTTGTTTTTCTTGACGTTACCAAGAGGGGAAATAGTATAATCAAATTTAAAATCTTTTTAGCGGGGGTGAGGGAGATGAAGGACTACGGACATGAATATGCGGACATTTTTTATTACGCCCCAAATGAGTTTGAGAAGCTTGGCGGACTTTGGCCGCTGCGAACCGGGCATAATGTGGCGAAAGAGAATTATAGTGTAGGACCGAGAGTGATAGAATGCTTTTCCTTTCATTTTGTGCTCAGCGGCGAGGTGACTTTGTCGAGTTTGGGGGATACGGTAACTTTAAAGGAAGGAAGTATGTTTTGCCTGTTCCCGAATGTGAAACACAGTTACTGGATATCGCAATATGACCCCGGAGCTCCGCTTCGCATGCATTGGTTGGCGTTTCATGGATCGCAGGCAGAACAGCTGGTAAAAAGAATCGGAATTTCGGAGCGTAAACCGTATTTACGCAACAAACTCACGAACGAGCTGGCCGAATTGCTGAGGGCCTCCATGAAACAGATCGAAAACCGGGAGAAAGACGGGGATTTGCAGCTGCAGATCATCCTGTACCGGATCTTTGAATTATTATCGCGTCCGCTTCCCGAGGCTGCAAACGACAATGATTGGTTAAACGCTTGTTTGCGGTATATGGAAACACATTATGCCGAAGGCATCACCGTTTCGGATGTCGCACGGTTTATCGGTATGCACCGCTCTCATTTTTCCAGCAGTTTCAAGCGTTGTACCGGTAAGAGTCCCCGAGAATTTTTGATAAAGCTGCGGATGGAGCGTGCGGTGGAAATGCTGCAAAGCAGGTCGTTATCGATTACGGAAATATCACTTTCTCTCGGATACACGGACTTGTATACGTTCTCAAGGGCTTTTTGCACTTACTATGGAATTTCTCCTACCTATTACCGCCGTCAATTACTTTCCCAACGAAATGCCAAATGAATAACAACGAAATGTCATTTCTATTTCCACTAGGTTACTTTATGCTAAATGCAACTCTTAATGCCCACTATATATCTTTGAATACTTTGGTTTAAAAGGAGTTGCAAAATGTATGCGTAAACCGTGGAGAAGAAGTGCAATCTGGACGATGCTCGTGCTTGGCCTTGTGTTATCGGGGTGCAATTCAGGTGCCCCCACGAATAACGAAGCCAATCCTGAAGGGGAATCCGGGACTGTCGTGAACAAAACCGGATATCCCATCGTGCAGGAACCGATTAAACTTAAGATATTCTCACGCATTGCCCCTGTCAACGGCCCGTTTAAGGATATGCCGGTGTTTCAGGACTATGAAAAAATGAGCAATGTGCAGGTGGAATTTATCGAGGCGCCGACGGACGGTTTTCAGGAGAAAAAGAATCTGTTGTTCGCATCCAATGAGCTTCCCGATGCATTGTTTCGCTCCGGTCTTACCCCGCTTGAGACGATCCGTTACGGAACGGCCGGTCAACTGATTCCGCTCGAAAAGCTGATCGACGACTACGCGCCGAACTTTAAAAAACTAATGGATCAGTACCCCGAAATCCGCTCGGCAATCACGACTCCGGAAGGCCATATTTATGCTCTTCCTGCAGTCGTTACTTTGGACGCTGCCCGAACAGATAAAAAATGGATCAATCAGGCATGGCTGAAAAAGCTGAATCTGCAAGAACCGCAAACGACGGACGATCTGTATAACGTGCTGGTGGCCTTCCGCGACCGCGACCCGAACGGGAACGGGCAGAAGGACGAAATTCCGATGACCGCCCGCGCCGGGCAGCCCGGGCTCGGACTGCCGATTGTAAATATGATGAGCGGCTCGTTTGGCCTGGACCAGCAGCTTGGCTACAACATTAACTTGGTTGACGGCAAAGTGGAAATCTGGATGGGCAGTGAGCGCAACAAAGAAATGCTGATGTACCTCAATAAGCTGTATGCCGAAAAACTGCTTGATCCTGCGCTGTTTTCGCATAAAGAAGCAGAATATCTCGCCAAACAGGCATCGGGTAAGACTGGCTTCTTTTTTGACCAAACGAACAATCCTTTCTTGAAAATCGCGGATCAATATACGGGAATCGCTCCCCTTGAAGGTCCGCACGGGGATCGGCTGCAAAGCCAGGGAGCGCCTATTGCACGGGACTTTGGAGCCTTTGCCATTACTTCGGTCAACAAGCATCCGGAAGCTACACTGCGCTGGATCGACTATTTTTACAGCGAGGAAGGTTCAACCTTACTCAGATTCGGAAGAGAAGGCGAGCATTATGAATTGAAGGACGGCATTCCTTACTATAAAGAAGAATACTCCACTGCGGAGACTCAGCCGAAAATCACCCCGTACGCCGGAGGTGGAGCGCCGCATCTGATCAGCGACAAGGTCGCATCCTACATCAATCCTCCGCAGGTGCAGGAGGCGCAGGAGAAGCTGGATCCTTATATGCCGAAGGTCCGTTATGCTGCCCCGATGTTTGACGAGCAAACGGCACAGCAGGTCAATATTCTGCGTACCGACATTGATAAATATTACGAAGAGCAAAGCACGAAATTCATTGCCGGGACGCTCAGCTTTGATAAATGGGATGAATTCCGCTCCACGCTGCAGAAAATGAGGATCGATGAGCTGGAAAAGCTGTATCAGGAAGCCTATGACAAAATGCAGAAATAAGCGTAAGCCTTTTTGGATAAGGAGTAGATGCTCATGAACAATACGGAGGCCCCTTTGAGGGCAGCGGTGCACCGGAGTCGTCTCAAACGGGGCAATCTGGTCCGGCAAATCGTGAAAAGATATGACTTATATCTCATGCTGCTTTTACCGGTAGCGTGGTACTTGCTCTTTCATTACGTTCCGCTGTACGGGCTGCAGATCGCGTTCAAAAATTTCAATCCGGCGAAGGGAATTCTCGGCAGCGAATGGGTGGGCTTTGATCATTTCACGCGCTTTTTCGATTCCTATTATTTCTGGAGGCTGCTGTGGAATACGCTGTCCATCAACCTGCTGTCCCTGCTGATCGCTTTTCCCATCCCTATTTTGCTGGCCTTGCTTGTGAATGAGCTTCGCAGCAAGGCCTTCAGCAAAGTGCTGCAAAATATCACTTATATCCCGCACTTCATTTCGGTCGTCGTCATCGTCGGAATTCTCACAGTCATGCTCGCCCCCACTGGTCCGGTCAACATGCTGATTCATGCGTTCGGCGGAGAGCCGGTCCGGTTTATGGAGGCGGCAGGCTGGTTCAAAACGATTTTTATCGGATCAAACATCTGGCAGAACATGGGCTGGCAGTCGATCATCTATATCGCGGCCCTTAGCGGGATTAATCCGCAGCTATATGAAGCGGCCAAGATGGACGGAGCTTCCCGGCTGCGGCGCATCTGGCATGTCTCCCTGCCGGGAATCGTTCCCGTCATCGTCATTTTGCTGATTCTGGACGTAGGGCAATTTATGAACATCGGATTCGAGAAAATACTGCTGATGCAAAACAATCTGAATCTCGAAGCAAGCGACGTGATCTCCTCGTTCGTGTATACAACAGGCATTCTTAAAGGCGAGTACAGCTACACCGCGGCGATCGGGCTGTTCAACTCGGTGATCAATCTGACGCTGCTGCTGATGGTGAACCGTTTTGCCCGCAAAACGTCGGAGACGAGCTTATGGTAAAGGAGGATAGGAACATGTCTCAGCCATCTGTGGCAAAAAAGACGTCAAACGGTCCTAAGGACGAACGTTGGTTTGATATCATTCTGTACCTGGTCGCGGCGGTGATCATCATCATTGTGCTGTATCCGCTGCTGTTTGTGGTCAGCGCCTCGTTCAGCGATCCGGCGAAGGTGCTGGGCGGGGAAGTGTGGCTGCTGCCGAAGGGTGTTACGCTTGACGCCTATGCGAATATTTTGGCTGATGATCAAATCTGGACCGGATATGCCAATTCGATTTTGTATACAACGGTCGGTACGGTCATCAATATCGTTATGACGCTGCTGGCGGCATATCCGCTCTCGCGGCCGGATCTTCCCTTGCGCAGAGGGCTGATGCTGGTGGTGACGTTCACCATGTTTTTCAGCGGCGGGCTGATTCCGACCTATCTGCTAGTCAAGGATCTGGGGATGGTCGATACGATGTGGGCCCTGATCATTCCGGGCGCGATTTCCACGTACAATCTGATCGTCATGAGAACGTACTTTCAGTCCAGCATTCCCTGGGAGCTGCAGGAAGCGGCCCATATCGACGGCTGCTCCAATTGGCGGCTGCTCGTCAGCATCATTTTGCCGCTATCGAAGCCGATCCTGGCCGTGATGGTCCTGTTCTACGCCGTCGGCCACTGGAATTCGTTTTTTAATGCGCTCATTTATATCCGGAGCGAAGAGCTGTATCCGCTGCAGCTGGTGCTGCGCGAAATTCTGCTGATCAGCCAATCGGACGCCGTGGACGGCCTCGTCGGGCTGGAGGACAAGGTGCTGCTGGCCGAAAGTATCAAGTATGCGGTCATTATCGTCTCCAGTCTGCCGGTGCTCATCATGTATCCGTTCGTGCAGCGGCATTTTGTAAAAGGCGTCATGATCGGTTCAATCAAAGGATAAACCTGTGAAGGAGGGAAACGAATTGACTGCTAACGCAAAAATTACCATTGATGCCGGCCGGGCAAGCGATCATACGGTCAACCCCTATCTGTTTGGGCATTTCGTCGAGGATATTCGTGACCACATGGAGGCCATGCTGGCCTATCCGCTGAAGGATATGGATTTTGAAAGTGAAGCCGCGGGACAGACGGGCGTACCGGGGGACTGGAGACACTACACGAACGGGCGGAATACAACATACGCACTGGAGGCACCGGCTCTGAGACATTCGGGCCGTGCCGTGCGCATCCGCATTCTGAGCGATGATGAAGCTTATGCCGGGATAACGCAGACAGCAGCGCTGAAGGGACCGATGGATTATACGGTCAAGCTGGTCGCCCGGGCTTCCGTCGAGCTTAAATACGTGCTGGTCGAGGCGGCAGACCGGCGCATGGAGGAGCGGATCGGGCTTGTGCGTATTGACCTGTCCAGCCATAATTGGCAGGAATACGAGGCGAAGCTGTCCGTCTCCCGCGCTTGCACGGATGCTGAAATCCGGGTATACGTGCCGGCTGATCATCCAAGATGGCATGATCAAGTATCCACAGGCATGCTATGGCTCGATCATGTGTCCCTGCTGCCTGCGGACAGCATCGGCGGGGTGAAGCGCGAAGTGATGGAGATGACGCGGGATCTGAACGCAGGCATGATGCGGCTTGCCGGCAATTACATCAGCGCTTACCACTTTGAGCACGGCATCGGTCCTGTACTGGAACGGCCTGTCATGTACAACGAAGCGTGGGGCGGGTGGACGTGCAAATATTTCGGCACGGATGAATTTATTCAGTTCTGCCGGGAGCTTGGTGTTGAGCCGCTTATTTGCGTGAACGATGGCTCCGGAACACCGGAGGAAGCCGCCCAGTGGGTGGAATACTGCAATGGTGGCATCGATACGCCGATGGGCGCGCAGCGGGCGGCGAACGGACACTCCGAGCCATATAATGTAAAGTATTGGGAAATCGGCAACGAAGTATGGGGAGACTGGCAGGTGGGCAGCTGTTCTGCGGACCAGTTTGCGGAGCGGTGCGTCGCTTTTGCCGAAGCGATGAAGGCGGCAGACCCGTCGCTCGTTATTTTGGCCTGCGGGCATACCGATCAAGCCTGGAATCGGGCGGTGCTTGATATCGCGGGGGAGCATATCGATTATTTGACTCTGCATTTATATCACGGCCTGGGGCGCTTTGGGATGAACCGCAATACACCTGCCGGGGAGCGCTATAAAGCGATAGCTGCTTTCGCCGAGTGGACCCGCGATGACATCCGGCGCACGGCGGAGCAGATCCGCGCGAATGCGAAGCACCGCCATATCAAGCTGGCTATTACCGAATACAACACAATGTATTATCCGAACACGGGCAGAAAAGGATTGCCGGATGAGCACACGTTGGGGGCCGCTGTGGCGAATGCTGCCAATCTCAATGAATTTCTGCGCTCCAGTGATTTGGTGCACATCGGCAGCTTTTCTGATCTCGTCAACGGCTGGCTTGGGGGCTGCATCCGCGTGGGGGATTATTATGCCGACCAATACCGCGGCAAAATCCCCGGCTGGAGCGGCCATCCCTTGACGGTGTACGGTACGCCGACTTATGAAGTATTGAAGCTGTATGCGAACCGGGACATTCGGCGCATGTTATCTGTCGATGTGGCGTGCGGTTCCTTCTCCGTCCTCTCCCACAAGCCGACTCCTGCCGGATTTGACGCACTGCCGGATTTGGACGTGGCAGCCTGCATCAATGAAGAAGGCAGCACGGTCACTGTCTTTATCGTGAACCGCAGCCTGCAGGAGGTAACAGCAGAGCTCAGTCTGAGCGGGTTGGAAGTGTCCGGGGAAGCGCTTCTCCATGAAATCACGGGCGATTCCTTCGAAGAGATCAACTCCGTCTTTGCTCCGGATCGCATCACCTGCAAGGTGAGCACAGTGCCGGAAGAGGCATGGCAGCGCGGTCTTCTGCTGCACCCGGCTTCGGTATATGCGCTTGAGATCAAGGGAAAGTATGTATCATGAGAAATGCCTGGCGATAATCGAAAAAGCAATCAGGCGCGAAAAGGTGACTAGGCGGTAACTGGAAGCTGTTCAAAAGTGGATTTTGCATCGCTTTTGAAACAGCTTTTTTTGTCGTTTAAGATGTACATATCAATGCATACTATTTTCAATTCAGGAAGATGAACTGGATTTTACTGCATACAATGTTATAAAATCTTGGATAACTTTAATGGAGGAGCCAAGGATGATTACTTTAAAAAGTGAACGCGAAATAGATCTGATGCACGAAGCAGGAAAGCTGCTGGCCGCATGCCACCGTGAAATTGCAAAAATCATCCGCCCCGGGATTACAACCATGGAAATCGATCGTTTTGTTGAGGACTATTTGGCCCGGCACGGTGCGACCCCTGAGCAGAAAGGCTTTAAAGGATACGAGTATGCGACCTGTGCTTCCATTAATGATGAAATTTGCCACGGCTTCCCGCGCAAAGAGCCGCTGCAAGAGGGTGATATCGTCACGATCGACATGGTGGTCAATTTGCACGGCGGCCTGGCTGATTCGGCATGGACGTATGCGGTGGGCAACATTCCCGAGCATACGCAGAAGCTGCTGGATGTAACGCTTGAGTCGCTGTACAAAGGTATTGAGGCAGCGGTAGCGGGCAACCGGTTAGGGGACATCGGCCATGCTATTCAAAGTTATGTCGAACCCTTGGGCTTCTCGGTCGTCCGTGACTTCACTGCCCACGGAATCGGGCCCACACTGCATGAGCAGCCGCAAATTCCGCATTATGGCACGCCGGGCAGAGGCTTGAGATTAAAAGAAGGCATGGTCATTACGATCGAGCCGATGATCAATGAAGGAACCTGGCACAGCAAGATGGATGACAATAATTGGACAGCCAGAACGCTTGACGGTATGCTGTCCGCTCAATATGAGCATACCGTGGCAATCACCAGAAACGGGCCGCTGATTCTGACCGCACAATAAACACGTGATAAACACGTGATAAACACGTGATAAACACGCGATAAACACGTGATAAACACGCGATAAACACGTGATAAACACGCGATAAGCAGCGCAACAATAAGCGCTGAAATGCATCCTCTAAAATGGGGCCTGACGGGGCTCTGATATTCCGGGAGCGGCCGCATCATACCTGAATTTCCAATAACAGTATATCAAACCGTTGTTTTATGTACCTTACCAGCCGTGTTATCTTGACTGTTCGGACATGTATGGTAGAATTGTATGATAATAATCATCAGAATAAATGAATGTGAGTGATATAATGTCCAAGCTCCTGGAAGTTAAAGATCTGGCAATTTCATTTAAAGTGCGTGGGGGAGAGCTTCAAGCCATCCGCGGTGTAAGCTTTCATGTCAATAAAGGGGAAACGCTGGCGATTGTGGGCGAGTCCGGATCAGGCAAGAGCGTAACCTCACAGGCCATCATGAAGCTGATCCCTTCGCCGCCGGCTGTGTACAAGCGCGGTCAGATTCTGTTTGACGGCAAGGAAATTATCAGCAAGACCGAAGAGGAAATGCGAAGCATCCGCGGCAACGAAATCGGAATGATTTTTCAGGACCCGATGACTTCCCTGAACCCGACGATCAAGGTTGGCAAGCAGATTACGGAAGTATTGTTCAAGCACAAGAAGATGTCCAAAGAAGACGCTTACAAGCGGGGGATAGAACTGCTCAAGCTGGTTGGAATTCCGCATCCTGAGCAGCGCTTTAACCAGTACCCGCATGAATTCAGCGGCGGGATGAGACAGCGGGTGGTTATTGCCATGGCGCTTGCGGCAGATCCGAAGCTGCTGATTGCCGATGAGCCGACAACCGCACTGGACGTGACGATTCAGGCGCAAATTCTTGAGCTGATGAAGGAGATTCAGAAGAAGATCGGGACAGCGATCATTTTCATTACCCACGACCTTGGCGTAGTGGCGAAGATGGCGGACCGGGTAGCTGTTATGTATGCAGGCCAGATCGTCGAGACCGGCACGGTGGACGAAATCTTCTATGATCCGAAGCATCCGTATACCTGGGGATTGCTGGCATCCATGCCGCATCTGGAGAGCAAAGGCCAGAAGCTGACCGCGATTCCGGGCACACCTCCCGATCTGCTGCATCCGCCTAAGGGAGATGCCTTTGCGCTGCGCAGCACTTATGCGATGAAAATTGACTTTGAGAAGGAACCGCCTATTTACAAGGTGTCCGATACTCATTATGTCAAATCGTGGCTGCTGCATCCGATGTCACCTGCCGTGGAGCCGCCTGAAGTGGTGAAGAGCAAAATACGCAAGCTGGAGAATGCGTATGAGCAGCCGGTTATGGTGGACAGCTACGAGGCCTAGTCCAGGACAACAGCTAAATATCATGTAATCAAAGCGCCGAACCTGATTGGAGGTTCGGCGCTTTTTTTGTATTTTCTAATCGTATGAAGCTACTAAATAAATACAAGGAAAAAATAAATTTAAAAAGTAAACTATTCATTGAATTACAGTAATTGACAAGATGTGAAAGGAGGATTATATTAAACTTGTAAAACTTAATAAAGGAGATGGTAGAATGGTCCGAAGAGTTATCGTGTTATTGGGCGCCTTGTTTTTCATGGCAGGTTTGACGTGGGCTTTACCGCTGCATGCGGCCTTTTCCCCGGATGATGGAACTGCTGCCGGCATCAAACTGAAGGAGCTTGCGGATACAGATCTTGGCGGTATACATACATCAGCAATTCCGGCAGCGTCAGCAGGCAAGCTGGGCAGCAAGTCAGCATCTGAGATGGATGAAAAAGTATTGCTTGACAGTTCTCATAACAGGTTATTTTCGATAACGGACGCGACATACAGCAATTCGGCAACAGCTGCCACCTATGACAATACCTCACCTGATGGGGCAATTTACATTGCGCCGGGAACGCAGACATCCGGTTATATCACGGCAGAAGGCGAGAGCAGATGGTTCCTGACTAATGTTGATTCCCCGCTGAAGCTTACCGCTTTGATGAATCCGGGGGCTGCCGTTGACTATGACCTGTCCCTGTACAAGCTCGACGAAGCCACGGGAATACTAACCCGGGTCTCCTATTCGCAGAAAGGAAACGGACAGTACGAACAGTTAAGCCACGTAGCCGATCCAGGGTACTATTTTGTGCTTGTTCAATCCTATGTCGGATCAGACACGCTTAACCCTTTCACGCTTTATGTCGGACTGTCTGACAGCTACGATGCCAATGAGCCTGACGACAATCCCTGGTTTGCGAAAAATCAAGGCTCCAAGACGTTCAGCAGCAGCCAGAATATAGATAACTTTCTCGATGAAGATTGGACCAAAATCAGTCTGCCTAGAAATGCGCCTGTCCGATTGCTTCTGAACAATCCTTCAGCCTACGGTGAATACCGGCTGGACCTTTATGATGCCAATCTCAACAGCCTCGGATACCTTGGACAAAACTCCCAAGGGCAGGTTCAACTTCCGGCAGGGGACTACTACATCCGTGTCTGGGCTCCGTCCTCCTTTGATCTTACGACTCCTTATACTTTGTCCGTAAGCTACCAGGCAGCCGATGTGACCCGTGTCAGCATCACCAATATTACTTCGGATGGCGGAGTTCAGGGATTTATTAACTACGGATACGGGGACAAATGGCGGATCAAAAACAACATTACGATCTCCGGCCGGGCATTTGACGCCTCAGGCAATCCGGTTGCCAATGCGCCTGTGACGGCTGCCTTGAGAGTGACGATCAACCAGCAAATTTTTCAGGCCAGCACCACAACGGACAGTCAGGGTTATTTCTCGGTTTCCCTTAACAACCTGACTTCGGCGGCTGGCAATTATTCTTACTATAATAACGGGTTAAGCATTCACTATTATGATATTATCCCAATTGTCTTCTTTAGCGGGGACAAACAGGTCAGCGCAAATATCGATTCATTATATCATTTTGCCTATCAGATCAGGGCTTGAGCCATAAGCAGAAGCAAGCAGAGGCTGTTCCACACCAAGGAACGGCCTCTTTCTATTAAGCATAAGGAATCACAGATGCCTGCTTCCACTCGGCATACATCGCCGGATCCTGCCTTTCGACATAGTGAAGAAAGGGAGCCAGATATCCTATATTGGCAAGACTTCTTAACATTCTTTCCGGATAGGGCTGTACTGCCTGATACGAATTCACGTGGTCAATCACTTTGACCTGTCGTTCCGGAGTAATGTACACATGACGCAAAGCAGTATCGATCCGTGTAAATCCAACACGCTTCATTTCATAAAGCATTGTCAGCAGCTTTTCGGCAAGGTCATGTGGGAATGCTTGCTGCTCGGAAAGAAATGTTTTAATCCCCTGTCCCTGAATAAATTCCATGACGATATAATTGGGGCCGGTTTCGAATACTTGGGGGATGAATGATGCGGAAGAGGCACGGCCAAGGGTAACAGCCTCCTGTTGCGCGTCTGCTTCGTGGGCAAAGACCTTAACACACGCAGCGGCAGAGAGCTGAAAAACGGCTCCTTGCGCTCCTGCTCCGAGAAAGGGGTAACCTGTCGGATTATACCATTGGACCTTATAAGCTTCACCGGGTGTATGAATGCCAGGGTACACTTGGATGTTGTAATATGCCACAGTTTTTCACCCCCTCATGGTATGCTTCTCCACAACGGAAAGTGTTCCTTGAGCTGGAGAAGCCAATTCGACAGATTCCACCTGCGGCAATCCAGTGCAAACGATAATGTTACGAGTTCCGCACGGGTAACGCCCCATTCAGCCGGCAGATCGGCAGTAATTTCGAGCAAATCACTTGACGGCAGTGCGTTGATGGCAGCTATTGCTGAATCAAACGGGTTGGGACCGTCCAAATAGGGGACAAACTTGGCGTACAACGGGCCCCAAAATTTTCGGTATTCGGAAACTGAATCTAACACCGATTCCGGGGTCCAATTCGGACCGTTGAAGATATTTGCATTATCAATCATCCATATCTGTGAATCAGATCCCCGTGAGACAAGGATGTTCTGTCCATAATCCCGCCATAGATAACGGTCGTTATTATCCAGCCAATAGTCAAATGTGATTATATCTGCGGCCTGTGCAATGTTGATGCAGCTGCCAAGCTCTTCGTCTGAGGGATTATCCGTACTATTAGAAATATATCTGCTGCCAAAATGCGGACCATCCCCGATATTGAAGCCTAACTCCAAGAACTGTGTTCTTAACGATTCATGAATATGGATGACCTGTCCATCTGGAACGGGGAGGTTCAACAGTTTTGCCAGTCTGCAGCAGATCATCTCGTTAGCGAGAGCCCGTATCCCCTGAGGGTTACTTGATAGTTTGACTACATATAAATTACCATCGCTGCATTGCATCAGATGAGGCTTACTCCATCCAAAAAGAGAGCGGACATAGGTGACAGCCTGTAACATGGATACCCCTCCAAAGTGAATTAATCCGGTATTCAGATGACCTCCTTGAAATGTGTTATGTTTCAGTATATGAGCAGAAGGATACTGGGACAGGGCAATCTGGCATTTACTGAGTCGCCTCTTCGACGGGAGGAGCAGGAGTAGTGCAGTGGATATTGAATACTAACTATGATATGGACAACGCCAACGAGTCGAGTATCAGTGGGCTGCGGGCAGATTGTGCTCAGATATATTTATTATGTATTTATGGAAAAGAAAGGATGATGGTCGTGGGATTAACGAATAAAATCGGGGTTATTTCGGATAGCTTTGGTCTTGGCGTGAGGGAGGATCTGAAGAAAGCGAAGGAAATCGGAGCTGATGGTGTGCAGATCTGGGCCATTGCCGGTGAAATGGAGCCTGACAATTTGACGGCAGAGGACAGAAAAGAGCTGCGTGCGTACATTTCCGGGCTCGGTCTTGAGGTATCGGCTTTATGTGCGGATTACGGCGGCCATGGCTTCAAAAATCCGGAAGAGAACGGCTGGAAAATCGAAAAATCGAAGAAGGTGCTCGATTTGGCCTTCGATCTGGGGACCAATATCGTGACTACCCATATCGGAATTGTACCGGAAAGCAGCGATGATCCTGCATATGCCATCATGCAGAAGGCCTGCAACGAGCTGGCGGCATATGCATCCTCGCGCGGCGGATATTTTGCCATTGAAACCGGCCCGGAGCCGGCGGACCGTCTGAAGAAATTTCTGGATTCACTGGACTCCAAAGGGGTGGCGGTTAATTTTGACCCGGCGAATATGGTGATGGTCACCGGCGATGATCCCGTGCAGGGCGTGTATACGCTGCGTAATTATATTGTACATACCCATGTAAAAGACGGCGTGCGTCTGCGTGAGGTCGATCCCCGTGACGTATATGGAGTTTTGGACCACGAGCAGATCGCGGTCATGGCTGAGGGCGGGGCCGGTTTCCGGGAGGTGCCGCTTGGAGAAGGCAGCGTTGATTTTGAGGCTTATTTTGCCGCGCTGCAGGCTATCGGCTATACCGGTTATTTGACGGTGGAAAGGGAGGTTGGCGAACATCCGGAAGACGATATACGGGCAGCCGTGAAGTTTATCCAGAGCCACCGCGATCGTTAGGATGATGACACATCTCCACTCTTGGCAACAGCCGCTTTGGAGAGCGGGCTATCAGATCAGGGCTTGAGCGAACTGCCAACTGCTTCATAATATATGACCGGACTGCCTTCACTACTCTGTGAGGGCAGTTTTTTTATCGGATAGAATTACCGGGAAAACATGAAGTATTGCAACTATTTCCTCTCCGTAACCGCCTCGTTTCTGCCTCGTTTCAAATTGCGTATAAATTTACCTTCAAACCATACTTCCAGACATGGGATGAAGCTTCACTCAGTTATAAAATCAAAGGCGAGAAAGCGGCATACCTACATTTCATGAAAAGGAGAGGTCCGGATGAAGCTGATCGGAATCGGAGACAATGTCGTCGACTATTATCAGGATCAGTCCATGATGTATCCGGGAGGGAACGCTTTGAACGTTGCCGTTGCAGCCAAGCGAAATGGAGCGGAACACAGTGCGTACCTGGGGTTGGTTGGTGACGATGAAGCCGGGGATTATGTGCTGAAGTGTCTCCAATCGGAGGGCATTGAAACAGCCCGGATGAGACGCGCTTATGGTCCTAACGCCTGTGCATCTGTCGCCCTGAATGAGGCAGGTGACCGCATATTTACCGGAACAAACCGTGAAATGCGTGTTCAGTCGCTGCTGAGTTTACGCCTGACAAAAGAAGACCTTGACTACATTAACCGCTTCGATGTCATCCACACCAGTGTGAACAGCAGCATTGAGCATGAGCTTCCGAGTTTGTCGCACAAGTCCGTCTCCTTTGATTTTTCGACAAAGCAGAAATGGACATCACCGTATTTGCAGGCCGTATGTCCTCATCTTACGTATGCTTTTTTTTCGGGAGCCGACATGAACGATGATGAAATCTTTCGCCTTGTTGAAGAAACGCTTGTGTATGGCGTGAAGGTGGTCGGAATTACCAAAGGCAGTGAACCCGCAATGTTTTTCGAACATGGACAAATGTATCGGCAGCCGCCGCTGCCTGCACATGTGGTGGATACGATGGGGGCAGGGGATTCATTTATCGGTAGCTTTCTCGCTTCGTATCACGGGCACCGCGATATGGTTGAGGCTTTGCGAAAAGCGGCTTACTCGGCCTCCGTCACCTGCGGATTTTACGGTTCTTTCGGATATGGGACGCAGGCGGCTGATTCCGTTCGAGAAACGGCCCGGTAACTGCATAACTAAAACAGAGGAGGAAGAACAGATGGCACAAGTACCAGCTTATACAAAAGCGGAGGAGCAATTGGAGCGTATTTTTGAGGCATTTAAGGAGAGGGAAATTCAGCGGGTTTTTTATGTCGCCTGCGGCGGCTCTTCGGCCCTCATGTACCCGAGTAAATATTTCCTGGATCGGGAATCGAAAAATATTACCGCAGAAATCTACAACTCCAATGAATTTATTCATCGTAATCCAATGTCATTGGGAGAGAAATCTCTCGTCATTCTTTGTTCACATAAAGGGAAAACGCCTGAAACGACCGCAGCAGCCAAATTCGCCAAAGCCAAAGGCGCATTGGTGGTATCGCTTATGTATGTGGAAACGGCCCCGCTTGCGGAGGAATCGGATTTTATCGTGAATTACAGCTGGATCTCGGCCGGCAACATGGAGCCAAACCCGGAAATTATGAACTATGCCATCCTTTATAAGCTTGCAATGGGACTCCTGTATGTGAAAGAAGGCAACCGGAAATATGAAAAGCTCGTAAGCAGCCTGCAGCATCTGGACACCGTGTTTGAGAAGCTCATGAAAACGTATGCGGAAAAAGCAAAGGCTTATGCCAAAGAGGTTAAAGATGAGAAAATCATCTATACGATGGCATCGGGCTCCAACTATGGCATGGCTTATTCTTTCGCCATTTGTATACTTATGGAAATGCAATGGATTCACTCGCACGCGATACATGCAGGGGAATTTTTCCACGGACCTTTTGAAATTCTGGATGAAAATGTGCCTTTCATTCTGCTTATGGGCCTTGACGAGACACGTCCGCTTGAGGAACGCGCGCTTGCTTTCCTTGAGAAGCATGGCAAAAAAAATCTCGTATTGGATGCCAAGACATTTGATCTGACAGGCATTGATGAAGAGGTTCGAGGTTACATTGCGCCGCTCGCCATCAACTTTGTCCTGCGGATGTATGCATTGGCCCTGTCCAAGGAACGAAACCACCCGCTGGAAACGAGACGCTACATGTTCAAGATTCCTTACTGATCGGGATACACCAAACTGTGGGAGGGATGTAAATGCGTTTTATGGTAGGTGTGGACGTCGGCGGTACGTTTACGGACGTGACGCTTGTAGATACGGTTACCGCTGAAATCGTGAATCATAAGGTACCTTCGACTCCGGCTGATCCCTCGCAAGCGATTATGGCGGGCATCAGGCAAATACTGGAGATGAACCACGTGCCATTTGACCAGGTAATGTATCTGGCACATGGCACCACGGTCGCAACCAATTCGCTCATTGAACGTAAAGGGGCTGTCACAGGCCTGCTCGTTACCGAAGGGTTCCGGGATCTGCTGGAGATCGGACGGCAGACTCGTCCAGGTCTGTACGACTTTTTCAAGGAAAAACCGGTTCAGGTCATTCCCGGGCAGCTGTGTCTGGAAGTGGAAGAGAGGTTGTATGCGGACGGCAGCAAGCGAAAAGAGCTTAATAAAGACAGTCTGCGCAAGGCGATCGAAGAGCTTAAGCAGTCGGGTGTGCAATCTATCGCCGTATGCTTCCTGTTTTCATACCTGAATCCCGAGCATGAAAGGCAAGCCGTGGAGGAAATCCGGCGTCTTTTCCCTGAAGTGTACGTTTCCGCCTCGTCGGAAGTAGTGCCTGAATTCCGCGAATATGCCAGGCTGAGCACAACAGCTATCAATGCCTACCTCGGCCCGGTTATGCAGCAGTACATGCAAAATTTCCAGCAGTCTGTCAGGGAAGCAGGGATTCCTGTGGATCCTTACATAACCCAATCGAGCGGCGGGATTATTTCTATTCAGGAATCGGTCGCAGCCCCCGTCCGCACCGCGGTTTCGGGTCCGGCCGCAGGTGTCGTCGCGGCTGCGCGGCTGGCAGAGCTGACAGGCTATAAAAATATGATCACATTTGATATGGGGGGCACGTCGGCGGATTTCAGCCTGATCGAGAACGGCGAGCCGAAGGTTTCCATGGAGCGTGAAGTGGAAGGTTTCCCTGCGCGCATCCCCATGCTGGACATTCACGCGTGCGGGGCCGGAGGCGGTTCGATCGCCTGGCTTGATGCGGGCGGTGCCTTAAAGGTGGGTCCTGAAAGCGCGGGCTCTTTGCCGGGACCTGCTGCTTACGGACGCGGCGGTACAAAGCCGACCGTCACCGATGCCAACGCGATTCTGGGCAGACTCAACCCTGACGGCATTCTGGGCGGACGGATGTCATTGGATGTGGAAGGCGCCAGACGAGCGGTGGAGGAGCATATCTGTACACCAACCGGCTTGTCGCTCATGGATGCAACCATGGGCATCCTGTCCGTGGTTAATGCGAACATGACACGTGCTATCCGTCTCATTTCCATCGAAAAAGGGTATGATCCGCGGGAATTCACACTGGTGTCATTCGGTGGCGGCGGAGGCCTGCATTGTGGGGCGCTGGCACGGGAGCTGGGCATTCCGCGCATATTGGTTCCGCCTTCTCCCGGCACCTTCTGCTCGCTTGGTCTGCTTGTAGCCGATATTCGTTTCGACTTTGTGCGTTCTTCACTGCAGCCCGGGACTGCCAGCGGACTGGACGTGATCCAGGAATTGTACGCCGAGATGGAACGGGAAGCGAACAAGATGCTGGAGAAAGAAGGAATTGCCGTACCGAACCGAAAATTCGTCCTGGGATTGGATACCCGCTTCAAAGGACAAAATTATGAGCTGACTGTGCCGGTCGAATGGTCTGAGCTTACTCCGAACGGCATAGCCGCAATTCTCGAACGCTTTCATGAAATGCACGAAAAAAATTACGGTTACTCCAACCGAAACGGGCAAATTGAGTTTGTGAACTATCGGGTGACGGCATTGGGCATGCTGCCGAAGGCTGCACTGAAGAGAGCAGAGGAACATCGCGAAGGCAAGCCTGTTCCCTTTGTAGTCCGTGACGTCTACTTCGCCGAGAACGGTCATGCAGAAACCTGTGCGACGCCTGTCTACAACCGGACCGATCTGCAGCCGGGAGACCGGCTCACAGGGCCGGCGATCATAGAACAGATGGATTCAACCATCCTCGTTTTGCCGGGGCAAACGATGGAGGTGGACCCGTACCGAAATATGATTATTCATACCTTCAGTGAGGAGGACTAACGATGGAACGGATCGATGCAATCACACTGGAGATCGTCGCGAATCTGTTGCTTTCGGTGGCAGAGGAGATGGGGGTAACGCTCGTTAAAACGGCGTACTCCACGAATATCAAAGAGCGCAAGGATTGCTCTACTGCCATATTTGATGCAGAGGGCAATATGATTGCCCAGGCGGAATACGTGCCTATGCATCTTGGCTCCATGCTGGGTGTTGTTTCCGAGGTGCTGACCAAGTTCCCCAGGGAATCTCTTCAAGACGGGGATGTTTTCGTAACGAATGACCCGTACGCCGGCGGGGGTACGCATTTGCCGGACATTACGATGGTTACGCCGGTATTCGTGGAGAATCGTCTTGTGGCCTTTGTAGCCAATATCGCTCATCATTCCGATATTGGAGGCATGGTGCCGGGAAGCGTATCGGCCCATTCGGACAATATTTTTCAAGAGGGGCTCCGGATTCCGCTCGGACGAATCTGCCGGGCAGGAACCCTTGTTCAGGAGACATATGATTTTATTATTCTGAACACCCGTACTCCTTATGAACGGGCCGGAGATTTGAATGCCCAGATCGCCGCCAATCTCGCGGGAGCGAAACGAATGGCCGAGGCGGTACAAAAGTATCAACCCGATTACTTTGCGGCTTGTACAAATGCGCTGCTGGATTACGCCGAGCAGCTCATGCGAGCAGGTATCCGCACGCTTCCAAACGGAACGTACACGTTTGAGGATTATTTGGATGATGCGGGGGAAAACTCCGAGACACCGATTCCCATTCGTGTACAGGTCACCATTGATGACGGAACGGCAAAGCTTGATTTTACAGGCTCAAGCCCCCAGGTGCCGGGCCCTTTGAATATGACGTATTCCGGACTTTTGACGACAGCGTTTTATTGCTTTAAGGCAGTGGCCGGACAAACCATCTTTGCGAATCACGGGATTTACCGGGCGCTCCAGGTGACCGCTCCTGAAGGGTCCATTGTGAACTGCAAGCTGCCTGTTCCGGTTGGACAACGGATTGATACGGCTCAACGGGTAGTTGACGTCATATTGGGCGCTCTGGCTCAGATCGCGCCGGAACGTGTATTAGCCGCATGTAACAGTGTAGTGACCTCGGCAATTTTTTCCGGAATGAATCCGGCTACCGATCAATATTTCGTTTATCTGGAGACCATAGCCGGGGGTTCGGGGGCTCATCACAGGGGGGATGGACTCAGCGGTGTTCAAGTGCACATGACGAATACGTCCAATTTGCCTGTAGAGGCTCTTGAGCGTGAATATCCGGTTATGGTGGAACGTTACCAGCTGATCGAGGATTCCGGCGGCGCCGGCAGGTTTCGCGGGGGACTTGGAATTCGGAGGGACTTTCGCATCCTGCATGACGGCTTGAGCTACACGGGCCTTGGCGACCGGCATAAATTTGCTCCATGGGGGCTTTGCGAGGGTAAAGCCGGCAGTCCCGGGCAGTTTATGCTGACAAGAAAGGGTGGAAATACGGAAGTATTGGGCTCGAAGGTGTCGGGCATCACTTTGAATCATGAAGATCTGGTTACCGTCTGTTCACCGGGCGCTGGCGGATATGGGCATCCTTATGAACGAGAGCCCGAGCTTGTTCTAAATGACCTCAGAGAGGGCAAGATTTCCCTGGCAGCCTGCAGAAATGAATATGGCATCGTCCTGAAGCGAACTGAAGAAGGCTATGAAGTGGACGAAGCTGCAACCGAAGCCGTAAGAACGGCAGTGAGAGCATAACGGGCACATTGCTCAGGATGACTAGATCCGCCTGCACATGTAAGGTTATGGAGTCTTAAAGGTCGAGAACAGAGTATTTTACTTCTGTTCTCGACCTTTTGCCATATAAGCCACCGCGGGTTTTAGGCATGCGAAAGAAGGATCTCAGGACAAAAATACAGAAAAATCATAAAAATTTCCCTTTAACTGCAGCCAGAACGGAAATCACTCCGTCGATCAGGGCGCCACGCTCAAAGACCGTATGAATTTACCGTGAAAACCGCTCATCCATACATGGGATAAAATATAACACTTTATTATAATCATCTTAAGATATCAGCAAAAAGAAAACGGTATCAATAACACGAAACTGCCGCTTCACTTCTTTTGCAAAAATATTGTGTCATTATAGTTATCTTCAATGCGTGGCGAAAGCGTACTACAGGGAAAGGTGAAGCCTATGGAAAAAGAACTGCTGCGAATCAGTGATTTGACGACCCAGTTTAAAACGGACCAGGGCGTGTTCCCCGCCGTCAGCGAATTGAGCTTAACCGTAGGCAGACGCGAAATTGTGTGTGTCGTCGGTGAAAGCGGCAGCGGCAAAACTGTCGCCTCCCTTTCTGTAATGCAGCTCATTCCGTCATTTGCCAGCATCACCTCAGGTGAGATTTGCTTTGAAGGCAGTGACTTGCTTAAGCAAAACAAGAAAAAGATCAATGAGATCAGGGGCGGAAAAATCGCAATGATTTTTCAGGACCCGATGGTAGCGCTGGACCCGGTATTTACCTGCGGAAGCCAGATCGTCGAGGCGATTCTGATGCATGATCGCCAGCCGCGCAAGCAGGCGCGGGAGAAAGCGCTGGATTTATTGCAGCGGGTAGGCATTGCCCACCCGGAGCGTGTATTTGATTCTTATCCGCACGAGCTGTCGGGCGGAATGTGCCAGCGTATCATGATTGCCATGGCGCTTTCCTGCAACCCGAAGCTGCTTATTGCAGATGAACCGACGACAGCGCTTGATGTCACGGTGCAGGCGCAAATTCTGGAGCTTCTCAAACAGCTCCGGGACGAGATGGATATGAGTATTTTGCTCATCACTCATGATCTTGGCGTGGTGGCTGAAGTCGCGGACAGGGTAGCGGTAATGTATGCAGGCAAAGTTATGGAAGAAGGCGATGTCCGTTCGGTTTTTAAAAACCCCCAGCATCCCTATACCCAGGGCCTGCTTCGATCCATTCCCCATCTGGACCGGAAAGACGGGAAATTGTACAGCATTAGCGGATCAGTGCCCAGCATCGCATCCATGCCGTCCGGCTGCCGATTCCATCCCCGCTGTCCGCTGGCAAACGATCTTTGTCGGCAGCAAGAGCCGGGATTAATCACTTCAGGCGCCGGAACCAACGTGCGATGCTGGAAAGCAGAAGAACAGTCGAAGGAGGGGACGGTGGGATGACAGATACACTGCTTGAAGTAAGAGGGGTTAAAAAGTACTTTCCGCTTCACAAGTCCCCCTTCTCCAAGAATAAAAGTTTTGTCCAGGCTGTCGACAACGTTAATTTCTCCATCCTGAAAGGGGAGACCTTTGGACTGGTCGGAGAGTCTGGCTGCGGCAAAAGCACATTGTCCCGCGTGATCATGCGTCTGATTGACGCGGATGAAGGGCAAATTCTTTTCGACGGACAGGATTTGCTTTCTCTCAGGGGCAATGCGCTGAGAAGGCAGCGCAAGCAGTTTCAAATGGTCTTTCAAAAACCGTTTGAATCCTTGAATCCGCGCAAGACCGTCGGAGACATCATCGGTGCTCCTCTTCAAATCCATGGGGTCTTGAATCATAGTGACCGGAAGCGTGAAGTGCGGCGGCTGCTGGAGCTCGTAGGGCTTAGTCCGCAATATATCGACAGATATCCGCATGAATTTTCCGGGGGACAGCGGCAACGGATTGGAATAGCCCGGGCGATTGCCATCAATCCCAGGCTGATCGTCTGTGATGAAGCGGTGTCGGCACTTGACGTATCCATTCAGTCTCAGATATTGAATTTGCTGCACTCGCTGCAGGAGGAGTTCGGGTTAACCTACCTGTTCATCTCCCACAATCTTTCGGTCGTCAAATACATGAGCGATCGCATTGCGGTCATGTATTTGGGGAAAATCGTCGAAATCGCCAGTGCCGAGTCACTGTACACGGGAGCGAAGCATCCGTATACCCGGGCTTTGCTTTCGTCTATCCCCATCGCCGACCCTGATGCCAAGAAAGAACGTATTGTGCTCGGCGGCGATGTACCCAGCCCGGTCAACCCTCCGTCCGGCTGCAGGTTCTGTACGCGGTGTCCCGAGGCGCTTCCTGTGTGCAGTGAAGTAAGTCCCGAGTTTGTATCCATTTCCGCTCAGCATCAGGTGGCCTGTCATTTATATACCGATCAGGCGGTAAACGGAGAGGGGGAAAGTCAGGATGGCTAGGTTTGTCGGTGTGAAGCTGTATACATTGATTTTGCAGGTATGGGTCGTATCGACACTCGTTTTTATGCTGATTCATCTGATGCCGGGCGACCCCGCGGCACTGGTGCTGGGTACAGAACGGGGGGCTGACGCGCAGGCGCTGGCTGAAATGAGGAAGACTCTTGGACTGGACCAGCCGCTGCTGCAGCAGTACATAAGCTGGATTTCCAGCTTTGTCCGGCTGGACATGGGCAACTCGCTGTTTGACCAAACCGCGGTAAGCACCTTTATCGCTCAGAGACTGCCCAACACGATTGAGCTTGCGGTGGTCTCCATCATTCTTGCAGTAATCATCGGAGTTCCGCTCGGGATTGCCGCCGCCCTGAAGCGGCAAAGCTTTCTCGATCTGCTGCTCTCTTCCACGGCCGCACTGGGCATTTCGTTCCCTGTGTATGTTCTTGGGGCGTTCCTTATTATATTGTTCAGCTTCCAGCTTCAGCTGCTGCCTGCAGGAGGTTTTACCCCTTTCTCGGAGGACCCGGCGAAGCATATACAACGGCTGGCACTGCCGGCCATCACGCTGGCGCTCGGCCTTGCGGCCTCCATCGCAAGAATGACACGATCCTCCATGCTGGAAACGCTGGGAAAGGATTATGTTCAGACACATCGGGCCAAAGGGCTTCCCGAGTGGTCCGTTGTGTTCAAGCATGCGTTTCGCAACGCGATCATTCCGGTAGTTACAATTATCGGTTTGCAGCTGGGCAATCTGATCGGTGGAACCGTCCTGGTCGAATATTTGTTCAACTGGCCGGGAATGAGCACGCTGCTCGTAAATTCCATCGGCAATCGGGATTATCCCTTGATCCAGGGTTGTATCGTCGTGATGGCCACATTTTTCATCGTCGTCAACATGCTGGTCGATATTTTATACGGTCTCATGGACCCTCGTGTGCGGTAAGGCATGGAACGAAGCTGGATAGGAAGGAGGCAACGATAGATGTTAAAACGGTGTTTGAAAAACAAAACCTTCGTTCTTAGCTTTGCTGTGCTGTTTCCCATTCTGATCATTGCGGCTATCGGACCCTGGATCATTCCCCATGACCCGCTTGAGCTTAATCCCAACCAGGTTCTGAGTCCGTCGTCTGCAGCTTATCCGCTGGGCACCGATGAATTTGGACGGGATATTCTCAGCCGGCTGATTTTGGGTATTCGCCCGTCCCTTGCCGTGGCTCTTGGTTCCACGCTGCTCGCTTTCATGCTTGGTCTTGCATTCGGCATCGTTTCGGGTTATTTTCGGGGTTTCATGGAGAAGCTCGTCATGCGGGGCGTAGATATCCTCTTATGTTTCCCCCCCATTTTGCTTGCTCTGATGGTTGTCGGGATGTGGGGCGCAGGGGTTGCCAATTTGATGGTCATCATCGGTATTGTGTATGCCCCCCATTTCGCCCGTATTGCTTATTCATCCACCCTGCAGATCAAAAGGCAGGAGTTCGTGGAGAGCGAGCTGTCGCTGGGCGCTTCGCATGCTCGGATTATCACCGGCTGCATATTGCCTAATATTCTTCCTCCACTGATTATTCAGATCAGCCTGACGATTGCAGCAGCCATATTGCTGGAGTCCGGGCTCAGCTTTCTCGGGCTGGGTGTCATTCCGCCAGAGCCTTCCTGGGGACAGATGATCGGCCAATCACGTGGTTATATCACCCTGAATCCGATGTATGCCGTATGGCCGTCCTTGTGTCTTGGCGTGACCATTCTTGCGATCAATCTGATGGGTGACAGCTTGCGGGACATTCTTGACCCGAAATTGAATCGCTCTTGAAAGGAGTAACACGGTCCGGCTTGACCTGCGGATCTGCAATTCATACAACCGGGGAGGAAAACAAACGATGAGTCGATGGATTTCGAAAATGAGCTTTATTGTGGTTTTGGTATTTTTGTTGAGCGCCTGTAACTCGGCAGACAATGGATCGTCGAGCGGAGCGCAGGGAACAGCCGGCGAGGAGACCACGCTAAGATTCGCATTATCCGGTGAACCGTCAACGATGGACCCGTTAGTCCAGAACGGCACAGTTGGCAGGACTATTAAGCTGGCCATCTATCGCGGATTGCTGAACTACAACAAAGACGGTGAGCTCAGCAATGAATTGGCGGAATCCTATACGATTTCGGATGATCAAAAGAAATATACATTTACCTTGCGGGATGCGAAATTTCATAACGGCGATCCGGTGACTGCCGAGGATGTGAAATATACATTCGAACGCATTGCGAATCCGAAAAATAGTGCAACCTTTAAAAATGAGCTTTCCATTATCGACAGCATCGATGCCGTGGACGATAAAACGGTTGTGATGACGTTAAAGGAGCCGAGCGCTTCATTTGTGCACTACCTGGCTCTGCCGGAGTCCGTCATCGTCAGCAAGAAATGGACGGAGGAAAAGAATGGGGACCTTAACGCAAATCCGATGGGCGCCGGTCCGTTTGAGTTTGTAAAATGGACCAAAGGCCAGGAGCTTGTCGTTAAGCAATTTTCAGGATATTACAAGACTGACAAGGACCCGGTGGACAACATCCGCTTTATCTTTTATCCGGACGAAAATACAAGAGTGAACGCTTTGCGTGCAGGGGATGTAGACTTAATTGACTCCGTTCCCTGGAAGGACTCGGCTTCCCTGGAGCAGGACTCGAATTTGAAGCTGGACAGTGTAAGCGGCCCTTTCATGCAGCTTCAGTTCAATACGCAATTCACGCCGTTCAGCGACCCGCGTGTACGTAAGGCGATCGCATACGCGATCGACCGGAATACCATCATTAATACCGCATTCAACGGCAGAGGCGAACCGATCTATGGCATGGCCATTCCGGAAGGGTATATGGGGTATAATGAAAAATTCACCAATTATTTCGAGTATAATATCGATAAGGCGAAGGAGCTGCTTGCAGAAGCCGGCTACCCGAATGGTTTCAAGGCGCGCTTGCTGGCCACGGCACAATACGCTTACCATCAGCAAACCGCAGTGGCTATTCAATCTGAATTGAAAAAAATCGGTATTGAGGTAGAGCTTGACCTCCCGGACTGGGCGACAAGAATCAAGAAAAATACGGAAGGCAGCTATGATTTCCTCGTGGCCGGTACGGCAGGGGATATTACGGATGCAGACTGGCTCAGCAACTTCTATGCGGGAGGAGCTGTACGTTTGAACAACTCCGCCTATTTTGACGACCCGGAAATCAACAAGCTGCTTGATGAGGGACGGAAAGAGCCGGACGAAAAGAAACGCTCCCAAATTTATGAGCAGCTGATTGAGCGCAGTCTGGATCTGTCTCCATTTGTGTATCTATCCTGGCGGGAGCAGAGTTATGCAATGAAGGCCAATGTTGAGGGCTTTAAAAACCTTCCCGGTTTTCTTACCTTCCAATCCGGTGTTTCGTTAGAAGATGTGACGGTTCGTTAAATCATATATGCATCCCCCAGATGACACGTCTGGGGGATGCTGTATAATAACAGGTAACGCTTAATAAAATCTGCAGACAACACCAGGTGGCTTCCATGATGAGGATCAAACAGCTCGCACACCTCTTGTTCAGCCAGCTTCAAATCAGAATTATCGTTTCGATCGTTCTCTTCCTGTTTTTTGCCGTCTCCATTTCCTTGCATGTAAGCTTTAAACAAACAGAGTCTCATTTTCTTGAAGAAACCTCCGGTCTGCTGAACAGCAATCTCGAACTGATGGGAAACCGTATTGAAGGAATCAATCTCGATATGATGAAGCTTTCCAATCTGTTAAACTCGGACGATGTTATTCTGGATGCCCTGACCGGGTTCAGTCGGGGAGAAGACTTTAGCCCCTTTCAGCGCATTAAAAGCGAAAGAGAGCTGACCTCAGCTGATTACACTCGTATTTCTAAAATTGAAAACCATATTTTTTCTGTTAAAAACAGCGCCCTTTTTAATTATGACGCGTTTATAGCCGTCATCAGTGCTGATGGGTTGATTGGTTCCGTAAAAGGCAATATTGGTCAATTGGAGCCTGAGTTCAAGATGGGCTTCGCAGATTGTGTGCGGTCAGAGAGCTGGTTTCGTGAACTGGCCGGACAGGAAAAGAATATAACCTGGGTTGTGCCGTTTGGCAATTGCCACAAAGCTTCAGACAGCGACGGACAATACATATCGCTGGCCCGAGCCGTCAAGAGCAGCTATACCGGCGAACTGCTCGGCATGATTCTCATCCAGGTTGATCTGGATACTTTGAAACCCCTGTTTCAGGCGCGGACTGGAGCGACCTATTTTGTGCTCAATGAAACCAATGATGTGTTTATGGTGTATGGCGACGGCGAGCTGCAGGATATTTCGGCTATGAAAGACCGGCTCCGGTTATATGGAACCCGCAAGGGCTCTTTTGTCGGCATCATGAACGATGAGCGGTACGTTATGAATTATTATATTTTGAATGATCTTCATTGGACGATTGTTTCCGCCTCACCTTATAAAGCAGTCATGAGAAATACGACAGCGATCAAACACGAAGTGCTGACGATCAATTATGTCGCATTCGGATTGTTCTTATTGTTCAGCGTGGCGCTGATTGTCTATATTACCAATCCGCTCAAGCGGCTTATTCATCAGCTTAAAAAGAAAAAGATCGGTGTTTACAGCTTAGGAACACAAGAGATGACGTATTCCAATGATGTGCATGGCATCGTTAGAAGCTTCGATCATTTATTCGAACGGGTAGAAGAACTGGTGGAAAAAGTGATTTTGGAACAAAAACGGGAGCAGGAGCTGAAGTATGAAGCATTAAAAGCGCAAATCAATCCCCATTTTCTGTTTAATACGTTAAACGGAATCAAGTGGACTGCCATGATGAACGGTGCGGATACGGCTGCGGAAATGATTGCCGACCTGGGACGATTGCTTGAAGTGAGCATGAACAAAGGGGATGAGCATATCCTCCTGAAGGAGGAAATGGAGCTTGTACAGGCATACATGAATATCCAGAATGCCCGGTTTAACGAAAGTATCGAGCTTCATGTCCGCCTTCCCGCTGAACTTGAGCATGCCCTGATTACCAAGCTTTTGCTGCAGCCGCTCGTAGAGAATTCCATGCTACACGGATTTCGAGGCAACAAGGTGGGGGGAAGGATTGAAATCGATACGTGCCGGTTAAATGGAGACATCCTGATTCGTATACAAGATAACGGAGAGGGAATCCCTCCTGAGCGGCTGAAGACACTTCTTGCAGCACCTTCACCCGCCGGAACAGGCCATATGGACAAATTTAACGGAATTGGTCTATCCAATATACACAATCGACTGCAGCTTAAATATGGTGAAGGTTATGGTTTAACGATAACGTCCATTCCGGGAGAAGGCACATGTGTCTCCGTATTGTTTCCTGCACAAATAAGAGGATGAAGAAACGACAGAACGGAGGTCTTCCCTTATGCTGAAAGTAATGGTCGTCGATGACGAAGCATTGGTCAGAATTGGTATTAAGTCATGTATCGATTGGGAGAAGCAGCAATTCGATTTTGTCGGTGAAGCGGAAGACGGTCTGCAGGCACTTGCACTGATGGAACGCAGCCATCCCGATATTGTGATGACAGACATTATGATGCCGAATATGGACGGGTTGCAGCTCATTGAAACGATCAACCGCAGATACCCCCGTATAAAGGTGATTGTCCTCAGCTGCCTGAACGATATGGATACCGTCAAAAAGGCGATCAAGCTGGGAGCGGAGGATTACATTCTTAAGCTGTCCATGAAACCGCAAAATTTGCTGGAGGTATTGCTCAGGACCAAGGCGGTCATCGAGGAAGAGACGAGGCGGAAAGCGGAAAAGGTAAACCTGGAAACGGTGTTTCATTCCAACAGGCAGATGATCAAAAATGGCCTGTATGCCAAATGGATCGAAGGTTCATTATCCCATGAAGCCTTTTTGAAAGAATACTCGTTAATCGACGTGCAGCCGGATTTCCCTCCATACCTTGTCGTCTGCTGCACGATCGACGATTGGCAGAACGCTCCGCTTCAGAGCAGAATCAGAGACAGGCATCTGCTGTCTTCATCGTTTGTAAACATTTGTATGGAAAGCCTGAAAGACTTTACTGGCGGAGAAGTGGCGGAACTGGAGGAAGGCGCGTATTTGATCCTGCTGCAATCCCCTTACCCTGATAGGGTGCCTGATCAACTGACCCGCTTTTTTCACAAGATGAATCTATCGCTGAAGCGTTATTTAAATATTTCTGTATCGTTTGCCGTCTCCGGTCTGACCACTTCGCTGGACAAGGTTCCCGTATTGTATGCCCAAGCCAGGGATTCAGCGGAATACCGGTTTTATAAAGGAAAGGAATCCATCATTTTTGCAGACTCGCTGACCACGTTCAAAGACAGAGATATTATTATGCCGGCGGATGAGGAAAAGCTGCTCACCGAGTATATTTACTCGCACGACAGGGAAGGGGTGACCCGGATATTAAATCAGTTGTTCCAAACCCTTGCCGCCAGTGCGTCGCATCATCCGATCCGTGTCAAAACAGCTCTTCTGAATATCCTGTACAGCTTTCAGAAGGTTCTGGCGCCTTATGAGGAACAGTTGCCTCCCGCTTTTGGCGCAGCCAATTTAAAATTCACGCAGCTCATTCTGAATGCCGACACATTGGCCAATCTTCAAGAGCTGACCCTGGAGTATGTCGAGCATTATTTCAGGTCCTTGCCTGCCGCAAGCGGATTACAGACCCGTCCCGAAATCAAAAATATTAAACGTTATGTGTACGAACATATCGAGCAGGCGATTTCACTGGAGGATGCAGCAAAATACGCAAATATGAGCAGAAGTTATTTCTCCTATATTTTCAAATCCGAAGTGGGGGAAAGCTTTACCAATTTCGTTAACCGGACGAAAATGGAGAAAGCCCGGGAGCTGATCGCAATGAATAATCTGAAGGTGTATGAAGCAGCCGAACGGGTCGGTATCAAGGATGAGGCTTATTTCAGCAAAGTATTTAAAAAATATATCGGTGTAAGCCCGGGAAAGGTAAAGAAAACCTTCATCTAAGATAAATCTGCAGCCTTCCGCGCATAATTTTGCGGTCGAGGCGTTTAAGCAGCTGATAAACTTGGCAAGGAAGGGCGGCCCGGTGCTGTGGAACGGGAGGGTGGCAAACATCCGGAAGACGATATCCGGACAGCCGTAAAGTTTATTCAGAGCCAAAGCGACTGTTACCGGCGATATGTAAAAAAAGAGATCTATAGAGTCTTTCTAAACTCCTATAGATCTCTTTTAATGAAAAAATATTTATATCAGGGCATCCGGGTCTCTTCCAATTTCACACTTCATCCCAGATGCGGCGCACGTTGTCGAAGCCTATTTTCGCGCCTGTGCGGCAGTCTTCCATGCCCTCGAATTCCAGGGAGAAATAACCATCATATCCGGACTGCTTGATGACACGCAGCACTTCGTGCAGATCGATATCGCCATGGCCTGCAATGGCGCCGCGCAGGTAGTTGCCGCTGGTCGTGCGGAACCAGCCTTCACCGGGGTTACGATAAGATGGCCGCAGATAAAAATCCTTGATATGCACAATAGACGCGTAAGGCAGGTTGTTTTTGACCGCCGCAATCGGGTCTTCGTCCGCGCACATGAAATTGCCGATGTCCAGCGTCGTTTTATAGTTGAGTTCATTTACGGCTTTCACCAAAGTTTGAACACGGTCGCTGTTCTGAATAAAGTAGCCGTGGTTCTCGACGCTGGTCGTAATGCCGAACTGCGCGGCATAGCGGGCAATCCTGCGGCAGGCCTCGGCCAGCCGCTGCAGCTGCGCGTTGAAATGACCGATGGAAACGTCGGGTGATGATGCCACATCATGCCGCATCAGCTTGACGCCGAGGCGGGCGGCGATATCCACTTCCTGTTTGACCCGCTCGATTTCCGCCTCGTAAAGGGCCTCGTCGTCTGTAAGGAAGTTGGCTCCGATGGCATAATTGGAAATATCCAGTCCTCTTGCTTTTGCTTTTTCAACAATAACATCAACGAGTCCGGAATCTTCGGTCAGGTTGTAGCCAAGCGGTACGATTTCAACATGGGAGCCGCCGATGTCCGCCGTAAAATCAATGACATCCGCAACGGTCATCTCCCCGCTTTTCAACGCGCCGTACAGGCTGTAAGTGCTCAGTCCCAGCTTCATAGATAAATTTCCTTTCCTTGGGCAGCGGATTCATAGACGGCATTCAGGATTTTCATAATTTCAACGCCGTCCTCGACAGGGCTGATCGGCTGATTGCCTGTCAATATACAATCGACAAAATGGTCGATTTCATTCTGGAACGCTTTTTCAAACTGGAAGCCGGAGCTGTCGATCTGCGGGTGAACATTCAGGATGGTGTTGTTTTTCTCCGTGGTCATGATGACTTCCGGATCGATTTCGAAGCCGCCCTTGTCTCCGTACAGCTTGACGATGCTTTCGTTTTTGCTGGCATGAAGGGTAAAGCTGACCTCAATCATGAGCGAGGCTCCGTTCTCGAAGCGGATGAGGGCATTTGCCAAATCCTCCACATCATTTTTCTTTGCATCATAATCGGCCGCCTGATACCGCGAAAGATTCTGGATATGAGCGCGGTTGCCCAGTTTGCGGTATGTATTGCCCGAAACGGATTTGACCTTTGGGCGGCCCATCATGTACCAGCACAGATCGATAACATGCACACCGATGTCGATCAGTGGCCCGCCGCCGGAACGCTCGATATCACTGAACCAGCCTCCCGGGTTGCCGAGACGACGGATGATGGAAGCTTTGGCATAATAAATATCACCGAATTCACCTGCATCCGCGAAGGTGCGCAGCATTTGGGCATTCGGGTCATAGCGGCGCACAAATCCGACCTGAAGGAGCTTGCCGGAGGCTTCGACGGCTTCCTGAATTTTGGCGGCCTCCGCGGTCGTACGGCACAGCGGCTTCTCCACGAGCACGTGCTTGCCTGCGTTCAGCGCGGCAATGCTGATTTCCGCGTGCGTATTGTTCCAGGTACAGATGCTTACGGCATCAATTTGCTCATCTGCCAGCAGCTCGCGGTAATCGGTATATACTTTTTCAGCGCCGTAGGCGGCAGCGGCTGTCTTGGCGCGTTCCTCATTCAGATCGCAGACCGCGTAGATTCTTGCCTGCTCATTTTTGCTGTATGGCTTGAGATGGAACTCGGAAATGCTGCCGAGGCCGATGACGCCGATATTGACGGTTTTCATGCCTTGTTGCCCCTTTCATAATAGGTCTATAATCTATTGTAAGGATGCAGTGAAGCTAAAATCCATGCAGCACCTTGCTGTTTGTTTGCAATAATGTGCGGTCACTGAGGAGGAATGTACATGAAAAGACCTGCCGATTTACGCGAGCCGATGGATATGCCTGATCGTTATTTTCCCATCAAGCTTCATACCTGCAAGGCGGGCGGGGAAGGCAGCACATTGTTCCCCCATCACTGGCATGAGCATATGGAGCTGCTCTATTTCGTGTCCGGTGAAGCGGTGATCGAATGCAACTCCACGCGATACGAAGTGAGCGGCGGCGACCTGATCGTGCTGAACAGCAATGATCTGCATCACGGGATATGCCGGTCCGGGCAGGTGCGCTACTATTGCCTGATCATGGATATCTCTTTGCTGCAAAGCCAGTCACCGGATGCGATTGAAACAAAATTCATCGTGCCGATTTTGCAGAATCGGGTGCTGTTTCAGCATCATATCCGCAATGATGAAAATCTGCATGCGTGCATGGATTCCATCGTTGAGGAATTCAAATCGAAAGAGCCTGGTTATGAGCTGTCGATCAAATCCTCCATGTACCGGCTGCTCACCATTTTATTCCGTAATTATGTAACCGAAGCGCCGCCGCTGCCTTACGAGACGAACAGGAGAAAAAATCTGGAGCGCTTTACGCCCATTTTTGAATATATCGCAGAGCATCTCGGGCAGGAGCTGTCAGTGCATGAATTGTCCCGCATGGCCGGCCTCAGCCGGTTTCACTTTAGCAGATTGTTCCACGAATTGACCGGACGCACGGTGTCCGAGTACATCAACCAGCTGCGCATCAACAAGTCCGAACATTTGCTGCTCCATACGGATATGACGATCACCGAAATCGCCTGGACCACCGGATATAACGACATCTCTTATTTCAGCCGTACCTTCAAAAAATACAAATCGGTGTCCCCCTCCGAGCTGAGAGCGGCATCCGCTGCAGCCAGCAGCGCGGAGGAAGAACACCGGATGGCCTAGAAGCCCGGACTATACCCAGCCTTTCTCCATAGCCTGATAAATGAGCATCGCGAACAGGCTGTTGGACCAGGCAAACCATTCGCGTGAAAAATTGGCAGGATCGTCCGGATGAAAGCCTTCGTGCATGAAGCCGGTATCCGCGTCCGTGTTCACCAGCATATCAATCAGCTCCCGGACCTCCTGCTCGTTGTCTGCCGTCAATGCCTGCATGGACAGCGCCATATGCCATACATAACCGCCAGGGGTATGCGGACTGCCGATGCCCTTGGCGTATTTTCCTTCAAAGTAAAAAGGATTGTCCTTGCTCAGTGCAAAGCGGCGGGTATTGCGGTAGATCGGATCATCGGTCCCGGCATAGCCGAAATAAGGGATGGAGAGCAGCCCCGGGGTGCCGGCGTCGTCCATCAGACAGTAGTTGCCGAACCCGTCAGTCTCATAGGCATAGATGGTTCCGTAGCGCGGGTGGTCCACGGTGCCGTAGGTACGGATGCCAAAATCAATTTCACCACGAAGTTTGCCGGCTTTGGCTGCCAGTTCCGCGTCTTTGAAGACCGTTTCTGCAATTTCGCGGATATGGCCGAGAATCATGACAGCAAACATGTTGGACGGAATGTTATAACCGAACAGGCAGGCATCGTCGCTCGGACGGAAGCCGGACCAGGTCATTCCCGTGTAATTGACAGGCATGCCAAGGCCATCGTTCTGCAGCGTTTCGGACTCCTTGAAGCCTGGGCGTACGAAACGATATGGTGATTTTTCCATATGCCGCTGTTCAGTGATCATGACATCTACGATCGAGGAGAGGGCCTGATAACATGTATGATCAAAAATATCCGTTTTGTCTGTGGCCTTCCAGTACATATGAGCAAGCTGAACGGGAAAGCAGAGCGAATCCAGCTCGTATTTGCGCTCCCACATCCAGGGTGTCATCCCGGATTGATCCCCGTCGTTATAATGCCTGCCGTTTGCTTCTTCATTGAACGCGTTCGTATACGGGTCGATATTGATGTAAAACATCTGGCGGCGGATCAATCCCTCCAATATACGCTGCAGCTCCGCGTCATCCTTGGCGAACGGAATATAATGCCGCACCTGTTCGACGGAATCGCGCAGCCACATGGCGGGGATGTCGCCGGTAAATACAAAGGTAGTGCCGTCATTCAGCAGCTTGGTCGTGGTTTGCAATGTATTGGGAAAGCAGTTGGTGAACAGGCGGAGCAGCTTCGGCCGGTGGGCCAGCCGCTGCTCCGCATCTTTCAGTACCTGAACGATCGATGCGGGCAGGTTCATTGATGAGGCCTCCTGAAAAATGTTATGGGGTGCGTAAATCAATTTCGAACGTCTTGATCTCGTAAGGCTCCAGCACATATTGAATTTCGTTCTCCAGCCGCATGGCTTCATCCGTCTGTTCCATCAGATTGCACTCTCTCCAGCCAACAATCTGCAGGTCACTCGTAATGGTTAACGACTGCCGGCTGCCGGAGTAGTCATGGACCCGTAAAATCACCTTGTCGCTGTCCTCGGCTTTTTTGATGGCGCTAACCATTGCCGTGTCTGTGGACAGGCGGAACATGGACAGCGACGAAGCCTGCGCCGTTCCCTCCCTGAAGTGCAGCGGAGCGTTCAGTGCCCAGGCGCTTTTCACTGTATTGCCCTGCAGCCAGTCACCATTGTGAGGAAGCAGGGAATAAGTGAAGCGGTGATACCCCTGGTCGGCTTCGATATCAGGTGAAGTGGCGCATTTAATCAGGGACAGGCGCAGCACGTTGTCCTTGATGTCATAGCCGTACTTGCAATCGTTCATGAGGCTGACGCCATAGCCGCGGTCGGACAAATCCGCCCACTGGTGGCCAACGGACTCGAAGCGTGCGCTGTCCCAGCTCGTGTTCCAGTGTGTCGGCCGCTTGACGTTGCCGTACTGGATATCATAGGTCGCTTCGGTCGAGCGGATGTGAACGGGGAAGGCCACCTTCAGCAGCTGATGCCGTTCATGCCAATCCGCCTCTGTCGCAAAATCGATGCGCCGGTCATTGGCATACAGGATCATATCCTGCGTGATGACCGAGCCGCCGTACTTCCATTCGAAGCGGATCACCGCCTTCAGTGAACCGTTCTCCACCACTTCCAGACGGGTCAGGTCTGTGATTTCCCGCATTTTCTCCTGGTAAAAAATATCGATATCCCATGCATCAAAATTGAGCGGTTTATCCTCAAACAGCTGCAGCACGTTGCCGCGGCCTTTGTGCGCCAGCACCTCCCTTTGCTGTTCCTTGTCGTACAGGCGCGTAAGCTGCCCTTGTTCGTTCCATTCCAGCTCGTAGTACGGAGTCGACAGGCCATTCTCCCGGAACAGGAAGGGCGTATCCGCACTTGCCGGCACCAAGACTTCATTCTCTGCCGCCGTCAGCTCATCATTTCCGGCTGGCACTTCCAGCACAATCGTTGTGTAACCGAGCGGAGGCAGGTCTTCGACCTGAACCGTCCAGGCTCCGTTATTCCACTGCGCGTTCAGCGTGCGGCCATCCACAGTGCGCCATACACCTGAACCGCTGCCGTCCGGAAGGGATATATCGACCAGATCTGTGCGCTGCCATGGGGAGGAGTTCCAAATCACGAAGGACCTGACTCCCGCCGAATCCGACTCCCGCCCCGGGTCGTCTGATTTCACGGCAGAAGCGATGCCTTGCTCAGCCTGCGCCCGGACTAACTGGCCGATTTCCTCCGCTTCGGCGTATTCCAGCTTGCTGTCCTCATAGACCTCCCGGATGGAGGAACCGGGGATAATATCGTGGAACTGATTGCGCAAAATGATCTTCCAGCCGTCCGTCAGCTTTTTCCCTTCATACAAGCCCCAATCTCCACCCAGCACGCTCTGCCAGGCGTTCAGCCACTCAGCCTCCCGGTACAGCAGCTCCAGCTTGCGGTTCATGCGCTTGTTGTAGGCCTGGCTCGTATACGTGCCGCGGTGGTATTCAAGGTACAGTTCTCCATCCCAGGTGTGCACATAGCTTTCGGTATTTTCCACGGTCTCCTGCAGCCGCCGGAAATACTCATCCGCCCGGCCGGTCTTCACCTTGGGCAGCCCTGGCAGACGGTCGATCCTGCGCCGCATTTCCAGCATCTCACGGTTGACGCCTCCGCCGCCGTCTCCGTAGCCGTACGACAACAGCAGCTCCTGATTCAGCTCCTTGTCCCGGTAAGCCCCCCAGCTGCCTCTGACCGTCTTCGGCTCTACATGCCCGTTATACGTATAGAACGTGGAGGAGGCCACAGACCACGGCTCAATTGTGGTGATAAAATGGGTCAGCACCTCCGAACCGTCAATCCCGCGCCACTTAAACGTGTCATGCGGCATCCGATTGTACTGGTTCCAGCTGATTTTGGTGGTCATAAATGTACCGATCCCGGATTTGCGCAAAATTTGCGGCAGCGACCAGCTGTACCCGAACACGTCAGGCAGCCACAGATATTCGCAGTCCGTTCCGAATTCTTCCTTGAAAAATCTTGTGCCCACCAGCAGTTGGCGGGTAAGCGATTCACCTGACGTCAGATTGCAGTCCGCCTCCAGCCACATGCCGCCGCCTGCTTCCCAGCGGCCTTCCTTGACCCGCCTTTGAATCTGCTCATAGATACCGGGGAAGTCCTGCTTGATGTATTCATATAACTGCGGCTGGGTTTGCAGAAAAATATATTCCGGAAACAGCTCCATCAGGCGCATCACCGTGGAGAAGGAGCGGGCGCTTTTCTCGCGCGTATGCTTTAACCGCCACAGCCAGGCAACGTCAATGTGCGTATGGCCGACACAGGTAATGGTGACGAGCGTATTTTTGTCCATTTCATCGATCCGTTCGGACAGGTAATTACGGGCGGCCGCCACGCTTTCATAAAAAGCGTCCGAGCCCGGCTCGCTCCAGTCGATCAGGCGGAAGGCCTGATCCAGCGTTTTCTGCAGCAGCGCACGTACGGCATCCTGCTCGTCCAGCACCTGGATGGTCTGATACACCGTTAACCCGGTGTAGTACAGATCGTCGGCCGCTTCATCCAGCCAGCACATTTCCGCCAGCTTGATTTCATGTTTCTGCTCTCGGGGTTTACCGCCGCCTTCCAGGCCCGACCACAGCCGGAACAGCAGTCTTTTGCTGCCGCCTGCCACGTCTTCTTCCGCAAAAAACACTTCCTTATGATTGGAATCGACGCCCTGATAAGGCTGGCCGTCAAGATACAGCAGCGACTCGAACCCTGAATTGGTGCCCCCGCCGGTTTTGCCGAAATCGAAACGCCCGAGCACTCTTTTTCCCGCCCATTCGGCCGGGAATTCCGCGTTCATGGAGACCCACAAATAACGGTCACGGCCTGTCCAGGTGTCTCCGTGGCGCATATGCCCCCACTCTCCGCCAACCTCCGGCCGGTCGGGATTGACTTTGGAGCCTTCATCTTCGAGTGTCCGCAGCTCTTTGAACGGAATCCGGTCACGGTATCGGTATTCATCCAGCTCTCTCAGGCGTGCGTACAATTTTTTCTCAGTCAGAAACATGTTTCATATACCTCCTTACGGCCTTACGGCTCAGTACCCGGGCTGATTTTTGAAAAAGCTGTATCTGAACTCGTTAGCTCGTTAGAAAGAATCACACAACCTGATCGATTATGCAATGTGTCAGATGTGAATTGGATTTTCGATAACAAATTTCACATATAGCCAACATGTACAAACGCTTTCAAAAAGGAGTTGCATCGTTCTGTAAAACCCTGTTGTATAAAGGATGGCAGCTATTTTGCCGCGTTTGTGCAGATTCTACATATTTACGTTGTGAAAGTGTCGGACTACAATTTCCTCAATAACACCAAGCGGGGCCCGGGTTTGTGGCGCAAACCGCGAACTCCAGCCTGAACATTGAAAAGAGGGGATGATGCCATGAAGAAAAGAGAGGAAGGGACTCTCTCATTGGAGTCGGCTGCAGAGCAAGGAACCGTTCTTTCCTCCAGAGAGACGGGCAGTACCCTTTGGAGCCGGATTCTGAAAAATTGGGAATTGTATCTGTTTATCACACCGGCAGTGCTGTATTTTATTATCTTTCACTACATTCCGATGTACGGTGTCCAGATCGCCTTCAAAAATTTTATTCCCACGAAGGGGATCACCGGCAGTCCGTGGGTCGGCTTTGATCACTTTGAACGCTTTTTTAATTCCTATTATTTTTGGGACCTGCTGTGGAATACCTTCAGCCTCAGCCTGTACGAGCTGGCCGTAGGCTTCCCGCTTCCAATCATCCTGGCGCTGGCGTTCAATGAAATCCGGAACGGCTTCTTCAAGCGGTCCGTACAGACGATCACCTATGCCCCGCACTTTATTTCCGTTGTCGTTATGGCAGGCATGATTATTACCTTCTTATCCCCGTCCACGGGTATGATTGTGCGGATTGTGGAATTTCTGGGCTTCCAGGCGCCTGATCTCCTGACCGATCCCGCCTGGTTCAAGACTGTGTATGTGCTTTCCGGGGTCTGGCAGAGTGCGGGCTGGGGGACAATTATTTATTTGGCAGCACTGTCCGGTGTTGATCCGCAGCTGCATGAGGCCGCCATTGTTGATGGAGCCAGCCGTTTCAAACGCATGCTGCATATCAATATTCCGACCATTTTGCCGACGATCACCATTTTGCTGATTCTCAATATGGGCAATATTCTGGGTGTGGGCTTTGAAAAAATCCTGCTGCTGCAAAATCCGCTCAATATGAGCTCCTCTGACGTGATTTCCACCTTTGTGTACCGCTCCGGCCTGGTGGATGCCCAGTACAGCTTCTCTACGGCTGTCGGATTGTTCAATTCCGTTGTCAATGCTTTGCTGCTGATTACCGTCAACCAAATCGCACGCCGTACGAGCGAGAACAGCTTATGGTAAGGGGGACAGCTGATGATTACACCTGTTAAAGAGACGCGTTCCGACCGGTTATTTATCATTTTGAACTACATCTACTTGTCCATTGCCATGATCATTGTGCTGTACCCGGTGCTCTATATTCTGAGCGCCTCGGTCAGCGATCCGCGATACGTCAATTCGGGGGAAATGTGGCTGTTTCCGAAGGGGTTGAATGTGGACGGGTACAAACGGGTTTTTGAAAACGCGAAAATATGGAACGGCTACACCAACACGATCCTGTATACGGTGCTCGGCACGCTGCTGAATCTGGCCGTAACGCTCCCGGCCGCGTATGCCTTGAGCCGGAAGGATCTTGTCGGGCGTAATTTTTTTATGGGCATGATGCTCGTGACGATGTTCTTTAGCGGCGGCATAGTGCCGACCTACCTGCTGATCAAAAGCCTGGGCCTCATGAACTCGATGGGGGCTCTGATTCTGCCGGTGGCCGCCTCTGTGTGGAATATCATCGTCGCCAGAACCTTTTTCCAATCGACGATTCCCCATGAGCTGCAGGAAGCCGCACAGATGGACGGGTGCACCAATTTCCGGCTGTTCGTGCGCATCATTCTGCCGCTCTCGGGCCCCATTATCGCCGTAATGGCCTTGTTTTATGGGGTGAGCCACTGGAACAGCTATTTCTCGGCGCTCATTTATTTGACGGATGAAAGCAAATATCCGCTACAGCTCATTTTGCGCCAGATTCTCGTCCTGCAGGAAATGACGGCAGAGACGACGGGCGTCGCTGTCAGCGGGGACATGGCGATTGCGCTGAACAACAAGGCGGACGTGGCTTCCCTTGTAAAATATGCCGCTATCATCGTTTCCACGCTGCCTGTCATCGTAATTTATCCATTCCTGCAGCGTTATTTCGTACAGGGGGTGATGATTGGTTCCGTGAAAGGGTGAGCGGTCGCAGATTCCACTTCCGATCGCTGAGTCGGTCGCAGATTCCACTTCCGATCGCTGTTGTCCCCGGATTTTATTGAATTGTTTTTTAAGTGGTGAAAATCCGGGGACAAAGGCGAACGCTCCGCTTCTCCAGTGGAATTCTGCTCCCTCTGTACGGGGGAATACATTTTCTTCCATGGGGAATCCAAGTTTCAACGCCAGGAAATCACCGGGAAAGGGATGAAAATAATATGATTACTTTCAGAAAAAGTCTCAGCCTGCTGCTTTCGGCGGGTCTTAGTGTATCACTGCTGGCAGGCTGCGGCTCCCCGGACTCAGGGACGGCGGAAGGGCCGTCCGCTACTGCAGAAATCGTCAATAAAGAAGGTTTTCCGATTGTCAGTGAACCGTTGACCCTTACGATGATGGCGCCGGACGTTGGCATTCAGAATTGGCAGGACATGAAGGTGATGCAGGAGATGGAGAAGCTGACCGGCATTCAATTGAAGTTTGCCAACGCTCCGCTGGATAGCTTTGAAACGAAGAAAAACCTGGTGTTCGCCAGCGGGGAGTATCCGGACATCCTGTATGCGGCCAGCCTGACGCAGGCCGAGGAGATCACCTATGGCAGCCAGGGCATTCTGCTGCCCCTGGAGGAGCTGCTTCCGGAATATGCGCCTAATGTGCAAAAAATTCTCGACGAGCACCCGGATATCCGCAAATCGATCACCGCTCCCGACGGTCATATCTATTCCTTGCCCCGCATTGACTTGAACGCAGTCTGGTACCGGGGCCCGTTGTGGTACAACGGGGATTTCCTGAAAGCGCTTGGTGTGAAGAAGCTGCCGGAGACGACGGAGGAGCTGTACACCTATCTGAAACGAGTGAAAGAAGAAGACCCGAACGGCAACGGCAAGGCGGACGAAATCCCGCTGGAGTCCGTCAAGATCAAGGACATTCGGGTCTGGATGCTCGGCGCCTTCGGCATTTACGATGAAGAGCTGTATGTGGATGATCAGGAGCAGGTCCATTTTACCCCGATGGATGACGCCTATCTTGAGTATTTGAAGTATATGAACAGGCTGTGGAGCGAGGACTTGCTGGATCATGAAGCCTTCTCGCAGACGGATGAGCAGAAAAAGGCGAAAGGTCGCAGCAACCTGCTTGCCCTGTTCCCCGACTGGCATGCCTATTTTACGCTTGGCGGAGAGCAGAGCAAAGAAGATCCCATGTTCATCCCGGTAAAAAGTGATTCTGTCGAGGCGGCCGCCATTGCCAAGCATAGAGGTATTTCCACAGGGCAATTCGCTATCACCAGCTCTAATCCTGCACCTGAAGCTTCTCTGCGCTGGATCGACTACATTTACACGTACGAGGGAGCGCTGCTGTTCGATAAAGGTCCGGAGGGAATCCTCTGGAAGTATACGGATAAAGACACTTTGACCAAGGAATGGCTGCCCGTGCCCGGTGGGGGCGATCGCGAGGAGTACCGTGCAACCCTGACCCCCAATTACGGCATTGCCTCGCCAATGATGGTGAACGATGATGTGGTGAAAGGACTCAAGAGCGACTTTGATGACTGGGTCGATAAGGAGACGAAGGAAAAGCTGGTGGACCGCGGCGCGCGGGTTCCGTTCCCGGCGCTCTTCCTGACACAGGAGGAGCAGACGGAGGTGTCCGGCCTGCTGTCGGATCTGCGCACTTATGTGGAGCAGATGGAAGCCAGGTTTATCACGGGCCAGGAGCCGCTGGGGAACTGGAACAATTATATCGAAACGCTGGAGAAAATGGGCGGCAGCCGTGTTCGCGAGGTGTATCAGGGGGCGTATGATCGGTGGAAGGAGAGTTAGCAGATTCCACTTCCGATCGCTGTTGTCCCCGGATTTTATTGAATTGAATTTTAAGCGGTAAAAATCCGGGGCCAAAGGCGAACGCTCCGCTTCTCCAGTGGAATTCTGCTCCCTCTCTAAGGTAGTGGAAAAGCACCCTCGATTGCTACGCTCTCGGGAAATGAACAAGATTTTACTGCCATCTTAGTCATCGATGAAAGGAATGAACTCATGATTACATTCAGAAAAAGCCTCAGCCTGCTGCTGGCGGCGGGCCTTAGTGTATCGCTGCTGGCGGGCTGTGGGGCATCGGATCAAGGGGCGGCGGAAGGGCCGTCCGCTAAGGCGGATATCGTCAATAAAGAAGGTTTTCCCATTGTAAGCGAACCGTTGACGCTTACGATGATGGGGCCGGATGTCGGCATTCAGAACTGGGCGGATATGCCGGTTATTCAGGAAATGGAGAAGCTTACGGGAATCCATCTAGAATTCATGAATGCCCCGAAGGAAAGCTTCGAGACCAAGAAGAACCTGGTCTTCGCCAGCGGGGAATATCCGGACATGTTCTACGCAGCCGGCCTGACTCCGGCCGAAGAGCTGACTTACGGCAGTCAGGGCATTCTGATTCCGCTTGAAAATCTTATCGAAGAATACGCACCGAATTTCAAAAAAATTCTGGATGAGAACCCGGAAATCCGCAAATCGATTACAGCACCGGACGGGCATATTTATTCCCTGCCGCGCATCGAGTTCAACCAGCCCTGGTACAAGAATCCTTTGTGGTATAACGGTGATTATTTAAAGGCATTGGGGGTGACCAAGCTTCCTGAAACGACAGAGGAGTTGTATAAATATCTGAAACGCGTCAAGGAAGAGGACCCGAACGGTAACGGTAAGCAGGATGAAATCCCGCTCACCTCCGTAAAGCTGAAAGATATCCGCACTTGGCTGCTGGGCGCATTTGGCATTTACGAAGAGAAAATTTATGTGGATGACCAGGACAAGGTGCATTACACACCGGTTGAGGCTGGTTATAAGGAATATCTGACTTACCTGAACCGGCTTTGGAATGAGGATTTGCTGGACCATGATACCTTCTCGCAAACGGATGAGCAGAAAAAAGCCAAGGGCAAGAACGGCCAGCTGGGCCTGTTCACGGACTGGCATGCCTACTTTGTGTTGGGCGGTGAGCCGAGTACGGATGATCCGATGTTCAGTCCGGTGAAAAGCGATATGGTTGATGCCCCTGCGATTGCCCGCAACAAGGGAGTCACGGGCGGAGCCTTTGCGATTACCAGCACGAATCCCGCACCGGAAGCGTCTATGCGGTGGGTGGACTACATTTATTCCTACGAAGGAGCCGTTTTGTTCGATAAGGGCCCTGAAGGCCTGCTCTGGAAGTATACGGATAAGGAAGCGCGCGTGAAGGAGTGGCTGCCCGTCCCGAACGGCATGGAGCGTGAAGACTACCGCGCCACCATCACACCGAATTATGGCATTCCGACACCGGCCATGATGACGGACGATATCAACAAAGGGCTTACCACCGATTTTGATAAATGGGTGGCGAAGCAGTCGCAGGAGAAGCTGCTCGACCGGGGAGCGAGAATCCCGTTCCCGGTATTGTTCCTGACCGAGGAGGAGCAGGCGGAGGTTACAAGTCTGCAATCCGACCTGAACACGTATGTGGAGCAGATGGAGGCACGGTTTGTGACAGGCCAGGAGCCGCTTGCGAACTGGGATAAATACGTGGAGACCATTAACAAGATGGGCGGAGGCCGCCTGGCGGAGATCTATCAAACCGCCTACGACCGCTGGAAATCCAGCTGATGCAACCCTTCATGGGGCTTTCACATTAAACGGGCTGCTCCATAAGCGGTTTTCAAATGATGACAAGCAGTCCCGAATTACGAAATCATTATTTTCATTTAAAAGAGCGAGTATGATGGTTGATTTCCACCGATACTCGCTCTTTCTCTTTTTTTATCGCTTTGGCCCGTGTAAGTTCATACATTCACTATTGAGTTATATTGTACCGTCTTCATCTTCTCCGGCGATTTGACGGGAGGAGTAATCCACTGCAGACCTGAGCCAGTTTTCGGGATTGGAGGGTCACTATTTGTTCAATGAAGCACTAGCGTTGCATTAACTCTTGCACAAGACAACTTGTATTCCTGATCCTTTCCAGCTTTCCCGTAAAAGCTTATGTTTTCTAACCGATATTGCCCCTGCCAGAAAGCTAACGGGTGTAGCTGCTGCTATTTTACGAAAAAAGACCTTTTCTAAACTTTAACGGTCGTGACCGCTGTTATTTGCTTTAAACTGGGCGAAAATATCCGGGTTAAGTGAAATAGGCTCCACGGCAACCGTTATAATTTGAAATCAACGTTACTGGGACCAATAGCGGCTGGGGCAACCGTTAGAATCGTTATGCGGTTAGAAATGTATCCTTGTCAGATTTGTTGCGACGCTAGTGCTTCAAAAGACGGACTCTTCAGCATTCAGCAATAAGGGTTTACATGTCCGAACTTCATACATGGCACACGAGGGCATGTAATAGGGGAGGGGAACAGGGGGATACTCCTGTTCCTAGTCAAACTGAAAATCGTGGGAGATTAGTGATTTCTTTCCGATCATTTAGAAGTAGGGTTAAGCACGGAGCATCACATAACATGCAAAAGTAGTGCCCTTAGATACGAAGGAGTACCTAATGTCAGAGAACCTTTTGAGGCACTCTCGTGTTATCGACTCTCCTATTTTGCCCCTGAGTGGGCTGGGCCTGAGACGGTGTTATCCGCGTCCAGATGTGTGTCCGCGTACAGCTTCCGGTATTGGCCAGGCGTGCAGCCGGTTTCTTTCTTGAACTTGCGGATGAAATTCGGAGTGTCCAGATAGCCGACCCGCTCGATAATGTCCTTTAGAGGATCGTTGGTGGTGAGCAGCAGCCGGATCACTTCATTCATGCGCAGATGCCAAATGTACTGCGAAAAGGTGGAACCCGTTTTTTCTTTAAAGCAGCGGCTCAAATAGGAAGTGGATATGGAATACTTCAACGCCAGCTGCTCCAGACTCAGCGTGTAATCGGCGAACTGCCGGTCAACATAACTGACAATATCGTCCACCAACGAGCTTTGCTGCTGCTCCGCTTTGCGTTCGACTTGGGCGCAAATCTGCATTGCCAGCATTTCCAGGGTACTTTCCAGTTCTTCGAGCGTTTCGAAGGAGGTGAACCTGGGAATATCGCGGATGACACTGGTCATGCCGGACTCGGATGCGATTTTAAGCAGGGAATTCAGCAGGTCAAAGCAGATGCAGCGCAGCAGCGCTGCTGATACCGGCTGATTGCGGATGTCCGCGATGATGGAATCGATCATCTGCACGGCGACGGTTTCGTTTCCCTGTTTAAGGCTCTGCTCCAGCTTGAGCAGCGACTTTTTGGAAACCCAGAAGGCTTCGGGCGACGAACTGGTCAGGTTTTCAAAGAACGTAATGCTTCCCTGTCCCCCCAGCATACGGAATTCTAGAGCAGTGGCCGCTTCAATGAACGACTGATTGATTTCACCGAGGGAGCCATAAGGTGTTCCCACCCCAATGGACGGATGAAGGGAGAAGGATTCAACCACCTTGGCCCTTACCGAATCGGCGGTATTCCGGATTCTTTCGTGCAGCGTGGCTTCTTCATCTTCCGCAATGCTGACGATCAGTGCGAAGGGATCAGCGGGAGAAAATTCAATGCCATACACATGGGCTTTCCATTCCGGAAGCTCCAGGTCGCTGAACAGCTTGTAAATCATTCTGCGGTCCGGGCCCGACTTGGAGGCTGCCGGGAATTCGTCCCAGGTGAGCAGCATGACAAAATAACTTCCTTTCGCCTGCGGGAACTGCAGTCCCATGGAGCGGATAATGGTATCCAGTCCTTCGTCACTCGGATTTCCGTGCTTGAGCAGGGTCAGCAGGAAATGGTTGCGCACATAGGGCTCCTGAATATCAATGCGCACACTGTAGTCATGAATGGTCTGGCGAATCCATTCCCACTCTCCGCCGGATCTAACCGTATCGAGGGTTTTGGTGCCGGTTTTCACTCTTGCAAATTCAAGCAGGTCCTGGATCGGGTGATACTGTCGTCTTGCAAGCATAATGGCAGCCGTGACTCCGGTCAGCGCTACGGCGGCGAATACGATCAGAATCAGCGTCTGCACGTGAACGATCCGGCTGAAAAATTGGCTGCTCGGCATGGTGGTCATGTAGGTCCAGCCATTTTCCTCGGAACGCACAGCGACAATAGACTGCTGCTCATCATTCAGTGTCAGGCTGTGAATGCCTGGCCCCAGGGCGACCAGTTTATCCAGTTCATCTGCGGGAATGGCTGTCCCGTGGCTGTTGGACGTCAGAATCTGCCCTTTTTCATTGAAAATATAGCTGTTGCCGGAATAGTTGTTCAATATGGAGTCCATCATGCCCGTGAGCTTGGATTCCTCCATCAGGTAGATTACCGTGGCATAAGGATAAGGGTCATTCGGTTTGATCGGAATAAGGAGCGAGAGGACCGATTCCTGCCGGGAATTTACACTGACCCGTTCGGCTGGACGCATCAGCGGATGTATCACTTCATTCAGATCGCGGCGCAGCTCTTCCGGGCTCCAATTGCTGAACTTGTATTTTTGATTAAAAACGACCTCAAGATTCGTATGACCGGCAGAGGAATAAATTACAGGGTCCCCGCGAAAATACAGAAACAGATCGTCCAGGATTTGACTGTTTGCTTTGTAATTGGCCAGTGCGTTGATGGCTTCGCGGCTGTAATAAGGGTGGCGTGCCATGTAATGGGTCAGATGCTCGTCATAGGCGATGCGTCCGGCAATATCCTGCAGCTCCGCCATACGGCTGTCTATGGTCATGCGTACCTGATTCAGCTGGTTGACGTTGGATTGCTCGATTTCCGAGCGCAGGCTGGTAATGGCACTGTTGTATACGAGCACGGTCACGCCGGTAAGCGGGATCAGAAAAATAAGGATATAAGACAAGGTATACCTCAGCAACAGCTTTGATTTGAAATCATTCCAGTTCATTCTGCCTGAGATGAACTTCGGCAGCTTGGAAATTCTGTTCATCATGCTCCCTGCCCCCAATCTTTATCTTTTATGCAATTACATCAAGTGTAAGGTTTGAAAGCGCTTTATATATTTGTTGGTACTAATTATGCACTAAAATTTAACGATGGGGAAGGAAAATCCTAAGACAATGTGACATTTTAGAAAAAACAACAGAGAATGAATTGACAGCCTTAATGAGAACGATTATCATGAAACGGATACATGATAATGATAATCTTTATCATTAATCGATACAGGAACTTTTAATACATACAGCTTAAGGGGGAAGTTTCATTGCGTATTGTAAAATCTTCTGCTTTTTTGATCATGCTATTGTTCGCTGTTATTCTATCCGCTTGCGGCGCTCAGAACACCGCTACTGAAGGGGGAGGGAGTGCTGCGGAGGCTTCGAATGGCACGCCGCAGGAAACACGCACCTTCAAGGATGCCATGGGAGATATATCGGTGACAGGTGTTCCCAAACGCGTGGTCGTGCTGGATTGGACGGCTGCGGAGGATGTACTGGCGCTTGGCATGCAGCCCGTGGGTATTACCGATATCGAAGGAATGAAAAAATGGGTTGACATACCGGTGGAAATAGGACCGGACGTCACGGATATTGGTGACCGCAGCGCTCCCAACATGGAATTAATCGCTTCCCTGAAGCCGGACTTAATCCTGGGCTTGAAATCCCTGAATGAGGCAAACTATGACGCATTAAAAGCGATTGCGCCAACACTGCTGTTCAATCCTTACCCGGAAGAGGGGCAGGGAGACCAGTACGAAAATATGGAAACGACGTTCCGGACCATCGCCGATGTGCTGGACAAGAATACGGAAGCACAGGCTGTGCTGGATGATCTGAATCAAACGTATGAAACGGCCAAAAAGCGGATCGCGGAAGTCGGCGCGGATCAGAAGCCGTTTATTCTTGCCATGGCCTTTACCAACCAGAATGCCGTGACGTTCCGTCTATCTACGGATAATTCCCTGGCCGTCAAGACATTGGAGCATCTCGGTCTCAAAAATGCGTACAAATCGAAACAGTTTGAGATTTACGGATTCACGACTGCAGACGTTGAAGCACTGCCCGCGCTGCAGGAAGCCAATTTCATTCATATTACCCAGAATGACGACAATGTCTTTGAAAATCAGCTGAAGGATAATCCGGTCTGGAATGGCCTTAATTTTGTAAAAGAAAACCGCATCTATGCATTGGGCGGAGATACCTGGCCGTACGGAGGCCCGCTCGGGGCAAAAGTCATGGCTGAGAAGGCTGCCGATCTGCTGACCAAGTAACCATGGGCATTTTCAACAGAAATCTCATACCTTCACAGCCGGAACAAGCCGCCGGAACCGGGACAGGCCTGCGTACCACCGGGATGCTGCTCTTAGGGCTTGCGGCTGTGCTCGGCATATCGTTTATCAGCCTCACTCAAGGGCTGGCTCATATCTCTCTGACGACCGTCCTTCAAGCCATTACAGCTCCGCAGGATCTGCCCGATCACCATCTCATTCGTGGTGTGCGCATGCCGCGGACCGTGATCGGGCTGCTGTCCGGCGCGGCGCTGGCCGCAGCCGGTGTGCTCATGCAGACCGTCACCCGCAATCCGCTTGCTTCGGAGTCAACCCTTGGTGTCAATGCGGGCGCTTATCTGGCGGTTGTATGTGGGATGCTCTTTTGGCCGGTAATGCAGGGACACTACTCCCTTCTCTTTGCTGTCATCGGCGGGACGGCAGCCGCGCTCGCCGTGCATGCGCTGGCAGGCGGTTCCAAGGGCACTCCGCTGCGCATCGCCCTGTCGGGGATGATTGTGACGCTTATCCTTTCCTCCGTAACAAGCGCGCTGGTGCTGCTGAATGAACAAACCACCCAGGGCATTTTTCTGTGGGGCTCGGGGTCGCTTGTTCAGAATGACTGGGACGGTGTCGTTTTTGCCTGGCCGTGGGTTGCCGCCGGACTGCTAGCAGCGATGCTCTTTTCCCGGCAGCTGGACATGCTGCTGCTCTCAGAGGACACTGCCCGTTCGCTGGGCCAGCGTGTAGGGCTGGCAAGATCCGCCGCCATGGCGGCGGCCGTTCTGTTGGCCTGTGTGACCGTCAGTGTCGTAGGGCCCATCGGTTTTATCGGCCTGGTTGCGCCCCATCTGGTCCGTTTGACCGGCATTACGAAACATGCCGGACTTGTGCCGCTTGCCGCGGTATGGGGGGCCGCTCTCCTGACAGGTGCCGATACGATCGCCCGGATATTCGTCAATTCGTACGGCGAACTGCCGGCAGGCGCCATTACGGCTATGATCGGCGGGCCCTGGCTGATCTGGCTTGCCATGCGCGTCTCACGCAGGATCGAAGGCGGGCCGACCACTTCCATGGCTGCCGGAGGCAGGCTCAGGTGGGGAGCTTTCCGCCTGTGGGTCGTCCTTTTCAGCCTCCTGCTGCTTGCCGTGTGGACGCTCAGCCTGATGAGCGGAACGCTCCAGATTCCTTTTACAGAGGTCATAGCGGTATTATCGGGCGGGGGAGAAGAGATGTACCGGCAGATTTTGCTGGAATTCCGTCTGCCTCGTCTGCTTACAGCCGGCCTGGCCGGCATCGCACTGGCGGTCAGCGGCAGCCTTCTGCAGAGCGCTGTGCGCAATCCGCTCGGTGACCCGCATATCGTGGGCGTTACGAGCGGCGCCGGAGCGGGAGCCCTCTTCCTGATGATTCTGCTGCCGCAGCTGCCCGCGAGCTGGGTGCCGGTTGGAGCCGTCATCGGCGGGATTGCCGCCGCAGCGCTGGTCTATGCCGTCTCCTGGAAAAGGGGGCTGAACCCGACCATTTTGACACTTGTCGGGATTGCCGTGGCCGCTGCGAGCGCGGCGTTGATCAATCTTATGATCATCCACGCCAAGCTGGCCGTTGCCCCCGCACTGGCGTGGATGGCCGGTAGTACCTATGGCCGTGGCTGGGCGGAGGTGCTGCAGCTTGCGCCAGCCCTCGTCCTGCTGCTGCCCTTGGCCTGGTGGCTTGGCCGCAGAGTCGATCTGCTGGCATTCGGCGACGAAAGCGCGGCCGGTGTCGGCCTGCATGTCCGCAATACCCGGCTGTATACCGGCATCATTGCCGTGTTGCTGGCCTCCATCGCAGCAGCCAGCGTCGGCTCGGTCGGTTTTATCGGACTGCTGGCTCCCCATGCCGCACGTCTGCTTACAGGCTCGAATCACCGGCAGAACATGGTGCTTGCCGCCCTCATTGGCGGCGTGCTGCTGGCCGCTGCGGATTGGGTCGGCAGAATCGTCATCATGCCCAAGGAGCTGCCGGCCGGCATCGTAACCGCTCTGCTCGGAGCGCCTTATCTGCTGTTCCTGATGTGGCGCTCATCCAGAACGACAAAGATGAAATAGAGATGGCGGTAAAAAAGCCTGCAAACTACATCGGTGTAGTCTGCAGGCTTTTATTGTTGCGATGTTTGTCCGGCCAGGTGATGGCATGGGAGGTTCTGCTCAGCTTCTCGTAGAACAGAAGCGGGTCTTTTTTCAGGATACGGGTCATGATATGAACGACAAATGCCATCATCACAACGAATACTACAAACGCGGCCATGACAAAAGTCAGATCGGAGACCCGCAGGGATAGAATAGGAAGCCAAATGCAGATTCCGCCCAATATCCAATAGAGCATACCGTAGCGGACGATTAGCGCCGGCAGGGAGACCCTGCCGCTTGCGCCAACCACCTTGATGCGGACCGTCCATTTGCCCACCGTACGCCCGCCTGTCAGAAAGGGAAGCAGCATAAAATACAGCCCGCTGGATATCCAATAAGCCGCTGCTGTATGGTAGTTCATCAACAGAGCGTAAATGATCAGCCATACCCCAAGATCGATGAGCCAGGCGACGCCCCGTCTTGTGTAGGATACGCGTTTGGCGGACAGATCGACCTTCTCATCCAGACGGTCCATTCGGGGAAGGTGGGCTGCAGACCAGCCTGCGAGCAGAAAACCGTTGATGCCGCCAAGCGTATTGGCAATCAAATCATCCACATCAGCCACTCTGTAGGGATTGTCATAATACCCGAAATTAGCGGACAGCTGAATCCCCTCAAACGTGAGCGAGAGCAGCAGAGACAGGAGGATGCACAGCAACCACCCTGTACGGAAATAATAGCGCAGAAACATGCCAAATGGCACCGTCAGCGCGATGTTCAGCACAACCTGCAAAAAGGCGCGTTCCTGCAGCAGATGCCAATAGGTTGACGGTTCATCCGCGACCACCTTGGTTTCCCGGATAATATCCTGAATAAAATGAAGCGGAACCAGCTGCAAATTGCCGCCCGCGAGCGGCGCATTATGCCGTGTTTCGGGAAACGGCAGCAGAATTAGATAAAATATATTCATTAGATACAGCAAAAAAAGATACAGCATAAATGCTCTGGCCTTGTGGATATAGCCGTGTCTGCGGTACTGCACAATAAGAAACGGCAGCGTGAACAGCAGTGCGGCGATCGGAAAGGTCAAGAATGCATATGAGATCGGAAATAAGTAGAATTTCAGCATATTTTATATCACCTGTAGTTTGAGCCTTTGTTTGAAAATCAGGAAGCCTTTGCGCCGCTTCTATGCTTGCTTCCATACACCCGGCTTAGAACGAAGCCAATGACTGCGCCCGCAAGAGACATGGCGGATACGGACAAGTACAGCACTCTGCCGCCAAAGGCTTCGTACAGCGCCCCGCCTGCGTAGGAGGCAACGATGCCCGAGATGCCGAAGAACAGAAGCGCCAGCACGGTTTGGCCGGTTGCCCGCCATTCCTCCGGCACGATGCTGTAAATGTACTGAATGGCGGCGGAATAGAACACCGGGAACGTTGCGATCTGCAGAATCTGTAGAATGGCGAGCCACTGCGGGTCGGCAATCCAGGCGGTCAAAAAGAAGCGTACAAAATAGAAAGCGCCGGCAATGGTAACAATGATCAGCTCTTTGCCTTTGCGCAGCCACCAGAAGCTGAGCGCGAATACGGCGATCTCGCTGCCTGCGGCCAGAAACCAGGCCTGCCCGACCAGCTCGGCGCTTCCGCCCAGCTCGCGGATATATACGCCCAGGAAGGTATCATTCAGACGCGCAGGAACGGAACTGATGAACACGAGCAGGAGAAACAGCAGCGTTTTTTTGTTTTTCAGAAAACCCTTGAGGCTGTCCAGTGTTACCGGTTTGCCTGTCACAGGTGCATCCGGCACGCGTAAGCAAATCAGAAAGCTGACCACACCCAAACCGGCAAAAACATAGGCCATGCTGCCCGCTCCAAGCAGGGACAGGATGTAACCGGCGGCGAGGGACATAACGGCATAACCCAGTGCACCGTAGGTGCGGAAAGAGCCATAGCTGGCGCCGGTGGACTCGGCAACACGAAAATTCAAGCTTTCAATCAACGGATCCATAGGCATCAGAAAAAAGTAAACGAGCATGGCAAACAGGATCAGCAGCCCGTAGCTTGCGGTATCATACAGCAGATAACCGGTAACAGATGTGCATGTAATCAGCAGCAGCATGATTTTGCGAATTGTTTTCGTGCGGTCGCTGATCATTCCCCATAATGGCTGCGAGATAAGAGTAACGATACCCCCGGTGCATACTATAATGCCTACTTGTGACGTGCTTACCCCTTGTTCATCCAGATACACCGGAAGAAACGGAAGGAACATCGCCATCAGGGCGAAGTATAAAAAGTTGAATGTTCTTAATGCGGCAGATGGACTCATAGTGCTATGTATATCTCTCCTATCTGGATTAATATGGATATATTGCAGCATCCAGCCTTGCCATTGTATCATTTTAATAGGTTCTATGCCCCCCTGAAGCTGCAATTTGTTCAGTTCCTGGAGGTATATTTTGCGAAAACAAAAATAATGCTTGGTTACAGCCACATGTCAGGTTAATATAGACAATAATTAAAAAAAAGTACGCCAATGTACATTTAAGAAAAGTGTCCGCGCCTGGTGGAATTTTTTCGAAAATCGATTTTTCTTAACAGATTAAAATATTTACGTTTAATGGGGGAAAGTGGACAATGCAGTATATCAGCACAAGAGGACAAGTGGAACCCAAAGGATTCATAGACACGGTGCTTATGGGCCTGGCCGACGACGGGGGACTGATGGTGCCTGTTGAAGTTCCGGTTGTTGCGAAGGAGACGCTGCAGAACTGGAAGCAGCTCAGCTATGAGGAGCTGTTCCTGGAAATCTTCTCATTGTATATCAATGATGAGATTCCGCAGGAGGACCTGCGGGAGCTGGTTCGCCGCAGCTATTCCAGCTTCCGGACGCCGGAAGTGACGCCTGTGCATCAGCTGAATGATTCCTTGTACATTCTGGAGCTGTTCCACGGGCCTACTTTTGCATTTAAGGACGTTGCCCTGCAATTTATGGGCGAATTCTATTCTTATGTATCGAAGAAACAGAACGAGATCATCCATATCCTTGGAGCGACCTCCGGTGATACAGGTGCGGCGGCCATTCAGGGTGTGCGCGGCAAGGAAGGCATCAAGATCTGCATTCTGCATCCGCATCAAAAGGTGAGCAAGGTGCAGGAGCTGCAGATGACGACGGTGGATGATGAGAATGTGCTGAATCTGTCCGTCAAAGGCAATTTTGACGATTGCCAGAAGGTCATCAAGGAGCTGTTTGCGGATCTGGATTTCAAGAGCAAATACCATTTGCGCGCCATTAACTCCATTAACTTTGTACGGATTCTGGCCCAAACCGTATATTATTTTTATGCATACCTGCAAATCAACAAGGGAGAGCAGCTTCCGAAAATCAATTTCTGTGTGCCTTCCGGCAACTTCGGCAATATTTTCTCAGGATATTTGGCCAAACGAATGGGGCTGCCAGTCAATAAGCTGATCATTGCCACCAACGAAAACAACATTCTGGAACGTTTTGTGAAGACAGGAGAGTATAAGCCGGGTGACTTCAAAATGACCCACAGCCCGTCGATGGACATCCAGGTGGCCAGCAACTTCGAGAGATACCTGTACTATTTCCTGGGCGAGGATTCTGAGAAGGTATCCGCATATATGAAGGAGCTGCAGCAAAACGGCAAGATTACGGTCAGCCCTGAGGACCTGGCCAAGGTGCAGCAGGATTTCGCGGCCCATGGAGCCAGCAATGAGCAGTGTCTGGAAGTCATCGCAGCTTACAAGAAAGATTATGACTACCTCCTCGATCCGCATACAGCCTGCGGCATTGCGGCATATGAGGCGGAGGCCGGTGAAGGGGAAGTCACAGTAACCTTTGCAACGGCGCATCCGGCGAAATTTGATGAAGCGGTGCGGCTCGTAGATATCAAGCAGCAATTCCCGCCGCAGATCGAGCAGCTGTTCACGCTGCCGCAGCATCAGAAGGTTGTTGAGCATGATAAAGCTGAAATCGTGCGGGAACTGGAGGCTTTCTACAAGCTGTAAGCAGAGACTTCCATACATCCAAGCAGACCAAGGGATGAGCAGCCCTTGTGTCTGCTTTTTTTATAGAGCCCAATTGTCTTCTGAGTGCAAAAAAAGGAGTGGTAACTTCGCCGGTTGGGTATATAATATGTAGTAAGCGGTACCAAAAGCTCAATCGTGAGGAGGAATTCCCATGAGACATGAAGGAGATTTTCGGGTAGGCCTGTTGTGGGCAACACTGCTCAGCATTCCGTTGTATCTCTCGATATGGGGGTGGATCCAGTTGGTAAGCGATTTGTTCTAAAGCAAATTGTAAGCGCATTCACAAGCGAATATACGTATAAGTCAATTCTAACAGGAGGTATTACTCTTGCGGTCAATGCAGCACAATACGGATATGGATCATCTCTAAACGGGCGGGTCCCACTTCAGTGGACTTGGCCCGTTTTTGTGTTTCCGGAATTCCTCTCAGGTAATCATAAAAAAGGCTGGACGGCAGGGAAAGGTCTTGCTATTATCATTTATATGATAATGATTTTCATTATCATATATTTATTGCTTACGGTAGGGGGACAAAGGAAAAATGAGCAGGAAAAAAGCAATGCCTGCAATCTGCATCTTGATGTTTATATTTTTAATCATTTTGTCCGGATGCGGGGCGGCGGGCGGCTCTGAAAACAAGGCGGCAGGAAATACGGGAGAGAGCACGGGCAGCACCGAAACGGCTGCAAATGAAACGCGAGTATTTGAGACGGACAAAGGTCCGATCGAAATTCCTGTCAAACCGCAGCGGATCATAACCGATTATTATACAGGTGCGCTGTTGTCCGTCGAGGCGCCTGTAGCGGGCTCGGGAAGCGATGCTTTCAAGAATCCTTTTATAAAAGACAAAATGAAGGACATCAAGGATGTTGGAACGCCGATTAACGCGGAATCCGTTTTGGAGCTGCAGCCTGATCTGATCGTGGTCATGTATGATGATCAATATGAGCAGCTGTCCAAAATCGCGCCGACTGTACATATTCCCTTTGACGCGGAAAGAGACATTTATAAAACGGTCGAGCTGTTTGCCGATTTAACGGGCCATCCGGAGAAGGGTGAGCAGTTTATCAGCAAATATGAGGAAAAAGCGGCTGCCGGACGGGAAAAAATCAAAGGTATTATCGACGAAAACGCCACCTTCGGCATTTACGAGCTGACCCCGAAGAATGAATTGTATGCATTTGGGGACAATGCCGGTCGTGGCGGACAGGCCCTCTATAGTGCCTTGGGGCTTAAAGCGCCAGCGGTCATACAGAAGGAACTGCTGCAGGGAGGCGAAGGAACCAAGCTGCTTTCCCTGGAGGCGCTGCCCCAATATGCGGCGGATTACATGTTTTTAACCAACTACGATCCGGACGGGACAAGCGAAAGCCTTGAAAAGCTGAAGAAATCCGGTGTCTGGAGGAATCTTGCTGCCGTGAAGAACAACCGGTTTTTCTCGAATGATTTTGATACGTTTTACCCTTACGACCCGATCGCGATCAGCGAGCAGATCGACCTGTTTGCCGACATGCTTATTCAACGGGAAGAAGAGAACAAGGGACGGGCAGATAAGTGAGACCAAGAGCCAGGGACCACTTCCCCGGCTCTCTTTACTTACTCATTTAACGTCAGGCACTCTCTCTAATTTCCCAACCAAGAAGATATAAGATAGTGCTCCGGCTAAAGTTACACAAGCAATAAATGTAAGTGCAGGTGCAAAATCACCGCCTTTTGCTAATACACCAATCACGATAGGAATAATAATAGACGCTGTACCACCTATGAAGTTAAACACACCACCAGCGATACCAATAAGTCTTTTTGGTGCCAGCAGGGAAACAAATACCCATGTGATGGACGCGAAACCGTTTCCAAAAAACGCAATGGACATAAATAGAACGACCAAATTAGTACTTTCAACATAGTTAGCCCCGATGATTGATGTGGCTAATAATAAACCAGTAATAACAGGGACTTTCCGTGCAATGTCTGCTGAAACGCCTTTTTTGGCAAGATAATCCGAAAGGAAGCCGGCTGAGATAACCCCTACAAATGCTGCTAAGAACGGTAAAGAAGCCAGAAAACCGGTTTTAATAAATCCTAACCCTCTGTATTCAACAAGATAAGTGGGAAACCATGTTAAGAAGAACCATAACGTAGAAGCTACTGAAAATTGTCCAATGTATATTCCCCATAACTTTCTGCTTTTTAATACGACTGCAAAATCTTTTAATCCTGTTTTAGGTTTTGCAACTTTTTCAGCAGCAGCTGAATCAAAAATGGCTCCACCCTCACGAATATAGTCTAATTCTTCTTTATTTGCACGTTTACTGTGTTGAGGATCTCTGTATAAAATGTACCAGAGCATAGCCCATGCAATTCCAATAATGCCTGTTAGAATAAATAGTCCTCTCCATCCCAACCATTGCTGGAGCGCTATTAATGTAGGTGTTAAAAATGCCAATCCAACGAACTGTCCTGATGTATAAAGGGATACTGCCCTGGCTCTTTCATTTTCCGGGAACCAAGCAGCTGCAACTTTACTGTTCGTTGGAAATGCTGGTGCCTCGAAAGCTCCCAGACCAACCCGCAGTAAGAATAACCCTGTAAAACCACTAACAAACCCTTGTAGTAGTGTTGCAAGAGAGAAACCAGTAATTCCAAGAGCATGCGTCTTTCTATTTCCTAACTTATCTAAAAGCCATCCGCCAGGAATTTGCAGAGCACAATAGGTCCAACCAAAAGCCGAGAAGATTAAACCCATTTTTACTGGATCTAAACCTAAGTCTTTAGTAAGAAGAGGGGCTGCTATTGAAATATTACTTCGATCCATGTAATTGATGATTACTGTAATAAACAAAACTATGACTACCCCATAACGAACTTTTGTTGCTTTCTGGTTCATATTACTTCTCCTCTTATGTTTTTTACCACTCTGCTATACTTCCATCTGCATGGCGCCATACCGGGTTTTGCCATTGATGTCCAACCTTTGCCATTTTTCGTACATGCTCTTCGTTAATTTCAATGCCCAGTCCTGGTCCTTGTGGGATTTTGACATAACCATTGTTATAATCAAACACACTTGCATCTGTTACATAATCCAATAAATCGCTGCCTTGGTTATAATGAATCCCTAAGCTTTGTTCTTGGATAAATGCATTATGTGCAGTTGCATCTACCTGTAAGCAGGCAGCCAATGCAATCGGCCCCAGCGGACAATGTGGAGCTGCTGCCACATCAAATGCTTCTGCCATGCTAATAATTTTCTTACACTCTGTAATACCGCCCGCATGCGAAAGATCAGGTTGAATAATATCAACATATCCTCCAACTAATAATGGTTTGAAGTCCCATCTTGAGAACATGCGCTCACCAGTTGCAATTGGAATGGAAGTTAATTGGGCGATCTCTTTTAAAGCTTCGTTATTTTGTGGTAATACCGGTTCTTCGATAAACATAGGATTGAATTCTTCAAGTGCTTTCGCTAAAATTTTAGCCATTGGTTTATGCACGCGTCCGTGGAAATCCAATCCAATTCCGACATGTTTACCAACTGCCTCTCGAACAGCCGCTACATTTTCTAATATTTTTTCTACTTTTTCAAAAGAATCTACGTAGTGCAGTTCTTCTGAGCCGTTCATTTTGACTGCTTTAAATCCTCGATCAACGGTTGCTTTAGCTGCCGCAGCCACATCGCTGGGGCGATCACCGCCTATCCAGGAGTACACCTGAATCGAATCACGGCAAGCGCCGCCTAAGAGCTGATACACAGGTGCGTTAAAATATTTACCTTTGATATCCCAAAGTGCCTGGTCAATACCTGCAATGGCACTCATTAGGATAGGGCCTCCTCTATAGAAGCCTCCTCTGTACATTAAATTCCAGTTATCTTCAATTCTTAATGGATCTTTCCCGATTAAATACGTCATTAATTCGTCAACCGCAGTTTTTACGGTTGCTGCTTTTCCTTCTATTACAGGTTCTCCCCAGCCAACAATCCCTTCATCTGTCTCAATCTTGAGAAATAGCCAACGAGGAGGTACTGTAAATAATTCATAACTAGTAATCTTCATTACGGAATCGCTCCTTTTTTAATGATTAGTTTTGACAGCTGAACTCAATCGCTTTGCTTTTTCCGTTAATTGAACCAAATACTCTTCTGTGATCTCTTCTTTTGTATTTACAAGAGAACTCCCTATTCCAAATCCAACTGCTCCTGCAGCCATATAGTCCTTGATATTATCCAGCCCTACACCGCCTGTTGGCAGTAACGGAATTTGTGGAAGTGGCCCCCGTATATCCTTTATATAGCCGGGTCCCAGTGTTGCAGGAAATACTTTAATAATGTCTCCGCCATTTTCATAAGCCTCCAAGATTTCTGTAGGAGTGAAAGCACCCGGGATGCTTACTGCTCCATATCTTTTTGTCATTTTAATGGTTTCGACTTTAACGGTAGGGGATAAAATGAACTCAGCTCCGGCGAGTATAGCGCTGCGGGCAGTTTCGGGATCCAGGACAGTGCCTGCTCCTATTTTCACTTTTCCGCCAAACTCGTCTGCTGCTTTTTCAATAACAGATAGAACTTTCGGAGAATTCATAGTAATTTCTACGATTTTTATTCCGCCCTCATAAAGAGCTTTTATAATTTTTGGAACATCTTCAGGGTTGGCATTACGTATAATTGCGATCACTTTATGTTCTAAAATTTCAGATAATGTACTCATATTTTTGCCCTCCTATAATAATGGGGAAAGTTATCGGGAAACTTCATCGGATGGAGACGATCGAATAAACGATTCTAACGCATCTCGATCAGGCAAGCCTTCTACATCACCATTCACAGTTGTGACCATGGCTCCGACTGTACATGCTCTTGCAACTGCTTGCTTCATTTCTAAATCGTCAAGTAGCCCTGATAGAAGCCCTGCTGCAAATCCATCACCAGCCCCAACGGGATCCACAACATGTTCGATTCTTACTGCTTCAATGTGACCGCTTTCATTATTGGCCGAATAATATGCGCCTTGTTCTCCAAGTTTAACGACAACCACTTTTGCGCCAAGCTGATGAAATAATTGGGCAATCTCTTTATGATGATTTACGTTAAATAAAAATTCACCTTCGCTAATGCCCGGCAGGATAATATCGGATTTTTCAGCAATTCTGAGTAATGTCTTTCTGGCTAATTCATCATCCCACAGTTTACGGCGAACGTTTGGATCAAATACAATTTGTACACCATTCTTCTTTGCAACATCCATTGCATAGAATGTCATATCCCTGCAGGATTCACTTAAAGCCGGTGTGATCCCAGTGATGTATAAATATTTTGATTGTGCAATGTAATCTTCATCAATATCTTGAGGAGCCAATAAACTTGCTGCCGAATCTTTCCGATAATAATGAATACGTACATTCTTTTCACTAACGATTTCTTTAAAAAAGATTCCGGTTGAGGCACCCGTAGTTTGTTTCACCCGGGAAACGTCTACTCCTTCACCACGGACAAATGAAAGAATGGACGAGCCAAATTCATCCTTTCCAACTCGACTAATCCAGCCTGCTTGATGCCCGAGTTTGGCCAGACCGATTAAGGTGTTTGTTTCTGCCCCTGCAATTCTGGAAGAAAATTGTTTGGCATATCTCATTTGGCCAGTTGTTTCGGGAGTAAACAAAACCATCGTTTCTCCAACACTTACAACATCCATATTGTTCCTCCCTTTTCTCTCTAACTAGTTGGATGTGTGTCCAATGCTTTCTGAGATTTGTTTTGACGTGCGAAGTAATTTGTCAATAATAAAATCCTTACGTGTAAGCATTCTTTCTTTCGGACCAGCTACGCTGATGGCCGCTTGAATCGTTCCATCCGCTCCAAATACGGGTGCTGCAAGACAAAATAACCCTTCTTCGTTCTCCTCATCGTCAATGGAATATCCTGCATCAATATATCTTTCCAGTTCCTTCTCTAACGTCTTTCGATCCGTAATGGTTTTGTCGGTAATCGAAATGAGAGGTGTTTTATCCAATATCTCGCTTCGTTTCTCTCCTGGTAAGAAAGCTAAAAATGCTTTTCCTAATCCTGTACAATATAACGGTTTTCGATAACCTGGCTGAGCCGTTGTACGAATGGAACGATTGTTATCGATTTTTGCAACGTATACCAACTCATCATCAGATAGTAAAGCCATAAAAACGGTTTCTTGTACTTCTTCCATTAATTTTTTAAGGAAAGGCTGTCCTTGAGAGGAAATATCCAACGATTCCATGGCAACCGTTCCAATCTGAATTAACTTAGGTCCTAATTTATATTTCTTGAGAGCATCTTGACTTAAATATCCTTCTTCAAACAATGTCTTAACCAGAGTAGATGTACTGCTTTGAGGAAATGAAAGCAGTTCACTCACTTCTTTTATCGTCAATCCTTCTTTATGAAGAGCTAACAACTCAAATACCCTTAATACACGCTCTGCAGATTTAACTGACATTTGGCTCCTTTCCATCAAAATCACATATGTGATTTTGATTCATATATATGATTTGTAGGTCTGACTTTATTATATTCATTATTTCATTTCAATCAATACCTTATTGGGAAAAGGACATCGGAAAGCCGGATGAGGGAAAACCTTGTGTACGTTTTGATGAAGGGGAGCTGGAAAAGTAAAAGGAGGGCATGCGCCCTCCCAAATGGAATTTCAGTTCTACATTCGATGATGTGTTTTGGATTGAATATGTTTTTATGCTTTCGGATTGACAGGATCGGCAGGGATACTGCCCTTGTTCAGCACCTTACGGTCGAACACGAAAGGACCGAAAGGCAGCAGTGAGGCAATGAAGCCGAAAACGGCCTGCTTGAATGTCAATTTACGCATCAGAAGCGCCGCGAGAATGGCTACCACGTACAGGATGAATAAAACACCGTGAACCATGCCGACCACACTGACCATAGAAGGTTGATCCGCCAAATATTTGAGGGGCATTGCGATAAAAACGAGCAGCAGATACGATACCGCTTCAAAATTGCCGACGATGCGCAGCAGTTGTAAGACGCGTCCTGACAAGTGAATACCTCCTAGTAATAGTGTGTGTTCAAAAAGTCAGGTTTTCAGCACCGAGAAGGTTGAATGAAGATAGGGACTGAGGAGCGGAGCGTACTTAAGGTACGTGAGCACCGGAAGGCCCGGCTGAATTCAAGATTCGATGTCGAGTCCGCTTCCTGATTTCCTTCGTGATCAAAAGATGACTTTTTGAACTACCTCTAATAGTTTTCTTTTTAATATAGCTGATATAGAGCATGTGCAGTCATTCGGGAAGTTACAAAAAATTGAATATTTCAATTTTGATTCGCTCTGAATTTGATCAGTGACCAAACTGTCAGCAGCGCAAGTACAGCAAGGCATACCCCGATGCTGATGCGGTTCTGGGCATCAAACAGAAAAACGGCCGCAATAATGCACAGACACAGGACCGTTAATCCGGTGATGTATGGAAAACCCCATACGGTGAAAAACGGCTTCCTCGGATAACGCCTGCGCAGCTTCAACTGCGCAAGACAGATCGTGATCCAGACGATCAGCACGACAAAGCCGGGCACTGCCATCAGCAGCCGAAACAAGCTGTCCTGAGCGGCATAAGCCAGCATGGAACCTCCGAGAAGCACAAGGGCGCACAGCAGCAGGCTGTTCCGTGGAACGCCGCGGCCTGTGGTACGAACGAGCAGATACGGCGCTTCACCGTTCACAGCCATCGAGTGCAGCATGCGGGTAGCGCCGTAAATGCCCGAATTGGCGGCTGACAGAACGGCGGTGATCAGGATGAAGTTCATGACATGCGCCGAACCGGCCAGGCCGGCCGCTGACAGCACCTGAACGAATGGGCTGGATTGATCGTTCAGCTGATTCCATGGAATCAAGCCGCATATGATGAGAATCGGCAGAGTGTAGAAGAGCACGACCCGCAAAATGAAGTTTTTCACGACACGCGGCATGACCTGGGCGGCGTTCTCCGTTTCTGTCAGGGTAAGGCCGATCAGCTCGGACCCGCCGTACGAGAAGGTGACGACGAGCAGCGCCGGGAAGATGGCCATCCATCCGTTCGGAAAGAAGCCGCCGTGCTGAACATAGTTGGACAGATAAGGCGTATGTGCTGAAGGCAGGACGCCAAACAAAAGACATGCCCCCAGAATAATAAACACCACGATCATCGTAATTTTGATGCCTGCCAGCCAAAACTCCAGCTCACCGAAACGTCCGACACTCATCATATTCACCGCAATAATAAAGGCTCCGCAGATCAGACTCAGCAGCCACAAGGGAACATCCGGCAGCCAGAACTGCAGGAAGCTGCCGGCAGCGAGCACTTCAATGACACAGACTGTAAGCCACATAAAGCAGTACATCCATCCGATAATAAAGGAAATGCGTTCCCCTAAGGCTGTGCGGATAAAATCCTTCATATTGTGGTTGGGATACACGGTAGCCATTTCCGCAATGACTCCCATAACGACGAGCAGCAGCAGTCCTGCTAATATATAGGAAAAAATAACGCCCGGACCGGCCAGGCTGATCGTTTCCGCACTCCCCTTAAAAATCCCCGTCCCGATGACCCCGCCCATCGCCATAAAGGTAATATGTCTGGGACGCAATTTTTTCTGCAAGGACGGTTGTTCCGCTTCTTTCACTGTAATGATATCCTCCTTCGTAGAGCGTCTGGATATATATTCTTCCCATCCATGCTTCCGTATTTTCGGCAGTCTCATACTACCGGAGAATGAAGAGGGAAGCAAGCTTTGCTGAAGCTTGGGCAGGATGAGTCCATTTGGTTATACCCAGGGCCATGCTTTAAAATCATATGTACAAATAGACAAAACAGGAGCTGAGCCGCGATGACCGTTTGTTTGCTGATTCATGGCTTTACCGGAGGGGAGCATGAGATTGCACCCTTGGCTGATTATTTGCGGCAGCATGGCTGTACGGCACGTACTTTTACATTGAAAGGTCTCACGGGAACGCGTGAGGAAATGCTCGCAGCCGGAAGAAGGGACTGGATCAGCCGTGCGGAGGAGGAGCTGGCGGGCCTGCTGGCCCGGCACTCGACGGTCCATGTAATCGGCTTTTCGACAGGTGCGCTGATTGCCGTTCATTTGGCGGCCAAATACGGTGATAGAATCGGCAGGCTGATCCTGCTGTCCACTCCCGTATTTCCCCTGAACCCGCGTGAAATTATGAAGACCCTGCTTCGCGCCGAAATGCTGAAAGCCTATGTAAGAAATGCAATAAAGACACCGCCCTGGGCCACGCGTGAATATTATCGTCTGGTGCGCGAAACGTTTGCACTTTATGGGCAGGTCAGGCAGCCGGCGCTTATTGTGCAGGGCACAAACGATCATCTGGTCAGAGACCGCAGCGCTTCTTACCTGGTTGAGCATCTTGGGTCAATGGATAAAAAGCTGCTGATGATCCCCAATAGCGGCCATCTGGTATGCCATTGCAGCAAAAAGGATTTACTCTTCCGCGCAGCCTTAGGTTGGATATCCAACCCGTGAAGATTGCATGAAACCGGGCAGCAGACAGGCCAAATCAAGCACGGTATGGTAAACTGGGTCACAGGAAACAGGTGAGGAGAGTCTGACATGAAGCTGGTATCTTGGAATGTAAACGGATTGAGAGCATGTGTGAACAAAGGCTTTACGGATTATTTTCATGCATCGGAAGCAGATATTTTTTGCGTGCAGGAAACGAAGCTGCAGGAAGGACAAATCAGTCTGGAGCTGGGCAGTGGAGTCTATTCATATTGGAACTATGCCGAGAAGAAAGGGTATTCCGGAACGGCCGTATTCACGAAAATCAAACCTTTGGCGGTAACGTACGGGCTGGGGGAGACGGATGATGATACCGAAGGACGTGTGATCACGTTGGAGTTTGACGATTTTTTTCTGGTCAATGTGTACACGCCCAATGCGCGGCGCGATTTGTCCAGATTGGAGCATCGGCTGCAATGGGAGGAGCAGTTCAGGGCATATCTGGTTGGACTGGATCAGGACAAGCCTGTCATCGTTTGCGGTGATATGAATGTCGCCCACCAGGAGATTGATCTGAAAAATGCGAAGTCCAATATGGGCAATTCAGGTTTTACTATAGAGGAGCGGGACAAGTTCACAACACTGCTGAAATCCGGCTTTACGGACACGTTCCGTTATTTTTATCCTGACCGTAAAGAGGTGTACAGCTGGTGGTCCTACATGCCCAAGGTGAGGGAACGGAATATCGGGTGGCGGATCGATTATTTTCTGGTCTCCTCGCGGCTTGAGCCGCAGTTAAAGGATGCCGGGATCGATTGCCATATCATGGGCAGCGACCATTGCCCCGTACTGCTGGAACTTAATGCTTGATATCGTTTTCAATATCGGTTATACTCGCTTCATCATCATCCGAAACGTTTTGGATATAACGATAAGGAGTATAGGGTATGACGACAATTAAAGACATTGCCCGCGTTGCCGGCGTATCCGTAACTACTGTGTCAAGGGCTTTGAATGGTTATGGGGATGTGAATGAAAATACCCGTCAAAAGATCATTCAGGTGTCCAAGGATTTGAACTACAGCCCGAATACGCTGGCAAGAGGGCTCGTTATGAACAAGTCCAGGACGATCGGCTTGCTCGTATCCGGCATGAATCGGCAAAATGCGAAGGATCAATTTACGTTTGAAGTGCTGTCCGGGATCAACGAATATGCCTCGGAGCAGGACTATGATCTGATCCTCTTCAGTACGAACTCCACCAAACAAAGGGAGAAAACGTATTCCCAGCTTTGCAAGGAGCGAAGAGTGGACGGGGTTATTCTGTCGGGTATTAAAACGGATGACCCTTATCTGCAGGAAGTGGTGGAAAGCGATATTCCCTGTATTCTGATTGACATCCCCATGAAGTCGGACACCGTCGGGTATGTAACAACAGATAACGTATTGGGGGCGAGTACGGCGGTAAATCATTTGATCGGGCTTGGACACCGCAATATCGCCATGGTCAATGGCCATGATCAGGCTTTTGTCAGCCCGCAGCGTCTGCAGGGATATAAGGAAGCGCTGGAGACCCGCCATCTGCCATTCAGGCCGGAATGGGTTGTGAATGGCGCATATGATGAGGAGACAGCGAGGCAGGAGGCGGAGAAGCTGCTGGCCCGTTATCCTGAAATTACAGCCGTCTTTTGCGCAAGTGATCTGATGGCACTCGGGGTACTGAAGGCGGCGGTCAGCCTGGGCAGGCGTGTTCCCGAGCAGCTGTCGGTCGTAGGTTATGATGACATTCTGCTGGCATCGTATTCCAACCCGCCGCTGACCACAATATCGCAAAATAAATTTCAGCTTGGTTATGAGGCAGCGACCATGCTGATCCATATGCTGGAGGGCAGCCGCGAGCCGCATGAGATGTATTTGGATACCCAACTTGTCATACGCCGTTCCACATCTGAAAACCACAATTAGTGGTTTTTCAATTGCGCAAAATCCGAAACGTTTCGGATACATCAGGAGGGTGAATTATGGATTACAGAGTGATTAAGGAAAATGATTTGTTCATGCTCTCTGACAAAAAGGGCAACATTCCGCAGGATCATCCGTATGGATTGGGTCTTTATATGAAGGACACCCGTTTTCTCAGCAAGCTGGATCTAAAAGTGAATGGACAGGATCTGGTGCTTCTTTCATCCGATGGGGCGAACAGCTATTTATCCACCATATTAATGACCAATGTACATATGGAAACAGAGAGCAAGCTTGAGCTGTGGCGGGAATCTGTCGAGATTGAGAGAAAGCGTTTTATTTATGATGATGTTTTGTATGAAAGCATCAAGCTGACCAATTATTATCCCAAGCCAGTCACATTCCAATTGAGTGTGCATATGGATGCGGATTTTATGGATATGTTCGTGGTCAGAGGTTTTCAACATGGCGAATTGGGCAGACGAACGGGGAATATCAACGGACCCCGAACGGTTAGTTTCCACTATGAAGGTGCAGACCATATCAAACGGACCACGGTCATTTCCTGGGACCGTCAGGAGGAAACCGCCAACGATGGCGATGTCATGTTTAACGTGAGCTTGGCTCACGGGCAGACGGAGACGATCACCTTCACGATACAGCCGCAAATTGGAGAGGTGAAGCACAGGCATGTTTCATCTCCACAAGCCGCAGTGGAACTGCTGCAGCAATCCTATAATGCCTGGGCCAACAGGATTACGAAAGTGCAGACCGATTATAAGCCATTACAGAGTCTGATTGATCGGGGATTGTCCGATTTGCGGATTTTGCTGACCGATTTGGGATATGGATCTTTCCCGGTGGCCGGTCTGCCGTGGTTCGGCGTTCCTTTTGGCAGGGACAGTCTGATTGCAGCTTTGCAGATGCTGCCTTTTGCTCCTGAAGTGGCGAAGGGCACCATTCGAACGCTGGCCTCCACACAAGGAAAAGCCGTTGATCCGTGGCGGGATGAGCAGCCGGGTAAAATCATGCATGAAATCCGTTATGGAGAGCTGGCAAATACGAATCAGGTTCCATTCACGCCTTATTATGGCACGATTGATGCGACTCCGTTATTTCTGGTGCTCATTGCGGAGTACGTAAAGTGGACAGGTGATTTGTCCCTTGTCCGGGAACTGGAGCAGTCTATTGAGGATGCGCTGCTGTGGATTGACCGCTACGGCGACAGGGATGGGGATCAGTTTGTCGAGTACCATCAGGAATCGAGCAAAGGCATCGCGAACCAAGGATGGAAAGATTCAGCCGATTCCGTCGTACACCGCAATGGCGACTATGCCCAGACACCAATTGCCCTGAGTGAGGTTCAAGGATATGTCTATCAGGCCAAACAGGGGGTTGCGGAGCTGTATGAGGCGCTCGGGCGCATCGGGGAAGCCGATCGGCTGCGTAAGGAAGCCGAGGCATTGAAGGTAAAATTTGATGAACAATTTTGGATGGAAGATGTACAGTATTATGCCATTGCATTGGATGGAAACAAGCGACAGGTCGGCACCATTACCTCCAATCCGGGACATATTTTATTGACAGGTATGCTGGATGAAGTAAAAGCCGAAGCCGTTGCGAGGATGCTGGTATCCCCCGTCATGTTCTCCGGTTACGGAATTCGTACGATGGGTGCGGGTGAGGCTGGTTACAACCCGATGAGCTATCATGACGGAAGCATTTGGCCGCATGATAACAGCCTGAGCATTCTCGGTCTCAGCAAGACCGGTCATCAAGAGGAGGCGGGCGTGGTGATGACGGGATTGATCGCTGCTGCCGAACATTTTGAATACAACCGTCTGCCGGAGCTGTTCTGCGGTTATGACCGGTCCATCGGCAGAGCGGTTCTTTACCCTGTGGCTTGTTCTCCGCAGGCATGGGCTGCCGGTACGCCTCTGACCTTTGTACAGGCACTGCTCGGTTTATTTCCGGACGGAATCCACCGCAAAATCCATTTGTCGCCGACGCTTCTGCCAGACATGAACGAACTTTCCGTGTCCAATATCGCCATCGGCGACGGTATCCTTTCGATCAGAGTTGAAAGAGCCGGGACAGAATTGAACTGGAGCATCACGGAAAATACGACAGGTTATGAGATTGTGACAAGATAACCAAAGCCTTCGATACGGAAAGGAGATGACCCGTATGAACGTGTTCAGACAGATCGTGGCCCTCGCGGCCACGATCACAGTTATCGCCGGACTCTTGACCGGCTGTGGCGGAAATGAGAAACGTGCCGACGGAAAAGTCGAAATTACCTTTGCCGGATGGGGTTCCACTCCGGAAGAGAGCAAGCTTCTGGAGGAGCTGCTCGCCGATTTTGAGAAACAGCACCCGAATATTAAAGTCAAGCATGAAGTCATTGCCGATCAATATATGGATGTGATCAAAACAAGGCTGATCGGAGGCAAGGGGCCTGACGTGTTTTATCTGGACGCGATTGAAGCACCGGCTCTGATCGAAACAGGGGTGCTTGAGCCGCTCGACCGATTCATAACGGATGACTTTGATGTGGATGATTTTGAAAAACCGATGATTCAGGCTTTCCAGCAGGGCAATCAAACATTCGGGCTTCCGAAGGGTTATTCGACGCTGGCGCTGTTCTACAATAAGAAAATGCTGAATAAAGCCGGGGTACAGGTTCCAGAGACATGGGATGAGCTGCGTGAAGCCTCCAGGAAGCTGACGACTGGCAATAAAATATACGGCTTTGGACAAAATCCGGAGCTCGCCCGTACCTTTTTTATAGCACAATCGCTGGGAGGTCAAGTGGTTAAGGATGGCAGGGCGAATTTTACGGACCCGGCAGTGTTGAACGCTCTCCAGCCTTATGTTGATCAGCATTTGACGGATAAAACGGCTGCGCAGCCAAGCGATGTGGGGGCAGGCTGGACAGGAGAAATGTTCGGGCAGGGAAAAGCGGCGATGGTGCTGGAAGGTAACTGGGCGATCCCGTTCCTGCAAAGCACATTCCCGAAAACCGATTTCGGGACGGCGGAAGTGCCGACAATTCATGGTAAAAAGGGGACGATGGCTTTTACCGTCGCTTACGTCATGAATGCGGCATCCGAGAAGAAGCAGGCTTCCTGGGAGCTGATTTCGTACCTAACGGGCAAAGAGGGGATGAAAGCCTGGGCAAGCAAAAAGTTTGAGCTTCCGACGCGGAAATCGGTCGCCGCAGAGCTTGGCTATGATAAGGACCCTCTGCTGGGACCACTAGTCAAGGGAGCGCCCTACGCCACAGTATGGTCAGCAGGTTCGACACTGCCGACGATTTTCAATAACTTCAATAACCAATTTGTAAGCGCTTATATCGGAGAGCGGTCATTACGTGAAGCGCTTGAGGATGCACAGGCTCAGGCTAACGAGGAAATCGAGTTTCAGCTGTACGATCAGTAGTTCGAACAAGGAGGATCCAGGTCATGGGAATCAAGCATTCGCGAAGAGCGCTTAAAGAGGCGATACAGGGGTATCTATTCCTGCTGCCGACTTTGTTTGTTTTGCTGACTTTTATCGTTGGCCCGATTTTTTACGCATTATTCCTCGCTTTTCACAAGGTACAGCTCCTTGGAGGGCAAGGCTTCGATTTTATCGGTCTTAGAAATTTCTCCCGCATTACGGTGGATCAGCGGGCGCATATTGCTATTTGGAATACCTTGAAATATGTCGTTATCGTTGTACCGATACAAACCATTTTGGCGATGGTGCTGGCGGCCGTGCTGAATGCGGGGGTGAAAGGCCAGAAGTTTTTCCGTATTATTTATTTTCTGCCAACGCTGACTTCGTCAGCCGTTTTAACCCTGATCTTCATGTGGATGTTCAATCAGAGCGGATTGATTAACGAAATGCTGAGCTCTATCGGCCTGCCCACGTATAACTGGCTGGGGGACCCGCGAGTGGCATTGAATGCCATCATGGGCATGAACATCTGGTCTACGGCGCCATTTTACATGATCATCTATTTGGCGGCGCTTCAGGATATTCCGGATTCACTGTATGAGGCTGCCGAGCTGGACGGGGCGAACGCCTTCAAGAAATTTATGAGCATTACGGTGCCCAGCCTAAAGCCGGTTACTTCCTTTGTCATCATCATGGGACTGATCGGAACCTTTCAGCTGTTTGACCAGTCCTATATTTTCTCGGCCGGGTCCGGGGGTCCGAATAACTCGACGCTCACCGTCGTTTTGCTGATTTATCAATATGCCTTCAAAAATATAGGAACGATGGGTTATGCCGCCGCACTTGCCATGACGCTAGCCGTCATTATTATGATTGCGACATGGCTGCAGCGTAAGTTTGCGCAAGAAGAATCTTTAAATTAGGGAGAGGTGTATCATGATCAATCGCCAAAAAATCGGCAACGTGTTGCTGTACATCATTTTGGCCGCGTATGCGGTTGTGACGCTCGTCCCGTTCTTCTGGGCGCTGTCATCGTCTTTCAAAACGCTGGAAGAAATCGTAAGCGGCAGCTTCAGCTTCCTGCCGGAAGTATTTACGCTGGATAACTACAAAACAATATTCATTCAGGAGCCTTTATTCGGGCGCTGGCTGTTTAACAGTGTCGTGATCGGTGTGATCGTTACCGGGTTGAACCTACTGTTCAACTCGATGGCGGGTTATGCGCTTGCAAGATTAAACTTTCCGGGGAGGAATCTGCTGTTTGTCGTTATTCTCGGGGTGCTGATGATTCCGGCGCAGGTTACGATGATTCCGAACTTTTTGATCCTGAAAGGATTCGGCTGGCTGGACACGTATCAGGGCATGATCATTCCTTCCATGATCAGCGCGACTTACATCTTTATGATGCGCCAGTTCTTCGTCAGCTTTCCGAAAGAGCTGGAGGAGGCGGCCGAGATTGATGGTTTGAGCCGGATGGGAGCTTTTTTCCGGATCGTGCTGCCGCTCGCCCGGCCGGCGATGGCCGCGCAAATTATTTTCGTGTTCATGGGCTCCTGGAATGATTTCATGAAACCGTTGATCGTTATGTCGAGTCCGGAGATGTTCACCCTGCCGCTCGGCTTGAACACGTTCAAAGGCCAGTATATCAGCTACTGGAACTATATCATGGCCGCTTCCATGATCTGTACAGTTCCGGTATTGATCATTTATGCCTTTTTCAATCGTTATTTCATCAAAGGCATTACGTTTACAGGCAGCAAATAGAGGATATGATGGTGTGTCTTTCATATTCTCGCAAAAAATACACGGAAGCAGGCCGCTTAATAATCACAAGGGCCTGCTTTTTGCATTAAGCAGGTCCTATTGTTCGGGCCAGGATGTGTAGTTATACTTTTATCTGGAGGTATTTAACGACAGGTGAGATAGACTTGAGGATTGGAGCGAGGAATATGAAGCAGCAGGACAATTACCGCTTTCAGGTGAATTTAAGCGGAATGATCAATATTTTATCCAATCATTTGTACAGCAGCCCTAAAGTGTTCTTGCGGGAGCTGCTGCAAAATGCCGTCGATGCCGTGACCGCCCGAAAGGGGATGGAGCATGACTATGAAGGAAGAATTCATATTGAGCTTGCAGGTACGGGAAGCGGAGCGACTTTAATGATGGAGGATAACGGTATCGGACTGACCGAGGATGATGTGCATCAGTTTCTTGCCATGATCGGGCAGTCCTCCAAGAGAGGGAAGGACCTTATCATGGAGGAGACTTCCTTTATCGGCAGGTTTGGAATAGGATTGCTGTCCTGCTTTATGGTCAGCGATGAAATCGTCATGCTTACGCAATCTGCTAAAGGCGGACCTTCGCTCGAATGGAAAGGGAAGCCGGATGGTACGTACAGCATTCGCGAGCTTGAAACAGCCCTTTCACCGGGGACGAGGGTGTATTTACGCTGCAAGCCCGGTTGTGAGGTTTATTATGAAACGGAGAACGTGGAAAAATGGCTTTATGATTACGGGGCGCTGCTTCCTTATCCGATTGAACTGCGGACAGAACGGTTTGAACAAGTGGTGAACCCGGCGGTCCCTGCCTGGATTGCACAGCCTGAGCTGGCGCGCGGACAGCGTAACGAGGTGCTCCGCTTTGGAGAAAGTCTGCACGGCGAGCGGTTTGGCGACTTCATTCCGCTGCGTACGTCTTCCGGCAGAACAGGCGGCATTGCTTATGTTCTGCCGCAGGCTGTCAATCTGCACGCGAAAAAGAATCACCGTGTCTATTTGAAGCATATGCTGGTGTCTGATCAAGCGGAGAACATATTGCCGGAATGGGCCTTCTTTGTGAAAGGAGTCATCTGGAGCGATGAGCTGCAGCCAACGGCTTCCCGCGAACATTTTTATGAGAACGAGAAGCTTGAGGAGGTTCGCGCCGAGCTTGGTGAATCCATCCGCGCCGAGCTTATGCGAATGGCGGAATATGATCCTGACCGGCTGCGTCATATGATCCAGCTGCACGCATTATCCATGAAGGCGCTGGCGGTGGAGGACGGGAATTTTTATCGCATGATTCACCGTTGGCTGCCGTTTGAAAGCACTTATGGGCGGCGCGAGCTGGGTGAGCTGATCGATGATAACCCAAATTTATACTTTACGGCGACACTGGATGAATACCGTCAGATCACACACGTGGCGGCGGCACAATCGTTATTGGTCGTAAACGGAGGTTATATTTACGACGCGGAGCTGATGGCGAGCCTGCCTGCCATTAACGCGAAGGTGCGTACCGAGCGTCTCCTTCCGGAGGACGTGTCGCTAACATTTACGGACATCACTGCCGAAGAAAGAATGAGGTACTACGAACTGACACGTATGGCGGATGCCGCATTGCAGCGCTTCCGCTGCCGGGTTCAGCTGAAACGGTTCAAGCCTGTGGAGCTCCCGGCCCTCTTCACCCTGTCGAAGGAGTCCTCCGAGTTCCGTTCCTTAAAAGCAGCGGAAGAGGCAAGCCCTGATGTGCTGTCGTCGGTACTGCATTCGCTGGGCTCCTCGTTCAATCCGGAAGCGGCCTATTCGACGCTGTATTTGAATCTGGACAACCCGGTCGTGGCCCGCATCTTCATGCCGGTGAATGCCGGGGGCCTGGTCAATACGGTTGAAATGCTGTACGTGAACGCCCTGATGATGGGGCATTACCCTTTAAACAGGCAAGAGATGAGTGTGCTGAACCAGGGAATTCTGCGCTTGATCGAAGCCGGCCTGGCGGCTGATGCGCAAAAAGGAGGCGGTCCGCAGTGACAATGAATATGGATTTTGATGATTTAATGTTCGAGGCGTACGATCTGCCCGGCGGCAGAGCAAAAATTGAACTGCTGGAGGAAGCCGTTAAATTAGCGGACAGTACCGGCAATGTTGAACAGGGATTTGAAGCCCGTTTTGAGCTGGTTGAAGCGGCGACCTTTAACGGTTATCCCAAGAAAGCCCTGGTGAACTTTTCCTGGCTGCTGGGCCAGTTCGATAAAGACCCGGACAGCTATGACGGGTACAATTTGCTGTGGTCGTACAAGTGGATTATTGATAAGATTGCCTGCTTCCCGGAAATTAGCCGCACGCAGATTGACGGCCTGTTGGAGGACATGAAGAAACGCTACCGCGAACATGGCTATAATGACCGTACATATTATTATTACCGGATGACTTTGGCCCTCCAGTATGGCGAGCTTGAGGATGCGGGGCGTTTCTTCAGGGAAATTCAAGCCATGGACCGTGATGAGATGAGTGATTGTGCAGCGTGCGAGCAGGATCAGTTTGTCAAATACTATGTCCTGGCAGGAGACGATCAGCGGGCGATTGAAACGGCGGAGCCGATCCTGTCAGACCGGATGAGCTGTGCCGAGGTTCCACATGTCACTTACCCGCAGGTTTTGCTGCCGCTGTACCGGCAGGGCCGCTTGCAGGAAGCCGAGAAGTACCAACGGCAGGGATATCGGCTTATCAAGGGAGAGCGGGATTTCGTACTGCAAATCAGCCAGCATATCGCCTATTTAACGAAAACGGACCCCGTTAAAGGGCTTGAGCTCTTTGAACTGCATGCGCCGCTCGCTCTGGATCATGAGAATCCGCATGACCGGATGATGTTCAACGCCCATGCCTCCACCTTGTTCAAGCGACTGGCAGCCGAGCCGATGAATTTTGAGGTCAGATTGCCGGCGGACTTTCCTTATGCTGATGAATCAACGGATGTTGAACGTTTGTCGGAGCGATTCAGGGATATGGCCGTTACGGCAGCCCGGCAGTTTGATGAGCGCAACGGAAATCGCCATTATGAAAGTTCTATAGATAGCTTCCAATAAAAACGTAGACTCGGAAACCAAGGATGTCAGGGCTTGTAGCTCCTGGCATCCTTTTTCTTTGGGAAGATAAGGGAGAATTGTTCATAATAAATTGTAAATGTCATATTGAAATTATCAATTTAACATGTTATCCTTTGGATATTCATAACCGGGTTGACCCGGAAAAACGGAAGCGAGGGATCGCCTATGTTCGGCTTCAAATTTGTTAAATTTCAGCCCAGCGAGTATGTGATGAAGATGAAAAACGGAAAGGTAGTCAGGGAAGGTGTCGGTTTGTCCTTTTATTATTATGAGCCGACCACTTCGGTGGCCGTTGTGCCGGTGTCGTCGATTGATGTTCCGTTTATGTTCGAGGAAATGACGAATGATTACCAGAAGGTCACCGTGCAAGGACAGCTGACTTATCGAATCGCCGGTTACCGGAAAATGACGGAAATTTTGAACTATACCTATGATCTGAAGCATAAACGGTATTTGTCCGATGATCCGGGAAAGCTTGACCAGCGGATGATCAACATTGCGAAGGTGCGATTAAAAAAGTACCTGGAACGGATGCCGCTGCGTGAAGCGCTTCAATTCAGTGAACAGCTGGCGTTCAACGTCAGAAAGGAAGTGGCCCAGGACGAAGAGCTTGAAAATATCGGTTTGCAGCTGCTGGGTTTGTCGATTCTGGCCGTTCTGCCGAACAAGGAAACGATGCGTGCGCTGGAGGCAAGAGCGAGAGAGGAGATTTTGCAAAGCGCGGATGAAGCGCTGTATGAGCGGCGGAACGCGTCTATTGAGCAGGAGAGACGGGTCAAAGAGAATGAGCTGAACACGGAAATTGCGGTTGAGACGAAGAAGCAGCAAATCCGAGAAACGGAGCTTGCCGCAGAGCGTGCGATTTTGCTGAAAAGGAATGAAATGAAGGAGGAGCAGCTCCGGTTTGATACCGAGATGGAGGAGAAAAAGCGGGCGCTGATTGAGCTCACCGTCTCCAACCGCAAAGCAGAATCCGACGCCAAAGCCTATGAGCTTGCCGCCGTCATGAAGTCGCTTGAAGGGGTTAACCCGAATGTGCTGCAGTCGATGACCAATATGGACATGAACCCGGACAAGCTCATTGCGATCGCATTTCAGGAGCTGGCGGAGAAGGCCGAGAAAATCGGGCAGCTGAACATTACACCTGACCTGCTGCAGGGGCTGATGGAGAATCGGATGAGATGAGTTGAAAAGGAGGGTTACCCGATGAAGCAGCGGATGACGGAGGAGAAGATTGTGCTGATCAAGCGCAGGACACGGCTGGAGGAACTTGTGGCACGTTATAACACGATCAGCCAGGCGGAATTTTATATCCGGCGGCTTGGAGCGGACTTCAGCGATTATGCGGCTGAGGATCAGACCTACCAAAAGGCGGTAAGTCAGGCTCTGACCGGGCTGGAGAGTCTGGGGCGGGTGCAGGTCATTGACCGGGAACATGTGCCGAACTTTATTTTTGGGGAGCAGGATATCGTGGTTGTGCTGGGGCAGGATGGGCTTGTGGCCAACACGATGAAGTACCTGAAGGAGCAGCCGCTCATCGGCGTCAATCCCGATCCGCTGCGGTGGGACGGTGTGCTGCTGCCCTTTTCCGTCAAGGATCTGGGTAGTATTGTCCGGGATGTCATGGCACAACGGCGCATTGTTCAGGAAGTGGTGCTGGCCAAAGCGGAGCTCAATGACGGACAGACACTATACGGGGTAAACGATCTCTTCATCGGCCGTAAAACGCATGTATCCGCACGATATGAGCTGACGATTGCCAATCATACAGAGCGGCAGTCCTCAAGCGGGATTGTTGTATCAACAGGGCTTGGAGCAACTGGCTGGCTGAAGAGCGTTTTGGCGGGGGCTGCCGGCATTGCCGGCAGTGTTGCCCATTCCGAAGCTGCAGCTTTACCCAGTCTGGACATCGGGCATTTTCAATGGGATTCGCCTTATCTGCTGTTCACGGTTCGAGAGCCTTTTCCGAGCAGGTCAACGGAAGCAGGACTCGTCTTTGGGAAAATAGATGCCGGAAATCCGCTGCGAATCGTTTCACAAATGCCGGAAAATGGCGTCATTTTCAGTGACGGTGTTGAGGATGATTTTCTTGAATTCAATTCGGGTGTGGAAGTGAGGATTGGTCTTGCGGAACGGAAGGGACGGCTGATTGTATGAAAAGAGGAAAGCCCCAGTTCCACTGAACCAGGGACTTCCCTTCGTTTGTTGGGAGGTGTTCCGGGAACGATGCATTCCTCCCTTCGTAGTTCAAAAGGAATTTCTTGTTCCCATTTTGAAAAAGATTAATATGGACTCGCCGCTGGTCTCACGATGATCTCGCTTACGTCCACCTCGGCAGGCTGCTCGACAGCATACTGAATAGAACGGGCGATAGCGGACGCGGGAATGGCAATCCGGCGGTACTCCTTCATGAACTCGCGGGACTCCTCATCCGTAATGCTGTCGGCAAGCTCGGATTCCGTGACTCCCGGTGAAATCAGGGTGACGCGAATATCACCGCCGACCTCCATTCGCAACCCGTCGGTAATGGCGCGGACGGCATATTTGGTGGCACAGTATACCGCAGCGGTCGGCGTTACGCTGTACGCTCCGACGGATGCGACATTAATGAACTGGCCGAAGCCCTGCTGCTTCATGAGAGGCAGTCCGGCGGCAATGCCGTGCAGCACTCCACGGATATTGACGTCAATCATCCGGTTCCATTCATCGATTTTCAAGGCTTCCAGCGGTGAAAGGGGCATTACGCCCGCGTTATTCACCAGCACATCCACACGGCCGAATTTACTCTTCGCGAAGCTGATAAACTCATCCATCTGCTCCTTACTGGTGACATCCAGGGCGCAATATTCTGCAGCTCCTCCTTTGGAACGGATTTCGGCCGCGAGTGCTTCCAGCCTTTCCGTCCTTCTCGCTCCCAGGACGATACTGGCTCCCTGCTCGGCCAGCAGGCGGGCCGTCGCTTCACCGATTCCGCTGCTTGCACCTGTAATAACAACAACTTTTCCCTTAACATTGGACATTTGTGATTCTCTCCTTTGTTTTAAGCTTGTGTTCATTATGGAACATCCGGCTTTGCAGCCGATAGAAGATTCATCCCAAATCATTGCCGAATCCTCTCAGGGCAGCTGACAAAGGAGAATATTTTATTGTCCATTTACAAACCGACCGTCGGTATGTTATAAATGAAACAGATGAATGACTGATTGATACGGAGGCATAAATATGATTACCCCAACCTTTCAAACCATTATGTTGGCGGCGGAAGAAATTGTCCGCGAGAAGGGCTGTCAGCACACGACGCTACAGGCCATTATGGAACGGACGGGTTTGTCCAAGGGAGCCATTTACCATTATGTGAAAAGTAAAGATGAGCTTTTCGGCAAAATCCTTTTGCAATATATGGAGGAAACGAACCGTTCTTTTATGGATGCAGTCCAGCACACCCAAAACTATGAGACTTATGGGCCTGTCGAAGCCATCATGACCACAAACACCAAAAAGGACATCAGCAATAAAATTTTGATCTATCTCCTCAGCCAGCAGCATAACGAGAAAATCAGGAGTATTCTCGATGATCTGCACCGGAACTCGGTGGCATTCGCGGTGAGCTGGATCAAATACGGACAGGAAAATGGTGCAATTCCGGCTGATCTTGATGCGGAAGCTGCGGCATCCATGTTTGTTACATTTTCCTATGGTTTGCGTGTCAGACAATTAATTGACCCGGAGCCGGAGCAGCAGCATACGGCATCACAGGAGGTTATGAAGCTGATGATTGAAGCATTGAAACCGCGTGATCGTTAAATATGGCAGAAAGGGGCCTTTCATCATGAACCGCAAAAAGGTGTTTAAAGGAGTAGTTATAGCGTTCGTTATTAATGGGGTACTGCCCTTGCTCATTTACAAGCTGCTGGAAGGAAGGACATCCAATACGACAGCTTTGATGATTGCCATGCTCATTCCTCTCTGTGATACGCTGTATCATCTGATTGCGCGCAGAAAGCTCGATATTTTTGCGGCATTTATGGCTGCTGGCTTTATTTTGAGCCTTCTGGCATCACTGCTTGGGGGCAGCGAAAAGCTGATCCTGCTGCGTGAATCCTTTGTAACGGGCATTATGGGGGTGATCTTTTTAGGCTCCTTGCTGCTGGAAAAACCACTGATTTATCATTTTGCGCTGCGGTTTACCGTTGGAGACAGCCCGGAGCGGCAGTCTTCCTTTGCGGAGAACTGGAAGCTGCCCTATATCCGTAAAGTTTTCCGCATCATGACGCTAGGCTGGGGAATTGCGCTGGTGGCAGAGGCTGGAGTTAAAGGGATACTGGTATACACGCTTTCTACCACCTCGTTTCTGGCTGTTTCAAGTCTGGTGATGTACGGTTTTATCGGCATGGCCATCTTATGGACTTCCTTGTACCGCAAATCCGCACGCCGTTATCTGCAGTCTATCCGTGACGGTTTGTAAATGGAAGAAAACTTCAATGTATTTGACTTTAAACTGACAGAGGGGGATATGGCGAGAATCCGGGCAAAGATGGATTCAAAGATATTTCATTTTCCTTGATGGATTGGCTCATAGAACGAAGGCCGCTGTGACAGCGGCCTATTTTTGTGTACGAAGATATGAAGTATCAGATCATGAGGGATCAGGGCTTGAACTTGCGGGTCAATCGTTTCTTGTCCCGGTACATCCTCATCCAACGCTTGATTCTAGTCTCTTCCTTGCGTTCCTGCAGCACGGCCTTCATGCCACTAATGAGCAGCTCGGAACGCTGCTTGTCGTTACGACTGGTCCTGCGGAGCTCCTTAATAAAGTTGTCATCCATGTCCGTATCTCCAAAAGATTATAAATTTTCATTTATTCCAAGTTTGCTAATGTAATTATACAGAACACATGTTCTTTTTTTCGAGAACTCAAACCGGAATAATATGGAGAAATCGAAACAAGAGACAACCCATTCTGGAACGAAGTAGTCAGCCGGTTATAAGGCCCAGCACAAAGCTGTCATAGCCTTTGCTTCCTACCGTCTGGATGGCAGTGGCATTGATTCCGGGCTCCTCCGCCAGGAGGTCATAAAAGGCGCGCACCCCATGAATTCTGGGGTCAGTGCTGTGCTTATTTATAAGTTCGCCTTCCCGGTCCAATGGGCAAGTGCTGGTGTAAGCCTTGTATTTAGTGGCCATAGTCATTTACAAGATATTGCATCAACTGATGATAAGGAAACTAAAATTATTTATATGTTGCAGGTGGAGCACTATCTGTCTACCCTCATTTATTCGGAGCTTTGCATTACTCTGTGTCAAACCATACATTCAATTACTCTGTCAATCAATTAAATATAGATATTTGGGCTAAAGAATATGGAACAACTGAATCCGAACTTGTTACAGTTTGATCTTTTTAGCACCAAATCTTCTGAATCTTTATGGCAATATAAATATTTCAATATGTTGTCTAGTAAAGCTGAGTTCAAAAATTTCAGTGATTCGGATTTAAAGAGCATGGTGCAGACTATTGGATTAATGAATCGGATTATTTTGTCAGGGGCAAACCCTGTGCAAATACGTGAGTTGCTTACCTCAGAAAGTTATTAACTATGGAAAAGCCCCTAATGGCACTCCATTTAGAAGTTATATTATGAATATGGCTGAAATGGGAGAGAAAGATAATATAAATCTTCAAGTAACAATACCTTAGAGAAGAGGAGAAAAGAACACTAAAACCCTTTCTTTACCGAACGTTCTAAATATGTTATGCTGAACAAGCAAGAATAAGTTGTGCAACCATATGCAATAATTATTAGCATAGCTTGTTTCTTGAGTAGATACGTGATTATTTTTTTAGAACAATCATTCTTTAATTGGGCAGAGCTAAACGATAGTGCCATATGTTGGTCCCACTAGACGAGCATGTATGGAATCTATGCTTAGCTAAAAATACCCAGAAAAGTAGGGAAGTGTTATGAAAACAATCGTTATAGTTGATGCTGGTCCGGGCCTAGGCTTATCACTTGCTAAAACTTTTGGTCGGCATGGATTCCATATTGCCATGATTTCAAGAACACAAGAAAAACTAGATCAATACGCTGACAAGCTAAATGATTTGGGGATTGAAGCGCAGGGTTTTGCTGCTGATATTACAAATAAAATGTAGCTTACTGAGCTTTTCAACAAATAAAGAACACTTATGACACAATTGATGTTGTAGAGTTTAGTCCGCACAGTGGAAGTGTTCCTGTGACCCCTGTTCTTGAAATAACTGATGAGAGTGTTCTTCAGATTTTTGACAACGTAGTTATTGGCGCTGTTAACACAGCTAGGCAAGTTATTCCTGAAATGATTGAACGAGGCAGAAGGAGCACTTTTATTTACAAGTGATCTTTCCGCAATGAGCCCAAGCTCTCTATTTGGAAATACGGGTATTGCTATGTCAGGGTTGCGAAACTATGTTCTTAATTTACACGAACGCTTGCTTCCACTTGGTATATATGTTGGGCATTTATCTATTAGTCCTTTAATTAAAAAGGGCACAGGATTTGATCCAGATCAAGTTGCCGAAGCTTGGTATAGCATGTATGAGCAAAGAGAAGCTAAAGAAGACACTTTTCCTAAAAGTATTATGAAGGTTTTGATTTGAAAAAGCTTACGTTATTACAGTGCGTGTCAAAAATATTAATGGATGAAAGGGATGAGTAAAGATGGAATATCGTGTATTAGGTAGTACAGGTCTTAAAGTAAGTAGTTTTGTATTAGGTACTGGAACATTTGGTTTTTGGGGAAATAATACAAAGAAAGAGTGTGAGCCCATTGTGGACGAGGCTTTGGCTGCAGGAGTTAACCTGATTGACACAGCAGATGTCTACTCCAGTGGTCAAGCAGAAGAAATTGTAGGCGAACTATTAAAAGGTCGTAGAAATGATGTGCTCCTGGCAACTAAAGGTGGTCATCCCATGGGCAGTGGGCCAAATCAAAATGGGAGTTCAAAATATTGGATTAAACGAGCTGTAGAGGATAGTTTAAGAAGACTTCAGATAGATTATATCGATTTGTATCAGCTACACGTGCCAGATGTGCATACCGATATTGAAGAGACGCTTGATGCGCTTACGGATCTGGTCAGGGAGGGAAAAATTCGCTATATTGGTACATCCAACTTTCAAGCATGGCAAGTAACTGAAGCACAATGGGCTAGCGAACGTAAAAATTTGGCGCGTTTTGTTTCTGAACAGTCCCCGTATTCCATTTTAAACCGAAGTGTTGAATTTGATCTACTTGCTGCCACTGCAAAATACGGAATCGGCGTTTTGGTATGGAGTCCGCTTTCAGGTGGTTTATTAACTGGTAAATATAAGTTTGGAGAAGCATCTTCCTCTGACTCAAGAGCAGCCACTTTTGCAGGAAACTTAAAATCTATTGTTGATCCTACTCGGGAAGAAAATCGGTCCAAGTTTGAAGCTATTGAGAAGCTTCAGGTCCTTGCGGACGAAGTAGGGTTAACTTTACCGCATCTTGCCATGGCGTTTACGCAATCTCATCCATCCATAACTGCATCAATCATTGGTGCCAGAACGATTGAGCAGCTTCGTGAAACTTTAAAGGGCAGTGATATTCGCTTGAGTAATGATATACTTGATGCAATAGACGCGATTGTTCCACCAGGTGTGACCTTAGATGCGGTGGAGAAAGGCTGGGCTCCAGATTGGTTAGGAGCTGACAAGCGAAGAATTAAGGGGTAGCTCATTAATATAGTCACTATAATAATAAAACATAAAATCAAGCACATCTGCTTGATTTTATGTTTTGATTTTTTTTACTGCTCTTTGTCCATTTAAACAAATGAGGTAATTTATAAAAGTAATGCATTTATGCTTAATATAAACGGCTTTGATGCATTCTTCACGGTAAGGATTCAGCACCATCTATCGACGTAGGGAGCCATACTCTTTACTTACAACTGAAGATCGGCTATCGAGTATAAAACGGCAGAACCACTTATTTTTACTCTATCTCCAACGGATTTACAAAATAATGTTCCTCCACGCTTTGATAGTTGCCTAGCAAACATTTAATTTTTACCAAGACGATTTAACCAGAATGGAATGATGTAACAATGAGCTGAACCACAAACGGGATCTTCATTTACATTTAGCTTAGGGAAGAAGCATCTTGAAACAAAATCATAAGTTTCACTTTTTGCTGTAATTAAAACACCTAAGCCATCCGGAAGTTCTGTTAATTTAATTGCACTGTGACATACCTGGATAAAACGAAGAAGCGACCCACTCAAGGTTCCCGCCTGCGAGCTCACTTCTTCTACGATAACATTCTGCTTGGAGGAGTAAACCCATTCAAGCTGTTGTGCTGGGGACGGTTGGCGGACCGTCCTTATTTCTATTGTTAATGTACCATGCCCGTTTTTGTGCCTCAAGGCGATAATCGCTTATATAGTATGGAAAAATCCCCAGTCAGTACCGATCTCGGCTCCAATATATTTCCAAATTCCCTTTTGTGTTATTCGTATGTTAATTAACATAACATAAATGATACTATAGACTTATTTTGTGATAATTTTATTGACAATACAAGAGGTACAGCTTATTTTATAAGCATTACTCAGCAACATTAATTGTCGATTCAGCAACAAAAATTGCCAAGTTTATAGGAGGGAGGAACAAGTGGAAAATCACAAAAGCTTTTTTTCTGATCTTCAGAATGCTCTTCCATCAATGAGCGAAGCCAAACGGTCCATTGCGGAATATTTAATGGAAAATTGGCAGGAAGCCGTGTTTTTATCGGCTGGTAAAATAGCGAGAAAAGTGGGCGTGAGTGAATCAGTCGTTGTCCGATTTGCGCAGGATTTAGGGTATTCCGGCTTCCCCGAGCTTCAAGGGGTGCTGCAAACTATACTCCGCCACAGAATGACAGGTGTTTCGGATTCTCTGGCAAGTATCGAAGACGATCAAGAGCTTGAATCGATCACGGACAAGCATTCCCCGGAGGTCGTTCAGCTTAGCTACAATTTAACATTGAAAAATCTTCAAGCCACACTGTACAACAACGATTTTGAAACCATCCTCAAAGCTGTGGATAAGATCGTGAACTCCAGAAGGATCGTCATCATCGCCTCAAGAAATGCATTGGGGCCGGCAACGATTCTTGCCGCTCATTTGAATGAGATATTTACCAATACCCTTCTGGTTGCGGCCGGACTGGACGACATGTTCGATCACTTACGGCCTTTAACCGAGGAAGATTTGCTCATCACATTCGGACATCCCTCTTACAGTACGAATACGGTTAAAGCTGCAAAGTTTGCGGAAGCAAGAAAGGTTAAGCAGATTTCCTTTACCGATTCTTTATCAAGTCCTTTAGCTTTACCGGGCGTTACGGTTTTATTGACTTCTTTCCGGTCTTATTCGTTCGCCACCTCCCACGTTTCCACTGTTTTTTTAATTGAGATTCTGCTGCACATCATGACCAAGCGGGACAACGGCAAGGTGATTCGATCTGTGGAAGAAATCGAACTGCTGAATCGGACATATGGGTTGACGACTAACAATTGACAGAGGAGCTGACGCGGGTATGAACAACAAAACGACTGCTATGATTTGCAGCCTGCTGCTGGTTTTCACGGTATTGGCCGGTTGTTCGGGTACGACAAAGAATGCGGCTTCGGGCGGTGCGGAAGGAAAGCCGTACGAAGGTACAACACTGACAGTGGCTTCTTACGGCGGAGTATTTGATGAAGCGGTCAAAAAATATGTCATCACCAAGTTTGAGGAGGAAACGGGAGCCAAGGTCGTTCTGGACCCTTCCTATAACTATACGAAGCTTGCTGCCGACAACAAAAATCCAAGCGTCGATTTAATCGTTCTGGACGATGCCAGAGTCATTCAAGGAGGAGAAGCGGGCCTTCTGATTAAGCTGGACTCTTCCAAAATCAGCAACTGGAGCAATGTATATCCCGAGATGATTGATGCCAATCAGTACGGGATAGCATGGTGCGTCGGCTCCTACGGGATCGCCTATAACAAAGACAAAATCCAAACACCTCCGACCTCATGGAATGATCTGTGGAACCCTGAGTATAAGGGGAAAGTCGCGATTAATGATTTGGCTTCCGCCAACGGATCAGTTCAAGCCTTTGTCGGGATCGCCAAAATGAACGGCGGAGACGAAAAGAATATGGCTCCGGCCTTTGAGAAATACAAGGAACTTGCCCCGAACCTGCTGACCATTGCGAACAGCACCCCGCAAATGACCGATTTGCTCACCCGTGAAGATATTTGGATTGCGCCATGGTGGGACGGCCGCGCCCTGAATCTGGCCAGCACCAAAAGCAATATCGGGTTCGTTCGTCCCCAGGAAGGTGCTTATGCCACTATTGTGGAGACGGCCATTCCCGTCAATGCCAAAAATCAGGAGTTAAGCTATAAGTTCATCAATATGCTTCTTGAAGAAGATGCTCAACTGGGTTTTGCCAAAGACATGTTTTACGGCCCGACCAATAAAAATGTGAAGCTTCCCGACGATTTGGCCAAACAGGTCGTTTATGGAGAGGAAGGCATCAAGAGCCTGAAAAATGTGGATTGGAAGTATGTTGCGACAGTCCGCAGCGAATGGATCAACGAATGGAATCAATCGATTGTTCCTGCAATGAAATAATGCGGATGGGCAAGATTTTCTTGCCCATTCTTCCTATCGAGGTGAAGCAATGCGAGGGATCAAAACGTGGTGGCTTATTATTTTGCCTGGCCTGATATTGATGATTTTATTCTTTGTACTCCCGCTGATCTTGTTGTTCCGGTACAGCTTCTACGAGTTTGTTCCGGGCCAGTTCATGCAGCCAGGCTGGGTAATCGAGGCTTACAAGGGTATTTTCCATAATCCGACCTATTTTGAAGCATTGAAAAATACGATCTGGATCGGGATTAAAGTCGTCATTTTCTGTGCGCTGCTCGGATATCCGGTCGCCTATTTCCTGGCCAGGAAACAGTTTATGTTCAGGCAATTCGTTTCTCTGCTTGTCATCATACCGTTACTGACCAGCCCGGTGGTGACGGCCTTCGGTTGGGTGGTGCTGATATCCGACAATGGGCTTGTGAATCAAATTCTGATCAACACAGGGCTTATACATTCCCCTTTGAAAATGATGTTTAACGAAACAGGAGTCGTGATTGCGCTCATTCAATATTCCCTGCCCTTTATGATTCTTTCCCTCAGGTCGACGTTGGTGAGCCTGGACACGACACTGGAGGATGCGGCCAGCAGCCTGGGGGCTTCGCCATTCCGTGCTTTTGTTAGAGTCGTATTGCCGTTGTCCATGCCGGGAGTATTTGCGGGAAGCTTGCTGGTATTTATCAATACGATCAGCGCGTTCGTCACCCCCATGCTGTTGGGGGGCGGGAGAGTTCATACTTTAGCTGGGCTGATTTATGATGAGACGATGGTGACCTTGAATTGGCCTGTCGCCGCCGCGGCTTCCATCATTTTGCTGCTGATCACCATGGCGCTTCTTTGGGGCTACAGCCGTCTTATGGAATCCAGGCTTCTTGGGGGAGGTGGAAGAAGCTGATGGTTAAAGGCTTCTTTATTCTGTTAAGTGTTTTTGTATTTATCTATTTAATGTCCCCGATTGTTGTATTGATTGGAGCTGCTTTTAACTCTGAAGCTTATATGGCATTTCCGCCCACCTCTTTTTCAATTCGGTGGTTCCAGGTGATCTTCGAAGATACGGCGTTTATGAGCGCTTTGTGGACATCCGTGAAGCTCGGGATCATTTCCAGCGTCCTTTCATTACTGTTCGGCACCCTGGCGGCTTACGGTATTGAACGTTTACCCGCCGTGTGGAGAAACGGGATGAATGCCTTTTTTATGAGTCCTCTCCAATTGCCGGCTATTGTGCTGGGGATCGCCCTTTTCCAGTTGTTTAAAGGGTTGGGAGTTACCATGGGCTTCACGACGCTGCTGCTTGGCCATTTGATTTTGTGTATGCCTTATGCCATTCGCACGGTAAGTGCTGCATTGTTCCGGTTTGACAAGTCGGTGGAGGAGGCGGCTCTTACCCTCGGTGCATCACCGCTGAAGACGATGTGGCATGTAACGATGCCGATGTTGAAGCCGTCGCTGATTGCTTCGGCCATCTTCGGATTCGTCGTTTCCTTCGGCAATCTTTCGTTTTCCATGTTTATTTCCAGTCCCCGGGTCAACACCTTGCCGGTTCAGATTTTCGGATTTGTGCAGTACAGCCCTGACCCGAGGATTGCCGCCATTTCGGCAATCGTCATTGTGGTGACGGTAGTCATTCTTTATATTACCGAGAAGTTCGTTGGCTTGAATCGTATGTACTAGCAGGAGGGGTGCGGCATGTCTGATCTTGTTCTTAAGAATGTTTGCAAAAGCTACCATAAAGGTGAGCAGCAGGTTGTGAAAGGTGTCTCACTGGAAGTTAAAGCCGGAGAGCTGGTATCCTTCCTTGGACCAAGCGGTTGCGGTAAAACGACCATTTTGCGCATGATCGCAGGGCTGCTGCTGCCTGATAGCGGCACCATTCATATTCTAAATAAAGAAGTGGCCAAGCTGCCCTCTTATAAAAGAGATATCGGCATGGTATTTCAGAATTATGCGCTTTTTCCTCATTTAACTGTGCAGGAGAATGTAGCTTTCGGCTTGAAAATGCGCAAAACCGGCATGAACCGTACGGACATCCAACAGCAGACGGAAGCGATCCTGGAGACTGTGAATCTGAAAGGGTTCGGCAGCCGCTATCCGAAGCAATTGTCGGGCGGGCAGCAGCAGAGGGTCGCGCTTGCGAGGGCACTTGTTATTAAACCGGCTGTCCTGCTGTTGGATGAGCCGTTAAGCGCATTGGATGCCAAGCTCCGACATGAGACGAGGGAGGAGATCAAGCGGCTGCAAAGAGAACTGGGTGTTGCTACCGTATTCGTAACCCATGACCAGGAAGAGGCGATGGCGCTTTCGGATCGGGTAGCCGTACTGAGCAACGGGCTTATTCAGCAGTACGACAAGCCTGAAATGATCTTCGAGCATCCGGAAAATGTATTCGTTGCCCGTTTTATGGGAATTTCGAACATTTTTTCCGCCGTTCCCGCGGGAGATAACCGTTACAGGCTGGATGGTGATGTAATCATCGTTGCGGGCAGGAACGAACCGGATCTTCATTCCATAGGCATCCGCCCCGAGAAGCTCAAGGTTCGTCTGGATTCCAATGATATGCAAGAGCCCAACAGCTTTCGCGGAAAAGTGGTCCGCAGAAGCTATTCCGGTATGACGGTCAAGCTGGAAATTCAAGCAGTATCGGATTTGATGTTCACATCAGTCGTTCCGGCGGATTCGGAAGCGGCGAAAGCTGTGGAAGGCACTGCTGTAACGGTATATTGGCAACCGGAAGATACCTTGCTGCTTCGTCCGGAGAACGTACAATAAATTGAAGAATGGAGAATGGACATGGAAACGGTGGATACAGTAATCCAGGTTAACGACGATGAAATGATCAGTCTATTGAAAAGTATGATTCAGCATAAAAGCTACAGCGGCGAAGAAGGGAAGCTATCGCTTTTTATGGCGGATTATTTAAGGAATATGGGCCTTGAAGTGGAAATGCAGGAGGTCGTGCCGGGGAGATACAATATCATAGGGGTATTGAAAGGCACGGGAGGCGGTGAGAGTGTAATGTATAACGGCCACATCGATACGAATCCGATCGGATTGGGATGGACGGTGGATCCGCTTGCGGGATATGTCGATGACGAATGTATTTATGGAATCGGCGTGTCCAACATGAAAGCGTCGGATAGCGCATTCGTTGCCGCCGTCAAAGCGATCGTTGATTCGGGCGTTCGCCTGAAGGGCGATATCATTGTAGGCCTTGTAATCGGAGAATTGCAGGGCGGAATCGGTACGATCCATATGCTGGAATCCGGCATAAATGCAGACTGGTTTATTAACGGAGAGCCCACCGATTTGTCCTTGATGACCTTGCATGCAGGTGCTTGTGAAATTGCCATTCATGTCTACGGAGTAAGCCGGCACTTGTCGAAGGCGGAGCAAGGTGTCAATGCGATTGAGCAGGCGAAAAAAGTGATGGACGGTTTGGCGAGCCTGCAGTTCAGTGGGGCGACGAAACCGCAATATGCAGGCTTGAACCGTTACAATATTGGAGTGATCAGGGGTGGTCTCGGAGACGAGTATCATGAATGGAGAATTCCACAGCTGCCGGACAAATGCACGTTGAAGGTAGCTCTCCGTTTTGCGCCAAGCCAGACTGCGGAGAGCATTGTGGCGGATGTCCAAAATCTGCTAGACCGTCTTCATGTGGAGGACCCTGAATTTAAAGCCGAGATCGAGCTGCTGAACGGACCTGGCTATCCGGTTATGGGTTCTTTTGAAATCGACGAAAATGAAGCTGTTGTCCAGGTAATGCGGGCAGCGCATGAACGAATCACCGGGGCAAAGCCACGTGTAGGCGACGTTGCTCCATACAAGTTTTACGGCACAGACGCAGCGCATCTGCAGAAAGCAGGCATCAAAGGAGTGATCTACGGCTGTGGAGGCAAATACAACACCATGCCGGATGAGCGGGTTGAACTCAAAGATTTAAAGACATGCGCCAGAGTGTATGCCGCCTCTATCGTTGAAATTTGCAACTGTGAAAAGACCAGGCCATAAGGAGTGGTGCACCGTGAGCGATACATTATTTGCAAGGCTGGAGGAATTGTTTCCCGAAATGGTTGCTTGCCGACGGGATTTCCACATGTATCCGGAGTTATCTTTTATGGAAGAAGAAACACCACGGAAAATCGCTGCATTTTTAAGTGAACTGGGTTTGGAGGTTAGAACCGGGGTAGGAGGCAAGGGAGTCGTTGCTATGTTAAAAGGCGGCAAGCCGGGAAAAACGGTCGCACTGCGGGCAGATTTCGATGCCTTGCCCATTCAGGATCAGAAACAAGTGGAATATAAATCACGCATTCCCGGCGTCATGCATGCCTGTGGTCACGATATCCATACGGCCGCCCTGATGGGTGTAGCCAAAGTGCTGAGTGAAGTGAAAAACGAGATCAATGGCAACGTCGTTTTCATTTATCAATTTGCCGAGGAGCAAATTCCTGGCGGTGCCAAGCCCATGATTGAAGATGGATGCCTGATGGATGTGGATGTAATTTACGGAGCGCACGTCAGCTCGGCCATACCTGCGGGCATATTCAGCACGCTGGAAGGTTATGTTCATGCTGCCGGGGATACATTTGAGATTGAAATCATCGGCAAGGGCGGACACGGAGCGTCCCCCCACCTAACGATAGATCCGCTGATGGCAGGCAGCCAACTGGTCGTTGCCCTACAACAAATCGTAAGCCAGAGGGTAGACCCCATTCAACCCGCTGTTATTTCGGTAGGTACTTTTCATGCGGGCCAGGCCACCAACATTATCCCGGAGACAGCGACAATTACCGGAACAGTACGGACTTACGACGAGCAAGTGCGAGATTTTATTGAAAAGTCCATTGGCAAATTAGCATCATCCCTCTGTGAAGCAGCGGATGCTAAAGTCAACTATACGTATAGCAGAGGGTATCCTGCGTTATGGAATCATCCAGCAGAGACACAGCGAATAGAAAGGCTCGCCAAACGTATTTTCGGGGAAGAGCAGGTCAGGAAGTACACACCTTCCATGGGCATGGAGGACTTTGCTTATTACGTGAAAGAAATGCCCGGCAATTATTTCTTCATCGGTGGCCGAAATGAAAGCATAAATGCCGTTTATCCGCATCATCATACCCTATTTGATGCCGATGAGCGTTCCATGCTGGATATCGGAAAAGTCTTTATTGCCGCGGTTTTCGATTATTTGAAGCAGGGTCAGTGAGATTCAAAAAATTGTTCCTCTGATATTAGAATGTAAAGAAGACGATGTTTATTTGACTTTGAATAAACATCGTCTTTTTAGTCTTTTCTCCTCTTTATTAGGTTAATTTTCCCCATCTACAATTTCTCTCACGATATTTTTGGCCAATCGTACTTTGTCAGGAGTTGATTTTCTGAGCATGCTAACAACGTCCTGAATATCCAACTCTGCTTCAGTCAATTCAATTTCTTCATGTACATATGCAAACAGCTGTGAAACATTTACGCCTAGAGCGTCTGCAATCTTTGCAAGGTTAAATAAAGCGACATTTTTCTCGCCACGTTCAATTTGGCCGATGTATGTAAAATGGAATCCACCTTTTTCTCCAAGAGCTTCTTGGGATAATCCTCTTTCCTTTCGCAATGCCCTTATTTGAGCGCCAACCAGGTTTAATCTCGGTTAAACCCCCGAATTCTAGAGTCTAGGTCACTTAACTTAGCAATTGCTTAGCTGATCTTGTTTTTCTTACACTTTCACCGTCTGAGCTTTTACTTGTTGCGTAGCTAACGCCTGACGGAACTGCTTTGGTGCCAGGTCCCCTAAGCTCCCATGCATGCGTCTTCGCATTCTGCATAATAATTATCAAAAGCTTTTTATCAAGTATGAAGAATAATTGTGCTCTGTCGTGGGGAAGATGTAAGTTGTCTTAAGAATTTCAACCGCTTAAAAGTTAAAGATACAAGTCAAATTCCCTTGATAAAAATACTTTACTGATCGTTCTAAAAATGATAAGATTGCTCTAGATTAAAAAAACCTTCACTATGATCAAAATAGAACGATCATTCTCTAATGGTCGCTCAAATTAAAAGGAGAGAATTGCATGCAGTATACAGTAATTACAGGAGCAAGTTCAGGAATTGGTTATGAGACTGCGTTGGCGTTTGCTGCTCGGGGAAAAAACTTGATCATTGTTGCCAGAAGATTAGATAAGTTAGAAGAACTTAAATCAAAGGTTAAGGAGATAAATTCAGATCTTGATGTTGTTGTTGTTACAAGTGACCTCTCGGTTACTGATCAAGCATACAATTTATATAAGGATTTGAAGAGATATCAAATTGAAACATGGATCAATAATGCAGGGCTTGGAGAAGGAGCCTTTGTTGCTGATCAAAAATTGGAAAAAGTAGAGAATATGCTCAGAGTGAACATCGAATCCTTGACTATTCTTTCTACGCTCTATGTTAGAGACTATGCTGATGTAGAAGGCGCTCAGTTGATTAACGTATCTTCAGCACTTGGATATGCTATCGCTGTAGGCAGTGTCACATATTCTGCATCCAAATATTATGTTAGTGCATTTACTGAAGGGCTTGCTAAAGAATTGGAACTAAGAGGTGCAAAATTAAAGGCGAAAATTTTAGCACCAGCTATTACGGAGTCGGAATTTGCACAAAAATCAATAGATGCTGAAGCTTTTGATTTTAAAGCAAATATGCCTAAATATCACACCGCTAAGGAAATGGCAGGCTTTATGGTAGAGCTGTATGACAGCAACGAAGTGGTAGGAATTGTAGATCAAAATTATACTTTCAATTTAAGGGGACAGATTTATCCAGTGATTTTAGAATTTTGAATATAATTGTAAATCTATACAAACTCAAGAAATCTCACTTCAATAGGAGGAATAAAGATGGAAAAATTATGGAGTAAAATCAAAATTGGAAACATGGAATTGCCTCATCGACTAGCGATGTCGCCAATGACGCGTAACAGAGCGCAAGTAGATGGTACGCCTGGAGAGTTGGCTGCACTTTATTACGCTCAACGCGCCTCCTTAGGACTTCTAATTACGGAAGGCGCACAACCATCAGACGATGGTCAAGGATACTTAATGACGCCTGGGATCTATACAGAAAAGCATATCGAAGGATGGAAAAAGGTGACCAGTGCCGTGCATGAAGCAGGCGGATACATCTATATTCAATTAATGCATGCCGGTCGTGTATCGCACCCTGACAATACACCACATCATCGGCAGCCGGTTGCGCCATCTGCAATTGCTCCGGGGATAGAAACGCATACGCCTACAGGTAAACAGGAGATCCCGGTACCACGCGAACTAAGTAAAGAAGAAATTCAAACAACCATTCAAAATTATCGAAAAGCCGCGGCTGCAGCTATTGCAGCAGGCGCTGACGGTGTTGAAATTCATGGAGCAAACGGATATTTAATTAACCAATTTATTGGAGAAAATTCAAACACGCGGACGGATGATTATGGCGGTTCTATAGAAAATCGCGCTCGCTTTGGGATTGAAGTAGCCAAAGCTGTCGTTGATGAGATTGGTCCGGAGAGAACGGGCTTCCGCATTTCTCCAGGGACGCCTCTTGGCGGAATTCAAGATGGTGAACAAGGGCCAGAGCTTTACCGTTACTTGACGAAAGAATTAGTTAAATTGAATTTGGCTTATCTTCACGTCATGCACCTTGGAAATGATGAATTACTTCAAGACATTCGTTCCTTATGGACAAATCCTTTATTAGTCAATCGGGCTGGGCGGACAATAGACAAGATCAGTGTTGATATTGAAAGCGGCCTTGCTGATGTAGCTCCTGTTGGAGTATGGGCATTAGCTAATCCGGATTTTGTGGAACGGCTTAAAACAGGCGCTCCATTAAATGAAGCAGATCCTGCAACATTTTATTTAGGCGGGAGCAAGGGGTATACGGATTATCCTACATTGAAAGAATTAAAGCGCCAGGAAAGCAAGTAATTAGCTTCAAATTAAAATTGGAAATGATAGAAATAGAAATGCTCAAAATGGCGTACAACCGAAAAATTCTACGCCATACATTTCATCTATTAGTAAACTCCTTAAAGTACAACTTTCTGAAGGAATCCTAATTTGGTCTATAAGGAAACAAACGGAAGGATGTGAATGAATAATGAAAACACTTATGAAAGCCGCTCAAATTACCAAGTATTCAAAAGAACTCCATGCTCAAGTAAATGATATTCCTATTCCGGAAATTGCTGACAACGAAGTTTTGGTAAAGGTCAAAGCTGCTGCTGTCAATCCACTCGAAATGTTAATTATTACAGGTAGCGTGAAACTGATTCAAGATTATAAATTCCCGCTGACACTTGGCAATGAATTGGCAGGGATTGTTGAAAAAGTAGGGAGAAATGTAAAAGGATTTTATATAGGTGATGAAGTCTACACACGACTGCCACTAAATAAAATTGGCGCTTTTGCGGAATATGCTGCGATTGATGCTGACGCAATTGCGCCTATGCCTAAAAACTTGTCCTATACTGAAGCCGCTGCCGCAGCATTGACGGGGCTTACGGCGTATCAGGGCTTGCATGAAGAACTTGAGGCACAGTCTGGCAAGTCCGTATTTATCCCAGGTGGATCGGGTAGTTTTGGCCAAATGGCTGTCCCGATTGCAAAGGCTATGGGGCTTAAGGTTATTGTTAGCGGCAACTCACAAGCACGCGAGCGTACTTTAGAAATTGGTGCAGACCAATATTTAGATTACACCAAGGAAAACTATGTTGATTTGTTGTCAAATATTGATTATGTAATAGATACCTTGGGACCGGGGGAATTCGATAATGAATTAAAAATCATTAAACCGGGCGGAAGATTACTTTCTCTCCGTACAGGGCCAAATAAGCGGTTTGCTGAAGATAATAATTTTCCATGGTGGAAAAAGAAGCTTTTTTCTCTTGCTGGTGCTAAATATGATAACAAAGCCAAGAAGCAAAATGTCGAATATCGCTTTATTTTTGTTCGTTCCGATGGCGCACAGCTAAAAAAAATCACTGAAATGATTGAAAAAAATAATATCGTTCCCCCGCTGCATCCAAAACAGTTTACGATTAGCGAAATAAATGAAGCGATAGAATTAGTCGCAAATGGACGTCCAAAAGGGAAGGTGATTATAAATTTCTAAGGAGAACACGATGAAAGCAGTCCAAATAAACGGCTACTCGAAAAAGCTGGAGGCTCTCATCAACGATGTGCCTATTCCAAGAATAGACAAACATCAGGTATTAATAAAAATGTATGCTGCAGGTGTTGATCCGCATCTCAAACTAGCGATCAATGGAAAGGTGCGTGTATTTGACCGATATAAGTTCCCATTAACGCTAGGCATTGATGGTTCAGGTGTTATTGAAGCGGTTGGTCAAGACGTTAGAGATTTAATGACAGGTGACAGAGTATATGCGCTACTGCCCTGAATACAATGGGAGCTTTTGCAGAATACGTTGTTGTTGATGCAAATATTGTTGCGAAAATGCCCAAAAATCTTACTTTTGAAGAAGCCGCAGCAGTTCCATTATCAGCTTTGACGGTTGTGCAGGCATTGAATGTACTGAAGGTGAAAGCTGGCTCGAAGCTGTTCATTCCCGGTGGAACGGGGGGCTTCGGACAAATTGCCATTCCGTATGCAAAATCAAAAAACCTTTTTGTAGCTGTCAGTGGTGATGAATCGACTCGCCATGTAGCATCGTCTATTGGTGCAGACCATTTTATTGATTATCAAAGGCAAGATTATGTTAAGCTACTGAAAGATTTCGATTACGTGATTGACACCCGAGGCGCAAGCGAGTTCAGGAAAGAATTAAGTATATTAAAACCTGGCGGGAAATTGTTATCATTGAATGCTGGGCCCAATGCACGTTTTGCAGCTCGACAAGGCGGATTTTCAACGATACAGAAATTTATTTTTAGTGCGATTGGAATGCCGTTTGACATAGCGGCGTATCTTCAGCATAAAACATATGATTTCTTGTATGTTCAGCCCAATGGCATTCAATTGAAAAATATGACTCAGTGGATCGATGAAACAGGTGTGAAACCAATCATTGATTCGACATTTCCATTTTCACAAGTGAATAAAGCTATTGCGAAAATCGCCCAAGGAACAGCCAAAGGGAAGATTCTTCTAACCATGCCCAGGAGGTAGAAGCAACAAATCTTTGAGGTGATGATAATGGCAAGACACAAAGAATTTGAAGTAAATGAAGTATTGGATAGAGCTATTCATCTTTTTTGGGTGCAAGGTTATGAAAAAACTTCAATGCAAGAACTGGTCGAGTATATGGGCATTCACAGAAGAAGCATCTATGATACTTTTGGAGATAAGCATGCCTTATTTATGAGGGCACTTAAACGATATCAGGCTATCCAAAACAAAAAAATGAGGTTACTCGTTGAGAAGCAAGATCCGGTTAAAGAATTATTACGTCTTTTTTTAGAGACCACTTTAGAGAAAGAAGGAGAACCTCAAGGCTGTTTCATCGTTAATTCTGGTGTAGAACTAGGAATATTGGATCAAGAAGTTTCTTCCTTTGTTGAGGATAGCTATTTAAAAACGGAGAAGCTTTTATATAATCTCATTCTTGTTGGTCAACAAACAGGGGAAATCGACTCCAAACTTGATCCTGAGGCCCTTTCTCATTACTTCATGAATGCTTGGTTAGGGTTGCGTACAATGGTTAAAACAGCAACAAATCAAGAGAAATTATCGGGTATAATTAATACCACACTTAGCATTTTAGGTTAAGAAAATATAAATAAGAACTTGAAGCTGCTGATTTGAATAATGAAGATCATTCGATAACCGTGACAAGAGCCGCGGGCTGCAAACTGGCGTCGAAAACCATCCGTTGTCCGTTTGTTGTCCGTTTAATGAGATAGATATCTTAGTATCAGACAACAAACACGGGGTTATAAAACCATTACACGAAAAGGAGCTGTCAAAATGAATATATCTGAACAAGTCGCATTTGTTACCGGAGCGAACCGGGGTCTCGGCCGCCATCTTACGCTTGAACTTTTATCCAGAGGGGCTAAGGTTTATGCGGGCGCAAGAAATCCGGACTCCGTCGATATTCCCGGCGCAATACCTGTAAAACTTGACATTACCAATCCTCAAGAGGTAGAGGCGGCAGCTTCGGCGGCTAAGGATGTTACACTTTTGATCAACAATGCGGGTTCCTCTACCGGCGCTTCTTTGCTTGACGATGATCTCGATCGCATACAAACAGAGTTTAATACGCACGTTTTTGGCACCTTATCAATGGTTCGTGCTTTCGCGCCTGTTATTTCCAATAATGGCGGAGGGACCATTCTGAATATTCTTTCTGTATTATCATGGTTTAGTATGGGAGGAGCAGGCGCATATACGGCTGCCAAGGCAGCCGAATGGGGATTGACAAACGTGCTGCGCTTAAATCTGTACCCTCAACAAGTAAGAGTGGCTGGCTTGCATGTGGGTTATATGGACACAGACATGACGTCAGGCATTGACGCTCCCAAGTCCAACCCTGCAGATATTGCCAAAATTGCGATTGACGGAATAGAATCGAACAGTTTTGAAATTCTCGCCGATGATGCGAGCCGCCAAGTGCAAAGTGGGCTTGCTGGCGGTGTAGCCGCCCTATACCCGCAGCTCTCTTAATACGCTGGTTGTTGAGTTTTCTGTCCCTCGTTGTAGGAAGAATGGAGGAAATGAATGGAAAGCTTTGAAGAAATGGCAGAGGGTGACTATAGATGAACAAGACGGTACTTATCACCGGAGCGTCAGGTGGAATTGGCAAAGCATTGGCGGATCGGTTTGCCAAGGATGGTTACAATTTGGTGTTGGTAGCACGCAGCGGGGACAAGCTTGCGGAGCTTGCGAAGGACTATCAGGAAAGGTATCGCGTACACGCGACGGTCTTCACCGAGGATGTTGCATTGCCCGGAGTGGCGGAGAAGATTTACGCGGAGCTCAAGGAAAAAGGGATTGCCGTCGATTATCTCGTTAACAATGCAGGCTTCGGTTTGCATGGGGCTTTTTTGGAAACGCCGTTGGAGCAAGAGACGAATATGATCGATGTCAATATCAAGGCGCTGACGGTTACGACAAAGTTGTTCTTGCCGGACATGGTCAAACGAGGTCAAGGCGGCGTGATGAATGTGGCTTCGGTGGTTGCTTTTTTTCCGGGACCTCTGATGTCGGTTTACTACGCGACAAAGGCATATGTGCTGTCGTTCACCGAGGCGCTGGGGAACGAGTTGAGCGGCACGGGCGTGACGGTAACGGCACTGTGTCCGGGATTGACGGCAACCGGCTTCGTTGATCGTTCAGGTATGGGCGCTTCGAAGCTGTTCCAGAGGGGAGGCATCATGGAAGTCGGACAGGTGGCTGATGAAGCATACCAAGGATTCATCGGTGGCAAGACATTCATCATGCCAGGGGCTCGCAACCGCTTCATAACGTTTCTCCCGCGGTTGTTGCCGCGCAAGCTGGTGGCCCGTGTAGTTTCTACGCAGAACAGGACGGAACATTGACCTGATGGAGGATCAACACAGTCAAGTAGGGCGCTCCCCAAGTACAGTTGCTGTGAAACACGAGCGGAGCCAGCCAATGTGTTTCAACCATTTGCCTTAGGGGATATGGAGTTGGCCGGATGAGGGAAAACCTCACGTCCGGTTTGATGAAGGGGGAGCTGGAAAAGTAAGAAGAGGGCATTTAGCCCTCCAATGAAATTTCAGTTCTCTACTCTACAGGAATATAAAATTCCAGGAATAGGTATCAGGACCTGAACTTTCGGGTCAGCCGTTTCTTATCCCGGTACATCCTCATCCATCTCTTGATTCTGCTCTCTTCCTTGCGTTCCTGCAGCACAGCTTTCATGCCTTTGATGAGCAGTTCGGAACGCTGTTTGTCATTCCGGCTCGTTCTGCGGAGCTCTTTAATAAAGTTGTCGTCCATGTCCGTATCTCCATAGAAAGAAATTCTTCATTTATCCCAAGTTTGCTAAAGTAATTATACAGAACATATGTTCTTGTTTCAAGTCATTACTTCATAAATCGGAATAATCTGCGGAATATGGAGACGGGCAAAGAGATAGATTTGTGAAGCTAGTGTCAGCCGGTTACAAGTCCCAGCACAAAGCCGTCATAGCCTTTGCTTCCAACCGTCTGCATGGCCGTGGCATTGATTCGGGGCTCATCCGCCAGGAGGTCATAAAAGGCACGCACCCCGTGAATTCTGGGGTCAGTGCTGTGCTTATTTATAATTTCGCCTTCCCGGATGACATTGTCGCCGATGATTACTGTGCCAGGGTGTGAAAAATGGAGTGCCCACCGCAGATAAGCCGGATTGTTGGGTTTGTCGGCATCAATGAAGATCAGATCAAAGGGTTCAGTGCCTTCCTGATCCAACTGAGCGAGCTGCTCCAAGGCATTGCCCAGGCGCAAATCCACCTTTTCCTCCAGGCCCGCAAGGGCGAAATTGGCTCTGGCCGCTTGCGCATGGTGCGGGTCCAGCTCGAGTGTCACAATTTTCCCGTCGGCAGGAAGCGTTCTGGCCATCCAGATGGTACTGTAGCCCCCCAGAGTGCCGATTTCCAGAATTCGTTTGGCACCTGCCATTTGCGCCAGCAGGGACAGCAGCTTTCCCTGGCTTGGAGATACATCGATTGCCGGCAGATCTGCCTGCCGATTGGCCACCAGCACCTGCTCCAGAACGGGATCATGTTCAATCAGCTTTTCCCCGATATACTCGTCTACCTTGGTCCATGTGTTTGACTGGCTCATATCGATCACTGCTCCTTATTTGATTTTTCCTTTCGAATTCATTATATTTTCGTTAAAGTCATAAATATAATATATGTTTTTGTATTTGTTATATATTTAATATATAAATTTATGGAACGGAGCTGTCTGTCATGAATTTGCACGCATTGCGCCTTTTTCACGTCATTGCCACCACAGGGAGCGTTACGCGCGCTTCTGAGACGCTTAATATCAGCCAGCCTGCGATAACAGCCCAGATCAAGAAATTTGAAAAGGAGCTGTCCCTTACCTTAATCCAGCCTCAGGGAAGAGGGATTGCCCTGACAGATGCCGGTGAGCAGCTATCTGTCCTGGCCAAGAGATTGTTCGCGGTCGAACAGCAGATGGAGCGTTTTGTGCAGGAGTATCGTAGCGGGACTGTTGGCTCGATCCGGATCGCCGCCACTTATTTGCCCGCCCATTTTCTCATGCCCGCCTGGCTTGCCAAATTCAAAAAGCAGTATGAGCAGGTAGAAATGAAGATCACCACAACGAACTCCAGCGGCGCTTTGGAGCAGCTCCTGAATCTGGAGGCGGACATCGCCGTTTATGGGGGAAGACCTGAGGAATATCCGGATACGGTGCAGGCGGAGGAGCTTTTTCAGGATGAGCTGTGGTTCGTGGTGGCGCCCAATCACCGCTATGCCAATCAGAAGGTATCTTTGGTCGAGATGATGAAGGAGCCGTTTGTCATGCGGGAGGAAGGCAGCTCGACGCGGGAGCGGTTATTTTCCCTATGCCGTACATACAATGCGCCCGCTCCTACCATTTCCCTGCAATTTAACGGGCTGCATGAGGCGATTACGGCCGTGATTGCCGGGTACGGTGCGAACTTTGTGTCATCGCTGGTTGTGCGCGATTACGTGGAGCGCGGTGAGCTGTGCCGGGTTGAGGTAGAAGGGGTGCAAATGAAGAATACGATCGCTGTGTGTACACGTAAAAATGAGGAATTGTCGGCAGCGGCCCGGAATTTTATTCAAATGATCCGGGAGCATCCGTTTAGGGCTTGATTGGGACAGAAATTTACCGATATAAAGAATAGGCTCTATATGAAATATATCAAAGGCGATAGGGAGTGTTGTATGATCAAAAAGTTTCTATTCCTCTTGTTTTCAATTGTTTTGCTGGCAGCGCTGCCTGATATGGTGATGGCTGCTGAAAGGCCGATTCAGTTTTATGTAAAAAATGAGAAGGTTAATGAGGTCAAGCCAATTGTAAAAGACGGGATCACGTATGTCCCGGCTCAAGAAATGTTTGAGCTGCTGGGTTATAAGACTTCGTTTGATGCCAAAAATCTGGAAATTTCAACGGTCATTAATGGCTCTGAACTTATTTTGTGGGCCGGGGATGATATTGTGGAGTTTAACGACAGAATTTACTACTTGGACGACCCGATCCCTATTATAAACGGGCAAGTCTACCTTTATCTTCGCTTGGTCGGTTATCTTGCAGAGTATTCGATAGATTATGATAGAGAAAATTCTACCATTAAAATGAAGCCTTATGGATATGGCGAGGATGCGGCAGTGAAAAAACTCCTTACCCAATACCTTGAAACGCCCCGTCCTGCTTTATTAACCTCTGATAATCCTGAACGGGGCCTATTATAATCCCAGAGATGATGAAGAGACCAATACACAGCCCAGTGAAATTCCAGTCAGGGATTTCATAGTCACAATTGATCAAATTGATTACTTATCTGCCAGTGAGGCAACTCTTCGGGTTACCTACATTAAAAATACGGAAGTATTGGATCAAAAAAATGAGTATAATTTTGAAATTAAAAAAGAAAATGGACAGTGGAAGATTGCACGGGAGGATGTAACCAGCGATTTTGTGGATCTTCCAAAGGATATTGATATAAAGGCGGCAGAGATATTACAGAAATATAATCAGGAACAGGCTGCAGTCTTATCAGATCTCAAAACCTATTACAAAGCCTATAACACGGAAGATCTCAATCTTACACTTCAGTATACCGCCCCTTCATTTATTGAGCGATGGAATACTGGTGCTACAGATTGGTATAGGTGGGAAGAGATGTTGAAGGGTCATTTTGAATATTCTGATTCGAGATACAAATTATCGGAAGTTCGTGTTATTTTCCTTGGGAAAAAAGAGGCCGTAGTCCAAGGAGTACTTGAATGGACTGATTCTACGCAAGGTATAGCGGAAGGTGATGATGTATTTCCGGCTCTTATTTATATGGAGTTTGCCAATGGTCACTGGAATTATAGCGATCATCTAAGTCTTGACCCGGATTTTTAATCAAAAACCATCAACTTCATTTAGGCCTTGTTTATTCACCTTCCTGAAACCTATCGCTTCGCTGGAAATGATGTAGTTTTTTTGGCGTCCGTGAAGAAGCAGAAGCCACAATGGCTCCTGCTTTTTCATCTACATGGATAATATCATGAAGCATCCAGCGACAGAGTTAGATGCTTCAAGTCGATAACGGCATTTAATTTGATAAGAAGGTCAAGTCCGAGGAGACCATTGATATGCCCCTGAGGGTCAATGATACCAAAATCCAGCTTCACATTACTCAGGCTTACTGCTCCTAAATTCACTTGGTCAATCGACTTGGAATAAAACCTATGCAGACTTCCGCCGATACCATATGAAGAATGTATATAATCGTCGAGTTCGGCAGAGATGCCGATTTCCTCGACTGCATCCGGGGAAATGATCGTCTCTGCGGCTCCAGTGTCGATAACGACATTGTCAATCACCATGGATTTTCCCCGAAACACAATCTCGATCGACGTAAACAAAAGACCGTCTTTAGGCACGATGTTTAAGGTCATATCTAACCTCTGTATCCAAATAAACGTTTGATAGGGATCTCAATCTTTTCCTTGCCCGTATGATAGACGAGAATGTCGTCCTTTGCCCGAACCAATTCTCGGGTGGCTTCTTTATTGTCGTCAAATGCTTGAATGATGGCCATATCGTCAACATACTGAACTTGGTTTTCGATGTGTCCTTCCAGGATGCGAAGTTTAACAAAACGGTCAGGATACAGTCTACGTACTTCCTCCCATTTCATCGTCTACACCTCCAACGAATTTTTTGTACTTCCATGATACCATTTCCGCCTGAAAGATTCAGTATAGAGCGGCTGAAAAACGGCGGAATCACAAGACTTTTGCCTATCATTTTGATTATAGGATCAAAGAGAAACAGCACAATATCCTATAAAATATATTTTTTATCCAAACATTATAACGTTATATTCTTTTCTTGCTCAAGATGTGGTATTGTTGATCTATAAAGAGCGGCTGCTCCGGTAAGAGAGGGAGCCAAACAAGCTATCGCCTTATGAAGGATGGGAGGCCGTTCGGGAAGGAAGGAGTACATGTCTGAACGTTTGGTCATTCGCAATGTGAAATTTGTCAATGGACAGACCGCCGATATTGCTGTCGAGAATGGGAAGATTACGGAGATTGCCCAGGGAGGCTCGCTGCCGGGAAGCGATGGTTTTGACGGCACCGGGCTGTACGTATCCAGCGGCTGGATCGACATGCATGTGCATGCTTTTCCGGAGTTTGATCCGTATGGGGACGAGATCGACGAGATTGGCGTCAAGCAGGGAGTGACGACGATCATCGATGCAGGGAGCTGCGGCGCTGACCGGATCGGGGAGCTGCAATTAAGCGCGGCTGCTGCGAACACCCGCTGTTTTGCATTTCTGAACATCTCGCACATCGGATTGCAGCGGGTGGATGAGCTGTCCCAGCTGGAGTGGATCGACAAGGAAAAGGTCAGGGAGGCCGTCGCTCTGTATCCGGATTTCATTGTCGGCCTGAAGGCGCGTATCAGCCGCAGTGTGGTGAAGGAGAGCGGTATTCGGCCGCTGCAGCTGGCGCGTGAGCTGTCGGAGGAAACAGGTTTGCACCTGATGGTGCATATCGGCTCGGCTCCGCCGCAAATCGAAGAGGTGATCCCTCTGCTCGCCAAAGGGGACGTGGTCACCCACTATCTGAACGGCAAGCCGAACAATCTGTTCGATGAAGCCGGTAAGCCGCTGCCTGTGCTGGTGGATGCGGTCAAGCGGGGAGTACATCTGGATGTCGGCCACGGCTCGGCGAGCTTCTCGTTCCGGGTCGCCGAGCACGCCAAGCAAAACGGCATTCAGCCTGACACGATCAGCACCGACATTTACCGGGGCAACCGTCTGAACGGACCGGTCTACAGTATGGCGAACGTGCTGTCCAAGTTTTTGTATCTGGGCCACAGCCTGGAAGACGTTATTCATGCCGTCACCGCCAAAGCGGCAGACTGGCTCGGTAAGCCTGAGCTCGGCCGCATTCAGGTCGGGGACGATGCCAACCTGACGCTGTTTGCCGTCAAGCAGGAGCCGATTGTGCTTGTCGATTCCGAAGGCGAGGAACGGACTGCGGACCAATATATTGAAGCTAAAGGAGCTGTCATTCATGGATCATTCTTTACTTGCTAAATACGGATTGAAACGGGTCATTAACGCCAGCGGCCGCATGAGCATTCTGGGTGTCTCCGCACCTACGGATACGGTGATGGAGGCGATGAAGACCGGCGGGCAGCAGTATGTGGAGATTGCTGACCTGGTGAATAAAGCCGGCGACCATATTGCGCAAATTTTGGGCTCGGAGGCTGCTGTCGTCGTCAACTCGGCATCCAGTGGCATTGCGCTGTCGGTTGCAGCGATCGTGACCCAGGGCAACAAACGCCTAAGCGAACGGCTTCACCAGGACCCCATTGCCAAGAATGAAATCATTATCCTGAAGGGTCATAACGTACAATTTGGTGCTCCTGTGGAGACTATGGTGTATCTGGGTGGAGGCAAGCTCGTTGAAGTGGGCTATGCCAATGAAGGCCGGAAGGAGCATATCGAAGACGCTATTAGCTATCAGACGGCCGCTATTTTGTATGTAAAATCCCATCACAGTGTGCAAAAGAACATGATCTCCGTGGAGGAAGCTTGGGAAGTCGCGCAGCGGCGGGGTGTACCGCTCATCGTGGATGCGGCGGCGGAAGAGGATATTTACAAATATGTCAAGGTGTCCGACCTGGCCATTTACAGCGGCTCCAAAGCCATTGAAGGACCGACCTCCGGCATTGTCGCTGGCAAGCGCCAATATATTGAGTGGCTGAAGGTACAGCTGCATGGCATCGGGCGCAGCATGAAGGTTGGCAAGGAATCGACATTTGGCTTGCTACAGGCACTCGACGAGTATACCCGCAAAGAGGATAAGAGCGAGCAGGAGAAGGAATCGCTGCAGGCGCTCATGGTATTGAACGATCTGCCAGGCGTCCGGGTGAGCATTGTGCAGGACGAAGCAGGCAGAGCGATTTTCCGCGGACGGATCCAGATTAACGAGGCGGAGACCGGCATTGATGCCAAACAAGTGAACGACCAATTGCGGGAAGGGCAGATTGCCATCTATACACGCGACTACGGAGTACGGCAGGGATATTTCGATCTGGATGCCCGCTCCTTCCAAGGGGATGACATCCAGGTGATCGTATCGAGAATTCAGGAAATTGTGGGAGGAAAATAATATGTCTTTGATGGAAAAACGTCTTTACAAAAACCGCGCTGCGCTTAATGTGCTGGCAGGCAGCATTGAGAACGCCCGTGAAGTGTACGAAGCCGCTGAAGGCCATGTCATTGTCGGGGTATTGTCCAAAAACTATCCGGATGCGGAGACAGCTGTCGCTGCCATGAAGGAATATGGAGCGGCCATCGAAGACGCCGTGTCCATCGGTCTCGGGGCCGGGGACAACCGGCAGGCGGCGGTCGTGGCGGAAATCGTGAAAAGCTATGGCGGCACACACATCAACCAGGTGTTCACAGCCGTTGGAGCGACCCGCGCCAATCTGGACACCCGCGACAGCTGGATTAACAGTCTTGTATCTCCGTGCGGCCGTCCCGGCTATGTGAATATTTCGACTGGCCCTGTCAGTGCGGCTTTGTCCGAACATGCCATCGTGCCTGTGAAAGCAGCGATTGCGCTCGTGCGCGATATGGGCGGAAATGCGCTGAAATATTTCCCAATGCAGGGGCTGAAGCTTGAGGATGAATTCCGGGCAGTGGCGCAGGCATGCGGCGAGGAAGGCTTTGCCCTGGAGCCGACAGGCGGCATCGATCTGGACAATTTCGAAGAGATCCTGCGTATTGCGCTCGAAGCTGGTGTTCCGCAGGTGATCCCGCATGTGTATTCTTCCATCATCGATAAGGACACCGGCAACACGAACGTCAAGGACGTACAGTTCCTGTACGAAACGATGAAAAAGCTGGTGGATCAATATGAGTAAACGTGTAGCCGCATTTGGGGAAGTGATGATGCGGCTGCAGGTGCCCGGGTATGACACGCTGGCACAGGCGGATGCGCTCCGGTATACCTTTTCGGGAACAGGCGTCAATATTGTGTCCGCCCTGGCACGCTTTGGTCATACCGGTTACCTGGTCACAACGCTGCCTGACAATCCGCTGGGCGAAGCGGCCATGGCGTATTTGCGCAAGCTGGATGTGTCCACCTCGTTGATCCAGCGGGGCGGAAAATTTGTCGGCATGTATTTTCTGGAGAACGGATTTGGTATGCGCCCAAGCAGGGTTACTTACACAGACCGTCTGGGAAGCAGTTTTAATCAGGCTCCAGAGGACAGCTACGATCCGGCGGACATTGCCGGGAACGTGGATATCATGCATTTCTGCGGAATTTCGCTGGCCATGAACGACACGGTACGCGGACATATGAAAAGACTGGCCGCAGCAGTGAAGCAGGCGGGCGGCAAGGTCGTGTTCGACTGTAATTATCGCCCATCCCTATGGGGTGACGGTGGATATGCGCTGGCCAAACCACATTATGAGGAGATGCTCGGGCTGGCCGATGTCGTCATGATGAATGAAAAGGATGCGCTGCATATTCTCGGTATGGAAACGCAGGCCACGGACAGGAAGGAGCAGCTGCTGGACTTGATCCCGCAGGTTGCGGGCAAGTTTGGGATCTCGGTAGCCGCCGGGACGCACCGGTCCATTAACCGGGATAACAGCCACTCCTTGCAGGGGTATATTTATAAAGACGGACAATTTGAATTTTCGGACACGCTCAGCTTTATGGTGTATGATCGTATAGGGGCGGGAGATGCATATGCGAGCGGCATCATTCATGGAGAAATTCAGAATTTCTCCGCGAAGAACACTGTTGACTTTGCCGCAGCCGCCGCGGCGCTGGCACATACCGTGTCCGGAGATACGCCGAATGCATCCGAGGCCGAAGTCTTGAAGGCCATGACCCAAATGATGCCTGACGTGGAAAGGTAGTGACGCGGATTGTCCATTACGCGCAAAAATGGGCCGTTATATTTGCAAATCAAGAAAATCGTGAAGGACCGGATATTGCACGGCATTTATCCCCTGGGAACGATCATTCCGTCTGAGCCGCAGCTGGAAAAAGAGTTTGGCGTCAGCAAGGTGACAGTCCGCAATGCGGTGCAGGAATTATGCCAGGAGGGCTATCTGGAAAAACGAAGCGGTGTAGGCACGACAGTGATCCGGAATCGCTCCCTGTCCCGGCTGTCCAAAGGGAAAAGGTTCACGGAAATTCTCGTTGACGAAGGCCATCGGATGGAGAAGAAGCTGCTCGGTTCGGAAATGGTAACCAATGATGCGTTATCCGAGCCGTTCCAGCTTTTCGGGGAGCGCTGCCTGCGTATTGAGAGGTTATATCTGCTCGACGGTAAACCATATATTCATTATGTGCATTACCTTGATCCCTCTGCCGTTGCAGTTACAGGGGATGCACATGCAGATATGCAATCGCTGTATGACCTGATTGAAGAAAATGATATCAGCCTGGAGCGGTTTCGTGATGCGTTTACCGTCGGTACGGCAAGCGTTGAAACCGGACGATTGCTTGGCATCCCGGAAGGAGCTTCTACGCTTAAGCGTATCCGATACTCCTACAGTGCCGACGGCCAGGTCGTTGAATATAGCATCGGTCATTACAATACCGAGCTCCAGCCTTATCTTGTGAGCTATGATGCTCCTTGATAAACTGGGCTGCTTGCCCCTCTCATTTTGTATTGCCTGTGAAAAGGCGGCCTCCTTGGTTATGACCAGGAGAGCCGCCTTTTCGTGATTGATGGTGATTATGTGCGTCCATAAAAAAAATGAAACGTTTCCAAATTAACTATTGAAACGTTTCCAATTTAGTATTATTATGATTGTCATAAGCGATGCTCAAGTGGAGGGTTAGATGTCAAGTATTAAAGATGTAGCCAACTTGGCTGGTGTAGCTGTGGGAACTGTATCCCGAGTCATTAACAATTCGGGCTCTGTAAAACCCGCTACACGCAAAAAAGTGGAGAAAGCCATACAAGAATTGAATTATATCCCTAATGAGGTTGCCCGCAACTTCAAAATGCGGAAATCCAAGATGGTTGCCCTGCTGCTCCCAAGTATCTGGCACCCTTTCTTTTCTGAATTGGCATATTACATTGAAGATGAGTTGGACCGGGAAGGCTTTAAGCTTATGCTGTGCAATAGCGGCGGCAAACCCGAAAAGGAATTGTATTATCTCGATATGCTGCAGCAAAACAAAGTGGCAGGTATTGTTGGTATTACATACAACGATATTGAAAATGACGTAAGCAATGACATTCCGATTGTCAGTATCGACAGACACTTTAACAAGAAAATCACATGCGTCACTTCGGACAATTATGAAGGGGGGCGCCTGGCGTTAAGGGAACTTGTCAAAGCAGGTGCAAAAAAAATGGCTTTTTTGGGCAGTGTCACCTCCGTTTTCAGTGAAACCATGAATCGGAGAGAAGGTTTCATACATGAGGCGAAAACAATGGGAGTCGACTATGTTGTATACGAGAAGCCGGATCCCGTTTTGGACGACGATGCCTATTTTGACGAGTTTCTGGATAAGTATCACGATGTGGACGGTATTTTTGCCATTACTGATATGTTCGCCGCGAAATATATAGATAAAGCAGGCAAGCAGGGGATTCGTGTTCCAGAGGATGTAAAGGTTATCGGATATGACGGTATTCAGGATCATTCCTATTTTCATCCGATATTGTCAACGATCAGGCAGCCTGTAGAGGAGATGGCTCGTATGACGATCAGACTGCTCTACAAAAAGATAGAAGGAGAAACCTTGGACCGGGAAGTTTATCGTCTTCCGGTCATATTTAGACGAGGTGAAACTACTTAGTTTCACCTAAAAAAAAGGAGTTTCCTTTTCAACGGTTATTAGAAAAACACCAATCGCTTCTGTCGCTGCATCAGTGAACTTGCGGTTGGCGTTCTTCTTAAACTAAATTGGAAACGTTTCAAATTAAAATGGAAACGTTTCAATTTCAAAAATTATATAAGAAAGGGAGTATTAGGGTGAATTCAAGGGATTCCGGAGAATATCAACTCGTTATCAAAGAAAATCGTAAAACCTGGGATCGAATCAAACGCAACTATGAACTGTATCTGTTTCTGCTGCCGATTGTTTTGATTTATCTCGTATTCAAGTACTACCCGATGTACGGAGTGCAAATTGCATTTAAGGATTTTTCACCGAGCAAGGGGATATGGGGCAGCGAATGGGTAGGCTTTCAGCATTTTATTGATTTTTTTGATTCTTATAACTTCTGGACGATCATGTTCAATACGCTGACGCTCAGTTTCCTGTCACTTTTGTTCAGCTTCCCGGCTCCGATTATCATAGCGGTTATGTTGAATCAAATGTTAGGCAAGCGATACAAGAAATTTATTCAGACGGTCATTTATGCGCCTCATTTTATCTCTACCGTTGTGCTTGTCGGTATGCTCCATGTTTTTTTATCGCCAAACAGCGGGCTCGTGAACCACATTATTACCTCGTTTGGAGGAGAACCCATTCTGTTTATGGCTGATGAAGGCTGGTTCCGTCCTTTATATATTTTGTCAGGGATATGGCAAGAGACCGGTTTCTCCACGATTATTTACTTGGCAGCGCTTGCAGGAGTCAATCCTGAATTGCATGAAGCCGCCATTATGGATGGTGCGAGTAAATGGAAACGGGTGTGGTATGTAGATATTCCTGGCATTCTTCCGACGATTATCATTCTGCTGATTCTCGCACTTGGAAACATTATGGGCATCGGTTTCGAGAAGGCCTTTTTGATGCAAAGTGATCTGAACTATGCCACCTCCAATATTATTCCAACCTATGTATACGAATTAGGGATTCAGAAGGCGCAATACAGCTTTTCAACGGCGGTTGGATTGTTTAATTCCGTTATCAACATCATCCTGATTGTCACCGTTAACCGGATCGCCAAAAAATTGACGGAAACCAGTCTGTGGTAAGGGGGATTTACTTTGAACAATCTTTTGAAGAGAAAAAGCAGAGAGGACGCCTGGTTTGACGCCATTAACTATTTCGTGTTGACCGTGGTCATGCTGCTCATATTATTTCCGCTGTATTTTGTATGGATTGCTTCATTCAGTGATCCCAATCTGATTTATTCAGGAGAAGTATGGTTATATCCGAAGGGGTTTACACTCGATGGCTATCTACGAATTTTTAATGACTCCTCTATTTGGATCGGATATGCAAATTCCCTTCTTTACGCGGGTTTGGGAACTTTGATTGGAGTAGCTGTTACCGTATTTGCGTCCTATCCGTTAGCCCGCAAGGATCTGGTCGGAAGATCAGCAATTATGTGGTTTTTACTGATCCCCATGTTTTTTAGCGGTGGGTTGATTCCCACGTATTTGTTGATCAAGGATCTGCACATGTTAAATACGATTTGGGCGCTGGTTATTCCTGGAGCTGGCGGGATATTCAATGTTATCATCGTTCGGACATTCTTTCAGTCGTCCATTCCGGATGAAATGTGGGAAGCCGCTTCAATCGACGGTTGCTCCAACACCAGATTTTTTTGGAGTATTGTCTTGCCTCTCTCCAAGTCCATCATTGCAGTCATGGTGTTGTATCATGTCGTCGGCTTTTGGAATGGCTTTTTCGATGCTTTGATCTATTTGAATGACGAGAGCAAATATCCTCTTCAATTGGTGCTGCGCAACATTCTCGTCCAAAATCAGGTCAACTCCGGGATGATGGTGGATGTGGAATCCTATGCAGCGAAGATGAGGGTTACTGAACTTATCAAGTACGGTGTTATTATCGTGTCCAGCTTGCCACTGCTGATTTTGTATCCATTTCTGCAAAAGTACTTTGTCAAAGGGGTAATGATTGGGTCGATCAAAGGCTGATGCTGACGATTACTTGAAGGGAGGGGATATATGGCAGCCAACCATTGTGCATTCGGATAAAGCCGGATTGGGAAAAAAATATTGTGATTTTTATGGATGAACTAAAGGGAGGTTAGGTACGATGAAATCTTTATTCAAAAACGCAGGAATTCTCGTGCTGGCCGGAGCCCTTGCGCTGAACGGATGTGCGGGAGAAGACGGCTCCAAAAATCAGGTGAAAAATCCGAAACAGGATACGAACTTCAACAAAACCGGTCTGCCGATTGTTAAAGAAGCAGTGACGTTAAAGATGGTATCCCCAAAAGCAGCGTTGGCGCCGGAGTATTCCGAAATGGAAATTTTCAAACGGCTGGAGGAGCAAACAAATGTAAAGATCGAGTGGGAGAACATTCCGGACACAGACTATGCAGAGAAGAAAAATTTGCTGCTGGCCAGCGGAAATTTGCCGGACGCTTTTTACGCAGCCGGATTTTCGGATTACGAGCTCATCAATTACGGTAAAGACGGGACGATCATTCCACTGGAGGATTTGATCGATCAGTACGCGCCTAATTTGAAAGCGCTTTTGGAGCGCAGGCCAGACATCAAGTTAGCGATCACAGCCCCCGATGGGCACATTTATGGGCTGCCGTCGTGGGAAGAGAATAACCTGGGAACCAACCCTTTCTTTCATGTCATCAATAAAAAGTGGCTTGAAAAGCTCGGTCTGAAAATGCCGCAAACGCTCGATGAATACACCGAAGCCTTGATTTCCTTTAAAACGCAGGATCCGAATGGCAACGGCAAGGCCGATGAAATTCCGTTAAGCTTCATGCACATGCAATGGTGTATGGACATTGGCGGCATATTCGGAGCTTTCGGACTTCCGGATAACATGGAGCATCGGATCGTCCGCGACGGAAAAGTGATTTTTACCGCGACGCAACCCCAGTACAAGGAAGCTTTGAAGTATTTTCACGAAAAGTGGTATAAACAGGGCCTGATTGACCCCGAATCTTTCACCCAGGACGCTGCTCAGTATCTGGCAAAAGGCAAAACGAAGGACGAAACCCTTGGCTCCTACATCTGGTGGGAAGCCGAAGAGGTTGTCGGAACGGAACGAAGCCAGGATTATGCTTTACTGTCTCCGCTTAAAGGACCGAACGGTGACCAATTGATTGGCCGCGGCAACGGAGGGGGGCCGGGACGCGGCGCCTTTGTGATAACAAAAGCGAACCGCTATCCCGAAATCACGATGCGTTGGATCGATCAGCAGTATGAACCCTATATGGCGGCTCAGATTCACTGGGGTCCGCTGGATGTTGTATTCAAGAAAGACGAAAATGGCAAGTTGGTGAACCTGCCGCTCCCTGATGGAACCTCCGCAGGTGAATTCCGGCAAAAAGTGGCTCCAGGTGCAGGCGGGCCTGGCGTTATTACCATCGAAGACCTTGGAAAAGTTGTTGATCTGGAGCCGCGGGCCCAGCAGCGTGTTAAAGATTTGGAGCAATATTACAATCCATATATGGAGAAGGAAAACTATCCAAATATATTCTTTGAAAAGGAAGAGCTGGACAAAATCAATAGAATTGAGCCAGAACTGATTAAATATGTAAATGCCCAACGAGGTAAATTCATTGTTAACGGGGGCGTGGATGAACAGTGGGATAAATATGTGAAGACATTGGAGAAGATGGGCCTGAACGAATTGATGGAAATCTATCAAACAGGATTAGACCGTTATCATGCAAATTTAAAAGATAAATAATCAAACGATTGGTGGGAGAAATTGTGCTAGATGTATTTTATGAGAGATTCAGACCCGGCTTTCATTTTTCGCCTCCATCCCATTGGATGAATGATCCGAACGGATTGGTCTATTACGAGGGAGAATATCATCTGTTTTATCAGCATCATCCTCACGGCAACAAATGGGGGCCCATGCATTGGGGACATGCGGTGAGTCCGGATTTGATTCATTGGGCGCATATGCCGATCGCTTTGTTCCCGGATGAGCATGGAGCCATTTTCTCAGGCTGCTGTGTAGTGGACTGGAATAACAGCAGCGGACTGTTCGAAGGCCCCCATGGATTAGTCGCCATCTTTACCCATGCGGACACCTGTCCGAAGACCGGGCAGCCGCGCCAGCGGCAAAGCTTGGCGTACAGCAGCGACAAAGGCCGAACTTGGCACAAATATGAGGGGAACCCGGTTCTCGCCGAGGATGATCTGATCGACTTTCGAGATCCAAAAGTGTTCTGGCATCCGCAGAGTGAGCGGTGGGTGATGGTGCTTGTGGCGGGAGACCATGCTCGTTTTTATGGATCGCAAAATTTACTCGAATGGACGCTGACCGGCGAATTCGGTAAAGGGGAAGGATCACATGACGGTGTGTGGGAATGCCCGGATCTCTTTGAATTGCCGATTGATGACAGCGAACGCTCCAAATGGGTGCTTATCATAAGCATTGGAGATAATCCCGACTGTCCTGAAGGCTCGCGCACGCAATATTTTATCGGAGAGTTCGACGGAAATACGTTCATCAATGACCATTCGGCTGATCATATCCTTTGGCTGGATCATGGAAGGGATAATTATGCGGGTGTCACCTGGTCGGATATACCGGAGCGAGACGGACGGCGCGTGCTTATTGGATGGATGAGCAACTGGAAATATGCCAACCACACGCCAACTGGAGACTGGAGAGGCGCCATGACTCTGCCCCGCGCCTTGTCATTGACCAGCCGGGACGAAGGCATAGTTCTGACCCAAATGCCTGTCCGGGAAGTTGAACGGCTGCGAAAAACGTCGACGAGCTGGAATGATGTTACAGTGACTCAGGACGTACCGTTTACACAGCAGACGAACGATGGACTGCTCGAGATAGAAGCGGATATCGATACCCGGTCCGGGAACGAGGTGCATATTAAGTTCAAGTCCTCCGGGCAAAACGAGACGATTATTGGATATGATCCAGTGTGCCAACGGCTATCTATCGACCGTTCCCAATCGGGTCTGACTGACTTTCATCCGGAGTTTGCATGCAATCACGGCGCAAGCCTGGTTCCGGAGGATGGAAAGATCAAGTTGCATATCTGGCTGGACCGCAATGCGGTTGAAGTGTATGGGAATGGGGGACTGGTTGTGCTGACGGATCAAATATTCCCGGATGCTCCGATCGAGAATGTTTGGATAAGCACGAATTCGGGGCAGGTTGTATTGAACTCGCTTCATATTCATACTCTTAAATCCATTCCAATTCCTAATGGTGCCGTCGAGCAGACTTCAAGGGGGAATGACGCGTGAGCCAAGTACCCGACAATCGAGGGCTGATGATGTATTGGGCTTTCGATGAAGGAAGCGGAGCAAGAGCTTTGGAGAGTGTATCCAAAACTCATGATGATATTCAATACGTATTTAAGCAAGCGGAGTTTACGGAACCGCGTGATCCGCAGTGGAGGCAGGGTGTATTGGGCAGCGGACTCCTGTTCGATGGGTACTCGACATTCGTTGCCCATCGGGTCAATACGGGAGATTCGAATGGCGAGCCAGGATTTCTGACAGCGCTCAGCATCGGAGTATGGGTAGCGCCCCGCTCCTACGAATGGGGGGAAGGCGGCAAATTGGCTTCCATCGTGAACCGCTACAACATGGACCGCAAGCAGGGTTATTTGCTGGGCATGTTTCGCCACGGATCATGGTCTTTTCAGGTTGGGCTTGAAGGAGGGGCCTGGGCGGAGATTTGGTCGCCGGACGGCTGTGAACTGCCCAAAAATGAATGGTCTTACGTAAGTGCGGTGTTCGATGGGAACCAGGGAGAAATGAAGCTTTATTTGAACGGCAGCGAAATCGCTTCGACTGCTTTGCCACGCGGTTCCCGCTTGACCGAGGCAGTGGACAGCGATCTGCTCATCGGAAAGAACAATCACAGCAGCCGTCTGGCAAAAGCGTTCAGCCTGCACATGTTTAGCGGTATCATTGATGAGCTCAAGATCTATAATCGGGTCCTTAGCGCGGAAGAGGTGGTCGTTGCTTATCGTCATGTACTGGACTCCGCCCATGGAGGTGTCCGGCCGTCCTTAAAATATGATGAGATCAAGCTGGACCGGACGCCCCTGCTGTCGGACCGGCATAGACCCCAATATCATGTCAGCCCGCCGGCTCATTGGATGAATGAACCTCATGCGCCGATCTATTTTGATGGGAAATATCATTTGTTCTATCAGCATAACCCGCTGGGGCCTTTCTTTCATCAGATCCATTGGGGACATTGGGTAAGTGAAGATCTGGTGCATTGGAGGGACCTTCCCGTCGCGCTGGCGCCGGAGAAGGATCAGCTTGCACCGGACGGGATCTGGTCGGGAAGCGCGACCTATGATGCGGACGGTCTGCCTGTCTTGTTCTTTACCGCAGGCAACGACAGCGCTTCGCCGAATCAGAGCGTAGCGCTTGCCCGCAGCACTTATTCTCGGGATGGAGACCCGGATCTGGTAAATTGGGTCAAACATCCGGAGCCGCTCATCGTGCAGAAAAAGGGCATAGGGGCATTCGGCGATTTCCGAGATCCCTTTGTTTGGAAGGACGATGACGGCTGGTATGCTTTGGTCGGGTCGGGGATGGAAGGCGAAGGAGGCGCGGCGCTGGCATTTGCGTCCAAGGATATGCTGAATTGGACTTACAAGGGTCCATTGTATCATGCGGATCTTCAGAAGTTCCCTTATCTTGGCCCGATCTGGGAGCTCCCCGTGCTGCTTCCACTTGGCACCGACAAGCAGGGGGTGAACAAACATCTCCTGCTGGTCAGCCCTGTGGGAAAAGGGGCGGATGTAGAGGTGTTCTATTGGATCGGGCGGCTTGACAAGGAAAACCTGTCATTTATTCCCGATCAAGAGAAGCCGCAACTGATTGACGTTGGTGATTTCCATTTTACCGGACCGAGCGGAATGGTGGATCCTAAAACCGGGCGAAAGATTATCTTTACGATAGCCCAAGGGGAGCGGACGCCCGAGCTGGAATATAAATCGGGTTGGGCCCATAACGGCGGCTTGCCGCTAAGCGTGTATTTGCGGGATGACGGACGACTGGGAATCGAGCCGATCCAGGAGTTGCAATCGCTGCGCGGAGAGAAGCGGCTATCGCTTCGGAACAAGTCACTGGCCGAGACGAATGTACGGCTCCGGGAGGTACAAGGCGACATGCTTGAGATTCAGCTGGAAATCGAGCCATGCAGCGCCAAACGATTCGGAATCAAGGTCCGGCGCACCCCGGACGGAGAAGAAGAAACGCAGCTGTATTATGATGCGAATCAATCTATGCTCTTGGTCGACCGGACAAAAACGACACTGCATCCGGGAGAAAGATGCGGAGGGATTCAGGGCGGCAAGCTGGAGCTGCCAGGTGAGAATCTGAAGCTTCACCTTTATTTGGACCGTTCCATGGTCGAAGCCTATGCCAACGGATTGAAAAGCCTGACGACCCGTGTGTATCCGAGCCGTATGGATGCTCTGGGGCTAGAGATTTGGGGAGACGGGGAACTAACGGTTAAAACCTTGGATATATGGGATATGCAGGCCATTTGGTAAAGTGAGCGTTTAGGCGCTCCTTATCGCCTTACATTGTGAAAACGCTCTATTATTCTCCTTTTTCATCATGATTTTCATCCTTGTACAAAGGGAGCATTGCGAAGTCAGCTAGCGATGTTTTTCTGAATTGGGAAATCACGAAGGAGGATTGTGTATGAGAAAAGAAAAAAAGAGAGGACACGCGTTTGGCAAGGCGGTTATATGGACTCTGGTTCTTCAGCTTATTGCTCCCGTGATTCCGGCCGCGGCCACTTCCGATTCCGTTGGGGTGGAAACGCCCGCGTCTTTGGCTGAAGTGAAGACGACGGTTACAGATGCAGTATATCAAGCAGTATATCAAATCGAGAATTCGGGATTTGAAACCGGAGATTTGACGGGATGGACCATTGTCGAAGGCGAAGCGTTCGGCCCGGATAGCGTTTCGGATGAAACAACCTGGTGGGCGGAAGAAATCCCCTATAATCAGGAAGGTACTTATCATTTAAATGGGTGGAAATATGCGGAATCTGCGACAGGCATTCTTCGTTCCAGCACTTTCGAGCTGGGGGGAACGGGGTGGATTACCTTCAGATTGGGCGGAGGCAAACATAGGGATCAAGTTTATGTGAGCGTCATCGAAGCAGATACGGGAAAGATGATTGCCCGTTACGGCAACAGCGAATTTAACGAGTCCGGGTTCCCGGATCCCGCACAGGGCATGCGGCTTGCCAATATGGAGCAGTATAAGGCGGATCTTTCCGGATATTTGGGCAAGAAGCTGTATGTGGAAATCGTCGATCATGCAACCTCGGATTGGGGCCTGATTTTTGCGGATGCCTTCCGCACCTTCCATGAAAGCGTTCCGGAAGAAGGGGTTTTGGCGGTTAACATGATCCCGACTGAAATCACGAATGCCAGTTTTGAAACGGGAAATTTCGATGGCTGGACGGTTGAAGGAAATGCTTTTCAAGTGACTGATGAAGCTCATGCGAGCAAAGAAGGAAACTTCTATGCTAAATCTGCCTTGGAAGCTCAGGGCTCCATCACCTCCAATACTTTCACACTCCAGGGAAGTGGAACCATTAACTTTACTATTTTGGACATTTTAAAACCGGAGGACGCCTACGTCGAACTTTACGATGCCGTCAGCAATACGTTGCTTAAGAAAACGGGGAATGTCAGTGCAAATCAGAATATCACATGGAACGTGCAGGAGTACTACAACAAGGAGCTCTATGTAAAGGTCGTTGATCAGTCTGATCAAGCCCGCATAGCCGTTGACGGTTTCCAAGTACGTGGTACGGGTACTATATTTTACTTGGGTCTTAATGAAGGCACAGGAAAGGAAACGTTGGATGGAGTACGCAAGCTTGAGCATGATGTGAACTATGTATTTAACAACGCCAGATATATGGACTCCAAGGATCCGAGATGGACTCCCCGCGGGGTGAAAGGCGGGGCCTTGTTGTTCGATGGATATTCGAACTATATTGAGGTCAACGCCAAGGATACCGTGACTGTAAACGATGCGTTAACCATCGAAGCCTGGGTCGCTCCGCGCAGTTATGAATGGGGAGACGGAAACAAACTGTCTGCCATTGTGAACCAATCCGATCAGGATAAAGCGGAAGGCTTTTCTCTTGGAATGTACCGGCACGGTACATGGTCGATGCAGGCCGGAATTGGCGGGCAGTGGCTTCAGGTTTGGGCAAAGGATCACCCATTGGAAAAATACAAGTGGAATTACGTCGCCGCCACGTTCGACAAAAAAGATGGAATGATCAAGTTATATCTAAACGGTGAGGAAGTGGCTTCCCAAGCAACCCCCGTTAACGTCCCAATCACACCATCCACGGAAAGCCTGATCATCGGGAAAAACAATAAACCGGTTGAGTTGGCAGGACTGTTTTCCTTCAATATGTTCAGTGGGCTCATCGATGAAGTGAAGCTGCATAACAAAGCCCTTACGAATGAAGAGGTACTAGCTGAGTATGAGAACGTAAAGGCGCTCCATGGCGGTTCGGTTCCGGAAATTCCGAATGGGGACATTGATGAGGACCCAAGCGTGTTTGACGGAGATCAGCACCGTCCCCAGTATCATGCAATGCCTCCGCAAAACTGGATGAATGAAGCGCATGCGCCAATTTATTATAACGGCCAATACCATTTGTTTTATCAGCATAACCCGCAGGGGCCATATTGGCATCAAATCCATTGGGGACATTGGGTAAGCGACGACATGGTGCACTGGGAAAATGTAAGGCCGGCCCTTGCGCCCGAAGCGGGCACTCTTGACCCGGACGGCGCGTGGTCAGGCGGAGCGGCGTATGATCGAAACGGCAATCCCGTGCTGTTCTATACCGCCGGCAACGACTCCGAGTCGCCGAACCAGCGAACAGCAATTGCGACTCCAGCCGATTTATCCGATCCCGATTTGGAGCAATGGGTGAAATACCCCGAACCGGTGACGGAACAGAACGGGATCGGCATCCATAACGAGTTTCGCGATCCGTTCGTCTGGTACGATGAAGAGACGGATAAGTGGTATCAATTAGTGACTTCCGGCCTTCAGGACTTCAGCAGCGGCACGGCATTAGTATATGTATCCGACGATATGTACAACTGGGAGTACAAGGGGCCTTTATATGTTAGCAACAGAACCCTCTATCCGGAGTTGGGTACGGTCTGGGAACTGCCGGTATTATTGCCGTTAGGCAAGGATAGCAAGGGCCAACAAAAACATATATTCATGATTAATCCGCATGAAAAACCGGAGCATGTACCGCCCGCGAACGATGTGCAACGAGATGTTGAGGTCTTTTATTGGATTGGGACCTGGGATCGGGATAATTTCAAGTTTATTCCCGATCAAGAGGCTCCCTCCAAAATGGATGTAGGTGACGGGTACTTAACCGCTGAGAGTGGCCTGGTCACGCCCGATGGAAGAACTGTCGTATTCTCCATGGTGCAAAATGTAAGAACACCGCAAGCAGAATATCAATCCGGATGGGCTCATAATCTGGCTCTGCCAGTTTCACTAAGCCTGGATGAGCATGATGAATTGCGCATTGACCCGATTCAAGAATTGCAGAGTCTGCGAGGAAATAAACTGGTTGATTTATCAGAGAAAAATATGGAGTCCGCTAATCAATTGATCCGTAATGTCAAAGGCGACATGCTGGAGATTGTAATGGAAATAGATCCGGGAGAAGCCCAGAAATTCGGCCTCAAGGTGCGGCGCTCCGACAACGGCCAGGAAGAAACCCTGATTTACTACGACAAGACAAACGGTACCTTTAATGTGGATCGCACCAAGAGCAGTATCGACCCGGATGTGCGCGTAGACGGCATTCAAGGCGGATACGTTGATCTGAACGGAGATAACCTGAAACTCCATATTTTCCTCGACCGTTCGGTCATTGAAGCTTTTGCAAATTACAAGAAAAAGCTGACAACCCGAGTATACGTAGGCAGATACGACTCCTTGGGCTTGCAGGTTTGGGCCGACAATGATATTACGGTCAAATCGATGGGAGTATGGGAGATGAATGCTTTAACCGGTGAACCGGCTGCTCCGGTCGATGTGCCTGAGAACTGGGACAACTCAGTGTATACCGATATTACAGATCTGCCTAATCATGATTTTGCAACGGGTGATTTAACCGGTTGGATTGCCGAAGGAGATGCTTTCCAAGATGTCCACGTGACCGACACCAAGTTCTTCTGGGGTAACATTTACTTTAATCCGTCGCAAAAAATTCCGGGGGGCTATCATTTGTGGGGCTTCAACGAGCAAGCTGGCGGCGACAGCTTGACAGGTACGCTACAATCACAGAATTTCATCCTTGGCGGGAACGGCAAAATCAACTTCCTAGTCAGCGGCGGGCGCGATATAGATAAGCTGTACGTTGCGCTGGTCCGGGCATCGGACGGCAAAGAGCTGTTTAAAGAGACTGCCACTAATTATGAGGAGTATCAACGGAAGATCTGGGATGCATCGGAGTATATCGGCGAGGAGCTTTATATTAAAGTGGTTGACCAATCCACAGGCGGTTTCGGACATCTTAACGTCGATGATTTTAACGTACCGGTACAGGTCAAGAAGGAGAACGATCCAACTGACTCTCCCCTGGGTTTCGTTAAATGAACGCATAAACCACTTAAATCTTTAGGAGGAATCATTGGATGAGGGAATTTTTCTATCGGCCGGAGAACGCCTGGGTAGGGGATGTGATTCCCTATTATGAAGATGGGGAATTTAAATTGTTCTATCTGCACGGCTGGCGAGAAAACTACCGGGAGGGTCTTGACCATGGCTGGTATCTGGTCGGAACGAAGGATTTCGTGAATTACCGGGCAGAAGGAGCCTGCAAAATAGAAGGCGGCACCGGCCATATTCTGAAAGTGGACGGTATCTATCATATGTTTTACTGCATATTTCCCCCAGGCAAGCAACTGGTCTGCCATGCGATCAGCAGTGACCTGAAGAACTGGGAGCCCATTCCTGAAGATACCTTTGCCGCTGACGACCGCATCTATGAGCTGTCCGATTGGCGCGATCCTTTCGTGTTCTGGAATGAAGAGGAAGACCAATACTGGATGCTGCTTGCCGCGATGGCGAAAGGGCCAACCAACCGAAAAGGGTGCACTGCGCTGCTGTCATCCAAAGACCTTAAAACCTGGGAGTACCGCGAACCTCTGTATGCGCCGAATTTGCACGTAGGGGCTCATGAATGTCCTGACTTGTTCAGAATCGGGGATTGGTGGTATTTAATCTACTCCTCCTATACGGGACGCTTTGCGACCTTTTACCGAATGAGCCGTAGCCTGAATGGCCCTTGGCTTACCCCGAAAGAGGATACCTTCGACGGGCGGGCTTTCTACGCTGCCAAATCCTCGACAGACGGGCGAGGGCGCTATCTGTTCGGGTGGAATCCCACGAAAAACGACGATTTATTCGGTTGGAATCCGCCGAAATCCCGAGGCAAGGACTACAATACCTGGGATTGGGGAGGAAATCTGATCGTCCATGAAATCGTTCAGCGCCCTGACGGCACGCTCGACGTAAAAGTGCCGGATACGGTTGATGCGGCGTTTTCGCAGCCGCTGCCCGCACATTATCAGAGCATTACGGGAGATTGGCTAATTACGGATCGCACGCTCTCCTGCGTGTCGCCGTACGGCTTTGCCGGCTGCACGAGCTGGGAGGAGCTGCCTGATCCATGCAAGATTTCCGCCAGCGTCTCATTCTCCGAGCAGACGCAAGGGGTTGGTTTCATGCTGCGAGCAGAAGACACGTTGGATGAGGCCTATTACGTTACCCTGGAACCGCAGCGGAATCGTCTTACCTTTCGTGGGAAGATCATGCAGTCGGAAGAGGGCGGGAAGACGTTCCCTTATGAGGTAGAGCTGGAGCGTCCGATAGAGCTTATTCCCGATCATCCTTACGAAATCAAAGTGTTTATGGACGGATCGATTTGCGAAATTTACGTGGATGAGAACATAGCGATGAGCGCCAGAATGTACGATATCCCCCGAGGGAAGCTTGGCTTGTTTGTCAGCCAAGGCCATGCTAAGTTTAGCGATGTGCGAATCGAGGGTAGAGGATAAAACAAAAAAAATCGAGCAGGGGATCAATGAATCCCCCGCTCGATTTTCTTGAATGATCTGTTTGAAGTTTGGCTCAACCTAGAAATCAATTCTTGACGGCTTGGCAGGCCGGTGGGTTGGGCGATAGATCAATCAACACTCGCAAGTCCGGACGCTTTGCATGATTATCCCGTTTGATCAGAAACAGAGAAACAGACGAATACCTACCCTAGCCCCACCTATTCCCTGAGCGAGAGGGATAATCGTACAAAGCAGCGTGCAAGGGCATCAAGACACGAACACAATAGACAGCCACCTCAGTCTGGGAGTCTGAAGTTTATTTGGATATCAGCTGGTTCGACGCACCATCAGTTCCGTCGGAAACACTTCTTCGACAGGCGCGGGGCGCTGGCTGTCGGATTCAATGGATTCGATCATCAGCTTGGAAGCGGCCTCGGCTAATTCATTAATCGGATGTCGAATGGTTGATAAGCTCAGCAGTTCGGAGACGGTAGGCATATCATCAACGCCGAGAATAGCAAGCCCATCCGGAATGGAAATGTTCAAATCCTTGCAGGCCTTCAACGCCCCGATAGCGGAGATGTCATTTAAACAAAACAACGCTTGCGGCAGCTGATTATTTTTGGTCAGGTTTATCACGGTCTCGTATCCGAAGGTTTCCGTCATATCGCCCGTGATGACAGTCGGCAGCTTGCCGTTTTGCTGCAGGGTCTCACTGGCTCCGTTGAGCCGGTCATCGAAGCCGGGGACGTGGCCGTGCGGATAAGTCAAAATAACCAGCTTGTCATAGCCGCGGGATAATAAGTGATTCACCCCGATTTGGCCGCTCTGATAGTCGTTGACGCGAAGGACATGTGCTCCATAGGATAAATTGTGGCGGCCCACTGTAATGACTGGCACGTTAAGGTCCATTAATTTTGACATGAATTTTTCCGTGTCCATCGTTGCTTTGACGATAATCCCATCGACCATCTGGATATTCATAAAGATTTCTTCAAAGTCCAGCAGGATGATTTTATATCCCAAGGACTTTAACTGCTGCTTGATGACTTTGGCAAAATGGAGGAAGTATAAGTCCTCAAAGTAACCGTCACCATCATAGGTGCTATCGGATAAAACAAGCCCAATGGTATGCATTCTGCCAGTAATAAGACTTTTGGCAACCGGGTTCACTTGGTAACCTAATTTCTCGATCGAGAGACTGATTTTTTCCTTCGTCTCCGCGCCCATCTTCTGAAAGTTGCCGTTCAGAAAATGGGAGACCGTCGCGGGCGATACGCCCGCGTCTTTTGCGACTTGAACTAAAGTAACCCTTTTCTTTGCCATTTTCGAACCTCTGCTTCTTTTGGATTGCGAATATTTCGTCTTGATTAGCGTGGCCGTCTTTCCACTACGCCGGGAAGGGCGGGGAACGCTTGATGCGGCTCGGTCTGATACCAGTAACATACGGAACTTATGTCATCGCTTCTTTCGAACAACGCCTTTCCGTCATGCCCGATCTGTTGAACAGTGACCCTTAAATCCTCTTCAAACAAAATGGGGTCAAGCATATGCCAACGATAGAAGCCGCGCATCGGACAAGCGGCGCCGTCGTAAATATGCGCTCTCGTCGTATCTTTTACTGCAAAATACGGGAAACCCATAAATGGGGTGGAGTACGTCTGCTCCTCAACCGGGTTGCCGTTGTCATATTTCACGAAGCCCCAGGCTCCGCCGAAGTAATCCTCCGTTCCCGTTCCGCAGATCGTAGGCCAGTCCCGATCGCCGTCGAGATAAAATTTAACTTCCCCTTCGCCGTACCAATAGCGGGACAGCGAGGTCCAGGCCATATAGGTGCCGACATATTTGCCCCTTCCTTTAATTCCATCAATAATCGTATAATCCTGCTTAAGCTGGGTCGGATTTTCCCGGCGGAATTGGGCGTGAAAATATTCCGTATCCTCCGGCAGCTCATCGACCAGCATATAATCAAACTGGTAGAAAAACGCCTCGATCTCCTGGGGATGCTCATTTGTTACGGTTACTTTGGCGGCTTTTTTGAAAGGCATCGCAAAGTAACTGTTCATGCCGCCTACCGGATTGACTACGATCGGCAGGGAATTCACAACCGCTCTGGCGCCGAAGCCGTTGCAGAAGAAATCTCCCAGCGGAACTTCAACGGAAGGGGACTCTTCACCGTCCCAATACATTCGCAGCACCAGGTCGCGCAATACGAACCAGCCGGATTCGGTCTGATCGGTCACGGTCATCCAGATGTGCTGGATGATGCCGGGGCCCTCGACATCGACAAGGGTGGCGGTTTGCCCTTGGGCTAACGAGATAAAAGCTTTGCCTTTCCGTGCAACTCCCAGAGGACCTTCTGCTTTTCCGCCTTCCCCTTTCAGGCCACGGGGATTCTCCGCCGTGATCGATCTGCTTTTCCCTTTCATTCTGCCGAAAAGTTGATTCATGGATAACATGGTTTATCTCTCCTTATCTTTTTTCATCCTTTAACTGCTCCATCAGAAACGCCAGCCATCAAGTATTTATTTAGAAATAAATAGATGATAATGATCGGGATGATGCTAACGCTGATGGCTGCAAACGTTTGTCCCCAATCCGTAGCCCCGAATGCCCCGATGAACTCCTGAAGACCAACGGCGATTGTTTTGTATTGCTTGTCACTCGTAAAGGTGTTGGAAAAAATAAAATCATTCCAAATGAGAACGAAATTGATCGATGCGACCGTGATGGTTGTGTTGATGGTAAGCGGAGAAATGATTTTATAGAACACCTGATAAATATTGCATCCGTCAATGACGGCAGCTTCGATCAATTCGTTGGGCACATAACTGTAGAAGCTGGTGAAGATCAAAATGGATAAGGGCAAGGCAAATCCGACTTGAGGAAGGATTAGCGCCAGATATGAATTCAGCAGCCCGAAGTCCTTGTACATAATAAACAACGGGATCAGGGTTACTTGAATGGGAATCATGATCCCGACCGTAAAGAATAGCAGCAGCTTTGAATTCAGCTTAAAATTCATTTTAACGAGGGCAAACCCGGCCGTTGAGCTTAAGAAGATGATCAGCAGCAGGCAGCTGAACGTCACGATGGCGGTATTTTTGATATAAAGCAGCAGATCGCTTCCCTTGAATACGGCTGCATAGTTGTCGAACGACCATACCGTCGGCAGCGAAAAGGGCTTTGTTGTTAGTTCGATGCTCGATTTAAAGCTGGACAGCATCAGCCAGATCACCGGGTAGATCTGCACGATCAGGATTGCGATAACGATAAAATACAACAGGAAGGATAAGGTTGCTTTTTTGGATTGCATGTTACGCTTCTCCTTTCCTGGAACTGAATATGGCCCGAATTATAAGAACAGCAATAAGGCTTTCAATTACGATAAATACGGCGATTGAGCTTCCGTATCCAAATTGATTGGTAGCAAACGCTTTTTTGTACATATAAGTGGTAACCAGCTCGGTCGTCGAACCCGGCACGCCAATGATATAAGGAATATCGAAGCCTCTCAGCGCACCGGTGGTACACATGATAAGGGCCAAACTCAGCACATGTTTAATACTTGGCAATTTTATATGCCGGATCAGCTGCCATCCGTTAACGCCGTCTATGGTTGCAGCCTCCTCGATTTCTTTCGGAATCGCGATCAATGCTGCGTAAAAAATGACCATGTACATTCCCGTAAAGCGCCAGCCCTCGGGGATGGATACCGCAATCAATGCGGTGTGCGGATCGGATAACCAGGCGGTTTGCAAATGGCCCAGTCCGATCCAATCCAGGAACATGTTCAGCAAACCAAGCGGCTGCAGGGAATAGAAGTTCCGAAACATCTGCGCGATGGCGACGGTGACCACAACGGCCGGCAAATAATACAGCGTTCTGAAAATGCCGGCTCCTTTCTTGACATACGAGAGCAGCAATGCAAAAAACAAGCCGATGAACACCTGCATGAGTACCACGATTACGACATATATCAAGTTGTTTTTCACGGAATTCCAGAAGTAGGGGTCATGAAACATCTTGATATAATTGCCCAGCCCAATATACTCGGCATCTTTTATTCCATTCCAATCCTGGAAGCCGTAGTTCAGCGACTGAATGATCGGGACAAAGACAGTTCCCAAATAAAACAGCAAGGCTGGCGTGATGAATATTAACCATGCCTTCTTGTCCTTGAGCACATTCATATAAATCTCTCCATAAAGTTTATTTTAAAAAGTTCACTGAAGGCTGCCACCCGGACCTTGTATGGCCGGGTGGCAGTGTTCTGAACGTTAACGAGCTAGTTGGTGACGTTTTGGGCAATAGTATCATCGATTTGTTTGGCAAACTCTTCCGGCGTCATGGCACCCATCATCAATTTGATGATTAAATCGCTCATGACGGAGTTCGTATTAGGGTCCAGTAAGGTATCCCAAGGCTTGGCAAATTCTGATCCGTAGTTATCCATATCCTTTTTAATACGCAAGTATAAATCGGAGAACTGGGACTCATCTTTAATCTCAAACTTGAGCGGAGACATCTGCTGTTTGGCAACATAGATGTCACTGTAATTTTTTAAGACGAAACTCAGGAAGTCTTTGGTGGTTGCGTCGAATTTGTCAGCCGTTGCGGCAAGACCGATGCCGCTGTTTCCGAAAAACTCATTATTCGGCGTTTTGGCGTTGTTGATGGTAGGCAGATAGAAATAGTCAACGTTGCCTTTGAGGTTTTCCGGAAGATTTTCCTCTGTAAAGGAAGGAATTTCCCAGGTACCCATGGTATACATGGCAGCTTCACCATTGAGGAACATGTTCTTGGCTGTCGTATAATCCGTAGTGGCAAACCCCTCCTGGAAGTATTGAGCGATCCCCTGCGCAAAGTTCGCAGCTTGCATTCCGACTTCGTCGCTCATTTTGGCCTTGCCTTGGCTCAGATTGCGGGCAAATTCATTTCCGGTGGCCCGGAACGGAATCATGGCCGCATAGCGCAGCAAGGGCCAAACGTCAACACCGTCAACGGCGATCGGGGTAATGCCCTTGTCCTTTAGCGATTTGCTAACTGTTAGCATGTCATCGATGGTTTTCGGAACGGCGAGGTTATTTTCCTTGAATATTTTCTTGTTATACCAGGTCATTTCCAGCTGATACTCCAAAGGGAGAAGGTACAGGCTGCCATCGGGCAGTTCCTGGTATTTCAACGCAGGTTCGTAGAATTGGTCGTACAGTCCTTGTTCGTTCAGAAACTGCTTCATGTCAACCAGCATTCCGGCTTCCGCCAATTGCTGGGCGAACGGATCGGCGTCCATATCGATCAATTCCGGAGCTTCGCCGGAAGCGACGAGCGTGCGCAGCTTGGTCAAATAGGAAGGTCTATCGGAAGTTACTTGAATATCCAGCTTGAATCCGGGATGATCCTTCGCATACCGGTCTGCCAGCTCACGCATCGTTTGCACGATCGGTCCGTCCGAAGGGCGGGCCGACAGCCATGTAATCGTTTTGCCGGTGGAGCCATCAGACGAATTTTCCTGTTTGTTGGCGTCCTTCGCTGATCCGCCACAGCCAGCGAGAGCGGTTGCAATCAATGCAAAGATAGTGAGAAGCGAGATGACCTTCGACAGTTTTCTCTTTTTTGCCATTTTAAAACCCCTCCATTTTATAAATTAATCCTTTGCCCCCGTCTTGAGCTTGACGTTATGGACTTTGACGGAGCCCTCATTCGCAAAAAAACCGAGGTGACCGGTTTTGAAGTTATAGACTCGCGTTGTCATTGCGATGGCATCGTTGACATATAGACACAGGATGTCATCTTCCAAAATCAGCTTTACTCTAATCCGGTCGTGCCGGCTGAACAAAAACGGTCTTTCCAGTTCGATCATTTGCGGTTTATCTCCGGCAATTTGCCATTGAAAGAAACCGGGCTCGGTTCTCGGCCACATATCGAACACGATGCGATTGTGGAACGGATCGAATTTAATGAAATAACCCGTGTCAAGCACCTTATCGGTGCGCAGCGCGATGCCGAAGTCCTTCACCTCTTTCCAGTCCGTAAACTCGGCTTCGATCAGGACTTGGGGAGGCAGTTCATCCAAAACGAGGTAAGCCAGTCCGTCAGGGGACTCCAGTTCGAATCGGCTTCCGGTGTGGTGGCAATTTTTCTCCGCTTCGGGAACGGCGTCCGTTTCTGTATTAAAATGCTCATAGATTGCTTGAGGCATCCTTACGAGCAGATCTCCGTCATCGTTTTGATAAACTTCATGCACAACCAGGGTTCCGGCCCATTCCCAATCTCCGTAATCGCTTGCATCTTTCTTGGAAGGGACCCAGCCAAAGGCAAATCTTTGTTGACCGTCTGAAGCCGTTTTCGCCGCATAAAACCCTCTGCCGTCAAAAGTGTCGGGAATTGGCGAGGTGTACACACCTTCGATGCTTTTGCTTTTTTTGTAATGGGTTACAAACTTTTCACTGAACGTCGAGTAGACCAAGTAGTGCCAGTCTCCCATTTGGAAATAATCCGGACATTCCATGGTGATGTACTTGTCCGGACTGTAAAATGGCTCCTGATAACGCCAATGTACAAGATCATCGGAAGTGAGAAGGGCAATGCAACCCCCTTTTTTTTCGGAGGAATTCATCAGCCTTGAGGTGACAAGCATCCAAAACTCTTGCCGTTCTTCGTTAAAAAACACGAACGGATCACGCCAATCGAACTTCTCATAAATCACGCCGTCCCCATAAAGCTTGAAATTTACATCCTTTGTCCAGTGCATGCCGTCGGTGCCGGTAGCCTTCAAAACGACTTGCAGGGGCTTTCCGTCAACGCAAAACTCGGAATTGGGATTATGCCCGGTGTAGAAAAGGTGATACGTTCCGTTTTGATCCTTGATTACGGAACCGGTATAGGCGTTCCGGTCTGGCTCGGTTTCGTCGCCATTCGATAGAGATACGCCGTAATCTTCAAAATCCAGGCCGTTTTTGGTCGTGATCAGGTTCCACGTTGTATGGTTCCCATAATCGCCGCCGACTCTTTGATCATGGAGATAGTAGAGCTTGTACTCTCCATTGTCATAGAACGGGATCACGTCTCCGACCCATCCGTCTTGCGGTTTGTAAAATACTTTTTTCATCTCGTCATCTCCATTTAGTAAAACGTTTTACAAAACATATAATAACATAGCTTTAGTGTTTGTCAACGTTTTCATTAGCTATAATAAGAGAATCTATAAGTGTATAGTAAGATAATAAAAAAAGTATGGTAAAACGATTTTCAAAAAGTTAAAATATTTGTGCGAACACTTACAATGCAGGAGGAATCAAATATGCGAATTGGTGCGATTGAAGCGGGAGGCACGAAATTTATATGTGGTATCGGCAATGAACAGGGGGAAATTCTGGAACGGATCAGCTTTCCGACGGAGGAGCCGGAAAAAACGCTTGAGCAAGCTGCTCAGTATTTTCAGGACAAGTCTATTGAGGCGATTGGGATTGGTTCCTTCGGACCGATCAACCTGGATCGTTCCAGCCCCTCTTACGGGCAGGTGACTACGACGCCGAAACCGGGGTGGGCGGGGTTTGACTTTGTCGGATATATGAAGCGTACTTTCCCGGTGCCGATCGGTTTCGATACCGATGTGAACGCGGCGGTATTCGGCGAAGCGAAGTGGGGGGCTGCGAAGGGAGTGGATAGCTGTGTGTATTATACGATCGGGACAGGTGTCGGTGTCGGCGTGTACACGGAAGACAAGCTGGTCCATGGACTGGTCCACCCGGAAGGGGGGCATGTATTGATCCGGCGGCATCCGGAGGATAACTTCGGTGGTTTGTGTCCTTATCATGGCGATTGTCTGGAAGGTATGGCTAGCGGACCTGCGATCGAGAAGCGCTGGGGATGGAAAGGAAACGAGCTGTCAGCAGATCATAAGGCTTGGAAGATGGAAGCTTATTATCTGGCGCAGGCCATTTCAGGGGTGATCCTGTTGTTATCGCCGAAGAAAGTGATTCTTGGCGGCGGGGTGATGCACCAGCAACAGTTATTCCCGCTTATCCGCAAGGAAGTCGCCCAAAACTTAAACGGATATGTGGCGTCCCCGGCGATTCTTGACGATATGGAAAATTATATCGTTCCTCCGGGCCTGGGCGACAACGCCGGATTGTGCGGCGCGCTGGCGCTGGGAATCGAAGCGGTAGAACCGAAATAGAATATGGTGAACGATGTAAGTGCCGCATTTCATATTACAATCTGTCTCATAAAAAACCGGAATGCGAGATCATAGTTTCACTTGATCATGGTAAAATCCCCCGGGCATGTTCGGAAAAATATATTAAGATTCCTGCTCCTTGAGAAGGGAAAAAGAGTATATAATCGAAACATTGTAAATTAAAGGTTTACCTTTTTATAAAGGACAGCAGGAGGGCATGAAATGAGCGAGGAATTGAACGCACCCGGTTGGGATGCCATTGATCAGACATTACGGAACATTTATGGTGATCAGGAGCCGAAGCATTACGGCACATTGATCCCCTATGCGCTGGGAGGACAGGACCCACTGCAGGGGATCAGTGCTTACATGGCGGAAACACCGCAGCCCCATTGGCATTTTGTTACATACGGTTTTTCCGCGTTATATGAGAAGGAATCAGAGAATGCCGATTACAGCGGTTATGGATTTGAACTGACCTTTCGGCTGCCGCGGCAGCCTGAAGAGGAGGAGCCTCCTGCGTGGGCGCTGAATTTGTTGCAAAATATCGGGAGATACGTGTTTGGCAGCGGCAATACGTTTCAAGCAGGCGATTATATGGATGCCAACGGACCGATCTGCCTTGATGCGGATACACGGATTACGGCACTGGCTTTCACAGCCGATCCGGAGCTCCCCGAGATCGATACACCGAATGGACGATTGGAGTTTCTGCAGATGATCGGCATTACTGCCGATGAACTGCAGGCCATGCAAACCTGGAATACGCTGGGTGTGCTGTCCGTTTGTGAGCCGTATATGCCCCGTTATATCACAGATCTGAACAGGGATTCATTCCTTCGTCATGATGCTGTGTCCGGGGCCATACGTTTGGGACATGAGCGGGATGGCTCGAGCACCGGTTTTTTGTACGTAGATCAGCTGACCTGGGAGCCGGGAAAAAAGGGTCTGTTCAAAAAGTCCTCCTCCACGCTGACGCTTGGAGCCAAACAGGCGGGGATCATTGGAAGCCTGCTTCGCGGGCGCATTTTGAAGGGCAAAAAGCTGAGCTTGTCCGGACCGTCCATACGGGTCGTATTTGAGCCGGGAGAAAGCCCGGCTTGGGAAACGCAGGAAGGTGAAGTGCGGATTATGCTGAATGGTCCGGTTGTGGATGAACTGGCCAGCAAACTGATTCCGCAGGCCGGCGTGTTTGAGGTTTCATTTTTAACGGGCGTGCTCTTCCAGATTGTCAAAACGGAAATCAAGGATCATGAGGGTCAGGTTGTCGAAATTATAGGATGACGCTGTTCAAGCACATTTGGAGAGACGGCAGATTCGCTTGGAGTCACGTGAGAGAAAGGGGATATTTTTATGCAAAAAGATCCTTTGCTGTTTGATTTTCCGGAGCAGTTTGAAACCGGGAGGCTGCTTGTTCGTGCCCCGCAATGGGGAGACGGGGCCCCACTGAATGTAGCGATCCGGGAAAGCCTCAAGGAACTCCGGCCCTTTATGCCGTTTGCCCGTGTGACTCCCGAGCCTGAGGAAACCGAGAGAGTTGTGCGCCGCGGCAGACTCCGCTTCCTGGAACGGACGGATATGATGATGCTGATGTGTGATAAAGAGAGCGGCGGAGTGCTTGGCGCATGTGGTTTGCACCGGATCGACTGGAATGCCCGCAGATTTGAAATCGGCTACTGGATCAGAACGTCCCGTTCCGGGGAAGGGCTTGTCACGGAAGCCGTTCATGGCATAACGGATTTTGCTGTCAGGCAGCTTGGCGCAAACCGTCTGGAAATCCGCTGTGATGACCGCAATACCCGCAGCGCCGCTGTCGCAAGACGGGCAGGCTTTACGCTTGAAGGTGTTCTGCGCAGCTGGGAGCGTGAAGAAGACGGTACGCCTGTGAATCAGATGGTGTTTGCCAAGGTGCGGGGAATCGATTTTACATAGTTTATCCAAAAGGTGATTTGGAAATAATAGTTAATCCGCAGGCCATAACGGTCTGCGGATTTTGATATTGGAGAAATTAGGGAACCTCAATTAATTTTCTATTAACATATGTAATTTATACTGATCTTGGTATATCGACGATCCATACACTAGACAAAGGATGGCTAATTCATGGGAATCCATACGTATTTTCGGTCACTGAACGATCTGGAACGGATTATCCGCTGCCCCGGAAAGTTTAAATTTGAGGAACACAGCGTGGCCGCCCACTCCTGGAAGGTCGTGCAGTACGCCAAAACGCTGGCGGATATTGAAGAACAGCACGGTGTAACCGTGGACTGGAAGAAGCTGTACGAGATTACCAGCAGCCATGATTATGGCGAAATCTTCATCGGAGATATCAAGACTCCCGTCAAGCATTACTCCCTGGAGCTCCGCTCCATGCTGCAGCATGTTGAAGAAGCGATGGTGAAGCATTTTATCGAGGAAAATATCCCGGAGGAGTTCAAGGCCATTTTCCGCAGACAGCTGCGTGAGGGCAAGGATCAGTCCGTTGAGGGCCTGATTCTGGAGGTTGCCGACAAGCTGGATCAGGTGTATGAGGCTTTTGCCGAGCTGCAGAGGGGCAACAGCGAGAGAGAATTTGTGGTCATGTACCGCAATGCGCTCATTAAGATCAAGGACATTCGGCTGCACTGTGTAGATTATTTTCTGAACAATATTTTGCCTGATATCGTGAAGGATGGCATGAGCTCCACCATTGATATCAGAAAAATTACGGAGGAAGCGCTGGCTCTGTAAGCTCGCTTCTCCGCAACTGCTATCCGTGCAAGCTCTTCAGTTCATTTGCCAGGCTGTGAAGCGCACTCCCCCGTTCGCGGGCATCCTGGCTGTTGAACAAAAGCAGCTCTGTCCATTCCCAGATATCCTCCAGCTTGCGGCGGCCTTGATAAAAGTTCAGAGCCTCCGGGTTTGGGACATAATCCGGGTGCTTTCTGGTATACATGTCCAGAAAAACATCATAGTAGGGCTGGTCCACGATAAACATCATATCCGCTTCCACAGGTGCGAGCCGTATTCCCTCCCAATCAATTAACACCAGGTCGTCACCGGATTGCATCAAATTCCAGTTATGCAGATCGGTATGGCAAAGTGCATACCTTAGAGGGCGGTGCTTCAGACTTTGGGACAATCCTTCAGTGGCAGAGATGAGGGCGTTCAAAGGTTCGATAAACGGATACAGCACATCGCGAATATCCGTCGGTACAGCATGTAAATGACCGCCAATCACCTGTTTTAACGAATGAAGAAAGGGCAGCTCAAATTCCTCTTTGATCTGTGCTGTATTCACCGGTACTTCACTGCCAAAAGAATGCAGCTCAGACACAATCCCTGCCAGTTGTGCTGTTTGCTGTGGTGTTAACTCCCGTTCCCCTATCGTTTCCCCTGCAATGTATTTATATAGCAGATAGATACCTTCATCGTCCTCGCATTGGTAACGCCCATCCTGGGTTGCTAGAGGGACGGGAACTTTCCCCTTAAGACGGCTGTTGTCATGAAGCCAGAGCAGGAGGGGAGAGTAGATGTTGATTAACGCTGTCAATTTTGGAGTAGATGCCCTGCTCTTGTCGTATAACTTAAGAAAATATGACTGTTCCCCGGTTGTCACCCTGTAAGCCAGGGCGGACCAGCCACCCTGCTGCGGAATGACATGGGATGCTTCCAATCTGTAATGGTGATGCAGAATCTCTTTTATATTTTCCAATTGAGACGAAAAGTGCATTTAAACCTCCGTTTTAAAGGGTAGATTGAAGTAATCCTTATAGGAAAAAGCATATAAGATATAAGTTACTAAAGTCTCCCAACAAGTGCAACATGTGTACCAGTCAGCTTTAGCTGCGGGGATGTCCATTCACTTTTTTGCTCTTGCTCTTTTTGATTTAAGCGGCTATTCGAATACTAATTTCCTTTTTAGCACATATTACCTCTTAAAGTTCACGGATACGCTCCTGAGGGAGGAACTTCATGGCAAGGGCGCTTGCAGAAAACCTGGAATACCTTAAACGAACCCTGAGTCATTTTTCCGATGCTGTCTTCAAGGAGTTGGATGTAGGACAAACCGGCTTTCAGGTCATGATCATCTATCTCTCCGGGATCGCAGACCCCCATGTAGTTAATGAACAAATCGTCAAACCGATGATTATCGCGGGGCTCGGGGAAAATAAACCTGAGCATACCCCAGAAACATTAAAAGAAAATCTGCTGCATAAGACCGCTTTATTGTTCAAAATTGAAACGGGTGAATTTTTGGACAAGTGTGTTCATGAAGTATTGTCCGGGAACACTTGCCTGCTCCTTGAAGGAATGGATGAGGCGCTGATTGTCGAGACCGCAAATTTTCCTGCCCGAGACGTTGCAGAACCCAGTACAGAGACTTTGGTAAGAGGACCAAGACAAGGTTTTGTTGAAGACATCGCAAGTAATCTGGCCATAATCAGGCAGCATGTCAAGGATGTCAGCCTCAAGATTGATAGTTACCGCGTAGGCAGAAGATCATCTCGAAAATTGGCTGTGCTCTATATTGCAGACATCGTCAATCGGGATCTGGTTCAGGATATAAAAAAACGAATCGAATCTATCGATATAGACGATGTGCTCGACACCGGGATCGTTGAGCAATTGATCGAAGATAATCCATGGTCTCCCTTCCCGCAGCTCCAGGCGACAGAACGTTCGGATAAAGCAATAAATGCCCTGATGAGCGGCAGAGTCGTCATCATGCTGGACGGTACGCCATTCGTTCTGATTGCCCCCATGACGTTCTGGATGCTGGCCCAATCTCCGGAGGATTATTATGAACGGTTTCCGCTTGGTACATTTTTTCGCATGCTCCGGCTAATGGCGCTGTTTATAGCAACCTTCCTGCCTTCGCTATACATCTCTCTGGTTTCGTTCCATCCCGGGCTGATCCCACCCGAACTGGTCGTGTCCATCATAGCCGCGCGGGAGGGAATTCCTTTTCCCGTCTTAGTCGAGGCATTAATCATGGAAGTGTCGCTGGAAATACTGCGCGAGGCAAGCTTGCGATTGCCCAGAGGCATAGGGCAGGTTATCGGCATTGTGGGGGGGCTTGTCATCGGACAAGCGGCTGTCGAGGCCTCGATCGTGAGCCCTTTCATGGTTATTATCGTCGGCCTTACCGCGATTTCCTCCTTTGCGAGCCCTCAGTACAGCGGCAGTATCGGCATCCGCCTGCTTCGTTTCCCGATCATGTTGGTTGCCGCGGTTTACGGGCTTTATGGGGTGATCCTGTCTTTTATTTTTCTGGGTGCACATATGGTCAGGCTCAAAAGCTTTGGCGTTTCTTATATGGCGCCTTTGGCCCCCATACGATTAAGAGATCAACAAGATGCCTTGATTCGCGTTCCGTACAGATATTTCAAAAAACGTTCCATAACGTTAAAAACACAGGACGAAATGTTATCCAACAGGAAAAGGAAATAAGCCTATGACATCTTCCATCTTTAAGTCACGCCCCAACCTGGTGCTGCAGAAATGCATTGCCGCATGGATGGCCTGTGTTTTGCTCACCGGTTGTTGGGATAGCCGGGAAATCGAAGATTTGAGCATCATTCTCGGAGTAGCGATCGATTTGGATCAGGATTCGCTGAAACTTACTTATCAGCACTTAATCGCACAGAAACAGAGAAAAAATGAATATATCAACGTCACGACGTTCAACAAAACTTCCATTCAAAACGCTTCAAGCGAAGAGGCAAAACAGGTGGCCCATGCTCCCTTGTATAATTTCATCCGTCTCATCTTGATCAGTGATGAGGTTTTAAGGAAGACGAGGATCGATCAATTGCTGGATACATATACCCGCTCTTACAAACCAAGCCGCAACTCGGTGATTATGGTCGTGAAAGGCAGCGCCCAGGAAGCGCTAGCGAAGACGGGCAAACATAAAGACATGGCTTCCATCGATCTGCAGGACCTGTCTCAAAATAGCGCTTTAAACACAAAAATACCCGAAAAAATTACATTGGGAGAAGTCTCTATCCGGATTTCACAAGGAGCCGATTTGCTGATTCAACGGCTGAATACCGGTAAGGAGGGTAACCGTTTGGCAGGCGCGGCCTTAATCAGCGGCCAGACGAAGAAGTTTGCCGGTTGGCTGCAAGGAGACGATGTCAGCGGAATCAACTGGATGCTGGGAAACACGAAGGGGGCCGTTATTGAAACTGAGGATCCGCGGACGAAGCAAACGATGGTATTTGAAGTTGATGAGGTGAAGAGTAAACTCATCCCCCATGTAAAGGGACAAGATATCTCATTCACGGTCCGTATTAAGGCCGTCCTTAAGCTGAACGAGATTCGAATTGTCTCCGCCGACCTTCTGAAGGAATCGTTTTTGTCAACGGCCAAAGAAGCTGCGCAAGAGGAGATCAAAGAGACTGTGCTTCGCTCCATAAGAAAGCTGCAGAAAGAAAGAAAAACGGACGTAGCCGATTTTCGCACAAGGCTAAAAGTGAAATATCCCGCAACCTGGGATCGCGTGAAGAACAGCTGGCCGGATACCTTCAGTGAAATCCCGGTTCATGTCCAGGTTCAGGCCGAGATAGAACAAACGGGCGCTTATAGCAAAGGAGCGGGTGCAAAGTGACGAACATACCTGACATGAAACATGAAAAAATATCCACCCTCCAAACGGTCTTTACGGTCACTTCAACCGTGTACGCCGTGGGGATTGTCAGCTTGCCGAGAACCATAGCGGAAAAGACGCAAACCCCCGATGTGTGGCAGGGGCTGTTCTTGTCCAGCTTGCTGGGGTTGGTCGCCGTTTTTATTAATGTGAGCTTATGCCGAAGATTTCCCGGGAAGACATTTTACGAGATAAATACACGAATTGCGGGTAATTTTATCGGACACATCATCAACATATCATTTATCTTATACTGCCTCTTTATCTGCTCGCATGTAGTAAGAATGATGGCGGAATTTATCAAAGCCTTGGCCCTGGAGCGAACGCCGGTAAGCGCGATTCTCATCCCGTTTCTGCTGCTTGTCGGTTATTTGACTTCAGGCGGACTTCATGTGATGGTTCGGTTGGTGGAGCTTTTTTTCCCCTTAACTTTTATCGTTTTTATACTGCTGATTGTTCTGAACATCAACCATTTCGATCCCGATAACTTGCTTCCCGTTTTTCATAAGGGATGGCAGCCGATTTTCCAATCTTTAAAAGTAGTTCCCTTTTCGACACTAGGTTTTGAATCCATACTCATCTTGACAAATTTCATGGTTCATCCGCAGCAGGCGTGGAAGGCGGGAGCGATCGGTTATTCCATCGCCATGGGGTTGTATCTCTTGATGGTGACGATGGTCATCGCCTGCATGTCAGTTGAAGAGGTTTCCCGGTTGCAGTGGCCGGTTCTTTCTTTTGCCCAGCAGATTGAATTTCCTGGGGCATTCCTGGAACGTTTCGAATTGCTGTTTATCGTTTTGTGGACGATTAAAATTTACATGACTACGGCAAATTACTATTTTTACCTTGTCGCTGGAATCAGCCACCTTACCCAAAAGCGGAACAAGTATGTTCATTATCTTCCTTTAGTTTTTCTGTTTGCCGCCGCCATGTATCCAAAAAATTTAGTGGAAACCGACAGAATGGGTAATTTTGCAGGATATTTTGGAGTCATTATTTGCGCTTTAATGCCGCTGTTGCTGCTAATCATATCCTTAATTTTACAGAGAAAGGGAAACTCCGCCAAGCACTCTCAAGGATAGAGGATAGCGTGCACCGGCCTTCTGCATTCAACTTCCCTCCCTGAAAAAAAACCTCCAGTCTACAGTGTTGAGTTCATTGTAACATGAACGTTTTTTTCACTGTCTACTGTGAGGGGATAATACCACCATGACGGTGGGTGGCCGGTCTTTTCGCGCTGCCGCAGCTTTCGTAAATTATGCTTTTGTCAGATTGATATGATCAAGGTCGGTCTTGGAGTTGAAAATAAAGTCCAGCTTGTAATCGCCTCTAAGGTAAGTTACCTTGATTTGCTGTTTACCGCCGCTTTGGATGATGGTGCTGTGCTCGGGCTTGAACCACTGCTGCCACAGCATACTGATCGTGATTCCGCCGATATTGGTCTGCCGCTCTACATTTGTGCCAAAATAGCGCATTTCGTTGATCACACCGGATTTATAGGCAAAAGCGTAACCGGGATTCCCCATATTGGCGGTGTAAAATTCAAAGCCCCCGCTTTTTTCCATAGGCTCTCCGAACTTTTTGATCACTTCGGCCCGTTTGGTCTTGCCCACGGTAAAGCCGCTGACGGCCCCCGGAAATTGTCCCTTCAAAGCAGGTTTATAGAAAGAATTTAGCGTATCGATGGCCATTTTCTTCTGCTCAGCGCTTATGCTGTCGCTAGTAGCTGCAGCTGCTGCGGCGCTGGAAGCAGATGTGAGCGGAGTGGGAATGGAGATGGTTGTGCCGAAAACCGCCGCACCCATGATGCCCATGGCTATAACCGTTTTTGCAGCTGACTTCGTTCTGAATTTCATGCTCATGATGTGCAGCTCCTCTCAGGAAAAAAAGAATGTTATGACGATCCTGTCATTTAACCAATATACAGGATATAAAACGAGGAAAAGTAACAGAAAATCTTAAAGTTTTGTTAAGATTCTGGAAAACATAAATTTATTGGTGTAATATTCCTAAAATCCTAAAAAAAAGGTAGATATTAGGGGCGAGCTGCTCCTTTTCTCGACCTCTTTGCTTTATTAGAAATCGTATGAGAATGAAGATTTCTTCTTGTTTTAGGTAGAAGTTTGCACGAAGCAGCGGAAAGGACGAAGCAATTCCGGAAAAGCGGAGCGATCGCCTTTGCCCCCGAATTTCATCCGTAAAAAGGTGGCCGCAGCTTCAACAGGTCATTTTGTTATATAAATTTACATATTTGTCTAATAAGCTTGTTTGTTACATTACATCAAATGTTTCATTTGTGCTCAAACGACAAAGAAAAGAACGTATTTTTATTTGCAGGGTACATAGGAAGCGATGCGCTCATTACAGTACAATTGAAAAAATCGCAAGCGGGAGAACAAACATAACACGAGGGGAATGCAAACATGACAAGAGAGGATGCGCTGCATCCGTATAAAAAGGGGGAAAGGCAGTGGTTATCTACACCATTCGCAGGCTGATTCAAATGATCCCGGCGCTGCTGGGGATTGTCATCATTACCTTTATTATTTCAAGGGTTCTGCCTGGCGATCCTGCCGTCATGCTTGCGGGGGAACAGGCAACACCGGAAACGATTGAAAATATCCGCAAAAGCATGGGGCTTGATCAGCCGCTGTACACTCAGTTCTTTCATTATATAGGCGGCTTGCTGCAGGGGAATCTTGGCGAGGCCTATCATACGGGACAATCGGTGGCCAGCGACTTTGCGACACGGTTTCCGGCGACCATCGAGTTGGCCTTGGCCAGTCTGATTGTGGCGATTCTGGTGGCGATTCCAGTGGGAATTCTAGCGGCTACGCGCAAAGAATCGATCGTCGATCATATTTCGCGGGTATTCTCCCTGATCGGAGCATGTATGCCGATTTTCTGGATCGGGCTTTTGTTTATCTACATTTTCTATGCGACCTTGGGCATCGCCCCCGCCCCAATGGGCCGGATCAGCAATGATTTGAATCCGCCGACACATATTACAGGACTTTATGTGGTGGATAGCTTGCTGAGCGGAGATTTCGTGGCATTGAAAAGCAGCATTTCCCATTTGATCCTGCCTGCCATTTGTCTCAGCACAGGCACGATGGCCATCGTGGCCAGAATGATGCGCTCCAGCATGCTTGAGGTCATCGGCCAGGATTTTGTCCGCACCGCGCGGGCGAAGGGACTTGGGGAACGGATCGTCATTTACAAGCATGCGCTGATTAACGCTTTTATTCCGACACTGACGGTGCTTGGCCTGCAGGTCGGGTATTTGATCGGTGGCGCGGTCATTACGGAAACGATTTTCACATGGCCGGGGGTAGGCAGCTACGTAACGGATTCCATTCTGGCCGCGGATTATGCGCCGATTCAGGCTTTTACCCTGGTCAGCGCCCTGATTTACAGCTTCATTAACCTGGCTGTGGATCTGATTTACGGGTGGCTCGATCCGCGTATTCGCTATGAGTAAATAGAAGAGAGAGACAGGGGGGACTGCAATGAGCAGTGCTAGTGATGCAGCGGTCAAAACAGCTGTTGGACAGCCGCAGGCTTCCATAGGGAAACGAACGACCTTTTGGCGGCTGCTGGTGCGCAACAAACTGGCTGTAGTCGGACTGATATTTATCCTGGGCTGGATGCTGACGGCAATTCTGTCCGCGTGGATTGCCCCGCATGATCCGTATGGCACCGATCCGGCCAACAAGCTGCTGCCACCAAGCACCGGGCATTGGTTCGGTACGGATAATTATGGCCGGGATATATTCAGCCGTGTCGTTTATGGAGCGAGAATCAGCATATGGACAGGCATGATTGCCGTATCCATCTCCTTTGTGATCGGGGTTCCGCTGGGCGCGATTGCCGGGTATTACGGCGGACGGACAGGCAGCATGATCATGCGCTGTATGGACATCCTGCTTGCTTTTCCTTCGCTGGTGCTGGCCATGGCTATCGCGGCTGCGATGGGTCCGGGGCTGCTCAGTGCGCTGATTGCCGTGGGTATTGTGGGCATTCCGGAATTCGCCAGACTCATTCACGGACAGACCATTTCCCTCAGGGAGAAGGAGTTTGTGGAAGCCAGCCGGGCGATCGGGGTGAAGGATTCCACCATTTTATTCAGGCATATTTTCCCTAACGCGCTTGCTCCGCTGCTGGTTAATGCCACGCTGGGCATGGGATTTGCCATTCTGACCTCAGCGAGCCTCAGCTTCCTTGGTCTTGGAGTCAAGCCGCCGACGGCGGAGTGGGGCGCCATGATTTCGGAAGGACGCGCTTATATCATATCGGGAGAGTGGTGGATTGTTACTTTTCCCGGACTCGCCATTGCTACAGCTATCTTGGGGTTCAATTTGCTCGGGGACGGTCTGCGGGATGTACTTGATCCAAGGCTGCGCTCCAGCAAATAACTAATAGAGGTAGTTCAAAATGTCATCTTTTGATCACGTTTGAACACACACAAGGGGGAAAATGCAATGCTCAGAAAAAGTCTTTATCTACTCATCGCCATGTCCATGGTTCTATGGCTGGCAGGCTGCGCGAGCAACGCCAATCAGGCGGCCTCCAGCGGCGGAGGAAGCGCGGAAGGTTCATCCGCACCCAAAGCAGTCACCATTGCTTATTCTGAAGGCGGTTCGACGATGGATCCGGCCGAAGCCAGCGATCTGACGTCCGACACACTGGTGCTTGCCTTGTATGATCAGCTTGTCACTTATGGTACGAAGTCCTCCGAAGGCGGCGAAATCGCCAATACTGAGGATATTCAGCCGATGCTGGCGGAAAGCTGGGATGTCTCCGATGACAAGCTGACCTATACTTTCCATCTGCGTGAAGGCGTCAAGTTTCACAGCGGCAACCCGCTGACAGCCAATTCCGTGCTCTATTCATTTGAACGTCTGAAAAACTCGGACTCCGGCAGCTTCCTGTACGGGATGAGCGCCATCGATAAGGTGACCGCTGTAGACGATCACACGGTTGAGGTCAAGCTGTCCAAGCCGAACCATATGTTCCTGCAGATGATTTCCCTGTATAACTTCTCCATTGTCGATGATGTGCTTGTGAAGGAAAAAGGCGACGGAGACTTCCTGAAAACGAATGAAGCGGGATCCGGACCATTCCTCCTGGAAAAGTGGGACCCCGCTACAGAAGCGGTGTTTAACGCGAATTCGGACTACTGGCAGGGGGCGCCAAAGGTCAGCAAGGTCAACATGAAGTTTACAAAAGAAGCTTCCAACCGCGTGCTGCTGCTGAATAAAGGCGATGTGGATATGGCCATTGAAATTCCGCCGAAGGACGTTGCCAACCTGCAAAGCAATGAGAAGCTGAAGGTTCAATCCAACGCAAGCAACCGGATCTTGTATTTTGCCATGAATAACAAAGTGAAGCCATTCGACAATCCGAAGGTGCGCCAGGCCATCTCTTATGCGATTCCTTATGATCAGCTGATCAATAATGTTATGTACGGACAGGCGAAGCAGATGAAGAGCGCCGTTGCGAGCAACACCCCGGGTTATACGGATGCCGGATATAATTACACCTACGATTTGGAAAAAGCCAAGAAGCTGCTGGCTGAGGCGGGCTATCCTGACGGGTTCACCTTTGATCTGACCCTTGGTTCCGGGTTCCAGGACTGGGCGGACGATGCCGTGCTGATTCAGGCTGAACTCGCCAAAATCGGGGTAACGATGAACATCGTTAACGTGGCGCGTGCACAGTTCCTTGAACAGCAGCGCGAAGGCAACCTGACAGCTTACATTTCCAAATGGACTTCGTTTGTTAACGATCCGGGTTATCATCTCGGCTTCCTGATGTACAGCAAGGGCTCCTCCAACTATATGCACTACAACAATGCTGAAGTGGATAAGCTGTGGGAGCAGGCCAGCACGGAGCAGGACGAAAACGCCCGCAAGGAGCTGTACGGCAAAGCCCAGGAAATCATCACTTCCGAGGCGCCATGGGCCTACCTTTATGAATACAACCGGATTGTGGGCATGAACAAAAATATCAGCGGATATGTGTACTATCCTGATGAAGTCATCCGTTTCTATTCGTTGAACAAGCAATAATTCGGAAGTCCGCCATGACACCCCCGGTCCATGCACAGCCGGGGGCTGTCATATTCGTGATCGTGCAGTTGCACGATGCTTCTCTAACAAGGCGGATAGTGCCTCTTGCGACAAAACAGACTGTTGGTAAATGCAAAGGAGATGGACCGATATGACAGATTGGAAAAAGCTTGTGCTCGAAGAAATTGATAAACGGCAGGATGAACTGCTGGAGCTCTGCTCGCGGTTAATTCAGTTCCCTTCCGAAAATCCTCCAGGAGACTCGCGGGACATCAGCCAGTTTATCATGAACTATCTGAAGGAGGCCGGCATCGAAACGACCGTCTATGAAGCTGAGCCCAAGATGTGGAACCTCGTCTCTGATTACGGTTCACCGGAAGCTGGCGGAAAACGACTCATTTTCTGCGGCCATACGGACGTTGTGCCTGCGGGAGATCTGTCCCGCTGGGATTTTGACCCGTTCTGCGGCGAGATTCGCGACGGCTATCTGCTGGGGCGCGGCGCATCGGATATGAAGGCAGGCCTTGGGGGGCTGATCTTTACGGTCGCCCTGCTGTCCAAGCTGGGGGTTCCGCTGGATGGCTGCCTGTCGCTGCTGGTCGTGCCTGACGAGGAAACCGGTGGTCATCTCGGTGTGCCGTGGATGCTGGAACGCAAGCATATCGACGGAACGGCGGCTGTCATTGCCGAGCCGTCAGGTCCGCAAAATCCGACGATTGGCCAGAAGGGCAGCTGCTGGTTTGAGTTTACGGTGGAAGGCACGCCAGGGCACGGCAGCTTGCAGCCGATCGCAGGCGAAAGCGCGATTCTGAAAGCGGCCCGGGGCATCGAAGCCCTGCAGCAGCTCTGGGAGATCAAACCGGACATTCCGGAGGAGGTCAAGGAAATTATTGAAATCTCCAAACGATATGTAGCCGAGGAAAGAACGCCAGAATACGGGCAGGCCTTTGACCATGTGACGGTCAACATCGGAACGATCCAGGGCGGAACCAAAGTGAATGTGGTAGCGGACCGCTGTACCGTGCAGGTCGATTCGCGTGTACCGTTTGGCGTGGACTACCTGGATGTATTGGCCAGAGCAAAGGAGCTGCTGGCAGGCGTGGGCATCCATAGCGAACTGAAGCAGTTTGGCTTCTTTGGAAATGCCAACTGGACGCCACCAACCACGGACATCGTGCACGATCTGGTGGAATCGATTGCCGAGGTGAGCGGCAAGGAGGCGTATGGCGTGCTGCAGTGGGCGACCAGCGATGCGCGCGCATTCCGCAAGTACGACATTCCTGTCCTGCAGTATGGTCCGGCCGAGCTGCCGACCATTCATAACTTCAATGAAAAAGCGCCGGTGTGGCAGATCATTCAATCGGCCAAAGTATACGCGCTGACTGCGCTGAAATATTTGGATGCCGGTAAATAAGCAACTGGAGCTTGAATATCGAACGAGCATCAGGCTAACAGAATACCCCAATGATTTTGATTATATTGGAACAGGAGGGACGGAGATATGGCCAAGCTGCTTGAGGTGACGGACCTGCGCACAGAATTCAAAACAGCCGCAGGTGTGATCAGGGCGGTGGATGGCGTGGATCTGGCGGTGGATAAAGGAGAGACCCTCGGGATCGTCGGCGAATCCGGCTGCGGAAAAAGCATTACATCCCTGTCCATTATGCAGCTTCTCCCCAAAGGGCTGGGAAAGGTGGCCGCCGGGGAGATTCGTCTGGAGGGTGAGAACATGCTCGCCTTTTCAGAACGAAAAATGCGCGAAATCCGCGGCAACCGCATTGCCATGATCTTTCAGGAGCCAATGACCTCGCTCAATCCGGTATTCCGGGTGGGCAAGCAAATTGCCGAGGCCGTCAGATATCATCAAGGCGTAGGCAGGAAGGAAGCGATGTCGCGGGCCGTGGAAATGCTTACCAAGGTCGGAATTCCCCGCCCGGAGAAAGTCGCTGTCTCCTATCCGCATGAGCTGTCCGGCGGGATGCGGCAGCGGGTAATGATCGCGATGGCCATGATCTGCAACCCGAAGCTGCTTATCGCAGACGAGCCGACAACAGCGCTGGATGTGACCATTCAGGCGCAGATTCTGGATCTGATGAGAGAGCTGCAGCGGACGGAAGGCACGTCCATCCTGATGATCACGCATGATCTGGGCGTAGTTGCGGAAATGTGTGACAGGGTCGTCATCATGTACGCCGGTCAGGTCGTGGAGGAGACGGATGTGAAGACTCTTTTCAAAAATCCGAAGCACCCTTATACCAAAAGTCTGCTGGCTTCCCTGCCGCAGCTCAACAGCGAGCAGGACCGGCTGGCCTCCATCCCCGGGCAGGTACCGAATCCGCTGGAAATGCCGGAAGGCTGCAGATTTGCGCCGCGCTGTCAATTTGCCCAGGACATCTGCCGTGCCAATGCGCCTGAGCTGGAAGAAGTGGAAGCAGGGCATAAATGCCGCTGTTTGCTGCAGCAGGAGGGATATCATGAGCACACTGCTTGAGGTTCGCAACTTGAAGAAGCATTATCCGATCAAAAAAGGCTTATTTTCCAAACAGGTGGGAGCAGTCCGGGCCGTTGACGGTGTGACCCTGACGGTGCAAAAGGGAGAAACACTCGCTATTGTGGGTGAATCCGGCTGCGGCAAATCCACGACCGGCCGGGCGATCCTTAGACTGATTGAGCCTACGGATGGCGAGATTCTATTCAACGGCACGGACGTGCGCAGTCTGAATCCCGAGCAATTGCGCAAATTCCGGACTGATATGCAAATGGTGTTCCAGGATCCTTTTGCTTCGCTTGATCCCAGATGGACGGTGCAGCAGGTGCTGGAGGAGCCCTTGATCACCCATGAAAATTTAAGCAAAACGGAGCTTAAGCAGCGGGTTGGCCAACTGCTGGAGGTCGTCGGACTGTCTTCCTACCATGCCGGGCGTTATCCCCATGAATTTTCCGGAGGACAGCGGCAGCGGATCGGCATTGCAAGAGCGCTCGCCCTGAATCCGAAATTCATCGTCTGCGATGAACCGGTATCCGCCCTGGACGTATCCATTCAGGCGCAGGTGCTGAACCTGATGAAGGATCTGCAGGAGCAGTACGACCTGACTTATATGTTCATCTCCCATGATCTTTCTGTCGTGAAATTCATCAGCGACCGGGTTGGCGTTATGTACTTGGGAAAACTGGTGGAACTGGCGCCGACAAAGGAAATTTTTCAGGAGCCACTGCATCCGTACACCAAAGCGCTGATGTCCGCTGTTCCGGTCGCCGACCCGGAAGCGGATCTGCAGCGAATCGTCCTGAAGGGTGACGTGCCAAGTCCCGAGAACCCGCCAAGCGGCTGCGCATTCCATAACCGCTGCCCGGCAGCCATGGACATTTGCAGCAAGATCCAGCCCGTATTTGCCGAGGCGGCGCGTGGGCGGCAGGTTGCGTGTCATTTGTATCCTTCTTCCAATCCGGAGTAAGCAGAGAGAACCCATTGAACCCGAAGAATCTTCATCAGCTTGAGAGAGTTGTTGAAGGTTCTTTTTTTCATGGGGCCACAACATAATACACCCCTCCGGACTCATGCAAATGCAAGAGTTTTTGCTTTTCCAGGAAACGCAGATGGGCTGCCGTTTCTCCCAGCGCAAATCTGGCGCTATCCGTGTTGAATACCTTGCGAAACAGCCGCAGGCAGATGTTATAAACGCTGAGTGCATCTTTTCCATCATCCTGAACAATGCCTAAAATGTGATCAAGACGCTCCTCATGGTGGGAAATCACAGTTTCGATAAAGCCGGGATCTGGATGAAAGACCGGTCCGTGACCGGGCAGAACAGTTTGGATATTCCGGCGTTGTAACGCATTCAACGTATCAAAATATTGCTGCAGCGGATTATCTTCCTCATCATCTTCGTAAGAATATGTGATGTTTGGCGTGATTTTCTGCAGCAGCATATCCCCGCCAATCAGTATACGCTCCTTCTCATTCCAAAACCCCGTGCTTCCTGCGGCATGTCCGCCGCCAACAATGATTTTAAACGGTTTGCCGCCGAGCATGACCGTTTCATGTTCCTGCAAATTCACCCTATTACCCTCAATTGGAGAGATTTGTTCCAGCAATTGTGAATCCAGCACGGTCACTTCTTCAGCGAGCTGCTCAGGCATGCCGCACTTCCGGTAATAATGGAAATCTCGCCCCGCTTGCTCATTGCTGAAATATCGCTCGGCCAAGGCGAACGTTCGGGGGCTTGCGATCACTTCGGCATGAGTCCAGCGCTGCATCGTTCCCGCAAACCCGTAATGATCAGGATGAAAATGAGTAATGAAAATCCTTTTGATATCCGAGGGCTGAAGATTGAAATGACGCAGCGTCCGGAGCCATACGTTTTTGGTTGTGGGCGTATCCAGCCCGGGGTCAATCACGCTCCATCCGTGCTCGTCCTGAATCAAATAACTGTTCACATGGTCCAGACGAAAGGGAAGAGGGAGGCGGATCTGATAGACATGTTCGAGCAGCGTCTCCATGAATGCTCTCCTCATTGTACGAAGTTTAGTGAGAACTATAAAACACGGAGGGTCATGAGTCAATGATTATAGAAAATCCCTTGAACTAATAGAAAAGTTCAATTAGACATTAATTTCCTACCGGTTTAGTATGATTAAAAATGTTTCAAGGGCGAACAAAAAAGGGGGGGACATCTAGAATGACTGCGCTATTAAGCCGTGAGGAAATTGAGCCGGTCCTGACCGGTTCCAGGTTCCATCAATTTCTTGGCATCCGGCTCGAGGAAATCAACGATCAATCGATTACGATCCGGCTGCCCTATAATGAGCTTTTTTACACATCGGCCGATGGATATATCCACGGGGGCATTCTGGCAACGGTCATCGATATCGCCGGATATTTCGCGGTGTTCAGCCGGCTCAATCAGCCGGTGCCAACGGTCGATCTCAAAATCGACTATTTGCGGCCAGGCCGGGCGGGTGATCTGCTCTTTACCGCTACGGTGGTCAAGCTGGGGAGAACCGTCAGTATCGCCGATATTGTCGCCACCGACGTATCCGGCAAACAGATCGCGATAGGAAGGGGATTGTTCAGTTCCAAACAGGAGTAGCGAGAAAACGATATTCAGAAAAAAAGGTGGAGCAGCGATGAACACATACAATTTTGCAGACATCATCCATTCCTCGGTTTCCCGTGCACCTTCAAGCCCAGCCATTATCGCTCAAGGCAGAACGATAAGCTACGGGGAGCTTGGGAGCCGTACGAATCAGGCAGGCAACCTGTTTGCAGGACTTGGCACTCAGCCGGGAGACCGGGTGGCGGTGTTATTTGCCAACGATTTTCGTTTTTTGGAAATATGCTTCGGATTGATGTCCATCGGAGCGGTTCCCGTACCTATGAATTCGAAGCTGGGTGCGGACACGCTGGCTTATATCTATAGGGATAGCGGCAGCCGCATATTGGTATATCACGCATCCATGGGGGACAAGGCGAGGATCATTCAGGAACAGGCAGACGTCGTGTCCAGCGTAATCTGCACTGCAGAATCCTATCCGTCCGACTTTGGATTGAACTCGTTAGTATACGACGAACTTCTGCCGTCCCAGAATCCTGATCTGGATGTATATCCGACCCGGGAAGGCGACCTATGCCTGCTCCCATACACTTCCGGCTCCACAGGAAATCCCAAGGGCTGTCGCCTCACGCATGGCGGGCAGCTGTGGAATGTCACCGCGATTGCGCAAATTCGCGATTTGCAGCACGACGACCGGATTGTCATTTCACTGCCGCTGTATCACAAGAACGCCATGCTGTCCATGAAGGCCGTGTTTTATTCCGGCTCTTCTGCTGTCATTCTTCCGGCGCCGGAGCCAGCCGAAATATTACAAACGATTGAGACGCATCGATGCACCTATATTTCCGGTGTGCCTGCACTTTACCGCATGCTCGTAACTCATTTGAAGGAGTCATCCGCTTCCTACGATCTTGGCTCACTGAAGTATGCCATATGCGGTTCATCCGATGCCCCGGTGGAGCTCCTGGAGGATATCAGCAAGTGGATGGGGATCGAGGTGTACGAAGGGTATGGTCTCACAGAAGGCGGGCCTGTCGTTCTGGAATCAAGGAAAGGCATGCATAAGCCCGGCTCAGCCGGCTTTCCCCTGCCGGGAGGTTCCATTCGGATTGTAAGCCTGTTGGAAGAAGACGTCCCTGCGGGAACAATCGGCGAGCTGTGGGTGCGCAATCCGGGCGTTGCGGACGGATACTGGAACCTTCCGGAGGTGACCAAAAAACGGATAACAGAGGACGGCTGGCTGAAGACGGGAGATATGGCATGGCAGGATGACGAGGGGTACGTCTACATCGTCGGACGCAAGGACGACATGATCAATGTGGGCGGAGAGAATGTGTACCCGAAGGAAGTCGAGAACATTCTTCTGCAGCATCCGCACATCGAGGATGCCTGTGTTCTCCCGATCCCTCATGCACTCAAAGGGGAGGTGCCCGCCGCTTTCGTGGTTACGCGGCAGCCCATCGACAAGCAGGAAATTAAACGATTTTTCATTGAACGGGGGCCGGCCTACGCACATCCACGCGAGATTTATGATTTGCACGCTTTTCCGCTGACAGGTCCCGGGAAAGTGGACCGGACACGCTTGAAGCAAATGCTGGCTGAACAATTACAAAAAGGAGAGAGCACACCATCATGAGAGCAGCGCTAATTCTTGAACATGGAGATCGCAATAACGTTGTCGTGGGAGATTATCCGAAACCGGTGGCCGATCACGGTGAAGTCCTGGTTAAAGTAAAGTCTGTATCCCTTAACCATCTGGATATATTCGTGAGAAGGGGAATTCCCGGCAGAAAGCTGGAGCTGCCGCATATTTCAGGCGGCGATGTTGCGGGCATCGTCGAAGAGGTCGGTCAAGGAGTGGCAAATGTCACGCCAGGAGACCGTGTCCTGATCGACCCGCATATTCCGGGCAAAGGGGCCTTGGGCGAGGATACGACGGGAGGGCTGGCGGAATATGTAAAGGTTCCGGCCGGAAATCTGATTCCACTTCCCGATAACATTTCCTTTGATGAAGCGGCGGCACTGCCCATCGCATATGGAACAGCCTGGAGAATGCTCATCACGCAGGGCAAGCTGCAGGCTAACGAGACTATCGTCATTCTGGGAGCCAGCGGCGGAGTTGGAAATGCCGCCGTGCTGATCGCCAAGCTGGCCGGGGCCCGCATCATCGCGGCAGCCGGCTCCGACAGCAAGGCGGAGAAGCTGAAGAAGCTCGGAGCAGATCATGTGATCAATTACAATAAAACGGATTTTTCCAAGGAAGTATGGAGCCTGACGGGCAAGCAAGGCGCGGATGTTGTGGTGGACTATACGGGGAAAGCCACCTGGCCGCAGAGCATCAAAGCGACCCGTAAAGGGGGGCGGATTCTGACTTGCGGAGCGACGACGGGATTTGAGGCCGTCACCGATCTGCGATACGTCTGGGTCAGAGAAATCTCGATTATCGGGTCCAACGGCTGGGGAGAACGGGACTTGCACACATTGCTGGATTTGGTAAGCCGTAAAAAGCTCAAGCCGGTCATTGACCGCGTGCTTCCGCTGGATGACATCAGAGAAGCGCACCGTCTGATTGAAGAGCGGGAATTTTTCGGCAAAATCATCATTCATCCCTAATTACAGAAGGAGGAATCAGCCATGGGAGCCCGTTTAACATTTGACCATGCGGTACATTTTGTGGATAAGCCCGAGCATGCGCCTGCAGAGCTTGCCAAACTGGGGATTCATACGGTACAGGGCGGAAGACATGAGTCCATAGGAACGTATAACGCACTGACGTATTTCGATCTGCGTTATATCGAATGGATTGGCATCTTCGACCCGAAGCTGCTGCCCCCCCACCAGGAGACGCACCGGTATGGGCTGGTCGATACACTGGCAGGAGACGGATATGTCAAAGGGCTCAGCCGGATTGCACTGCGAACCGAACAGATCGATGAGCTGGCGGCCCAATTGGCCGCTCAGGGCCTGGAGGTGATCGGTCCCGTGGATTGCTCCCGCAGAAGACCGGACGGGAAATTGCTGCAATGGAAGCTCTTGTTCGCCGGATTGCCGGATGAAGGACTGCCGCTTCCTTTCTTTATCCAATGGGACGATTCCGATGAGGCGAGAAGGGCTGATCTGACGGCAAATGGAACCATCGCGGATCACGCTCGCGGTCCGCTTGCCCTGGATTATGTGGCTTTTACGGTACGCGATTTGCAGGAGACGGTAAGCCAGTGGGCTAAATGGCTCAGCCTCGAGGCCGGGGAGGCTGTATATGATGACTACTGGAAGGGCAAGAAGCAAGCCCTGCACCTTGGAAACTTTCAACTGATATTTATTGAGCCCGATCTTGAAGGATTAGCCTGGAAGTATTTGCAGGCCAGGGGCGAACGGCCGTTTTTGGTCGGATTGAACAGCGGGCTGGATGGTGTGTCCGAGCAATACGTCGAAGTTCATGGTTCCTTGTATCACTTGAGGTAGCCGCTGGGGCATCGGGAGGAAAGGGGGATATCACATGGCGGTGCGCACCAAAAAAGACACAAAAGTGAAGAACCTGTGGATCAGAACCGTACACATCGTGTTTATTGCCGTACTGCTGGCAGGCATGCAGCTGGCGGTGTCCAATGAGTGGGTAAGCCGGGTTTTCCTGGCCTCGCCATCGCAGATTTTTGAGGAATTCATTTATATGTTAAAAGAAAACACCCTTTGGCCGCATCTGTTCGTTTCTTTGCAGGAGGTAGCGCTCGGTTACGCCATTTCCGTTGTGGCGGGCATCGGCCTCGGCGTGCTGTTTGTCTCATTCCCGTTGTTGGAGAAGCTGATTGACCCGTTCATGGCTGCGATCATGGCCATTCCGAAAACGGCCATCATGCCGTTGCTCATCGTATGGTTCGGCGTTGGATTCAAAAGCAAGGTCATCCTGGTGATTCTATTCTGCTTCTTCAATATTCTGTACAACACCGTGACAGGCTCCAAGCAAACCCGGGTCGAGCATTTGAAGCTGGCCAAAGTATTTAGAGCCAGCCGGGCGCAAACGGTGTTCAAGGTTTTGCTGCCCTCGGCGCTGCCTTCCATTTTTAATGGATTGCGGGTGACGGCTGCTACAGCGATCACCGGCGTGGTATTTGCCGAGATGGCTGCGGCCAAGAACGGTTTGGGATTTTTGCTGAATGAATCCCAGGCTGTCCTGAACACGCCAAGACTGCATCTGATCATTATTGTGGTGACGGTACTGTCCGTGCTGTTCGTCGGGCTGATCAACCTGATCGAGAGACTGGTATGCCGCCGCTGGATGCCGAGCCGTAACATCTGAGTTTAAACTGAAAAAGGGTGGGAAAGAAGAACATGTACTCAAAACAACGGTTTAACAAAACAATAGGTGCAGTCATCGCGTTATCGTTAGTTTTTACACTCGCGGCTTGCGGCTCTTCTTCCAAGGGTGATTCTGCTTCCTCAAGTTCATCTGAAGCGGGCGGTGGTACGGAAGCAGCAGCTTCAAGCGCGCTGGACAATACGACAGTGGATATTGCTGCCGGGAAGCCGCCTTGGAAAGGGCGCGACAATAAGGAAGTCACGATTACCGCCGGTTTCTCCAAGGGGATGACGGGGATCGCCAATCAGTTCGCCATCTCCAAAGGATGGTATGAAGAGGCCGGAATTCACTTGAACTTCGTTGATACGATCAACCCGGTAGCCGCTTTCGGAGCCGGAGAAGTCGACATCGCGGACGGAGATCCGGGTACCTACATTCCTGCTATTGTCAATGGCGTTAAAATCAAAGTTGTCAGCAACATGTGGAGAAGCCGCGGCGCCTACTGGATTATCGCCAAGCCTGAGATCAAATCGTTTGCGGACTTAAAGGGCAAGGTCGTTGGCTCCGCACAGCCCATCGGCGGTATGGCCCTTACGTTGATGGACGTGCTCTCGCAGAACGGCATTGACCCGAAAAAGGATGTTCAGCTCGTACCGAATGGCGTGTATCAATCCGCTTATGCCGCGTTTGAATCCGGTGAAGTGGATGCCACGATTATTCACCAGCCGTTTGCCACGATGGCGGAACAATCGGGCAAGGGAACTGTGCTCGCCAAGACTTGGGAGTTTATGCCTGAATATCAAACAGGGGTGCTGGTTGCCAGCGAGAAATTGATCAACGAACAGCCTGAAGTTGTGGAACGTGTACTGGAGGTGTATTTCTATGCCAACGAATATGCCAAAACACATATGGATGAATTCCTTCCCTGGGCGGCTAAATATTTGAACCTGGATGAGAAGACGGCCCGTACCGCGATTGAATCGGAAAGCGTGCTCTGGGAGAACGACCCGATCGTTGATACGAAACGCCTCCAGGTCACCGAGGATCTGTTGACTGAATATGGAATGCAGCGGGACAAAATTTCGGTGGACGGCACGGTTGACAACACCTTTGCGGAGCATGTGGCCAAGAGGCTGAAGCTGGGCAAATACAAATCGGACAAATAATAGGGGGAATGGAAAGGAGCTGATTTCATGCCTACGATCGAGCTTCGACACATCACCAAGGAGTACGAAAATATCGATGAAGAGCAAACCTATGCGCTGCAGGATATCAACCTGACGGTGCGGGATGGCGAATTTGTGTGTGTGCTCGGTCCAAGCGGCTGCGGGAAAAGCACACTGCTCGAAATTACCGCCGGTCTGCTCTCCCAAACCAGCGGAGAGGTGCTGCTGGACGAGGTTCCGCAATCCGGAACGAGCCGCGAGATCGGCGTTGTTTTTCAGGATTCGGCACTGTTCCCATGGCGAAGCATCCGCCGTAATATTGAATTCGGCTTGGAGATTGCCGGCGTCAGCCGTGATGATCGCCGCGACCGGGTGCAGAAAACGATAGAGCTAGTAGGACTTGCCGGGTTCGAGGACAAGTATCCCCATCAGCTTTCCGGAGGAATGCGGCAGCGGGCAGGTCTTGCCCGCACGCTCGTTGCCGATCCGCGCGTCATTCTCATGGATGAGCCCTTCAGCGCGGTGGACCATCTCACCCGGCTGACCCTGCAGGATGAAATGATACGCATTTGGCAGAAAGAAAAGAAGACGATTTTCTTTATTACGCATGATGTGTCGGAAGCCGTATATTTGGCAACAAGGATTGTGCTTCTTAGCCCGCGTCCCGGACGTATCCAGCAAATTTTTGAAGTTCCGTTCGAAAGGCCGCGAAACCGAAATGATATGGAGCTTCTGAAAATCGTGGAAAAAATCTATATGGAAATCAATAATCCGGTAATAAGCAAAGATACGGAATATTTTATTTAACCGGGTCTTCGGGCGGAATCCAAGTTGTAGTGGAGGAATTATCATGAGGGTTATTATCACGGGTGGCAGCCGGGGGATCGGATACGCGATTGCCCGGCAGCTGTCTCGCGCCGGCCATCAACTGCTGCTGGTTGGCCGAAGCGGAGAAGCGTTAGCCCAAGCCAAATCCAGTCTTGCGGAGCACACGCTCGTCTACCCTGCAGACCAAACGATCCATGAGGCGCCGGATAAGCTCATCCTTTATATGAAGGAACAGCAATTTCATCCGGACGTGCTCATCTTGAATGCTGCCGCTTTCTTTGACGACACCCGTTCAGTTACGAAGCCTGACGCCCATGAGCTGGAGCGCATCCTGCAGGCCAATGTCATATCCAACTACAATTGGGTGCAAAAATTGCTGCCGCTGATCCGGGAGGGTGAATACCCGCGGATATTTGTGATCGGGTCCACGGCGGCGCTGCGAGCGGATACCTCACTCTACGGCATTTCCAAAGCAGCACTCCGGAATTACACATTGGGCCTGCGGGAGGAATTGAAGCCGGCCGGGGTTGGAGTGACGCTTATTCATCCGGGGGGCACGTTTACGGAGAAGCGTGTGCCTGATGAACGGACGGACCCGGACCGCTTGCTGGAAGCCAGCGACATCGGCATATTGGTTGCAGCAATGCTTACCTTAAGCCCGCAGGCGGTTGTCGAGGAGCTTACGGTCCGTCCGATGCTGGGCGATACTTTTTAAGAGGGGCGTTTTTATTGGATCGGTTTCATATCCAAGTGGATCTGGCCTTGGGCCGGATGTTCGAAATCTATAATCTCCTCAATAAACGGCCAAAAGAATACGTGGCAGGCATGTTACTATATTATTCGGAAATCCATATGATTGAAGCCATCGGCCGCCATCCGGATTCCAATCTTACAGAGCTCTCCCATATATTAAATATTACGAAGGGGACGGCCTCAAAAACGATTACCAAGCTGGTGTCCAAAAACCTGATTTCCAAGTATCAATTGGAGGGCAATAAGAAGGAAGTCCATTTTCGGCTAACAGAGCTTGGACAGCTTGCGTTTGAAGGCCATTATCGGTATCACGAATCCCGCAGCGCGGATATCGACCGGGATTTCGACAGCTATTCTCCGCACGAGCAGAAGCTGATTTTGAACTTTATTGAACGGTATACAGAAGAGCTGAGCCGCTACCTGGATGAATAACAATGATCTCGCAGAAAAAACGAATGAACCACCTATCTCTAGTATTCCAGAACGGAATAAGATCACCGTATAGAGCAAAAAGACAGGTCTCTGCCAGGGGACCTGTCTTTTTTGAGTTCTGTATCTTTTCTATCTAAATGTAACCGAGTCGATAATCTTTTGTACTACAGCCTGACTTTCGTCATCGTAAGAGGTCGTGATGATATTAAAAGTATAATTATCCAAAAGGATGCTGTAGTAATATTGCGTAATGATTTCATTGCCGCCAAAATCAATAGACGCCTTCATCACGGCGAACGTCTTGCCGCCTACAGTTACAGGTTTAATAGGCTCAAACTCATAGGGGAGCTCTGATTTCATCAATATTTTTTTGGACGCCTCCAAATATTCGGCGCCTGAGTTGATGTTCTGCAGCTTGAGGATTTTTTCCGCTACCACCATAACTGACGTATTTGGAGTGCTTTCGCTCAAAGGGAGCTCGGACGCTCCGAACAGATTCAGCACTCTTTTTTGTGCCCATTCCAGGGACTTCTTCTCTAATGCACTATCCGTTTGAATTGTATCCGAGCCGACCTCCGCCACCTCATTGAGGGCTTCCGTGTCCAGCACATGCCATTCTTCAGGATAGCTTAAAGAAACGCCAAAATAGTTGTTGGTGTAGATTCCTTTTTCTGCTTTTCCAAGATCGATTGATCTTGGCTCTTCGCTTGCTTGTTGACTGCTTTCTGTCTTGGAAGGAACGGTGTTAACAGGTTCGGAGCTGCCGTTATTCCGGTCATCGCTGCATGCTGCCAGCAATCCTGCGAAGATCGTGAGTACGCCAAAAGTCAACCATATTTTTCTAAGCATATTTCCCCCTGTATAAATCTTCTTTATAATGACCTGTATAGAGTAACACATTCGGCAAAAAATTCCTCTCTGAGCAGATTCCTATTTTTTTATGTGACTAAAGGCATCCATTTGCAGAAAAGTGCAGCCGTGTTTTCTGAAGCCATCTCCGGTCGACAGGCTGTGTGCCACTTGTGTTTTTCTTCCAGCTTGGAAACTGACCATAAATTATGAAAATTCTATGAATTCAGTTTATATACACCTAACGATGTTTATTGAAAGGGTATGGGATATTTTGGATGTTCCCAATGAGCTCTGCCGGATGTTTCTTTCAGCTCCAGTTTTCCTTGATTAAATCTGAATTGGAGGTAACGAAATGTTTAAACGCCTGGACGAGATTTTGATTGAGATTCCCAAAGTGGACCGCCCTGAGCCGAACGCAGCCGCTGCCGTGCAGGAGCTGCTTGGCGGAAAATTCGGAGAAATGTCGACCTTGAATAATTACCTGTATCAATCCTTTAATTTCCGCAGCAAAAGCAAGCTTCGTCCGTTTTACGATCTGGTCACAAGTATCACGGCCGAAGAGCTCGGTCATGTGGAGCTTGTGTCCCATGCCATCAATCATTGTCTGCAGGGTTCCACTGCACCGGGCAAGCCGGATGAGACACCCCTGCAGTCCGTCAGAGACGTCCGCCTTTCTCTGCCGTTCCTTGCCGGAGGACAAGGTGCAATGCCGCTGGATTCCATGGGCAGACCGTGGACAGGCGACAACGTGTTCAACAGCGGCAATCTGATCGAGGACTTGCTGCATAATTTCTTCCTTGAGGTCGGGGCAAGAACTCACAAAATGAAGGTGTACGAAATGACCGATCATCCGTCCGCCCGAGAGGTTGTGGGTTTCCTGCTCGTACGGGGAGGCGTTCATGTGGTGGCATACGCCAAAGCGCTGGAAGTGGCGACAGGTGTGGACGTGACCAAGCTGATTCCTATTCCTTCACTGGATAACAGGAAATTCAGCGAAGCAAGAAAATATGAGGAGAAGGGTGTTCATACCAAGCTCTACACTTATAGTGACAGCGACTTCAAGACGATTGACCAAATCTGGAAAGGGACTCATCCAGAAGACGGGCAGCCGCTTGAAGTGATACATGGGGTTCCGAAAGGCGTGCCTGTACCGGAGTATCCGGAAGTGGAGGAAGAGTTTGCTCCAGGCATTTCAGAAGAGGATTTTGCTGAGATTGCACGCCGCTTGAAAAGTGCGGCAAACACCAGATAATTCGTGTGAATGGCAATCTGAGTGCAATAAATGAACTATAAAACGGCCGTTCAGGGAAGCTCCTTGGACGGCCTTTTTCTATCAGACTTTTATACTAATTTTTCTAGTAAAAGAAGTTTTATGTCAAATGTCACTACAATTTGTTGATTGTTAATGTTAGAATTTGATCATCCAATTTATTCTATTTAGTTGGAAATAACTCCTTTTAATAGATTGGAGGTGTACCGCCGGTCATTGTCTGCATGCATTCTCAATGACAAGAAGGAGGTAATTCCATGTTCAAGATGAGAGGGATCCGCACGTTATTTACTTCAATGATAGCTGCTATATTGCTTCTAACAACGACAGGGGCCTCATTATCCGCCAATGCCGGTGATCGTTCTGAAAATACTTCCCCTTCAGTTGCTGCCTTGACGCCTGCGGATATGCCGTCTGCTTACAGATCGTCTATTGAATGGGTTTGGAATAATAGAATGGTCAGGGAAGGTTCTACCGTCAGAAGGAATCTGATATTTGATCAGATTTTCGCGGGAAAAGGGACCATAAATTATGTGGTACGCTGGCAGTCTGACAAAGCGGTTACACTTCAGCAGCGTAGAGATATCGCGGCCATGCTTCAGCGCCAAATGGATAACTGGACCAAGCATCTTCAAGGTTATGACGGCTGGCCATACGGCCAAATTCAAGTCAAAGTTGTTGGCTGGGCGGTTACCAATGCGAATCAGATTCTGAATAAGCAGCCAAATGAAATCGTATATACGGATTATATCATCGACGATTTGAGCAAAACCGATCCGCGCATTCCCGCCAAGCTGCCGGTGGCGCCAAGCGCTTTGTCGAGATTTGACCATTTTAACGATCCGAACTATCAATATCCCGGCGGATTAGATAAACGATTTGACATGTACCTTTGGGGGACTACCAACTTTGGTGGAGGAGCCGGCGGAGACTGGGGGCAGCGGATGTCCGAGGATTATATCCTCAGCACTGTTAACTCCAGCACGAATGTGATTGTCAGCCACGAAATAGGGCATGGCTTCGGCTTGCCTGATTTTTATCAGCCTCAGGATCGCCCGCCGGGAGGTTTTCCTGTCCCCACCATTATGTGGGCAGGCAACTCCCAGGTGATCACGGATTGGGATATATGGATGCTGCGCTACACGTGGAGCCAGATCAAGAATGAACCATCCCGTTTCCGCCTGTAATCATACTGGGCATCCTGTTTATTCATAGATGAAAAATAGCCGGAATGGAGTGATCTCCTTCTCCGGCTTTTTTCGCGCGGATGCAGGGAATGAGAACCTTAAGATATCACCTTTTCGTCTGACTGTCGCAAAGGTATAATAAGTCTTATATTCTACTATCAATGACCTCAATCTGGCGTTTTTCGTCTGTTTTGAGGTTATTTATTTATAATCAAACTTTTTAATGGAGTGAAGCAGATGATAAGTAAAAAACTCTTGAAAACTTTTGGAATGTTGGCGGATGAGATCGAGGTAAAATTAAGTGAAGGCTTTAACCTGGCTATTTTGAAGCAGATGAATTCTCCATTTCCCTTAAGTGAATTATCACTCCTGTTAAAAGAGTCTACTGATCAGAAAAAAAGAGCTTTCGCATTAAATATGAATATCCGCATCAAAACCTTTTCTAATAAACCTTTTCCTGATTCTCAACTAATCACCTTATTAAGAACGAAGTATTCAAAAGAAAAAACAAAAATATTGTTTTACCAGCAAATCTTTAATCTTATATTCGATATCTATGGCGAACCTGAAGAAATTGCCGTGGATAAATTTTTGTCTGAAGAATGCAGGATCATCGAGAAATATGGACCGGCCCACTTTTATTGGGGATTGCGAATGTTTCCTATAAATGATAACAACATAGAGCAGCGCCTCATTGAATTTGGGAAGCAGATGACAACCTTTACTGATGTTTCAAAGGAAGTGGCAGTGACTGAAGATCTGACTTTTTCAAAAGATGAAACTAAAGAAGAAAAAGAGAACTCTCTCGTTGCAAAGGAGCGGGATCTAAGAGTAAAGGCAGAGCAAGAGGCAGAAAGCTTAAAGAAACAAATGAGGAGCTTGGAAAAAAGCCAGACTCGTTTACAACAAAAAAGCGAACTTTTAATATCTGAGAATGTCTCTTTGCAGGCAAAGTTGTCTGAAATGGAGGAAGTTACGCAATTTTATCGCAATAAAACCACTGACCTGGAAATCGAAAAGGATCATCTGAACGATCAAATATACAACCTTCAGGAAACACTTGAAAAGCAAATAGCAAATGAGCAGCTAAACATTCAAAATTATGAGGATAAAATAGAAAAGTTAATAGCTGGCGAACAACGGACAGTTCAAAGGTATGAAGCGGCTCTAAAGCAAATGAAGGAGGAAAAACCCTCTATCCATATATCTTTGAACGAAGCAGGAAAGATGCTGTTAGAGTATCTGAATCAAGGTATTGATCAAAATTTTGCTCAACTGAAAAGCGGTCTTGAAATCCGGACAGAGCGGGAAGAGCTAAGAAGAAAAATAAACGATCACTTTCAGCTCATGAATGCCCTGGAATTGCTTCTGGAAGAAGTAAAAATACCTGATCCAAAGGGAAGTATTCAAAACGATGAAACTACCCGTTCACAAATGGGTACCTTTTATAGATTGGATCATGGTGGTTATATTAAGCTGGAAAACGGCGCAGCTTTCAATATTCCTGAGTCATTGGTAAATTCCTTGGTTATAGAGCATGAAGCTGAAGTTGAATGTACACCAACACGTAAATCTGATGGTTCCACAAATTATATGATTCGGGTTCTTTTCCAAGGGGATGATGCCTATGCCCCAATGACCCAATATATGGGATATATTGAACTTGGTGAACACTTCAAATACTACTGTGTGGATCTGTCTGACCCAACTCATCGGTTCCCATTGTATGAAAAGGATATTGAAATTCAAAATCCTCAAGATGGTGATCCGTGTTTGTTTAATGTTGCTCACGGCGGAGAGCATGCCCGATTGTCCAAACTCTTCACCAGGTATGAAAAGGAATATTTCACCAAGGAGAAGCTAAAAAAAGAGCGGTCAATCCACGGAAGCACCGCTGCCGGGTCAAAAGAGAAATATAGGCAGACTGGTACCAAAGCCGAACCCTTCCTCGAAGGGTGTAAGATTGTCATCATCGGAGGATTAAAGAAATGGTTCGACTCCGTTGTCGAGGAAACGGGAGCTGAAATCCATCATGATAGTGGAGAAACGCCATCCAGAATACATCCGAAGCTGCGTCGAGCCGATGCGCTTTTTTATCTTCTTACTGCAAACTCCCATGAGGCAACAACGAGCTGCATTCCTATTGCGAAAGAACATCATATTCCTCATTTTAAGATTGAAGGTTCGAAGTCTAATCTTCGTAAGTTGCTTTGGGAAAATCGAGAGAGTATACGAAATAATAAAAAAAGACAGTAAACTATATATAATTGTTACATAAAAGAAAAAATAGCCGGTGTGGAATGATCCGCCTTGTCCGGCTATTTTCGTTTTTCAATATTATAGATTTGGAGAAACGAGGATTTTCACCTGATTTTTCTCTTTCAGCAGTGCTTCAAAGCCCTGCTCCACAATATCATTCAGACCGATACGTTTGGTAACCAGCTTCTCTGCGGAGAAGTAGCCTTGATTCATGAGGCTGATGACAGCAGGGAACACGTTGCGGTAACCGATGATGCCGGCGATGTTGCGCTCCTGCATGACAATCCGGTTCGGATGAATGGATGCTTCTTTCTCGAAAATGCTGACAATCATGATCTGGCCGCTCAGCTTGGTGGATTCAATGGCCTGAGTCAATACGACCGGCACGCCTGTTACCTCATAAGCGACGTCAGCGCCGCCGTCTGTCAGGCGGTGGATTTCCTGCACGACATCCACTTCCGCAGGGTTAAGGCCGATGGCTCCCAGCTCTTCCGCTTTATTTCTGCGTTCAGCGGACAGCTCCACCGCATAAATTTCCGATGCGCCGGATGCTTTAAGTGCTTCAATGACGAGCAGTCCGATCGGACCGGCTCCGAACACGACCGCACGGTCTCCGACCTTGAACTGGCTTTGGCGAACGGCGTACAGCGCAACTGCCGAAGGCTCCACGAGAGCGCCCTGCTCAAAGGATACACTGTCCGGAATTTTATGCACCATATGCTCATCTGCAGCGACATACTCCGAGAAACCGCCGCCGCCTCCGGCAAGTCCGAGGAAGCCCATTTTTTCGCACAGATTATATTTGCCCTGTCTGCAGGCCGTACATTTGCCGCAGGCAAAGATCGGTTCCACCACAACACGGTCGCCTGCCTTCAACTTGGTCACACCTTCGCCGACCTCAACAACCTGACCGGAAAATTCATGTCCCATGACAACAGGGGCTTTTTCATTGGTGAGCGGGTGGGGGCTGTTCTGCGAAATGAAAATCGGACCTGCCGCATACTCATGCAAGTCGCTGCCGCAAATGCCGCACCATTCAATTTTTATTTTAACCTTGCCCTTGAGGGCAGCCGGTTCTTCGATGTTGTCCACTCTTACGTCTTTTACACCATGCCATCTTAATGCTTTCAATGAAGTCATCTCCCAATTCTAACTAAAAATGAAAACTCCTCAAAATTCGAATGCTTAAAACATTAAAACTAAAAAAATAGGAAACGTTTCCGAAAAATATATTGTCACACTTTAGACATATTGTCAATCGAATTTGGTTGTGAAAATGTGATCATAGTCCTATTTCTAGGCTGAGGTTGTGCTGCAGATTGTCGGTTCTGCGATTTATGAGCTTGTTCATGTTATAATGTAAGCAAAGAATGAAAATTTTCAGCGTTCATCGGAAACGATTTCGATAAGAAAGGGCAATTTCGCATGGCGAATAAAAAAAAGGTCACGATTGAGGATGTAGCCAAGCAAGCGGGGGTCGGCATCGCTACCGTATCCCGGGCGCTTAATAATAGCGGGGGCATCAGCGCCAAGACAAAAGCGCGTATTCTGCAGGTGGTGGAAGAGATGGGTTTTGTTCCGAATACTTCGGCACAGAGTCTGAAAATCCGCCAGACCCGGCAGATTGCGCTGGCGGTTCCCGATATCCGCAATGCCATTATCCCGGATATTGCCTGGTCAGTTGAACAGGCGGCCAAACAGCACGGATACCGGGTTGTGCAGATTAACACGCTCGGCAATGCCCGTCTTGAGCTGGAGGTCCTGCGAGAGGTCAAGAAGATGCATGTGGATGGCCTGGTTCTTTTTCCGCTGGCTTACCCGAAAACGCTGGAGAGCATGATTAACCAGTGCGGGATTCCGGTGTCTGTAATCAATTATGGGAAAAGGCTCAGCCCGGACCTGAAGGCGGATGTCGTAGGCCTGGCCCGCCAGGAAGGCAAGCTGGTGATGGAGCATCTGCAGCAGATCGGGAGAACCCGGATCGCCTATGCGGGCGCTCCCAAGGACAAGATCGAGGAGCGGTATCTGGCTTATGAGCAGTCGCTAAGACAGGTGGACGCCTCGCTGGTCTACTTTGGCGAAGACTTTTCATTTGAAACGGGGCGGCAGGCGGCGGACTATTTCTACAGTCTGAAAAATATGCCGGACGCAATCTATGCAGTGAATGACATGGTGGCGATCGGGATTGTGAACCGCTTCAAGGAGCTGGGCGTACGGGTGCCTGAGGACGTAGCCGTTGTCGGGATCGACAACAATCTGTGGGCAACCGTGACCACCCCGCAGATCAGCTCGGTATCGATCATGGGCAATGAAGTTGGCCGTCTGGCTGCGGAGCTGCTGCTGAAGCGCATCCAGTCCCCCCAGCATACCGAATATGAGCGGGTGGAATTCGAGCCCCGGCTGATCGTAAGAGAGTCCAGCGTGTCCATGAAGCAGTATTCTCGTTCCGACTCCTGATGGTTATTAAAGAAAGACTATGCCGCGTGCGAGGTTTACCGGGGCATAGTCTTTTATCGTGTTTGGCGAGCTTCATTTGCATTCCTACGTCCCCTGCTGCTTCAGAAAATAGTTAATTTGTATCAATTAAGATATAAGCCAGCTATATTATAATCAAAGTATACTTCCAGAAAGAACCAAGGGATTTATACATATTGCATAGATTTATGATTATGAAAGGAGAGAGGCCGGGTGAAACGAAAAGGATTGCTTCTCATCAATCTGCCATTTTTAATCCCCGCCATCCTTCTGAGTATTTTCGTTTGGAGGGATTACACGGATCAGATCGCAAATGTACATAACAATACATTTATAACAGGTCTTTATTATATGGATGACGGCCGTAAAGTGGCTGCTCTAACGGATGAACAGCACGGAATGCGTTCCCGTGTTCAAATGTTTGATGCGCAAACCGGGCAATTGCTCAAGGAAGAAACGATCCTCTCCAACGTCCATGGGGTGCTTGCCATCTCCTATCAGCAGGATGGCTTGGTCATTACCACCTATGACGACAACTTGGGGCTGCAGTTGAATGTTCTTCATCCATCAGGTGAAATCGAGGAACTGGCCATGGGAACTCTGCAGGTCCCTTCTTATCTAACGTCCGGTGTGAATTCATGGCGGGGCAAATTAATTATAACCGGCGAAACGTCCGGCTCGGCGATGTATGTGGCTAAGGTGGAGGGCGGAAAGCTGCAGCAGGTGATGCTGAATCAGCAGGAACTTCTTCCCGCAAGGCCGGAACGCTTGGATACAGTAAGCGACAGTTTTGATAATGAGATGGCGGTCCCGGTTATTGAGGCGGATCTTATAGACGACAGAACCGCTTATCTAAGTGGTATTTGGGTTGATCGTCGTGCCCCGGAAATTCTGATAAAGAACGAAGAGGAGTCCAGCTTTGAAGCCCGGGACCGGGCTGGTCTGCAGTTTGCCCGTCATCTCGGGCTGGACAGCACAAAACTGATCAGAGTGGATGGACGTTACCCTGAGCAGGCACATTTTTATAACGCGTCCACCGAACAATGGGGTAAGGCAGTCCCGACGCCAAAGCCGGTATACCAGGCAAAAGTATATCTGCTTAATGACGACGAAGTGCTCATTGCCGGTTCCTCGGCGAAGGATGAACTCCAAGGCACCGTGCTTGGGTATTTGTTCAATGAGAAAACCGGACAATTTACGGATGTGACGAGCCTTCTCGGAAATTTGAGCTACGAAGAGCTGGATCACCCGGATCTGCAATTTTTCAAGGAATCGGAAAGCGAGACACTCTATTACGCCGGGGAAGAATCAACTGCCGGAATGATGAACTTACAGAATCATACAGCGCACGAGGTTACGGCTTCCCAGGTTTCCCTGTGGATGCATGCGGGTGAGGACCGGATTTCACCACAAAGCTTCTGGAAGTATGTCAAACAGGGAGGGCCGCTGATCATCAACTGGCTGGTATGGCTGTTCATTCCGCTGTTTAATTTGACTGCCTTGGCAGGTATTCCGCGTCTTCTGTTGAGAAAACAGACCCAAGCCGTCGCGAACGGTGTCATTCTGCATGGGACGATCATCCAGATGGAGGAGACCGGGCTGCTCGTCAACAATCAGCCACAGGTCCGGTTTGTCGTCCGCTTTGAGGATGAAGAACGGATGAAGGAGGTTGAGATCAAAAAGGTAATTTCCTATCTGGAGCGTTTGCATGTCGGTGACGCCGTCGTCATCAGCTATAATCGGAGAAAGAACAGTGCGGTTTTTGTGACGGGCGAGAACATGCCGCAGAAGCAGGCGCTTGATATCATACACCATGCAGTGCTGCAGCGGATGGACAGCTATGGCAGTGTGGGACGTGGACAAGCGCTTCTGCTCCATTTCAGGGCTAATGACCGTCACTACACAGTACCTGTCGTGCAGCCTGCCGGTTTTGAATACCGGGTCGGAGAACAGGCAAACCTTGCTCTGATTGGAGGAGCCCCAAGAATCCTCTCCTACGGGCAAAAGGTCCGTTTTGAGGAGGCAGAGCAGCTGTCCCTGGAGGGGGAAATTATCAGGATCGAAAAATATCCTGTAACCGTTCAAAACCGCCAACTCATGGTTATGGAGGTTATGATCACGGAGGGGCCGGAACGTATCCGCAAAATAAACAGTTTGTTTGTGCCACGTGAGCTTCCTGTCAAGGAGGGGGCGGTTATCCCCGTCTCAATGAAGAGAGATGACTATGCCAAGGAGCTCAGGCTGCTTAAAGGAAAGCAGGGGGCTGCCAAAGTCATAGCGGTGGAGTATACCGGTACGCTAGGTGAACGGCCGCTGGCTCATGTTACGGTGGAAAGAGGAGGGACCACTTATTCCGTTCATCAAACGATTGAGCCGGTATATGGGGTAATGGAAGGGGATGAGCTGTGGGTCGCCTATGATGACTCCTCGTGTGAAGCTCTTATTTTGAATTATTCATTTTAACTGTAGAGGATTATTTTTGGAGGAGTGCATATGAGCCATTATCCCGTTGATATTGAAACATTTCACACTACCCTTTTGCAGTTGAAGGGAATTACGGAAGTCCAGAGCGGAGTTGAAAATTTGGAGCCCATCAGCGCGGAGCTGTTGGGGAGTTCGGGGTTCGCCCATCTTCCCCATGCAGCCTTGCTCCGCACGAACGGGGGCTTGGAGAATGAAGTGTTAATCCAATTTGAGCTCTGCACGGACTATTCGCTGGAAAGCATGCATTCTCTGGAGTTTCTTGCCTGGTTCGTGCGGGATTCTGCGCGTGGCGGAACACGGATTCAGCTTCGCCCCTTTGCGCTTCCGCCCTCAACTCCTTTCGGCAGACAGATCGGAACAACACTGAAATTTCATATTGACCTTTTTGTGAATGGAATCGGGGAGAGCCTCGAACCGGCTTTTGAGGTGATACGCCGCCTTCAGCAATCGCTGCAGACCGCAATCAAGCTGTATGAAATCCCCCTGAAATAACCGGAGCAAATTTTTACATTACATCACAGAAAGGTCGGGAAGCTCTTGATCTACATCGCTTTGCTGAGAGGAATCAATGTGGGTGGCAACAACAAGGTGGATATGAAGCTGCTCAAGCAAACGTTTGAAAAAGCAGGCATGAAGCATGTGACCACTTATATCAATTCGGGAAACATCATTTTTTCCAACGAAAGCATGAGTCACCAGGAGTTGGCAGACAAACTGGAGCAGGGCATCTCCGCCGACTTTGGCCTCAATATCCGTGTCCTTATCCGTAATCTGCCGGAAATCAGGGAAGTTATGAAAGTCTTGCCTGAGCATTGGACGAATGATGCACAAATGAAAGGTGATGTTCTTTTCCTGTGGGATGAGATTAACGACAGGTCGGTTCTCGACCAGATTCCGATAAATCCGGAGATCGACACGGTGCTGTTTGCTTCCGGGGCCATTTTGTATTCCGTCAGTAAAGCGAATGCCTCAAGGAGTGGATTGATCAAACTGGTGGGCACCAAGCTATATAAGCATATGACGGTCCGCAACGTGAATACGACCCGGAAGATTCACCAGCTGATGGAGACAGCAGCGGAGCAGGAAATTGCGGCTGATTAATAATGAAGCATGATAGGAGAGTCTGTGGTGTACAAATTAAAGGACAAAGGAAACTTCGAGACCCTGCCGGAGGAAGCTTTGCATATCTATGAAGGAAATATGCCGGCACTGCAAAGGCTGATTGCTGAGGGGTGGGATATACAGGCCCCGCTTCAACTTGGAAAGTATACAAATCTATTACCGCTTGAAATCGCGCTGATTATGGACCGGCTCGACGCTGTAAAACTGCTCATAGAGCATGGAGCAGAATTGAATCAAGAGAAAAAGCCTGCTTTTCTTCTGGCTGTCCGGTATGGCAGTGAGGAAACGGTACGTTATGTACATCAGCAGGGGGCACGGATGGATCTGCTGAACTCAGTCCAATCCAGCGCCTATCAGGAGGCCTATTACGGAAACGTTAAAAACATTCCGGTCGTCCAAGAGCTCGGACTGGATATCCGCAAATATGGTGGTAAAACACTGCGTACCGCGGTTTCGGATCACAACCTGAAAATTGTGACATATATGCTGGAGCATGGGGTTGACATCAACTTCAACGAACCGGATATGGTCTACCCTTACCGGGCCACGCCGCTGACCGTGGCGGTCAGAAATAACGATATGCAGATGGCAAGGTTTCTGATTGAGCATGGGGCGGATGTCACATTGGCCGAGCAGAACGGCGAGCGGCCGTACATTATTGCGGCTGCCAATCAGAATCACAATCTGGCCGCATACCTGAAGTCGCTGGAGCCGCCTGAATTTCATGACCGGAGCAATAAGCTGTACGCACTGCAAAGCTATAAGCTTCCGCAAGAGCTGATCGATTTTCTAAGCGGTGACAATCTGCGTCTTATGCTCCCCCACAATGAGTTTAAGATCAAATACATTGATTTTTTGAGCCTGACGGATACCGTCGAAATGAAGGTTGACCGCAAAAAGCTGCTGCGTCTGTCGGCCGGAGTGGATCAATACAGCCATATTCTGATCGTGTGGCACCCGGGCTCCAAAAAAATAGGATACTACGATGAAGAACATCTGGAGTTTGCCCCTTTGGTGAAGTTTGCCGATTTTATGGCCGATCCGGTTGGCGTGTTGAGCGAACTTTTTTGAGACAGTTGCAGGCAACTGCGTACGTAAAGGATAAAAAGGGGGGGGCGCCTTGTACGCACAGCAAATAGAGCGCATTCTGGCCAAGCTGCAGCAGCTTGCACAGGCAGATAAGGAATACGATATTTTCGGTGCTGACGCGGTGTATTTGTTCTATTCGCGCGAGCTTCGTAAAGCCGTCATTTGCTTTGAGTATACATAAAAGTAGACGGGATTGATGGTTTAATGGCAGAAGGAAGCATAAAGAAGGAACTGGCTGAGACTTTTAAATAAGCTGCAAGAGCTGTTAGAAAGGAGGAGACAGCGTGGACACAAAAGCGAAAAAAATATTAATGCAAACGTTCTGGAGTTCGCGGGGCTGGAAAAGCGGGGGATTTACATGCCCGGACGAGGATTTTGCCTACGCCAAAAGCAAAGGGCTGATGTTCGATCCTGTGACGATGACGCATGATGAGTGTGTCGGAAGATTAAGAGAGCTTCATGAAAAGGTGCTGACCCGGGAAATGGTTGTTTTCGCCTTTATGCACAGCCTGTCCACCAGAAAAGTTCATCTGCGGAGCGCATTGTCCAGTTGGGCGCTTACCCATGATTTACCTCTGCATACCTATCAACAGAGGGGGGCGAGCCAGCCGGGCTACAGTGCCTGCGCGGACTGCAATGACCATAGGCTGATGTCGAATGAAGAGTACGTGAACGAGGATCTGAACGTGCTGAACTTTGAACGGGTGAAATGGGGAGGCGTCCGTTTAGAATGGCTGATCTATTGTCTTATGGACCTGGAGCTGCTCAGCAAAGAGGAGGAGTTAACCGTAAGCGGGGAGGATGTTGCCATCCTGCATCGAATGATTGAGGCGGTGGAAGCCTGCAGCGAGAAGGATGCCGCAAGACAGCTCGAGAAACGATGGAAGAATGTGTTCCCGTCCAATCAGCATGAACGGGACAGTGTGCTGGAAATTTGGGGATATACAGGTCTGCTGCACCCGCAGGATGATTTCCGCAAGGAACGCGGACGCGGTACGGACTTTAGGTCTGTGGCAACCTGGCGGGGGGAAGACGGCTATTCCCGGGACAAGCTGGAGTATTACTTTGGCGAGTATCTGAGATGATTTCGCTTAAGGCAGCCGGCGCTTTGCTTTCCTGGGCGCTTCAGGGCGCCATGCTACGAGCAAGCCGGCTTCGCCGAGAGTCTTGTTCAGCTCCGCAAGCTGTTCCGAGGGGGCTTCCCACATCCACATGTCATCTCCGACTTGAATCAGCGAGCCGCGTGTTTTCATGCCGAATATCCAATCCTTCAGGGCAGTGTCGCCGATCTGCAAGTGCAGATGTCTGTGGTTAAGCAAGTTGCACGGGTATACCATCCGCAGCATCTGACCGGTATAACGGGCCTGCCCTTCATACAATCCCGGTGTTTCACGGCTCCAGGCAAATCCATTTTCATTCGGAAACAGCGTGGTCAGATTATGTCCTTCCGCATAATTCAATGTGCGTATAGGGGAGGCAGCTTCATATAAAATGCCGTATGGAAATGAAAATTGTTGAGCCGCTTCTTTGAGCCACCCGGTGATAGCGGGATACAGCTCTTTCAGAGGCTTGGCAAACTGCAGCTGGATATGGGGAAAGCTGCCGAATCGGCCAGTCGCATAATGAAAGGAAGCGGACCAGGGATCGCTTACATTGCCATAGAGCCAAAAGGTGTCCGCCTCGCCATCATAAAGCTTCTCTTTCAATGCTTCAGCGGATACCTCCTCCAGATCGAAATCGCCGTCATGGTCTCCATCCTCAAGCAGCTTGTAATAGCCTCCGTCCGTTATTTTAATTACACCCATAGCATGGAAAAAGGCTTCCCCCAAGCGGAAAGCTTCGGTCGGGCTGATCGACTCGGTCTGATAAAGCGCTGCGCCTGTATACATATCTGCCTGTCCTCCGGGTTTTTATAGTTGGCATCAATGTATCATGCAAAAATAACCAGCGTCAATTGACCCTGCCGCCCATTTTTGTTATGTCCGACTAAGCCTTTAAGCTCTTTTAACAACCTTATCCAGCTACTAGAATAAAAGAAAACCGTGTGAATACAACTAATTAACTAGACAAGGGGATAGATCATTGAATCAAGCAGTCGAAGCTTTTCTGACCGATGTATGGGAGGAAGTCACCGCGATTTACGCCAAGGAAAGCAAAAGTTTCCATGAGCCGAAAAAGCCAAGCAAACTGCAGGCAGGCATCCGCGATTACCTTCAGGTGGCGTGGAGAAAAGGGAAATTCAACTGGGCTCAAGGCAGCATCCATATCGATGTTTACGAACCGTTCTCCTGGAGTGACAGCTCGTACAAAATCGATGCGGGCCCTTATATAGAAGAATTGACAGACGAGCTTCTGATTCAGGAGTTTTTCCCGGCTTTATGCAGCCGGATGGATACCCTGTTTCGGTCTGATGAGCTTGGATCCCGTTTTTTTGATTACCGCTTTGAAATCTTATTTGTATTTGAACGGGAGCAATCTGAATTGCGACTCAGCCACCACATGGTGAATGAATCGAAGCTTGCGGAGCTCAAAGAATCGCTGGATCATTTTATTCAGACGAAAATTCTGCCTGATCCTCCCGTGCTGCCGGGTGAAAATGATATGTTTTTCTTTGCACGGCATTTGACGAATCCGGATGTTATAAAGCAGGATGAAAAAGCAGTGGGGCCGCTGATTCGCCGGCTTGCGGACAAGCTTCGCAGCAACCGTAAACGATTGGACGAGTGGACAGGCCATTATACCTCGGCTTTGAACGATTGGGCGCAGGAGCATTTTCTGAATAAGCATTTTGTTCGTCCTGATGATTACTCGTCAAATTGGATATTGAAGGTGGAGTCCCAACGCCAGGCTCCGGATCCGGGGGAAATGGACTTCTTTCTCTTTGCAGCTCTGGAGATCGGCGGAAAGGAGCCGCATACGAGGCAGAAGTATCTGGAGCTCGCCGTCCAGCTCGGTTCCGGGAAAGCGGCAAATTACTTGCAGGCCGGAAGCGGGAAATTTGATAGTACTTATAAAGGAAGCCGGATGGAAGGCAGAAATAACGATGTGACACAGACGATCGAAATTCGCATTCTGTCCGAAGAAGAGCAGGCTTACGGGGAAGCGCTGGACTATCTGATCGGCCTTTTGAGAGAAGGATTTCCGAAAGGATACAAGCTGCAGCTGAAAAGCGGACAAAAGCATTTTCTCCCGTTAAAAAAGCTGGCCAAGTCGAGGCTTCATCAGTTTTTTGGCAACGCATTGCAATATCCGGCCCTGTTTCCCAAGCTTGCCGAATATGCCGAAACGGCCATGGAGGAATTTGCCTGGTACGGGGATGTGGAGCCCAGTGAAAAATCCGTCATGCCCGGTACCTATGCTGTATTTGGTCTCGGCCTGTATAGTGAGTCTTATTTCCCGCTGGTATGCCGCTATATGGAACTGGTGGATACCGAGCATCAGCTGGTACAGGACAGCTATGCGGAAGCTTTTGTTGATGCTCATGGTGTCAAGGCGGAGCAAATACCTGTGCTGGTGGCGATTTTGCTGGGAGGGAACGAGGAGGCTAGACCTGTTAAAAATATAGCGATTGACCGCCCTGAGCTCGCCGAGGCACTTGTCGAAGCGCTGAAGGATAAAAAGGACTATGAGCGTGAATTGGTGCTGTGCCGGATTTTCGGCAGCGCCCAAAAGCTCGCCAAAGCGGTCAAAAAAGGACAGCCGCCGCTCAAAAACGGGCTCGAACAGCTTTTAGCACTATTAGGATGATAAGGCGAGCCCAGTTGAAAGGGGCGAAGGAGTTGAAGAAATGAGACGTTCTCCTTTTCAACATACGAGCACAAAAGGCTGAAAACAGGGGCAAAACTTGCTCCTGTTTTTCTGTTTTAATGCAGGGATATACACGTAGCAGCGGAGAGGACGAAGCAATTACGGAAAAGCGGCAGCGTTCGCCTTTGGCACCAAATTTCAACCGCTAAAAATATAATCATCGGAAATTTGGGGTCAACAGCGATTGCAGGAATGGTTCGTTCTCGGAGCGTCTCACAACCAGTAGAAGGAGCACCTCAGGCCAATGCACCATCTAGGCTCCACTGTTGCCGAGCAGTTTCAGATTTTTATATTCAATCATCATTTTGTTACATTTTGATTCGGGTGTAACCGCTTTACAATTAGCTGTATCGGCCAATGCAACCCGGCCTGCACCACAGAATAAGGCAGGCTGAGGATATGCCATACACAGAATAAGATTGGGGGTCGTTTCATTGAAAAGGTTAGGAGCTTTGGTCAGCTGTCTTCTGACAGCGGTATTGCTGCTAAGCGCCTGCGGGACGGGCTCGGGAGCCCGGGATCAGGCGTTGACGATATGGGCAACGAATGTCAACGTTCCTATATTGCAGAAGGCGGCGGAATTATATGCAAAGGATCATCCCGGCTTTAAGCTGAATGTCGTGGAAATGGCAAACGATGATATCCGTTCCAAGGTTACGATCGGGCTGCAGGCGAAGGGGCAGGGGCTGCCGGATGCGGCGCTGCTTGTTGACGACGGGATACACGGGTATCTGGAGAAGTTTCCGGATGTATTCGTCAATTTGTCGGCCAAAGGCTTTGATGAGTACCGCAGCCAATTTCCGGGCTATAAAGTGGATAGCGTATCTTTGAACGGTGATATGTATGCGTTTCCCTTTGATGCAGGTCCGGTAGGGGTCTTCTATCGGACGGATCTGTTCGAGCAGGCAGGTGTGGATGCTTCCCGGATTCATACCTGGGCGGATTACATTGAAGCAGGCAAAAAAATCAGGCAGGCAACAGGCGCGTCCATGCTGAGCTATGATTCGACCGATTCCACGGTGTTTACGATTCTGCTCAGTCAGCAGGGGCTTGGCTATTTTGATGAGCAGGGAAATGCAACACTGGGGACTCCACAGGCGCAGAATGTTGCTTCTTTGTTCTCAGAGCTAAAAAAGAACGGTCTGCTGATCGGCTCGCCAGGCTGGAATGCATGGGTAACGTCTCTGTCCTCCAGTCAATCAGCTACGGCCATCACGGGAGCATGGCTGATCGGAACGCTTCAGCAGCAGCTTCCGGATCAAAGCGGAAAATGGGGCGTCATGCCGTTGCCGGCATTTGAAGAAGGAGGCAGCCAATCTGCCAATCAAGGGGGAAGCTCCTTTGTCATTTCCCGGACCAGTCCGCGTGCTGATGAAGCTTATGAATTCCTGAAATATTTTACGACCAGCTTTGAAATGCAAGAGCTGGCCATGGAAGGCGGCTTGTTCCCTAGCTATCTGCCGACTTATGAGTCCAAACTGTTCTCCGAGCCTGTCGAATATTTTGCAGGCAAGCCGGTATGGACCTTCTTTGCGGACGAGATGTCGAAAATTCCTTCGGTTCTGTATACCGCCAATGATATTTTTGCGCGCAACGAAGCGATCAAGGTGCAGGCGGAGGTTACCAATGGCATGGACCCGGCTGCTTCGCTGCAGGGTGCTGCAACAAGAATCGAGAACCGAGTTCAGTAAAGGAGGCAGTTATAGATGAAGCAGCATAAATTTGCACCATACCTGTTTTTGACGCCAGCGATCATCCTGTTTCTGGCTTTTACCGTCTATCCTATTTTGTCCTCGCTGCTGCTCAGCTTTCAGCGGCTGGACGGCGGGCAGTATCACTTTGTCGGTTTATCCAATTACAGCCGTTTGCTTCATGATTCCGTGTTTTTGAAAGCGCTTTGGAACACCTTTATCATTTTCATATTCGAGGTTCCAATCATGCTGCTGCTGGCGCTCATTCTGGCGAACGGGCTGAACAGCAAGCTGCTCAGGGCCAGGGGACTGTTCCGGGTCGGATTTTTTCTGCCGTCCGTAACATCGCTGGTTGCCTATTCCATTTTGTTTTCGATCATTTTGCAGGATACGGGAATTATGAATGCTTTTCTCGGCTTGTTCGGCATTCACCCTATTTCCTGGCTGTCCAATCCGGTGTGGGCCAAGGTGTCCATTATTTTGGCGATGACCTGGAGATGGACGGGCTACAACATGGTCATCTATTTGGCGGCCATGCAAAATATTACGGAGGATCTGTATGAAGCCGCTTCGCTGGATGGAGCAGGGAAGATCCGGCAGTTCTTCAGTGTGACGGTGCCGCAGCTGAAGCCAGTCATTCTGTTTACAGCGGTTATTTCAACCATTTCCACCCTGCAGCTGTTTGATGAGCCGTATAACCTGACGAATGGCGGTCCGGCAGACGCAACGATGACGCTTGGCCTGTACATTTACCAGAACGGTTTCCAATATTTCGACTTTGGTTATGCCTCGGCGATCGCTTATGTGGTGGTCATCATTATGGCGCTACTGTCCTGGCTGCAGATGAAAGTGACGGGGGAGGATTGACATGAAGACAGAAGCCGCTCTTGGAAAAGGCATGCTGAAATCCGGCAGCGTGATCGGACTGTATGCTGTACTGATTATATTTTTGCTGATTTCGATCTTTCCGTTCTACTGGATGTTTGTCGGTTCCACCAACGAGACGGGGAAAATGTTCACGAACCCGCCCACGTTATCGTTTGGCAGCCAATTGCTTGTGAATTTGCAAAATTTGAACGAATCCATCGGCATATATCGGGTATTGTTCAACTCTTTATTTGTATCATTGGTTTATGTTGTTTTGGCCCTGCTGGTTTGCTCCCTGGCAGCTTACGCGCTGTCCAAATTTAACTTCAGGGGCAGAAACCTGATTTTCACCGTATTTATGCTGTCGATGATGATTCCTTATCAAGCCTTGGTCATTCCGCAGTTCCGGTTGATGGCTGAGCTGAATTTGCTGAATACCTATTTTGCGCTGATTGTGCCGCAGCTTTGCTATCCATTCGCCATTTTTCTGATGCGGCAAAATTTCTTGAGCTTCCCGACTGCGCTGATGGAAGCGGGACGGATCGACGGCGCGGGTGAACTGCGAACCTTGATCTCCATTGTGCTTCCTTCGATGAAGCCGGCGCTGGCTGCAACGGCCATCTACCTGTTCATGATGCAGTGGAATAACTTCCTGTGGCCGCTCATGGCCACCTATACGAACGACATGTTCACCTTCCCGGTGGCGCTGTCCAGTCTGGTGGGCTTTTCGACGATTGATTACGGTCAGGTCATGGTCGGCATTACGATTGCCACCATTCCGATCATTGTATTTTTCCTGGCTCTGCAAAAGCACTTCGTTGCCGGCATGCTGGGCAGCGCGGTGAAGTAAGCTGGTACAGATCAAGAGGATTTGTCAAATACTCCATAATTTAAATTGAGAGGAGAACACATCATAATGACCAAAAAATATGCCCCGTTCCATCCGGCGGTGACAGGCCTGCTGCACGGAGGGGACTATAACCCGGATCAATGGCTTGATTACCCCGAAATTATCCAGGAGGATTACCGGCTGATGAAGCTGGCGAACTGCAACGCTTTTACGCTGAACGTATTCGGCTGGAGCGCGATCGAGCCGGAGGAAGGCAGATATGAGTTTGGCTGGCTGGACCGGATCATGGATGATCTGGCGGCCAGAAATATGAAGGTAATTCTGGCAACTCCGAGCGGTGCCAGACCGGCATGGATGTCCGCCAAGTACCCGGAGGTGCTGCGGGTGGAGGGCAACCGGCAGCGGAATCTGCACGGACTGCGCCATAATCACTGCTTTACCTCTCCTGTTTACCGTGAGAAAACAAGGGAGATCAATACTAAGCTCGCCGAGCGGTACAAGGATCATCCTGCACTGATTTTGTGGCATATTTCCAATGAATTCGGCGGAGAGTGCCACTGCGGATTGTGCCAGGAGGCCTTCCGCGGATGGCTGAAGCAGAAATATGAAACGCTCGACAAGCTGAACCATGCCTGGTGGACCGGCTTCTGGAGCCACAGATTCTCCGCTTGGGAGCAGATCGAATCCCCGGCACCGCACGGCGAGAATCAGGTGCATGGCCATAATCTGGATTGGCGGCGTTTTGTGACGGATCAGACGATTGATTTCTACCGCAACGAGATCGCTCCCCTGCGTGAAATTACGCCGGATATTCCAGTAACGACCAATTTTATGGGCAATTACCCCCATATGAGTCCGTTCCTTGGCCTCGACTATGCCAAGTTCGGCAAGGAGGTGGACGTCGTTTCCTGGGACAGCTATCCGGCCTGGCACAGCGATTTTCAGCAAACCGCCGATCTGGCGGCAGACGTCGCTTTTGTGCATGATATTTACCGCTCCATGAAAGGCGGGCAGCCGTTCCTTGTCATGGAGAATACGCCATCCCTGGTGAACTGGCATAATGTGAACAAGCTGAAGCGGCCCGGAATGCATGCTTTATCTGCTGTACAGTCCCTGGCTCACGGCGCCGACTCCATTTTGTATTTTCAGTGGCGTAAAGGCAGAGGCGCTTCCGAGAAATTCCACGGGGCTGTGGTGGACCACAGCGGGCATGAGCATACGCGCGTATTCCGGGAAGTGGCCGAAGTGGGCGATATGCTGCAGAAGCTCGGAGAAATCCGCGGGACTTCGGTGGAGCCCGAGGTAGCCTTGATTTATGACTGGGAAAATCAATGGGCGATGGATGACGCGCAGGCGCTCAAGCCAAGGGAGAAGGGTTATATCGCTACCTGCCAGACCCACTACAAGGCGTTCTGGAAACGTGGCATTCCCGTGGATATCATCGACATGGACAGGGATTTTTCCGGATATAAGCTGCTCATCGCCCCAATGCTTTATATGGTCCGTCCGGGGGTAGCGGAAAGACTGGAGCAATTTGTGCAGCAGGGAGGAACACTTGTTGTCACCTACTGGAGCGGTATTGTGGATGAGAATGATCTGACCTTCCTGGGCGGGTTCCCGGGACCGCTGCGCAAGCTGCTTGGCATCTGGGCCGAGGAAATCGATACACTGTATGAAACGGACCGGAACAGCATCCGCTTCCATCAGAACGGGCTTGGGTTGGAAGGAGCCTATGAAGCTGGAGAATACTGCGAGGTGATCCATGCCGAAACCGCTAAGGTGCTGGCCGAGTATGAGCAGGATTACTACAAGGGATCTCCTGCGCTGACGATCAACACATTCGGACAGGGTGCAGCTTATTATATCGCCTCTCGGAATGAAGCACGCTTCCAAGATGAATTCTATGGCAAGCTGGTGGGGCAGCTCGGAATTGGGCAGGCTCTGGATATGGAGGTTCCGGAAGGAATCAGTGTGCAGCAGCGTTCCGACGGAGAGCATGATTATATCTTTATCATGAATTTTGCGGACAGCGCCAAGCAGGTAAAGCTGCCTGATGGCCAATTCCAGGATTTGCTGGATCAAACCGGGCGTTCAGGTGAACCTCTTGAACTCCCCGCCTACGGATATGCGGTTTTAAAGCGAGATGCAATCCGGTAAAATAGAATAAGCCTGAACTGTCAGCCTGTTCCATAGTGAGCAGGCTTTTCGGTTTGATGATTGGACTTGCTTCTCTATTACACAAGTACAAGACAAGCTTAAGGAGGAGGCAGGAGCGGCCTTGAAGAAGATCAGATATACGTTTTCCGGACAGGAGAAGCCTCTGCCCTTATTTGTGGAGAGCATTGGCTACAATCCGCAGGAAGAGGATTTTGCACGGCCTGAAGGATATCCTTATTTTCACTGGCTGCAGACCGTCGAGGGAGAGGGGGTATTCTCCTTTTCCGGCGAGGAGTACACCCTTGGCAAAGGCGCAGGCATTCTGCTGATGCCATTTACGGAGCATTCCTATTACAGCACGGGAGAAGCCTGGTCTACGCTGTATGTCACGTTCGGAGGAGCTTCTGCCGACAGCATTTTGAATGCGCTTGAGATTGGGGCGTCGAAGGTATATACCGAGTCGGAGGAGTTTCCCTTTTCCGGGCTCATATGGCGTATGCTGAAAAAGATCGGCAAAGGTGCGGAGTTTTCCAGGCTGGATGCATCCGAGGAGCTGTACCGTTTTTTAATCATGCTGAAAAAATACGGCAAGACGGAAAACCAGCCGTCGCTATCTCACTATTACGACCGGATCAGGCCGGTTGTGGAGTGGCTTGAGAGCGAGTATGCGGAAAATATCGGGCTGCAGGAAATGTCCCGGCAAGCAGGCGTGAGCCCACAGCATCTCAGCCATTTGTTCCGTGAGACATTTAACATGAGCCCTTATGCTTTTTTGATTCAGCTGCGCATCCGTGAGGCCAAAAAGCTGCTGGTTGCAAGGCCCGAGCTGCCGCTGAAGGAGGTTGCTAGCAAGGTAGGCTTCCATGATGTAAGCCACTTTGTGGCGACGTTTAAGAAAATCGAGCAGATTACGCCGAGCAAGTACCGCGGCTTGTTCAATTAGCAGGCTTGATGGGAGCATGCTGAACCATGAAAATGACCTGCAAAAACCGATTCGTGTGGAATGGGTTTCTGCAGGTCATTTTGCTTGTCCATTTTTTGTGCAACTTCAGTCCGTATACAAGGCTCTTTTCATCTGCACGATTTTGGTGCCGGCGATATGATTGCATTTTGGCACATGCCGCTTCAGGAAAGGAACGACATCCTCCTGATAATCCCCAACCCTTTTGTCCGGACTTTGCTCGGGGATATTGAGGATAAAGCGGGCCAGCACCCGGGCCTCCAGCGTCCAGTTGGCGGGGTTGCGCACAGGCTTGTCGATGGAGACGATCTGCTCTGTGACAATTTCATTCTGCAAATGCAGCAGCTCATTTTTTATATATTGTTCATAGTCCTCCTCGTGAGGCACTCTTATCAAGCATTCTGCGTAGGTGATGACTTCAATCACGGCTAACCGTCCCCCTGTGTCTGATTCCCTCCTATTATACAATAATTGAGGCAAGATGTTGAAAGGGCAGTGATCTTGCTTTACTTTCATTGAGATGGGGCAACGGTTTGTTGTAAAGTTATCCATATACTGACCTGAAGGAGGGTGTAAATAATGTCCGAAACCTGTGCTCCTAGTGGCGTGAAATTGAAAGACACCGGCTTTGGATATACGTTGTCCTTAATCGGCGGCAAATATAAAATGATCATTTTGTATTGGCTGTATGAAAATAAAGTGATGCGGTTTAATGAGCTCCAGCGGAGCATCGGCACCATTTCCTTTAAAACGCTAAGCATGATGCTAAAAGAAATGGAGGCAGACGGCCTGATCGTACGCAGGGAATTTCCGCAGGTGCCTCCAAAGGTTGAATATTCATTGTCTGAACGTGGTCTTTCTCTCATGCCGGTGTTGAACATGATGTGCGACTGGGGAGAGGAGAACATGCTGGTTACAGACTGTCAATAAAATTTAAATAAGCTTGTGCGCTTTTGTCCAATTGGCTGGCAGGTGTTTCATTTTCTGCACCAGGCACGTTCTCGCCAGGATCACCTTCTGTCCCATAAAACGCAAAATACGAACGGTAATCCGCATCACAGTATCGGAAGGTCGTTTCAAAGGGAGATAACAGCTGCTCAAGGGTATAGCGGAACCGCCCCGCTTCACTATAATTTTCTTTTTTTGCGCCAGCAGATACTGCCAAAGCGGTTTTGCGGTTCTTTAGTTTATCGCCTCCGTTTGAACCATAAGCCCAGCCATACGTAAAGACATCGTCAAGCCATTTTTTTAAGAGGGGCGGGCAGTTAAACCAGTAGACAGGGAACTGCAACACAAGATTGTCATGTGATTCAATGAGCTGCTGTTCTTTTTCCACATCGATGTTTCCGTCAGGGTAGGCCTTATGCAGCTCATGCACCGTATACTTTTCCGGGTGTTTGTGGAGCTCTTCCACCCAGTGTTTGTTTATGACGGATTCTTCCATGTTAGGATGGGTAACAATAACAAGAGTTTTCAACGATTTGTCCTCCTTGCAGATGATGTATGTCATGAGTATAAAAGGCTGATCGCAGTTATGTAAGTATGCACTTTTAGTTCAGCTACTTTCCTAAAGGTTAGTGTTGACAGAAAGGGATCGGCTCGAAAGGGATTGGCTCATAAGTAAAAGCCCGCGACTGACGCGGGCTTTCGTTCGTGCTCTTATCCAGCAATGGATAAGCTTCTATTTCGGTTACTAAATAAGCTAGTCGATCAGATTTTCCAGAGCCCTGATCACTTCCGCTTTAGCCTGATCTGTGAAGCGGAGCTGGCCGTTTTCCTGTACAATCCGCCCTTCACGCTTGCGCTGGTCCAGCCAGTCGGTAATCCAGCTTGGAGCATAGCCGCCTTGGCCGAATTCGCCGCCGAATGCAATCATTTTTGGATAGACATCCAGGTACTGCTGACGGCTGGTATCCGGATAACACTTCGTGTACAGCCAAAACTGCACATCATACATCAGATACGATCGTTCGTCTGCATGAAAGGAAAAATGGCCTTTTTCTTCGACGATGCGGGTACAGATTTTGCGGATTTTTTGTTCAATTTGTTCCACTTCGGTGACTTGGGCACACAGTTCCGCCAGCAGGGGAGAGAACTTCCCATGGGCTACTTTATGTAAATCAGCTTCTTTGTCTTCCGTGGAGGTGTCGTATTCCTCTTCATTCACCAGGCCCCTGATAAACTCCTCGAAATTTTCGGCCAGAAAGGTGATTTCATAATCGTCCTCCTGATCCACATGAATGACCTCCGGCTCGCCTTCCGGGCCGCATGCCCGGTAGTCCAGCATCACCACGTCATGGCCTGCCGAAGGACAGTCGCAGATGACAACCCCAATGTCGGGGTAGCCCCATTCTTCAATCATAAAACGGCTGCCAAGGTCCCCGCAGAGCGAATAGCTTTTCTCCCGTCCAATGCCCAGAATGCCTGTGATGGCCATATGATCTTCGGCCCAGGAGGTCGCTTCTTCTGTCGGAAAGCAGGTATTCTTCGGTATCCCGCCGTTCTGTTGTTTCATTAAAGCAATATACGAGGCGGGCAGCTTATATCCCAGCTCTTTCTCGACGGATGCGATCATTTCATCCGTTGGCGGCTCGGAGACATAGGACTCCCTGGCATACTGGCTGCCCTCCCAGAAATCCGAAAGTGACATTCCCGCAAAAGGAACATCGTTCGCGGCCGAATCGTAAGAGGCTGATGCCGCTGCTGCCCGTTTAGCCGCCAACCGCTGCTCCTGTCTGCGCTGCTTCTCCGCTTTTTGCCGGCTCCATTTTAACAGCAGCCCGGTATCCTCGTCGCCAGGCTCAAGGCTGTCTGCCATGCCGAACGCACGCGCCGCTTCTTCATACCTTTTCAAATAATAAAGAGCAAAGCCGACCCGGTAATGCCATTTGGGATCTTTCTTGCCTTCTGCAGCGATTCTGTCGAATTGCTGAAGCGCTTTATCGTACTGTCCCAGGTTGTTATAAGCTCTGGCCAATCGGCTGATCGTCTCATAATCCCGGTCGTTCTCGGGGATTGCCAGTAGGGTGTTTACAATCTGCTGATGCTCATCATCCTCGTGCCATTGGTTCAATTGCTCGATAAGTTTTTGCTCCATAGCTGCCCCCGTAATGTCAGAATGATCTGAGAGATTGGTATAGTTACCCTGATTATACCAAATGGAGGGCGTATGAAAACGATAATAGGAATCTTGGCGGAAGCTCAGACTCTTCAGAGCCTGCTCCAATTCAGATCAACAGGCATGGGAGGTACAGCCCCCGGCTGCTCAACCCCAAAGCCGAGCTCCAGCACGGCCGTAATTCTTTCTTTCTCCATTACGCCAAGCCTCCGGCATGCTGCACTGTCATACATCCATTCACGGAATATGACGTTAACGCCCAGTCCCCGTTCGTAGGCGAGCAGTTGAAAGTTTTGCACGAGACAAAAGACGGCAGCTGTATTTTCACTTTGTTTATACGGGTCGTTGTCATTCTGGCTGACGATGATTAAATGTGCCCCCGGCTCATGACTGAGCCATTCCATCTTCTTCGCTTCGTTGCGCGGGACAAAAATAAACCGCCACGGCTCTCTGAGCCTGTGGTTGGGAGCCCATACGGCATGGTTGAGCAGCTTCAGCACCAGCTCCTCCGGCACCGGTTGATGATCCGGTCCAAGTCTGCTCAGCTCTGCAATGTTGCGGTCCAACAGTTTCACTTGGCCTCATCCTCCTTAAAATTTGGTGTGTGGCGGAATTATGATTCGCCGATGACCGTCCAACGCTGCTCGGCAGGTGTTCGCGGACGCCCTTTGGGAGCCTTGTCAAAATGTCCGAGCAGTATAATGCCCACAAACCGCTCATCCTCCTGCATGCCGATGTTTCCAAAAAATAATTCATTTTGAAGAAAAGGCTCGGTTCTCCAGGTCATTCCCAGCCCCTGCTCCCATGCAAGCAGCTGAAAATTTTGCAGAATACGGCATACCGTTCCGTAGGTTGCGTCATCCTTTAGCGGCTCTCTTTCTCTTTTGGCAAGAACAATAATATAGGCGGGCACCTCACTAAAGTGCTTTTGATAGGGCTTGAGCAGCGGCCCCAGCGCAAATTTGGCGATTTTATTGTCCGTAATCTTCTCCAATAAATAACCCGTAAGCCGCTCTCTTTCTTCGGGGGAGCCTGCATATATATAGCGCCAGCGCGCTTTTCCTTCATAAGGGCACAACTGCTCTGCCTTCATTAAAAGCTGTATCACCAGCTCCTGTGAAACAGGGCTGCCGTTAAATTTCCGAATGGTTCTCCGTTCCCGGATTAATTGCTCAAGACTCATAGGCTGATCCTCCTTCTGAGCACCATACTAGTGATAACCATTCTCACCGTCAATGAGGAACAGGAAAGTGCCATAAGAAGTCCGGTTATTTTGTTGCTTTGTCCTGAAAACCAGCAAAAAACCACCCTCCGCATCGGAAAGCCGTGTGCGAAAGGGCGGTTATACATGCGTCAGCCCTGTCTGCGAAAGGCGGTTGGAGACAGGCCCACATTTTTTTTGAATAAGCGTCCAAAGTAGGAAGGATCGTGAAAGCCCAGATGATGCGCAATTTCATCGACTGTTGAGGAGGAGTATCGCAGCAGGCGTTTGGCTTCAAGAAGCTGGCGCTCGCGCAGCACTTCGCCAGCCGATTTCCCTAATGTTTTTTTGACCGATTCAATCAGGTGGCTGGTGGTGACATGAAGCATGGACGCATAGTCGGACACACTGTTCACGGTGCGAAAATGGGACTCCACGAGGGACAGATACTGCTTGGTCAGCCTGAAGCCTGCTTCTTCCCGGTGGCCTTGCTGCCACTGATCATGAATTCGTCCTGCTTCAATCAGCAATAACCGGATATAGCTGCGGACGGCATCGGTTTGGTCCTTGCGCTCCTTCGCCAGCTCCCGTTCCAGCAGGCGGAACAGCTCGTTGAATACGGAAGCATGATCAGGGCTTATATTATAGAACGGATTATCACCCATTAGATTCAATAGAGACGTTTGCAACCAGCCTGCATGATCCAGTTGGTGCCCGGCAATGAGGTCTTTTGAGAAGATGAGCAGATAACCGTCGAACGCCATGCCGATCTCTTTGGCGATCCAGCCGTGGATTTGACCTGGAGCAATAAGACTCAGGGTGTTAGGGGAAAAGCTGTAGCTTTGAAAATCAATTTGAACCTTGCCGTGTCCTTCCATAATCCAGAATAATTCATAGCAGTCATGACGGTGCAAGTCGTAGAGCTCAGGCTCATCGCCATGCATCTCCTGGTTAAGCCGCAGCAGCCGGAAGTCGCCGGTCTCCAGCGAAGGGGCGGGAATGACGGGAATGTTTTTGCGTTTGCCTGTTGCTCGCACAGGAGTTCCTCCTTTTGCATATTTCTGAGCGGTTTCTCGACCTGGAGTTGCCCCCTAGTATATCATGGTAGTTGCGGGAACAGCTAATTGGATACCTTTTTTTGATTACTTAGCAAAGACATATCAGTGGATGTCTGCAAAGTTGCGATGTAAAGGGTCTAAAAAGATAGGAGGGTATAGATGCAGTTTTTCTCATATGATCTAGGTTTTTTCCCGCTTGATTGGGAGTTGTGTTTTTTAGATATAGATGAGTACAAAGCAAAACTAGAGCAGAAGTACCAGAAAAAAGAAGATTTCTATAAAAATTCCGCAGTAGATCTTACGGACATATTCACTCGAATCGATGAACTGCTGAAGGCTGCTCAGGATCATTGGAACAAGCAATTCCCTTATCAAAATGAGTTGCGTTGTCCACCCATGATCTCTGCTCTTCCCAAGGGAGATCATACAAACGGCGCAGTTTTTTGCATTGTTCTAAAACGTGATGAAGATGGGGATACCATTGTTTATTCACAAGTTCCGCTGCCTCATTTAGAGGGGCAATAAATTCTGTGAATAATTGGGGTGTCTCGTCAACCAAATGACTCTGAGTATAAAAATACACCGCCCAATTCTCAAAGCTGAGGGCGGTGTATCATCATCATATACTTTGTACTGCTTCTACTCTTCCCCGGTCGCTACCGGATTCTCCTCATAGCTAATCCAGTCACTCCAACTGCCTGCATACAGCTTCACATTGTTAAACCCAGCCCGCTTTAATCCCAGCACGTTCGGACAGGCCGATACACCGGAGCCGCAGTACACGATGATTTCGGCATCCTTATCCAACCCACTGAAGTGCTGCTCCAGCTGCTCCTTGCTCTTCAGGCTGCCGTCCTCGTTCACGACATCCTTCCAGAAAAAGTTGATCGCGCCCGGAATATGGCCTGCCTTCTTGTCCAGCGGTTCTTCCAGGCCGAGATAGCGGCGGTGATCCCTGGAGTCGATCAGGATGGGGGAGCCTGCCGGGAGCTTGTCGTCCGGTCCCGCCTGGCTGGATACCTCGCGCACATCTTCCATCTGTACCAGCATTTCCGGCTTCACTTGAGCTGCAAATGTTGCAGGAACAACAATGGGCCGTTCCTGTGTCACCGGATATTGGGCCTGCTTCCAGGCCGTGAAGTCCTGCTCCAGCACATAGACATTCTCATGCCCAAGATAGGTCAGCATCCACCAGACCCGGGACGCATTCATACCGTTGTTGTCGTCGTAAATGACAACCCGGCTGTCCCGGTTGATCCCGGCCTGTCCGAACGTGCGGCTCATCGCTTCCACATCCGGCAGCGGATGCCGTCCGCCGTGCTCGGTCACAGGTGCGGACAGGTCTTTGTCCAGATTCAGATAAACTGCGCGGGGAATGTGCTCTTCAAGATACTTTTGCTCTCCCGCTGCAGTATCGTTCAGCCAGAAGCGGCAGTCCACGATGACCAGGTCCGGTTCATATAACCGGGCCAGCAGCCACTTGATCGGTACGGTATGTAGCATGTTCTCATCTCCTTTTAATAGTTTAAGCATACCAAGTGGATGGTTATTGTAAAGAAGCTTTTTTGAAAAAAGAGTCCTACCCCGCCTCGCTCAGTTTAGCGTCACCAGCAGCACTTACAGACTTCTTAAAGTCACTTCCAAACCGGATAAACATCCATACTCCACATAGAATGAGCATGCCCGCCAGCAGCTGCACGCCCGTCAGCCTTTCATGCAGCAGCATCCAGGCTAGGATGGAGGAGATGACAGGCTCGCCGAGCACGGCCATGGATACGGCTGTCGCATTGATATATTTCAACAGCCAGTTGAAGAGGTAGTGCCCGAACAGGGTCGGAACGATGGCCAGCAGCAGGAACAGTCCCCATTCACGCCAGGCATAACCGGTAAATGCAAACCCGTTGCCGACATTGTACAAAGCCATCGAGCTGGCGGCTATGGCGAATACCCAGAAGTTGTATACATAGGCGCTTATGGATTCCCGCAGATGCTTGCCAATCAGCATATGAGCCGCGACGGCAATGGTCCCCAGCAAGGACAGGAAGTCACCCAGCAGGGCGTTTCCCGAGGCGCGGAAATCTCCAGCTCCGATGGCGATGGAGCCAACAACGGCAAGGGACATGCCGATGATCATCATCCGGTTGGCCCGTATGCGGAAGAGCCAGAACGATCCGAGCATGACAAGAATCGGTTCAAGCGTTAGAATAACGGTAGAGCTGGCAACCGTGGTCAAGCGCAGGGAATTCATCCAGAACAAAAAATGCAGTCCGAGCATGATTCCAGATCCGGCCATCAGCAGCCACTGCCTGCCTGTCAGCCTGAACAGCTCATGGCGGTATTTCCATACCAGCGGCAGCATAAGCAGATTCGTCAGGTACAATCGGTACATGGCGATGACGGAGACCTCCGCCTCCGACCATCTTATAAAAATGGAAGAAAACGAAATGGCGATAATGCCGATGACGTAGAGGAGCTCCAGAGAGTAGAACGATTTCTGATGGGTATTCATTTTGCATCTCCGTGAATTCAGATTAAAAAACGGGTAAGAATGGTGTGTCAGACAAAATATCATTATACCTGACCGCCGGCAGGTGTGGAATAACCCTGAACCAAATTCACGTATTAGCGAGCAAAAGACCTTTCCGCTTAAGGGCGGGGATGCAAGCAATTGAGAAGAGGAACTTTTCCAGCCAATTGTCGTCTAAATAATGTGGAGGTGTTACTTTTGATAAAAAAACGAATGATCTATGCAGCAGCGCTTGCTTCCGTAATGGCTCTTATTCTGTCTGCCTGCGGCGGCAAGCAGGTCAGTCCGCCGGCTAATAATACGCCAGCCGCCAACACTCCGGCTCCGGAGCAGAACGAACCGGCTGCCCAGACACCGGAGACGCATACCGGTACAGGGGTGTATAACGGACAGGCCGATCCTCATACTGTGGAAATTGAAGTAGACGGTGAACCCACTGCATACCAGCTTGGCGAAGGTGTGGACGCAGAGGTTGCTCAATTGAATGAAGGGGATGCCGTTTCTTTTGAGTATACGGAAGAACCGATTGAAGGAGATACAGCCAAGCAGCTTACCATCACTAAAATTACGAAAACAGGGGATGCCGCTTCACATGGTGGCAATGATTCCGCACAAGGCGGACAAGGCAGCGCACGTCCTGCGACTGCAACGTTCGAGGTGAATCTGGAGGGAACGAAGGAGGAGCGCACGGCTGAGCTGGCACAGGGAGACGGCTACTCGCTGTACGTGTTCGATATGATGTCCTTTTTCCCGGACCAGAACAGGGTTGCCATGGCGGTAGACGATAATTACTATGCGGAGATTTCCAAGCTGCCATCCGACTTTAAGCTCGATACACTGGAGAAAGAAGGCAAGGAAGAGCTGGCGGCAACAGGTAAAGTGGAGAAGGCTGAAGGGTCAGATATTCCTGCTGATCTTAAAGGCGCCAAATTATTCCTCTCCGCTGCCGGCAACGGCGTAACTCAGAAATACATCGTACTGGAGAATGAGGGACAGGGCTTTGCGGTTAAAGTCAATGCCCCGCAGGGAGATGCGCTGGAAGGCTTTATGGGGCATATTTACAAGACGCTGAACACACTGCAATAAAGTTTTTATGAAGCGGCGGAAAACCGCTGTTCATAAGTGAGTGTTCAAAAAGTCAGGTTTTCAGCACCGAAGCTTATGCTTCCGAAGTGCGTTTTTTCAAAACGCTGTAGTTGGATGAAGCTAGGGACTGAGGAGCGGAGCGTACTTGGGGTACGTGAGCCCCGGAAGGCCCGGCTGAATTCAAGATTCGATGTCGAGTCCGCTTCCTGACTTCCTTCGTGATCAAAAGATGACTTTTTGAACTACCTCTATAAGGGTTTCGCAATGGAATGACCTGAAAGGTGTCAATTGCGGGGCCCTGTCTTTTATGCTATAAAGGATTATAGTGTATGCTTGTTTCCAAAAGGAGCATGATTGTATCCATAAGGAAAGCGTATGACCTGCGATGAAGGAGTGGTTGAACCGAGATGTCTATTGAAATGAACACTCAAGACGTAATCAATCTGATCAAGAACAGCAAGAAAAAGACCCCTGTAAAAGTATACGTTAAAGGTGAACTGGCTTCCGTGAACTTCGGGGAGAATGTTCAGTCCTTTATTTCCGGTGGCGCTGGCGTCGTATTCGGCGACTGGGCCGATATCAAGGCTGTGCTCGACAGCAACAATGCAAAAGAAGAAGATTACGTGGTGGAGAACGACCGCCGCAATTCGGCTGTTCCCATGCTGGACCTGAAGGGCATCAATGCGCGCATTGAGCCGGGCGCGATCATTCGCGACATGGTTGGCATCGGCAACAATGCCGTTATTATGATGGGCGCGGTGATCAACATCGGCGTGGAGATCGGCGACGGCACCATGATCGATATGGGCGCTGTGCTTGGCGGACGTGTCAAAGTCGGCAAAATGTGCCATGTTGGCGCAGGCGCTGTGCTTGCAGGTGTCATTGAGCCGCCTTCCGCTCAGCCGGTGGTGCTGGAGGATGACGTTCTGGTCGGCGCAAACGCTGTTGTGCTTGAAGGCGTACGTATCGGTGAAGGCTCCGTGGTGGCGGCCGGCGCTGTTGTAACGGAAGATGTTCCTCCATTCTCCGTGGTGGCGGGAACACCTGCGAAGGTGATCAAGCAGGTCGACGACAAGACAAGATCCAAAACGGAAATTTTGCAGGAGCTGCGCACCCTTTAATTTCAGGATACGTAGACGGCAAACCTCGGACAAGGCTCGGCGGACGCGCCGGGCCTTGACTTGTCTTCTATGAATTACGTCGATTGACGTTCTTCTTACAATTATAAGCTATGATGATTTATGCAACCATGTGTCGAAAGGAGGTCTGGAACGACGATGACAACAGGGAACTTCAGTACATACATCCAGATCCGGCGCGATCTGCACCAGATTCCGGAGCCGGGCTTCAAGGAGTTCAAGACACAGAGATATTTGCTTGATTACATTGCCGGTCTGCCGCAGGACAGGCTGGAGGTACGCACCTGGAGAACGGGGATTCTGGTGCTGATTTGCGGGACAGCGCCCAAGCGCCGTTTTGGCTATCGTGCAGATATGGATGCTCTGCCCATTGAGGAGGAGACCGGGTATGACTTCAAATCGCAGCATCCGGGTTATATGCATGCCTGCGGCCATGATCTCCACATGACCATTGGTCTTGGCATTGTAACCCATTTCGCTACCGAGCCGATGGCCGACGATCTGGTCGTGCTGTTCCAGCCCGCCGAAGAGGGACCCGGAGGGGCGCTGCCGATGCTGGAAAGCGAGGAACTGGCGGATTGGATGCCTGACCAGATCGTTGGGCTGCATATCGCTCCCGAGTATCCGGTAGGCACCATTGCTACACGCCCCGGCATTTTATTTGCCAATACGTCCGAGCTGTTTATTGATCTGACAGGTGTCGGAGGTCATGCCGCATATCCGCACCGGGCAAATGATATGGTGGTGGCCGGCTCCCAGTTGGTCGGACAGCTGCAGACCATTGTGGCGCGCAACATCAACCCGCTGGATGCGGCTGTCATTACGATCGGAAAGGTGGAGAGCGGCACCAAGCAGAATATCATCGCGGAAACGGCCCGCCTTGAAGGCACGATCCGTACGCTGTCGGCGGAAACGATGACGGTGATCAAGTCGAGAATCGAGGCTTTGCTGCGCGGGATTGAAGCAGGCTTCGAGTGCAAGGCTGAAGTCGATTACGGCTCGAACTATCGGCAGGTGTTCAATGAAGCCGAATTGACCGGCGAATTTATGGACTGGCTCGGCGGACGCGAGGGCGTGAAGCTGGTGGAGTGCAGTGAAGCGATGACCGGAGAGGATTTCGGGTATTTCCTTGAACGCATTCCCGGATTTATGTTCTGGCTGGGTGTGGACACGCCGTACGGCCTGCACCATGCCAAGCTTGAGCCGAAGGAGGAGGCTATCGGTGTGGCCATCCGGGTTATGACCGATTACTTCACCTGGAAATCCCAGTCGTAAAAAACGTTCCCCATATTGCAGCCCTTTTCCCAGCTTTAACGGCATGGGAAAGGGGTTTTCCCGTGATTGAATTCGTGAATAAGTGTGTAACAAAATAAAACGGCGCACAGCAGCGCCCCGGAGCAGCCTGAAGGCTCCCGGACATTAGGAGGTCATAATGGAAGAGCAGCCGATCATAAGGTTCGAGAACGTAACGAAGCGTTATGATAACGATCCGCCCGTTCTGTCGAATGTCAGCTTTACCATTGAGAAGGGCAAGTTTTATACCCTGCTGGGGCCATCGGGCTGCGGCAAAACGACGATTCTGCGCATGATTGCCGGCTTTGCCGAGCCGACGGAAGGCTCTATCTATATGAACGGCAAGCTGATTAACCGCGTGCCTGCGAATGAGCGCCAGGTCAATACGGTGTTTCAGGACTATGCCCTTTTCCCGCATCTGAATGTGTATGAGAATATCGCATTTGGTCTGCGTATCAAAAAAATGAACAAGCATGACATTGACACCAAGGTGAAGCAGGCGCTGAGCTTCGTCAACCTGGAAGGCTACGAGCAGCGCAGCATCAGCGAAATGTCCGGCGGCCAACGCCAGCGCGTCGCTATTGCCCGGGCAATCGTCAACGAGCCGGAGGTGCTGCTGCTGGATGAGCCGCTGTCTGCGCTTGACCTGAAGCTGCGGACAGAAATGCAGTACGTGCTGCGCGAAATGCAGCAGCGGCTGGGCATTACGTTTATCTTTGTTACACATGACCAGGAGGAAGCTCTGGCCATGTCGGATGAAATTTTCGTCATGAATCGCGGCAAAATTGAGCAGAGCGGTACGCCGAATGATATTTATGACGAGCCGATCAACCGTTTTGTAGCTGATTTCATCGGCGAATCGAATATTGTACCTGCCAAAATGCTCTCCGATTATCTCGTTGAATTCAACGGACGGCAGTACGAGTGCGTGGATGCGGGACTTCGTCCGAATGAAGAAGTGGAAATCGTCATCCGCCCGGAGGATCTGCAGATTACCACCGTCGATGAAGGCAAGCTGCGGGTAAAGGTCGACACCCAGCTGTTCCGCGGCGTCCATTATGAGATCAGCTGTTACGACGAATCAGGCCATGAGTGGCTGGTGCATTCCACCCGCCGCGCCGATCCTGGCAGCGAAATCGGTTTGTATTTTGATCCTGAGGCTATTCATGTCATGAGATTCGGGGAGACCGAGGAAGAATTTGACCGCCGCCTGGAGGCTTACGAAGAGGTGCAGCCGCATGTCCGGTAATACGCGCGCAGTATATCTGCTGCCCTATTATTTGTGGATTGTGCTGTTTGTCGTAGCGCCTGTGCTGCTGGTGCTGTATTATTCCTTTTTTGATGTGGACGGGAATTTTACGCTGGCGAATTACGCCAACTTTATGACCCCGATCTATTTGCAAATGACGCTCAGCTCCTTCTGGTATGCGCTGCTTGTAACCGTGTTTTCGCTGCTCGTAGCTTATCCGGCGGCCTATTATTTGACCCGGACGAAGCACAAGCAGCTGTGGCTTCTGCTTATTATTTTGCCGACATGGATCAACCTGCTGCTGAAGACATATGCCTTCATCGGCATATTTGGCACACAGGGACCGATCAACGGTCTGCTCAGCGTCTTTGGCATCGGAGAGCAGCAGCTGCTGTTCACCAGCTTCAGTTTTGTGTTTGTATCGGTGTATATTTTCATCCCGTTTATGATTTTGCCGATTTTCAATGCGCTGGAAGGGCTCAACCCTTCACTGCTGGCTGCGGCGCGCGATCTTGGGGCTTCGAAGTGGACAGCCTTCCGGCGGGTGGTGTTTCCGCTCACGCTGGGGGGAGTGCGCTCAGGCTGTATGGCTGTCTTTATTCCCGCGCTGTCCCTGTTCATGATTACCCGGCTTATTGCAGGCAATAAGGTAATCACGCTCGGCACGGCCATCGAGCAGCATTTTCTGGTCACCCAGGATTGGGGCATGGGCTCAACGGTTGCGGTATTCCTGGTTGTCGCCATGATTATTCTCATGCTGCTGTTCGGCGGCAGAGGGGAGGTGCAGCGTGGAAAATAAGTCCAGGCTCAGCAGCGTGTATCTCTTGTTTGTGTTTCTGGTGCTGTATGCGCCAATTCTGTATCTGATGTATTACTCTTTCAACAGCGGCGGCACGATGCACGGCTTTGAAGGTTTTACGCTGGAATGGTATATGGAGGTGTTCCAGGACACCCGGCTTATCATCATTGTGATCAACACGCTGGTGATTGCGCTGCTGTCGTCCGCCATTGCTACGATGATCGGTATAATGGGGGCCTTGGCGATTGAGCGTGTGCAGCGCCGACGTGTCAAAAATACGCTGCTCTCGCTGAACAACGTGCTGATCGTCAATCCTGATGTCATTATCGGAGCATCGTTCCTTATTCTGTTCACCATCGCCGGCATCAAGCTGGGCTTCGTGTCTGTGCTGCTTTCGCATATCGCGTTCAGCATCCCGATTACGGTGCTGATGATTTTGCCGCGGCTGCAGGAGATGAGCCCGACGCTGGTGGATGCCGCCCGCGACCTGGGTGCCAGCCGGACGGATGTGCTGACGAAGGTCATTCTGCCGTTCATCAAGCCGGGGATTTTTTCGGGCTTCTTCATGGCTCTGACCTACTCCCTGGACGATTTTGCGGTGACGTTCTTTGTGACAGGCAGCGGTTATTCAACTCTGTCGGTTGAAATCTATTCGCGGGCCCGGCAGGGTGTGGCATTATCGATCAATGCTCTGTCCACGCTGATTTTCCTGTTCACCGTGCTGCTGGTCATCGGCTACTATTTCATTAACCGCAGGTACAACCAGACTTCCATGCAAAAAGCGGCACGGGTGAAGGAGACTGCGGCGGAAGTGGGGGTGCCGCAATGAAATCCCTTGTTAGAGTGTTCGTATCGGTTTTTGCCGCTGCCTTTATCCTGATGGGAGTAGCCGCATGGCTGAATTCCAGTCAAGGGTATTCGGGCGGGAATACGCTGACCATTTACAACTGGGGCGATTATATCGATCCTGAGCTGCTGGACAGGTTCCAGAAGGAGACAGGTATCACGGTCATTTATCAGACCTTCGACTCCAATGAAGCGATGCTGACGAAGATTGAGCAGGGTGGCACCTCCTTTGATGTGGCCATGCCCTCTGATTATGCGATATCGAAGATGAAGGAACAGAATCTGCTGATTCCGCTCGATCATTCCAAACTGCCGAACCTGAAAAATATCGATTCACGGTTTATGAATCTGTCCTTCGACGAGGGTAATAAGTATTCGGTTCCATATTTCTGGGGAACGGTCGGAATTATATTCAACCCTGAAATGACAAAAGGAATCGACTTCAACAGCTGGGATGATCTGTGGGACCCAAGGCTGCGCAACAACATCCTGCTGGCGGACGGAACCCGTGAAGTGATGGGCATGGGGTTGAACAGCCTTGGTTACTCGCTCAATGATACGAACGAGGCTCATCTGCAGGAGGCCTTGGCCAAGCTTAAGCTGCTCTCCCCGAATGTCAAGGCTGTTGTTGGCGATGAAATCAAGATGATGCTGGCCAATGAGGAAGCTGCGGTCGGGCTCGTCTGGTCCGGTGACGCCTCGGAAATCATGGGCGAGAACGAGAAGCTGGATTACACCGTTCCGCAGGAAGGCTCAAATCTGTGGTTTGACAATATGGTCATCCCGAAGACGGCCACCCATGTGGAGGCGGCCCACAAATTCATCAACTTCATGCTGGATCCCGAGGTGGCTGCCCAGAACACGGAATATGTCGGTTATTCCACCCCGAACAAAGCGGCTTTGACGCTGCTGCCCGAGGATATTTCCGGCGATACCCGCTTCTATCCGGATGCCGAGCTGATCAAGCATCTTGAGGTATACGACAATCTCGGAAAACGAATGCTGGCTCATTATAACGAGCTGTATTTGCAGTTTAAAATGAGTCTGGATTAGCCAGACAGTACAAAGAAGCCTCCGGCTCCACTGTAAAGTGGGGCGGAGGCTTTTTTTGAGTAGGCAATGCCGCGAAAGTTAAGTTAACTCATTTTATGGACTCAACCTAATCATACGTGCTTGAAAATGGAAGCCTCCAATCGATCGTGGCAAGGCATGTGAACTCGCTGTCCGGTAGCTTTGCACGATTATCCCGTTTGATAAGGTGCAAAGAAACAGCGACCCGGCGGCCGAAAATACTTTAGGCTCGTTAAAGAAAGTAATGGATCAAATGAGGCACGAAAATGCCTGTGGTTACGCGATTCAGGACCATTGAATGGGTCTATTATTTTTTGATTGTGCCCTCAACTCCTCCATTCTGAACAAAAGGGATAATCGTGCAAAGCTGTATGAATAGGCATCAGGCAACGGACACCAGACACCACGCACCACACCCTATAGACACTCGTCTCACTCAGGCTACCAGACTTTGAGGGGATCGAATCCCCTTCCTGCAAGAAAGCTGGCAAAAAGCGGTCGGCTTTGATTCAGCGTCAACCCCAGCCGCAGATTTTTATGACAATTTCCCAATAAAGGCTTCCAGTCTGTCCAGTCCAGTCTCCAGCAACTCCTGCGAACACGCATAGGAGATGCGGATATAACCTTCGCCATACACGGAAAAGGCGTCTCCAGGCACAACGGCGGTGGCGTATTCTTCAAGCAGACGGAGCGAAAATTCCATGGACTTCAGGCCAAACTGCTGAATGGACGGGAACAGGTAGAAAGCCCCTTCCGGTTTGTCCAAAGGCATGCCCATCGCAGTCAGGCGACCGTGGACATAGTCCCGGCGTTTGTGGTATTCCTCGCGCATGGGCAGCGCATCATCGGTCCCGGCTATTAGCGCCTCCAGGGCTGCGTACTGGCTGATCGAACTGGCGCAGGTCACATTGTATTGGTGTACCTTGACCATATGCTGCGTAATTTCAACGGGTGCCAAGGTAAAGCCGATCCGCCAGCCAGTCATGGAATGCGACTTGGACAAGCCGTTGATGACAATAGTCCGCTCGCGCATTCCTTTCATGGAAGCAATGGAGGCATGCGGCACATCATAAACAAGCTCGCTGTAAATTTCATCGGAAATGACAAAAATTTCACGCTCCTGCAGCAGTTCAGCGATTTGCTGCAGCTCTGCTGCCGTCATGACCCGGCCTGTCGGATTGGACGGATAACCGAGAATCACTGCTTTGGTTTTGGCTGACAAATGAGGCTCAAGCAGCTCGGCTGTCAGCTTGAAGCCGGAAGAACGGGTATCGACCAGAACGGGAATACCGCCCGAAAGGCGGATCAAGGGCTCGTAGCCCGGATAAATAGGGCCAGGCAAAATCACCTCGTCGCCGGTGGAAAGGATCGTGCGCAGTGTGATATCAAGCGCCTGGCTGGCTCCGTTCGTGATAATAACCTCATCATTTCCCCGGTAATAAAGTCCGTATTTGCTTGCTATGTAATTTGCGGCGGCGTCGCGCAGCTCAAGCAATCCCGCATTTGGCGTATAGGCGGTGCGTCCTTCATCAATGGCACGGTGAGCAGCCTCCATAATATGGCGGGGAGTCGGGAAATCAGGCTGCCCGAGGGTCAGGGACACGACGTCCGGTATGCCTGCCGCTCTGTTGGCGATCTTGCGGATACCGCTGATCTGAATGTCTTTTACATGTGAGTTCATTAAATGTTCCATTATTGTGCTCATCCTATCGCTTCTTTTTTTGAATGCTGATTGTGATTAGTGTACCACAGAATTCGCCCGGTCTGAATTTGATGTTGTGGGAGAAATCATTATAAATGATAAAGATGAAGTTCTTTGTGCTCTTCGGTCTCAACACATGTCTCAACCGGGGCTGTGGAAATTTCCAGGGGGGGGAAATTGAACAAGGAGAGGATCATACAACTGCATTAATGAGAGAAATCAAAGAAGAGCTACATTGTGACATTGTAGTAGGTGAATAAATTGGATACAACGTACAGCTACCTTACCGTCATAGTTCGTTTGATTACTTATGAAGCTAGAGTTGTTGATGGGACCGCCGATCGCTACTGAACATGAAAGGTTGGAATGGGTACCTCGGCCCCTTATAGGAGAGCGTGAATGGACTCCAGCGGATATACCTTCTGTTCATCTATTATTGAATAAAAGATAGCAACAAACGTCTTCAGTTTGTTCTAGAATGTTTGGGAACTGGGAATAGGCAACTTGTTTAAGTGTGGTACATACGTTTCTTTGAGGATTAAAAGTTGATCATGACCGAGCCCGTCAAACCTAACAGATATTAATTACCCTTTCTTCACATCAAAATCTCGTGATCGCAAAAGATCGTTTTACCTCGATTTCCCTTAATCGTTCTGCGTGATTTGAGTAATCTTTTTTTCACTATCACTTTCAATTCTACCTGCGGCCAGAACAAATGCAGGCAAGGATACACCATTCAATAGACCAAGAGAAGGGAGCATGTACGAGCTTGCTTCTGGTCAATAACACCTTAGAGTCTGGGGAGAATTGGATGTAACCTTCAGACATACTTAAGAAATGATTCTATACAAACAAATAATAATCACATGGAGCATTCTTGCTTCATGTGTTTTTTTCTTTATAACATGCAAAGCCCTGGCTACTTTGGTATTAGAAGCACGGAAGTATTTATTTCTCTATTCGTGTTTGGGATGGTTCACGTTTGCCAGCAAACCAGTCCCGAAATAGGAATAGAGGTGGCTACACTAGGAAGCGGGACGATATCCTGCTTATTTCAACCGGAATTATCCAATTCCCTAATGATTTCCATCGGTTCAAGGCATACTGGGTTCAAACAGCCTAGCTGCCTCCATATCGAGCTGTTCATTAAGAAAATCGATTGCGTGACAACATGGTTTGGGCTAGGGTCACTAATGGGCGCTTGTCTTGTAGGCGAGTGGTAGTTCTTCTTTTTATGCTTCAAACGCCAGCAAAGGAGTGGAGCGTGAGTTGCACTCTGTAGCTCAGCCTGCCATGTAAACATTGAGAATAAAGAAGGAGATGAAGGAAATAATTAAAAAAATGCCTGAAGGAAAGAAGGTTAAAAATGGTAACCTGCGTGCCAGTAGATGATGGCCTGCTTCAGAATGTTCTGCATCGTCTAAGAATATTGGATTCGAATATCCCATTAAATGTTCCGACTGAGTTTTATGAATTGAATTTAAATAACATTTGTAAAAATACGGATGTTGATCTACCCGATGAGCTCATCATGACGGCAGATATTAGCGAATATTCTAATGAAAATCCATGCAAAATTGTCTTGTTTGCTAAGCGAGTTTCGTCCGCTCCTGTAGAATATCTCTTTGCCTTTTCCATCAAATTAGAACGTATTTTCTCGCTATCTGACATCGAAATTTTTGGGAAATCCTACAAGGAGCTCGGATTTATAAATTTAAAAATCGATGAGCTCATATTCGCTAGCGATAAGGATAATAAGATTACAAGAGAAACAATCCGTGATTGGAATGCCAGGATTGTATCCGAACTTGGTGAAGAACAATACAAATTTCCAGAAGTAGACCTTGATTATGGTCTCCGCTTGATGGGTCTGTTTCAAATTGGAGATTACCTCCAATCCATTTCACAATTTTTAGGATTTCGTGACAGTACCTTTGTAAACCTGCCTCTAAACAGCTTGACTGATACTGACTATAGATTAGAGGTATGGTATCCCGCGCAATACACCTTTGGCCCCCTAACCCTTAGCAGAGTTGGTCTATCTTACGACACCCAAGCAAAGCGATTTCAATTTCTCATTGAGGCGGTGCTGTCCGTCTCTAACGTTAAGCTCGTTTTAACCGACTTAAAAGTGACTTCCCCCTTCAAACAGTGGATCCCAACAACGTGGTTGGATAGTTTAGCGTTATCTTACGATATGCCGGATATTTTGGAAATCAGCGGAGGCTTACTGCGGGATAACCACGAATATAGCGGTATAGCGGTAGTCGAACTGATTCAAAGGACGCTTGTGGCAATTGGCTCTTATGCAGAGCGTGATGGCACCGAATCTTTATTTATATTCGCCAGCGTGAAGGAGCTTTTGGGGGGGCCACCCTATTTATACGTTACAGGGCTTGGTTTTGGGTTTGGAGTCAATAAGCAATTCATTGAGCCGCCGATCGATAAGGTTCGTGAATTCCCATTGTTGCAGTCGCCATGTAATGATATTGAACAAGTCTTAGCTTCCTTGGAAGGCAGTTGGATTCAGAATAATGTAGGTTCAAATTGGCTCGCGTTAGGTATAGACTTTTTGACATTTCAGTTTATTGAATCCCATGCCTTACTTATTGCGCAATTTAAGCATGACTTTGAGATGCTGATTTTAGGTTTTTCCGAATTAAAAATTCCACGTGAGAATCCTTATGTCTATATTGAGCTGCAATATAAAGGATCCTGGAAGCCGAATAAGGGGTTTGTTGGCATCACGGCACAAATCACCTCAAATTCATACTTATTCGACCCTGATTGCAAATTAACAGGAGACTTTGCCTTTTGGTCATGGTATAAAGGCTCTCAGCAAGGAGATTTTATTTTATCTGCGGGGGGGTACCATCCACAGTTTGTGGTCCCTTCCCATTATCCAACCTTAGAAAGGGTAAGCGTTAATTGGCCGATTCAGGGTGGGACGATAAAAGGTCAATCCTATTTTGCTCTCACTCCTTCTTGCCTGATGGGTGGGGGGAACCTGGAGTTAACTTACGGCGGTAACAATGCCAGCATTTCATTAACCGCATACGCACATGTTTTGGTGGAATGGGAGCCATTTCATTTTGATGTGGCCATTGGAGTTACCATTAAGGGTAGAGCAAGAATAAAGATGAAATATGTAGGAAATGTCTCAGCTTCGTTCGAAATCGGTGCAAATTTGGAACTGTGGGGAACCCCGACCGGAGGCAAGGTGAGCTTTGGTTACAAATCGTTACGATTGACGGTTGGATTTGGCAAAGAACGAAGTGGTGCTTCGAATGTGAGTAGTCCAGAGAAGCTTCGTGAAGCATTGCCGGGAGGAGAACGATATCTTCAAGCCCAGGTAAAGAAAGGTCTTATTCGAGAACATGCCGGTGAATGGATTATCCGGCCGGATGACTTTGCGTTCACTATAGAATCAGGAATTCCAATTACTTCATATGATTGTTTCGATGCAGTCCATGACACGAAGCTACCAAAACTGCATATCCGCCCGCTTCCATGCGGCAGTAGTTGCCCCGGCACATATCGGTCGCATCTATATGTCCGAGTACAATCATCCGGAAGTACATGGGATGATAAGGAGTGGGAGGTTAAAGAGCTTGAAATGTACGTACCAGAAGCCTTATGGGGAGAGCCAGTAGCTTCACTTCGTCCAAGCTCCAAACTCACTCAGCAAACGGTTGGCTTGGCCTTTCGGCCCGTTGTACCTGCGATCCAGCCGGAAGGATCCATTGATCTTCATGGGAAAATCGGAATTGAGTGTCTTCCGGAGAAGCCTACCGTTACGAACATAAATATAAGACATATGCCAGGGGAGCCATCTGACATTTTATCAGACCGTTTGAAAATACTTAGCCATATAAACGATAACCCGGCTAAAAGCGAACGGCAACGAATTATCCATGTTTTGACGCAAGCAGGAATTTACAACGGGAGCAATGATTCACTTCTCCTCCTATCTAGGGACGCTGCTCAGTTGTACCCAGAACCCCCATTGATCATGACATAACAAGTCGGAGGTACTTTAAGATGTGTGCCCAACGTCAAAAACGTCGTTATACGGACATTGTGGATCTCTATAGTAAGTTTGAGCCGACCCTGCGTGCCGGATTATATCAACTGGAGTTTAACCAGCAGATATTTGATCCGTCTGGAATCCTGCTTGACGATTTAACAGCAAGAGGAGAGAAGGATTTTGTTGTTAGCGGCCCTCAGTTCTCGCTACAGCCAGCCGATTTAGGGAACAGCTATCCTCCTCCGGGGCATCCGGGATTATTCGAAAATGTATTGCCTTATATTCAGTTAAATAATCCGCATTTGCCTTGGATCCGTAAACTAGATGCTTCAAAAATCCCTGATTCGGATAATCTTCCATGGCTTTCCCTGCTAGTGCTTCAAGAGAATGAATGGCAAGGGGAGGGGATTCCTACGACCGCTTCTATTGCGGAGTTCCTAACAAACTCCAGAGAAATAGCCGTTCCTAATATCGATATCCAGCAAATTGAGGACACTACACAATCCTGCAAATACCTTGAAATGTCTGTTGGGACATTTCGTACGCATTTTTCAAAGGTAGATGATTTACGCTGGATCGTCTCCGCAAGAGTTCAGCCGGGCACGGCACAGGGAAGAGCGATCATCACGGCCCGTCGCTTTCCGATAATTAGTGACCCTCAGATCCCACAGCAGAAATATGCCTGCTACTTGGTTTCACTTGAGGGATTGGAAGATTTTCTGATGCCGACAACGACAAGATCAGAATCCATAATCAGACTTGCCTGTCTGCATCACTGGACGTTTACAACTATAAACCAAACAGGCGAGTCATTCAGGGATCTCCTTAAAAATATGCTGAATAACACAATCGCTCATCCCGATGATATCTGGCTTCGGCTTCCCCGCTCGCTAATTGAGCAAATTCCTGATGGTGATCGCAAACGTCTTCTCGACGGTTATATCCCGCTCAACTACCATACTCGTTCGGGGGAAGAAACCCTGACGTGGTACCGTGGTCCGTTCATTCCCGTCTCTAAGACGCTGGAAAAACCAGTGGGGAAACCACATTATACATCAAACGAGCTGTTAATTTATGATCCTGATAAAGGTGTTCTAGACACGACATGGAGCGTAAGTAGTGAAATAGGAAAGGCGCTCGCCCTGCAGGATTCAAACTTCATTAAAGACTTGCTGCAAGCGAGGAAATGGTGGGTGCGTTCCTTAGATAAAGCCTCGGCTTTTGAAGGCCATTCTATCGACCAACAACTGAATCAACGAATATTAGACTGGTCTAAATTAGTGGACAGAGCATTGTCTTTTAATACGGACACTGTCGTGCCCACCGAGGAACGGCCTGCATGGAGAAGAAACCGTCTGCTATCCCGTCCTGATCCAATCGATCGGCTTCGCCGTGCCGCAAATGATGGCGAATTGATCAGGTCCATACAGGGAAAGCCTTCATTCTATGACAACGGTACAACTTGGGCCACGAACGCAGTCAACTTTTCGGATATACCGATGATGTACTTAATCCCTAATGAACATATGCTGCCAATGGAAGCAATTCGCTTATTTCATGTCGATCCTACATGGATTGAAGCGATGTTCGATGGTGTATTCAGCATAGGAATTCAGACGGATTTGGATGAGATTATCAATCAGTACATTCGATGGGATTATACAGCAAATATTGATACCCCCGTATTCGGCGTTATCCTCCGTTCGGCGCTTGTATCCGGCTGGCCGGATGTTCATGTTGAAGGCTGGAGACAGGGTAGAAAGTTAAATGTGCTATCGGATGATCGGCGGGAAAACATTCTCTTCTGCCTGTTTGATGAGGTTCCTGACATGATCACCATTACAGAAGATCAAGATGATCTCACCTACGGTATGAATACGGACTATACCATTGAGCTGAGACATGTAACCTCATCCGAATTTGGAAATATTATTGCAAATGGAGAAACTTGCATTCGAGGATTTATTTCTCCCAGCGGTCAGATTGATATCTCGGCATTACACGTTCACTTGCAGTCTCGGATTTCCGATCTTACGGGGAGCAACATTGAATTAAATCCTGTCAGCTTTATGCTGCAGCTGATAAATGGAGCCGATCGGGGCGTAATCAATATATCTTGAAGAAATGGTTGTGATGACATGAATTCAAATACGCTAGTTGTTCCGATGGTACTACACGCTTTAGCTGTCGACCCTATTGTTGAACAATACCAAGCCAATCGCCGATTTAAAAGAGATTACAAACAGTTGGATCAATTTTTGACTGCTGAGCCCGAGGCATTTAGCGGCAAAATTCAGTCCTTGGAGCAAGGCATCTATTTACATTGGATTTTGCCTGATTATTTCTTAAAGCCGTCCGAGGACAAGGAGGAATCGGCCTATCCTGTCGTACCAAATCGCTGGGTCATTCTTCGCTTAAGTGGCCCTACAAATCAGCGGAAACTCCGTTCATGGATCGTCGAGAGCGACCGGCTACATTCTCCTACCGGAAGCCCTTATCGGGTAGAGCAGGGGAGATATATTCGATCCACTACGATCGGAAAGGTGGTTAACGGAATTGATGCTTGGTCTGAAACCGATTCAAACAAAGCGCTTTTTCTGACAGCTATGGGATCGGGAGACCTTACTTTCTCTACATATCAGCCAAGTTGTGAGAATGTTTTCTCCATAGTAGATAAACTGGATGATCTTACAGAGGATGAACTGGAATTGGATTATATCGTACTGGGTTGGTTTTCCAACCCTAAATATGATCCTTTATTTGGCGTTCAATCAATCCAGGAATTTGAGGCAAAGCTTCGTTCTTACGACTGGTCAGTGCTTGATCCGAACGCCTTGTTTGCAGACCAAATCGTGTTAAAAGGTCAAATTCAGAAAGTAACCTGGAGTAGGAACGGAAATCCTGCATATCGTCATGCTGTGCATCATCCAAATCGAAATCTAGTTATCGCGGAAACTTCAGTTGACGCCATTTCCGAGCTCCTTGGTTCATTTAAATATGATATCCCTCAGAAGGAGGAATCGATTGATCATATTGTCGAAGCCTTGCAGTATGATCTGCTTCGTTCTTTTGAAGAACCCGGTGAAGAAGAACGACTCGAGCATCAAATTCATAGAAACAGCTTTCATTCCTCCCCTGGCGGAACATTATGGGAGTTGGTCGATCCCGAAGACAGCACTGCTTCTTCTATTTGCCCAACTGGCTGTGTTCAAGAAGAAGATGCATTGCTCGCTGCTTTGAATGACAGTCAACAAAGGTATGATTCAGAGGTTCGCAAATACTCCTCGTTTCTGCAGATGCTCTACGAGGTTTGGTGGAAGTGGAACAGAGAAATTATCCCGGAAGATATCCTAGTGGACTACATTAGCGAGTCCAATGAACTTAGTAGACGCGTCGCGATTTTAAGGGGAGAATGTTTAGCGAATAAGAAAGGATTAGAGCAAGTATTACGGGAACATCGTTCCAAGCGAATTATAAAAAAGTTGGAAATGCCCAGATTCTGGGCTCCTCAAGATCCCGTTGTGATGATCACCGGGTTTCAGAAGGCATCCCATCAGTTTATGGTCGGTCTGTTGGAATGCTCAATATTCGAATATGATATTGATGCTGAGCCAAGCTGGCCTGCCATAGATTTATCAAAGCTTCCTCTGCATGTTGCCAGTCTATTAGTGGACAGATTAAATGATACAACTCTAACCGATGTATGGCGACAACCCTGGCTACCGTTGTTTTTAGAATGGGAGGTGGAGTGGGAGCAGGTGCCATACACAGGTGATCATTGGACATTCGACGGTTACGACAGATCGATGAAGAATGGAACAGTCGCATCTACGCAGCGATTAAAAGGTCGGACCATTTTGAGCCCGCACGCTATCTTTTCATTAAAGTCCAGATTTCAGGATTATGCCAAGCAGCATCCCAATGAGAAGATTACTGAGGACGTGGTCAAATTCATCGAAAAACTTGATCACTGGGACGTTCTTTCTCAAACTTTAGGCGGATTTCATTTACAGCTTTTGCAAAGAGATGATCGTATCCACCCGGTTCCGAGCTTTGGAGAAATTGATGACGTTATAGATCAGATATTGGGCTCGGAATTTCGAAGCATGCCCGTTCCAAGCGCTGCAACTCATCCCGATGAGATTACATTTCAGCCCATCCGAGCCGGTAAACTGCGTATTATTCGCTTGGAAGTCATGGATGGTTTTGGCCAGTTGGATGTTGTCCCCCTTGGCCAACGCCATATGATTGCGGAATCAGTACGCCCCTTGGCTTCTAGCGGAAGCGAGGTTGAATTGAAACCAAGGCTGGTGCAGGGTGCAAGACTTAATTTTCAGATGGTGGCTGCAGAACCTGAACAAGACGAGCACTCCGAACAGTATGCTAATCCGGTGTGTGGTTGGGTGATACCTAATCATATGAACCGAGGCCTGTCTATTTACGATCCGGATGGCAGCCCTTTAGGACATCTCCGGCTTTGGGAGGATCTTCAGGGCAAAAAAATAGTAAAGTGGGAGGATGCCCCCAAAATAAAGAGTAGCTTAGCATTAAGTAACATTCATACTCACCTTAACAGAGCTATTCGCGGAATGGTGGCAGCAGGTGGAGATGAATTTGCTACCTTTCTCAAAGTGATTGATGACACCCTGTGGATTATTGACCCCAAAGGGCATGAAACTGATCAGGTATTAGCAGCTTTCATGGGACGTCCCTTGGTGCTTGTACGAGCTAAATTATCATTGGAGCTGGAGGGATTACCTGTATATTCAGCCGGGAGTATATATCCCAGGGACAGGAATGAAAATTACTTAAAGCATAAGTATGAAATTAAACTCGGTAATCTTCACCTTAAACAGGATGGAGTGCTTGGCTACTTTCTAGGGGATCGTTATAACCGCTTTTATTCGGTTTATGAACCGAACAATCATCAATCAAATTTTGTCCAACAAATCGGAACAAAGCGAAGCGAGCATGAAAATGCACATTACATTCGATTAAGCTTTCAGGAATCCCATAATGAAGCATATATAACTCTTCTGATGGATCCTTTTGCCGTTGCGCATGCTACTTCGGGTATACTCCCTGTGAAGGATATCGCATTGATGGAAAAATTCCGTACGAAAGCACTGCAGAATATGGAGGTTTACTTCTCAACGGGACCTTTACTGACTGTACAGATTGTAGAGGAATCGAATGGTACGAGCCTGCTCCTCCCAGTGCCAAATAGCAACAAAACCAAATGGTCATGGATTGAAAGATCTAGAGACGAACCTGATAAATGGCTAGAGTATGCTATTAAAGAGCAGGATGAGAAAGATCCACCAACCAGGGATACACCATCCATAAGAGAGGGGATGTACAAGTTAAAGTTAAAATAATTGGTCAAAAAAAGTTTGTCCAACATATTGCTTTGAATCTGCTGACAAACCGAGACTAAAATATTTACGACCATAGCCTTATCCCTTCTATATAATGACGGAGAGGGCTATTTTTTTAAGAAGAGGCCTGCGTATCTTTGGTGAGGACAAAGGAGAGCACTCCAATTAAATGTTGAAAAGTGACCCTGCTCGAGATATTCAACATTTCTCCTTTCCTACATGTACAAAATTGAAAAATAGCCTCCATAGGGGGCTATTTTAGTTTATAGGATGAACTTTGGTTTCCGTATACAAGCTGATCAATGAAATTCATGGGCTCGGCATCACAGCCAATCTGAAAAAGATATCGTTATGCCATCTTCATAATGCAATTTTGGTATCCTGTTGGAACGGAGAGTCATGGTTTTGAATTTCCGTATGCAAAAAACTTGTCGGGTTGTCCTTGCCTATTGTTATAACTCGTGATAATTGACTGGAAATCTGCTGCACGGGAACCGTATAATGAGTGAGGACACGAAAAGGAAAGTTGTACCGGGAAAATTGAAATACGAGTACACACAGCGGAGGAATGAAGGATGAGGCTGGAACATGACTTTTTAGGCACAAAAGAGGTACCGGATGACGCTTATTATGGCGTACAGACGATGAGAGCTGCGGAAAACTTCCCCATCACGGGACAGCGTCTGCACCCTGAGCTGATCAAGGCTATGGCAATCGTGAAAAAGGCGGCCGCAACGGTCAATATGGAGCTTACCCGCCTGCATCGGCCGAAGGGAGAAGCAATCATCAAGGCGGCTGAAGAAGTGATTAACGGCCAGTGGTATGACCACTTCATCGTGGACCCGATCCAGGGTGGGGCGGGAACGTCCATTAATATGAATACAAATGAGGTAATTGCAAACCGTGCGCTTGAGCTGATGGGATTGTCCAAAGGGGATTATAAAGAGCTCAGCCCCAACAACCATGTGAATATGGCACAGTCGACGAATGATTCCTTTCCGACTGCGGTCCATATTGCGACATTGGCGATGTTGGACAAACTGCTTAACACGATGAACGAGCTGCGTGATGCGTTCCAGCGCAAAGCACAGGAGTTTGACGGTGTAATTAAAATGGGCCGCACGCATCTGCAGGATGCGGTTCCCATCCGGCTGGGCCAGGAGTTTGATGCGTATGCGCGCGTGCTGGGCCGCGACATCCAGCGGGTCGCCGCGACACGCGAGCATCTGCTGAGCATTAATATGGGAGCAACAGCAGTAGGAACGGGATTGAATGCGGACCGCCGTTATATCAAGCGTGTTGCCGAGGTGCTGTCGGAGATCAGCGGTTTTCCGCTGCATGCCGACGAGCATTTGGTGGATGCAACGCAGAATACGGATGCCTATACAGAGGTGTCTGCGTCCCTTAAAATCTGCATGATGAATATGTCCAAGGTGGCGAATGATATCCGGCTCATGGCCTCCGGTCCGCGAGCCGGCTTTGGCGAGCTGCTGCTGCCAGCACGGCAGCCAGGCTCATCCATCATGCCAGGCAAGGTGAATCCGGTTATCCCTGAGGTCATTAACCAAATTGCGTTTCAGGTCATTGGCAACGATAACACGATCTGTCTTGCTTCCGAGGCAGGCCAGCTAGAGCTCAACGTCATGGAGCCGGTGCTGGTATACAATCTGCTGCAGTCGCTGGAGATTATGAACCAGGGCTTCACGGTGTTCCGGGTGCACTGCATCGAAGGCATCCAGGCCAACGTGGAACGCTGCCGGGAGTATGTGGAGAACAGTGTCGGCATCATTACGGCGCTCAATCCGCACCTTGGCTATGAAGTGGTGTCCCGCATTGCACGCGAAGCCATCACGACAGGCAAATCCGTTCGGGAGCTGGTCCTGCTGTATAACGTGCTGACAGAAGAAGAGCTTGATATTATTCTTGACCCATTCCAGATGACCAAGCCAGGCATCGCCGGCGAGGAGCTGCTGGAAAGGGAATAGATTGGATAGGTAGGCTGTTTCCCATACCGTTTCAAAAGAAGTTCATGTATAAACCGATCATTGAATGATAAGTTCAGTGATCGGTTTATTTTACGTACTGGGCAAGAAAAATCAATGCCCGGAAATCGCCGCGCAAGAATGAGTTATTGCCGGAAATTGAGCACGAATGTATGTTAACCATATGATTTTGAAAGCGCATCCAAACAGATGCCGGACTAAGTTAAAACTATAAGGAGGGGCGATCATGGAAGTCCGAGCAGATAAGACCTCCGGCAGCGCCCGAGCGGGAAACTCTCATGCTAGTGGGGCAAACTCGCGCTTTGGCCTTGCCTTGGCGGGTCTCAGGAGGGACAGGTACTTATATTTGCTTGCACTGCCGGGAATTTTGTATTTCATTATTTTCAAGTATGTGCCGATGTGGGGGATCATCATTGCGTTTCAGGATTATTCTCCTTACCAGGGAGTCTTGAACAGTCCGTGGGTCGGATTCGAACATTTTATCCGCTTTTTCTCGAATCCGGATTTCCTGATGCTGTTTCGCAATACGATGGCGATCAATTTGCTCAATTTGATTTTTTTCTTTCCATTGCCGATTTTGCTGGCTGTTCTGCTAAACGAAATTCGCGTATCTTCCTATAAGAAAATCGTGCAGTCGATCATTTATTTGCCGCATTTTCTGTCATGGGTCATCATCGTGGGCATAACCTTCCTTCTTTTATCTACGGGGGACGGAGTGATTAATAAGCTGTTGGTCAGCTTTGGCTTGGAAAAAATCGATTTTTTGACGGAAAGCCATTATTTCTGGGGGCTGCTGACAGTGCAGTCGATCTGGAAGGATGCCGGGTGGGGAACGATTATATTCCTTGCCGCGATCGCGGGCGTTGATCCGCAGCTGTACGAAGCGGCGAAGATGGACGGGGCGAACCGGATCAGACAGATCTGGCATGTAACACTGCCGGCCATCCGTCCGGTCATTGTCATCCTGCTCATTTTGCGGATCGGTCATATGATGGATGTTGGTTTTGAACAGGTTTTTCTGATGATGAATGGAGCCGTATCCGGGGTGGCTGACGTGTTCGATACATATGTCTACCGCCTGGGCATCAAGCAGGGGCAGTTCAGCTTCAGCACAGCCGTTGGTTTATTTAAATCTATCGTTGGTCTGCTGCTCGTCATCGGCGCAAACCGGCTTGCCAAGAAATTCGGAGAAGAAGGTGTCTACTAACTATGTCTAAACCATATTTAGTGATCCAGGCTGGAGGTGAAATCTGTTGCGAGAAAGTTTGGGAGACCGCCTGTTTGGCATTGTGAATGCCCTCGTCCTTGGTTTGGTCAGTCTGATTACGTTTTTTCCGTTCTATTATGTCTTTATCGTGTCGTTTACCGATCCCTCAGAGTATATCCGGCGCGGACTTGTCCTGTTTCCGGAGAAGTGGAGCCTGGCCTCTTATGAATATTTGCTGTCCACGAACGCCTTTTTGCGGGCAACGGGCAACAGCGCCTTCCTGGCGATCGTGGGCACAGCGCTCAGTCTGATCGTCACCTCGGGGCTTTCGTATGCTCTATCCCGTAAAAGGCTGCAGGGCAGACGCTTGATACTGCTGGCGATTCTGCTCACGACGTTGTTTAATCCCGGCATCATACCACCGTATTTGCTGGTACGTGATTTGCATTTGATCAACAGCACCTGGTCGCTCATTCTGCCTGTGCTGACAAGCGGCTGGTACGTGCTGCTGATGAAAGGCTTTTTCGACAGCATCCCGGCGAGTTTGGAAGAGGCGGCGCGCATCGACGGGTGCAATGACTTTAGCGTCTGGGTCCGGGTAATCCTGCCTCTTTCGCTGCCGTCCATGGCCGCATTTGGTTTATTTTACGCGGTCGCTTATTGGAATACTTTTTTTAACGCATTGCTCTATATTAACGATTTTTCCAAACAACCGCTGCAGGTGCTGCTTCAGAATATGCTGATTGATGCGTCTACAGCAGCAGGCGGATCGGCAGCAGCCGAGATGATGTCGGAACAGCGCATTCCGCCTGAGACGCTGAAGATGGCTGCAGTCGTGATCGCAACGGTGCCGATCCTGCTCGTGTATCCTTTTTTGCAGAAGCATTTTGCCAAAGGTGCGATGGTCGGTTCCGTTAAGGAATAAAAAAAGTGACGTTCATTTGGAGGGAAAAGCATGTTCAAATATTTCTCTTGGAAATCCGCGCGGAACATCATCTCCAGCTTACTCATCCTTGCTTTACTGGCCGGCTGCGGTGGTAACGGCGGTGAATCCGGAGCTGGCGACGGAATGTTAAATGTGGATATCATGTCGGTGTATTATACGCCCGAACCGCCAGGTGAAGACAATGTCATCGTAGAAGAAATCGGCAAGCGGACGAATACAAAGCTGAATATTACGTGGGTGTCGCCCAATAACTATGGAGATAAGGTTAACGTCACCTTGGCTTCAGGCGATATTCCCGACTTGATGCTGGTTGATAACGCGTTTACCGCACAGGTGCGCATGATGGTGGAGCAGGGGGCATTTTGGGATTTAACGCCGTATATCCAGGACTATCCGAATTTGATGAAGTTCCCGAAGGAAGCGTGGATCAACACAAAGCAGGCGGACGGGAAAAACTACGGCATCCCGCGTGTTCGTCCGGTCGATGGCGGTAACTTCATTTACATCCGCAAGGATTGGCTGGATAAGCTTGGTCTTGAAGTTCCGAAGACAACCGATGAATTGTATACGGTACTGAAGGCTTTTGTGGAACAAGATCCTGATGGAAATGGCAAGGCGGATACCATCGGTTATGCCGGGTATGTTGACCAATCCAGCATGGGTACTTTAAACGCGCTGCAGTACGCTTTTGTTCATAATAACGGAGATTGGAAGCTTGTGGATGGCAAGCTGGTCAATATCAATTTGCTTCCGGAAATGAGAGATGCGCTGGAATGGCTAAACAAAGCCTACACAGAGAAGCTTATCCCTGAGGATCTGGCGACGCTGAAAAACTCGCAGGCAAAGGATATGCTGAAGGCTGGCCGCGCAGGCGGGTTCCAGGATACGGTTGAGGCTGCATGGGAGCCGACCGAAGAGCTTCGCAAAACAGATCCGCAGGCCGATTTTGAGCCGCTGGTTTCCCTGAACGGGTATGTCAATCGTGATGCCGGATTTTTCGGCATGTTCGCCATCCCAAAAACCGTGCCGGAAGAGAAGATGAAAAAGCTGCTTGAACTGATGGACTATGGTGCGTCCGAAGAAGGCAGCGATCTGGCAAACTATGGCCTTAAGGATGTGCACTATACCGAAGAGAACGGCATCAAGGTGCCGACTGAGCAAGCCAAAACCGATATCGTCGCCCAGCAGGCCTTAGGCCAAATTTTCCTCAAGTATGATAAATACATGCGGGCTTACCGATCGGGGATGCCTGACGATGTGCTGGAGCGGAATAAAAAAATTGTTGATGAACGAGCGAAAATCAGCGTACCTGATCTCGCGGCAGGTCTTTATTCCGAAACAAGCACGAGGGTTGGCAATGAGCTGCAGAAAAGCATTCAGGATATGAAAACAAAAATAATTTTGGGTAAGTTGCCGATTAGCGAATGGGATAATTTCGTGAATGAGCTTAAGAGCAATCCGGATCTGCTTAAAATGACGGAGGAAATAAACGCAGCTTATCAGCAGCGCACAGCGAGCATAAAATAACAGGCAAAAACCCTCTTTTTCACGCTTCTCAAAAGAGGGTTTTTGCCGTGGATGAATGAATTTCATATATTGATAAGGTACTGCGAGGGGGAATAGGATGAAGCATTTATTTGCCCGCATACGGAAAACGGGGTTTTTGCTGCCTGCCGTGAAAGGCCAATTTTTCCGTAAAAGCCTGCTGCTTATGCTCGGCATTACTTGCTTGCCAACCATTATCATGGGATGTTTATTTTACATATTTGGAAGCGCTAACATCAAAGAGGAAGTCACCTATTCCAATGAAGCGCTGCTGCAGAACGCTTTGAACCGGATGGAGGAGGACTTAAACCAGCTTGAGCTGACAGCTGTGCAGTGGGCGTATGATCCCCGGTTTGACGGCAGCCTGCGGAATATCGATCTCAAGGAGGAATACAGCACTACCCAGGAATTGTACCGTACCTTGGTTGGCATGAAAGGATTTAATCCGTTTATCGATCAGGTCCACCTCTACCTCGACGGACCTTATCCGCAGATTGTATCTGATCAGGACGGCATTGAGGCCGTTAACGGCTACGAAGATAAAGCCGTGTATCGCGCGGTCATCGACAGCAAAAATAAAAGCTCCTTCTGGCTGAACGGCTTTCCTCGCATCAATCAACACGACAACCATGAGGTTGTGCTTGCCCAAAAGGTGCCGGGCGTGGGAGAACCGTACGGCCTTTTAGTCTTTTATTTAAACAGAGACAAGCTAGTGGAGATGGTCCGGGAACTGTCGCTTGGCAAATCAGGCCATTCATTCATTTTCGATGAACAGGGCAATTTCGTCGTTACGGACAAAGGGGCCGGGCTGCCGGAAGGATCGCCGTTTGAGACTGCATTAAGCGAGCAAATTAGACGGCAGCAAACAAACGAGAGCGGAACGTTTCTTTATGAATGGGAGAACAGGACCTATACCGTCACATATGGGGATTTTTCCAAGCTGGGTTTGGACTGGACTTATGTAACCGCCACTTCGCTTTCCTCGTTGACGGCACCTGTCCAATTGTTGTCGAAGATTATTATCGTCATCAGCCTATGCGGTTTTGTCCTGGCGCTGCTTCTGTCCTGGCTGGCTTCCAAACGAATGTATTCCCCCATCTCCAGGCTGGTCAGCTTATTCCGGGACAACAGGCGCCCGAGCGAGCCAAACCCGGATGAGATTGGCTTTCTCGAGAATGAGTGGCGCCATCTCTATGAAGAAAGCCATGAACTGCGGGATAAGCTGGAGAAAGCGCGGCCCGGGCTGCGCTCCAGCTTTCTGCTGCATTTGATTCAGGGGCATTACTATTATTTGAATGAGGATGAGCTGCGCGAGAGGATGAGCGGTTTTGGCTGGACCGTGAACAACAAAGGTTTTCTGCTGCTTTTGTTTCAGGTGACAGGCCTTGGCCGGCAGCAGGGACGATTTGAGGAAAACGACGTGCAGCTTGTTTCCTTTGCGGCTGAGAATTTGGCGCAAGAGCTAACGGCCGGGCTTGGCGAAGAAGCGGACACGATCAATTTCCAGGATATGTCTGTCGGTATTCTGCTCTCCTTCAATAAAGAGGAGCCTGAAGAAACGGTTCGCAGCAGAATTTTTCATCTCGTGAACTCACTTGCGCAAGCGTCGAGCGCCGTTTTGAAATTTCATAGCACCATTCTGATCGGGAGGCCGATGATGAGGATTACGGATATTCCCGGATCACTCCAGCAGCTTCGGCAGGTCGTGCGTTACCGTGAAGTCCGGCAGGGGAATCAGATTTTATCTTTGGAAGAGCTGCTGCCAGGCTTAACCGGAGAGACGGTTCCTTATCCGTTTTCGGCCGAAAAGGAAGTTACACAGGCGATCCGTATGGGGCTTAAGGATGAAGTATGCGATGCGATTCAATCTTTCATGGAGACACTTGTCAGGGAAGGAAACAAGGAGATGCTCATTCAGGATGGAGCCGTTCAGCTGCTGGGCAGCATTCAGCATGCGATTCTGGAAGCGGGGTATCACCCCCGCACCCTATATGGCGATGACGATTTGTACGGGGAGCTTCGTCGGCTTCGCGAGCCTGATCAAATCACGTCATGGCTGAAGCACAGGATTGTTGAGCCTTACTGCGAGACATTGGAGAGAGAGCAAACATTGCATCTCCGGCGCCTTGTAGAGCGGGCGATGGACTATATGAAATTGACGTTCGATTCCGAGCTGTCGCTTGAACGGTGTGCGGAGCATCTGGGAACTAGCCCTTTTACGCTGAGCAAAGCTTTTAAACAAGTCACTGGCAGCAATTATATTGATTTCCTTATGCGGTTAAAGATTGATAAGGCAAAGGAAATGCTAGTCGGAACAGACATGATGGTAAATGAAATCGCACAGCAGATCGGCTATCGCCCTTCTTATTTGAACCGGCTGTTCAAGAAGCTGGAGGGCATCACCCCCGGACAATACCGGGAGCAAGTGATGAGGAAAGAATAGGAGATATGGAAAAAAGGAATGTCTCATTAGATAGTACAATGTGTCCCCGTCTAATCAGACGGGGTATATTTTTTCTTGCTTATGGTAATAGAGCTATACCTTAGTTACAATAAAAAAATATGAGATTATTAAAAGCAGCCATGCAAAATTACAGTGGGAGGGGAAAATCGTTTGCAGTTAATTAAATGGCCCTGGCTCCTCGCGATTGCGGTCGTGATTGGATCAGTTATGGGATTTATAGGTGACGACCCGGGAATGACCGGTGGTGGAACTTCCTTAAAGCCCATGGTCTGGGCGCTCTGCGCAGCGGCCGTAATCCAGATCATCAACCTTGCTTACACCGTCTATGTTGTTAAGCTTATGAAGGATCATACCAAGATTGAAAAGGTGTTGAAGCAGGCTGAAAATCCTTATTTCAGAATGATCTTTTACTTAGTCAATGGTGATTTGGAAACGGCAGCCCGCGAGCAGGAGAAGGTTAAAGGCACGCAAATGCAGCTTATGACCAAGATTCAGCTTGACCTGGAGAGAAGGGATATGGCTGAGGCGGAGCGTATCGCCGATCAGATCAAGCATTCCAATATCCGCCATTATTCCAAAGCGCTGATTGCCATCTATAAAAGAGACTGGGATGACTTCGAGGCACAGAAAGCGCAGTTGAAGCAGCAGGTCCTCATCCATGCACTGGAGGCGGAGGCTGCCTTCCGCAAGGGGGAGCATGATCAAGCCGAGAAGTATGGAGACCTTGCCATCGAAGGAGCCAACGGGCTTCAGCGTTACATCCTGATCAAGTCACGGGAGCGGAAGAAGAACAGCCCGATGCGTGAAACCTATTTTTAAGGGCGTATCGTTTGGAAAAACAGAAAGGTAACAGAACATGGACATCATACATACCTATTTAACACCATTGACAGCATGGATTATAGGGCTGCTCATTTTGACGGCGTTCGTCGTTGGATGGATACGCCGCCGAAGGACACGTGTGCTGCGTGAGCTCAATCCGCGCAAAATTACAATGAAGGACATCGACCGGATGGAGGACGGCTCCGAATTTGAAACTTACTTGTATCGTTTGTTTACCGAACTGGGCTATGAAGAGGTGTACAAGACGACAGGCAGCCGTGATTTCGGGGCGGATCTTGTGTTCACCGACCGCAGTGGACTGCGGAATGTGGTGCAGGCGAAGCGTTATGGGATGCAGAGTCCGGTCGGCTTGGGAGCCGTTCAGGAGATTTATGCCTCCATGAATTATTACCGGGCGCACAAGTCTATTGTCATTACTTCCGGCAGATATACCGAATCCTGCGCTATTTTGGCCGGCGCCAACGGGGTTACTTTGCTGGATCGCGAGGATCTGGAGGAGATTATCACTTTGTTCAAAGGGCGGAGAACGGAGAAAGCCATGGACATTATAGAGCGCGAGCCGGAGCCGTTTACAGGCGGCTGGAAGGGGGACAAGCTTCGCAAAGGTGACAAGAAACACGGATGAAAAGATGCAATCCTTTCAAACGGCAAAAGTTTTGCCGAAATTCGATTTTTAAGTGGAATTTTAGTTTCTCTTCATATTGCCTTAATCTACAGGTATTATAGTTTTAATTAATAACCCCCTTTATATAGATGCTTGACCCTGCTGAGTTTTAGCAGGGTCCTTTTTTTTGGAATCCAATATCCGCTTAGCCCAGCAAGGCTGCTAGAACAAAGATGAGCAGACTTGCACCGAATACGGTCAGCAGCGCCTTTACCTTTTTGACATGGGTTGTCCCGGAATGATAAGCAGCGGTATCCCTGCACAACCAATAAAGCAAAAGAACGTCCCATAGAGTGCGAAATCCGTATTTTAAGATATTAGAAAGTATAAACTTCTTGGATTAATCCTCCTAATATCGCAAGAAAAACTTCCGCTAAACGCGGTCTGGCTTCTGTGAATTACGTCGATAGACGTTTTTCTTATGTACGATGCCATCATGGATACATCTCCTTCACTGCCGTAGACCTCGTAAATGCCGGGGATGGATATCATGGCATTGATGTTGCGGCATACTCCATTAGCGAAATAGAACAGGGCAAGCCACCAGCCCCATTGGCGTCCAAGCCAGAGACCGATCCCTGCGGCGACGCCAAGCACTCCGAGAAAAGCGACGGCTCCCTGAACTACCCATCCTGACACGCCGAGCAGGGGAGACAACTCACTGAAACGGCTGAACAAAGCCGCTTGGGTAATCAGCAGTATCGCTCCGCCGATCGCCAAAAGAGCGGAAAGCAGCTTCACACTGATCGGCGTATCCGATGAATGCTCCAGATATGCGTCTGTTTCTTGTTTGCTGTAATGTTGGGTCAATCGTGCTCCTCCTTATGTGTAAAAGACTTTATATACTTTTATCGGAGGAATTGTCGTAAACTTAAGCGAAATATTGAGTAACAGGGAAAATAACCAAATTCAGGAGGTGGCAGCTTGCAGGATTTTATAGAAAAATGGGGCTATTTGGAGGAAGGAGAAAGCCGCAGCCTGTTGAGGCATTTGGTCGAAGAAATTCAGGGTGCCGCTAGGCACGATGAGAAAAAGAAGTACACGGCTGAGGAAATCCTTGATCTACTTGACTCGCGGCTGGCTTACGAGAGGAATTTGCAAAGAGAGTGGGAAGAGCAGGAAAAAAACGTACATATCATGTTCAGCCAGTCGGATGCCGGCTCTATGAAGGTTACGTTAAGCAATTTGGGTAAACGACAGGCAAGCAAGGTGCTTGCCTTTAACGATATATTTTCAGTCGGTCCGATTTATCAGCTGCATACTGAAGAAGGACAACGAAGCAGAGCAGATTGGATGCAGAATCGGGTGAATCATTATATTTTTAATCAAATGCATAATAGGGAGCACCAAATCGCTCCAATGATGAAGACCTTGGTCAATATAGCGGAGCACAAGTCCATTTTCATCTGGTGTGCCAACAATGCCCATGATCAGACGGGACTCCGGTTTGCCGCATATCTTTTAAGAAACCGGAAGCAGCCGATTCATGTCATCAATGTGTCGGAAGCGTACCGGAGGCAGTTTGGTGGTGATGATGCAGAAATTCCTTATTTTCAAGGCCAGATCGAGCTGGATCAATTTCAAGAAATCATCCGCGATTTTGAACAGACCCAACCTTTGAGCAGCGAGGCAAGAAAACAGTATGAGGCGGAGTGGCTTGAATTGTCCAGCCAGGAGCACTGTCTCCGTTTGCTGCGCAACGGCCAAATTGTTGGAGTGCCTGAGGATGAGCTGGATGGCATGATCATGGAAATTTTAACAGCGCTTCAGAGCACAGAAGCTGAAGAAGACGGTTATGTTCCGGCCGGACAATTGAGTTTGCATTTTTACAACCAAATTAATCAGTTGATAGACTATGATTTCCTGAGTTACCGGGTATGGAGTTTGATAAGCGATGGCCAAATCAGCTTTAAAGGCCTTCCCGTGGGGTGGCATACTTTTTCCATTAGAAGACCATAAGGTACATAGCTTCAAAATTATAAAAACTCAGAAGAGGCTGTCCCCGAATTTCTTCCGTTTAATAATAATGAAACAAAATTCGGGGGCAACATCGATTAAAGGAATGCTTCGTTCCCGGAGCGTCCCACAGCAGACAGCGGGGAGCCTATATATACTTAAAAAATCGAGATCAGCTCTTTGGTGTATGGATGACGGTCTTCCTGAAATAGATGATCCCGGTCGAACTGATCAACGAGTCTGCCTTCCTTCATAACAAGAACACGCTGGCTCATTTGGTGCACAGCGGCAAGGTCATGCGAGATAAAGAGATAGGACAGATTCAGATGAGTGCGCAGAGATGTCAAGAGGTCCAGCACTGTCCCTTGGGAGATCACGTCAAGGCTGGCCGTAGGCTCGTCCAGCACAATGATGTCCGGCTCAATACCGATGGCCCTGGCAATGGTTACACGCTGACGCTGGCCGCCGCTCAGCTCATGCGGGTAACGGTCGGCGAGAGAGGCCGGCAGCTCAACAGCCTCGAGCAGCTGCCTGATATAAGCGGCTTTGGAAGTATACGTGAAATGCTTCAATTTTAGCTGATGGTTGAACTGTTCGTAAGGGTCTATCAGGGAGTCTTTGATTCTCAGCTTCGGATTGAGCGCAGCGGACGCATTCTGAAACACAATCTGCATATGCTTGCGGTAAGGCCTCAGCTTGCGTTCATTAAGGTGCTCTAGCGGCTGCCCATTCAGCACAATGGAGCCGCTGTTGATGGTTTCAATACGCAGCAGGCAGCGGGCCAATGTGCTCTTGCCGCAGCCGCTTTCTCCCACAAGTCCCAGACATTCTCCCTTATCAAGGTGAAAAGAAAACCCGTTCACCGCAGTTTTGCTCTCCCGGTAGGATTTGGTCAGACGATCTACAACCAAGAGGCTCATCGTTGCCCCACCTCCATCAGACCGGAAGATAAGTTACTGTCGGGTACAGGTAATACAGGCACTGCCTGTATGAGCCTCCGGGTATAGTCATGCTGCGGGTGTTCCAGTATATGCTGCTTGCTGCCGGATTCGACAATTTTTCCTTCTTTCATAACAGCGATACGCTGGGCATAACGTCTGACATGACGCCAGTCATGAGTAATGAAGAGGATGGCGCAGCCCGTTTGGCGCTGTTTGTCAGCAAGCAGCTGCAGAATGCGGTGACCAGAGACACTGTCCAGCGCTGTCGTGATTTCATCCGCAATCAACAGCTTGGGCGACAGCAGGAGCGCGATGGCAATTGACGCACGCTGCAGCTGCCCCCCGCTCAACTGGAACGGGTAACGGGAGAGGAGCTGGCCGTCCAGCCCCACCGATTCGAGCGCCTCCATGGCCTGCTGCTTGCGTACTCCGGCTGAAGCAACACCATGCGCCTTCTGATACTCTTCAAAATGCTGGCCGATGGTTCGGAACGGAGTGAAGGAGCCTTGGTAATCCTGAAAGACATATGCCAGTGCGCTGCCGCGTAAGGATCGTGCACGCGATGGAGGCAGTCTCAGCAAATCCAGCCCCTGAAAAAAAATTCGACCGTGCGCTGCCAGATTAGGCGGCAGCATTTGCCCGATGGCCTGCGAGAGCAGACTTTTTCCGCTGCCGCTTTGGCCTACAAGAGCGAACCACTCTTCCTTGCGAATAGAAAGCGTTACCTCATGAACAAGTGCTTTCTCCCGGCTGCGAACGGATAGCTGCTCAATAGATAAGATCAAAAATGAACCTCCTTTTTTACATCGAAACGGTCGCGCAAATAATCCCCCAGCATATTGGCAAGCAGGACCACCACGACGATCGCCAGACCCGGATAGATCATTAGTAAGGGTTTGGATTGAAAATATGGCCGGGAATCGTTCAGCATCGCCCCCCATTCGGCAAGCGGCGGCTGTACACCAAGCCCGATGTAAGAAAAGGCGGAAATCAGCAGAATGATTTTGCCGAGATCGAGACTGGCCAGTACAAGCACATTGCCTACAATATGGGGCAAAAGATGCTTGCGCATGATACTGGCGGGAGACAAGCCATTAATGCGGGCAATCAGCACGTACTCCTTCTGTGATTCAGCCAGGACCGTGCTGCGTACTAACCGGGCGTAGCTGACCCATTTTACGGTGACGATGGCCAGCACCAAATTGCCGATTCCCGCACCGAGCAGACCACTGAGCACAATCGCAACGATGGTGTCCGGGAAGGCAAGAAAGCTATCTGCAATACGCATGAGAATCCGATCGGTCCAGCCGCGGAAGTAACCGGAGATCAGGCCGAACGGAACTCCGATCATCAGCGCTGCCGTCAAGGCAAGCAGGCTGTAGCCCAGCGTCTGCCGGCCGCCCAGCAGCAGCCGGGTTAATACGTCACGCCCCAGATGATCGGTACCGAGCGGATGCTGCAGGCTGGTATCCTGCAGCCGGCTGCTCAGGTCGGTCAGTGTCGGGTCGTGCCGCAGATATACGAAGGCATACAGGGCTGCAGCCACCGCCAGCAGCACAAACAGAAGCGCAATGGCAGCTTGCCAGGTGTACTTCTGTCTGCCCATACGACAAAGAGACTGAGTTCTCATGGCCGCGCCTCCTTTTCTTTCAGCTTCATTTCCGGATTCAGATAACGGTAAGACAGATCGACAGCCGTATTCACCACAAACACAAAGGCAGCCATAATAAGAATGTACCCCTGAATCAACGGGTAATCCCGCTGTCTGACCGCGTCCACAACAAGTTTGCCTATACCCGGATAAGCGAATAACACCTCAACAACCACCACACCGCCGATCAGGCTGCCGAGACTGACACCGAATACGGTAATGACCGGCGGAAGGCTGTGCCGGAACGCATGTTTCACAAAGATGCGCCGTTCGGACAGGCCGCGTGATCTCGCTGCGCGAATGAATTCCTGGCTCAGCGAATCGAGCAGACTGGAGCGAAGCAGCCGCACATACACGCCTGAGATGGCAAGTCCGAGCGTCAGGGATGGCAGAAGCAGGGACTGGAATCCGTCCCTGCCCATGGTCGGCAGCCAGTTGAGCCGCACGCCAAACAGGTCGATGAAGATCAGGCCCAGCCAGAAGCTGGGAACAGCCGCACCGATAATGGACAAAATTCTGCTGATCTGATCAATCCAGCTATTGCGGTACAATGCCGCCAGCGAACCGAGCGGAACCGATACCGCCAGCATGATGAGCAGCGCGCCTGCGGTTAATTCCAGTGTGGTGGGCAGCCCCGTCAAAACCATCTCCATAACCGGCTGGCCTGTAACATAGGACTGCCCAAAATCGAGCCGTACAAAATCAAACAGCCAAACACCGTACTGTACGAGCAGCGGTTTGTTGAAGCCCATTTCCTCGCGCAGGGCCTCTACCTGTTCCTGGCTTACGGACAACTCATCCACATTCAGTATCGTGAGTGCCGGGTCGCCGGGCGCAAGGCGAATAAACAGAAAACTGATAAACGTGATAAACAACATAAACAGGAGCACTTCCGCAAATCTGCGGGTCAGAATCCGAATCATTTTTTCACATCCAGCTTATTGGTCATCATGTAGTACTCGCTTCTTGTCGTCACCCAGTTGGCAATCTTGTTCTCATTGTAGGCAACGATGGTTGAAGGATGAAGCACGAAGGAGTTGACTACGTTTCTGTGCACATAATTTGCCGCCTTTTCAGCCAGCACGGCCCGCTGCCCGGGCTCAACGGTGCGGTTAAGCTCGTCAATGATTGCTGTCAGCTCTTCTTCATAAGCCCCGCTAAAGTTAAGCGCTCCTGTCGGGTGATAGGTGGCGTTCAGATAATAACCGGCGTCCCCGCGTGGCGCTGTCAGGTTGCTGTAGGTCGCCAGATCCCAGTCGCGGTTGGTGGCCATATATTCCTCAGGGGTATCAATCTGCTGAATTTGCACATCAATCCCGATCCGCTTGGCATCGGATTGAAATACCTGAGCAATCAGCGGCAGATCAGCCCTGGCGGAGTAAGTCAGCAGTGTCAACTGCAAAGGTTTCCCATTTTTCTGCATAATGCCGTTCTGAATTGTGTAACCTGCTTTCTTCAAATACTGCGCTGCCGCCTCGGGACCATTCTCCAGCCTGCTGTCTTCATATTTGGGAGCAAACGGCAGGGAAGGCAGGAACGGGCCAATGGCAGGCTCGCCATATCCGATCAAGATCGTATCCACAATTTCCTGGCGGTCAATCAGTGCATCCATGGCGCGGCGCACGTTGAGGTCCTTCATGCTCTCCCGTTCCATGTTCATGGTAAGCTGATGCACTCGGAAAGTAGCTGTCGATTCGACTTTGATCCCTTCCACGGCATCAAGCGACTGCAGACTCTCGACCTCCGGGCGGTACACAATATCGACCTGCCCGGATTTGAGCGCGAGGGAACGGGCATTGGCATCTTCATTGAACGCGAAGGTTACGGAATCCAACGGAGAAGCCCCGTCCCAATATTCATCGTAACGCTCCACCTCCAGCTTGCTTCCGGGCGTAAAAGCCTTGAGTTTGAAAGGGCCGGTGCCGACCGGGTGATTGACGATATCCGGTGCAGTTACATCGATGATGGAGACATTCGGATTGACCAGCTCGGATGCAAATTCAGGGAAGGGCTGAGCCGTGGTAATCTTCAGCGTATGTCCGTCCGCCACGATCGTGTCAATTTTCAGTGCATTCCGGATGGCTGCGCTCTCCTTGAGCGCCCGTTCCAGAGAGGCTTTGACAGCTTCACCTGTCATGCTTTTGCCGTTCTGAAAGGTGACGTCATCCCGCAGTCTGATTGTCCAATGCTGCCCGTCTGGGCTTTCCCAGCTTTCAGCCAGCCAGGGCGCAACGGTTAGATTATCTTCATCCAGCCTGACCAGCGTTTCCGTTATACCGGCTCTAAGCGGAACGTAGCTGGAGTCCACATGCGGATCCAGCGAACTGGTGGAGAAATTGTACAAGAAGCTGATATGCTTGCGGACCGAGGCGTCTTCCCTGCTTGGCTCAGCATGCCCGCATGCGCTTAACAGGCTGATGCAAACCAACAGAGAAATTAGGGCCAGTACGGATTTGTTTCGGTTCGAAGTAAACAAAATATGGGGTCCTCCTGATATGTAATAATTACGATTAGAATGTTATCGTAATTATTACGTTTTGGCAATACCCTGAAGACGTTTAAAATCTCTGCGTCTTGATCCGGTCCGTCACCATTTTCTAGGAATGTTTAAGGATAAGGTTGGTAAAAATACCTTCTGACTTAAATCATCTTGAAGATTGTGAGGAGATACTTTTGTGGTCCGTTATACGCTCATTCATTCCGGATTGGGCCATTCTGCTGCAGGCAGTTGTCCTTCTCTCCATCCCTCTGCTCTTCTTGACAGCAACCAAACGGCTGCAGCCATACTTAAATACAGGCCGGTCCGGTTCAATTGCCAAAAGCTCCAAACAGGCCAACGATCATCAAGATAAAGGTAATTCCTGGGGCGAGCTCCCCCTTACAGGGAAATATGATATGGACCTGAACACCGTTAGAGCTACATTCGCTCAGAGTTCTGACGTGCGCATTCGGGAATTTGTCATCCGGGGAACAACCATACGTGCGGCTCTCCTGTATGTTGACGGCCTGTTCAACAGCGATCTGATCGATACGCACTTAATCACGCCATTGATGAAAGACGGCCTTGCTTCGCTGAAGAGTGAACAGTTTGAACATTGGGCGAGCCCAGAGATAAAAAAATACATCGTGACCCATCTCCTTCCGGTTACTGAGATCAGTGAGGCAGCATCGCTGCCGGATTTGGCACGGGCGGTTCTGGGCGGACAAAACGGTCTCATGATTGATGGAATGAAGGGGGCCATTCTTGTAGGCTCTGCCAAAGGCAAAAGCAGAAATACGGAAGAGCCCTTGTCTGAAATTCTTCTGCGCGGGCCGCGCAGCGGATTTACGGAAAAGATAGGCGATAATACCGGTTTGCTGAGAATGCAAGGACAAAACGATGCTCTGTTCCTGCAAAAATTCCAGATTGGAAATGTCGTGAAAAAGGACTTGATCATAGCTCATATGAAAGGCATCGCTGATCCTGGGCTGGTAGCGGAAGTAGAGGCAAGGGTGCGCAGCATTGAGATTGATGATCCCCTTGAATCTGGTTACATTGAGCAGTTGATTGAAGACAATATACTAAGTCCATTTCAACAGCTGCAAAATACGGAAAGGCCTGACCGTGTCATCAGCGCACTGCTTGAAGGCCGGGTGGCCATACTGCTCGACGGGACTCCTGTTGCATTGATCCTGCCGGCAACGTTCAGTATGCTGCTGCAGTCTCCGGAGGATTATTATGAACGATGGATTCCAGGGTCTTTTGTTCGGCTGCTTCGTTTCTTCGCCGCCTTCCTGGCGTTTCTGGCTCCTGCGCTCTATATCTCTTTTATCTCTTTTCACCCTGGGCTTATCCCCACCAAACTCGCAATTACGATTATTGAGACGAGAAAGGGAGTGCCTTTTCCATCCATTATAGAAGCGTTGATCATGGAGGTATCCATTGAAATTTTGCGGGAAGCCGGTATCCGTCTTCCCAGGCCGATTGGTCCGGCGATGGGCATCGTGGGCGGCCTGATCATTGGCGAAGCAGCTGTACAGGCGGGGATCGTGAGTCAATTTCTGGTCATTGTAGTAGCCATAACAGCCATCTCCTCGTTTGCTATCCCGGTTTACAGCGCGGGTCTCACGCTGCGAATTTTTCGTTTTGCCGCCATGTTCAGTGCAGCCATCTTTGGCTTGTTCGGGGTAGTTATGTTTTTTTTGCTGATTTGCAGCCATCTCGTCCGGTTGAAAAGCTTTGGAGTGCCTTACGTAACCCCGATGGTCCCTTACAGGCCGAGTGACTGGAAGGACTTGTTTATTCGTGTCCCGTTCAAATGGATGAAAAAGCGTCCGCTTATGTTGAATCCGAAAGACCGGGTGCGCCGGTAAAACAGGAATTTTTCGAGGAGAGAGGTGTTGCAGGATGAGCCGGAACAAAGATCAGATCACGACAGCACAAGCTGCCGTTATCATTATCAATTACATGCTGGGCGCCGGCATTCTGACACTTCCCCGCACGACCGTGGAGGCTGTTAAAACCCCGGACGTATGGATTTCTATTCTCATATCCGGGATGCTCGTGATGATCGCAGGTTTTATTATCGTAAAGCTGTGCAGCAAATTTCCCGGAAAAACCATATTTCAATTTGCCCAAGAGATTACCGGAAAATGGATTTCCTTTATTCTCGGAACAGCGATTATCATATTCTTTCTGACGATTTGTGCTTTTGAAACCAGAATTATGGCTGAAGTTACAGGTCTTTACTTGCTGGAGGGAACGCCGAAGTGGGCTATTGTGCTGGTGTTCATGTGGATCGGATTTTATTTAATTATGGGGGGTATCAATTCTATTTCCCGCCTTTACGAAATCATACTGCCGATTACGCTGGTCTTTTTTTTAACCGCAATTTTTTTAAGCAGCAGCATTTTTGACACTGATAATCTCCGTCCGGTGCTGGGCTCGGGAATCATGCCGGTCTTCAATGGTTTGAAGCCTACGCTGCTTGCCTTCACGGGTTACGAGAGCATGCTTGTGGTTATGGCCTTTATGAGTACTCCCCGCAAGGGGGGAAAGGCTATGATCGCCGGTATCCTGACGTCTCTGGTCATTTATCTGATCACATTGATTATGACAGTCGGAGGTTTATCTGTTGATGGAGTAAAGACAAAAACCTGGCCTACGCTGGATTTAATGCGGAGCTTTGAAATGGAAGGGCTTATCTTTGAGCGATTCGAATCGCTGCTGCTGGTCATATGGATCATGCAGATGTTCTCGACCTATACGTTTACGCATTATGCAGCCTCTCTAGGATGCGCTCAGCTTTTGCGGAAGAAAATAACGCCATTTCGGCTCATCATGCTTCCTGTTATTTATATCTTTGCCATGGTTCCCCAGTCCCTGGATCAGGTATTCAAGCTCGGAGATTTCATCGGCAACGCCTCCATTTATTTATTTGGCGCCGTTCCTTTGCTGCTGCTAATGCTGAGCATCATACGAAAGAAAGGGATCCGACTTAATGATCAGTCATAGCAAAAAAATAGGGTGTGTGGTTATGTCCATACTGTTGCTGTTTATGACAGGCTGCTGGAGCAGCAACGAGATTGAAGATTTGAGTGTCTATGTAGGATTGGGATTTGATTCGGTTCAGAAAAATAAGCAATCCAATAATCAGAACCACGATTTTCCCAAAAGAGACGCACTTACAGTCACAGTTCAGCTTGTTCCGCAGGCGGGAGGGAAGAAAGAAGGCACGTCGAGCGGTTCGGCTTCTGAAACGGGCTTCCTCAATGAGCAGATGACTGGAGACTCGATCATACAAATTTTCCGTCAATTTGCTTTACGCAATGACCGGCCGCTGATCGGCCATCATCTGAAGATCATTGTGGTTTCAAGTAAATTATCGAAGAAGTATAGCATGGAGCAGATGCTTGACTTTATTCTCCGTGATAATGATATCAGACCGAGCTGTCTTGTAGTTGTAAGCCACCAAAAAGCTTCGGATGCATTAAACGCGGTTGAATCCGGAGAGATCCCGGCTTTTTATTTAAGAGGACTTGTCGACAACCGTTTCCGCAGCAACAAAATCTTGCCCGAAATGACTCTGGCCAAATTGGACGCACTAATGGAGTCGGGCTCCAGCTTTCTTTTGCAAAATGTGGTCACGAACGTTAAAGGAGAGCCCAGATTTTCGGGGGCGGGAGTTTATCAAGGGAAGACAAAAAAATGGATTGGAGAACTAGAGGAAACGGATTTGGAAGGGTTATCCTGGATCATGGGGGGAAGCCGGGGAGGGGCATTGAAAACTTACGCGCCAAAAGGCGGATACACGATAACCTATGAAATAAAAAACGTTAAAAGCCGGATTATTCCTAAAGTGCAAGGGAATGAAATATCGTTTCATGTCCAGATCGAATCGGAAGGGCGTCTCATGGAAGACTGGAGTGCGCCTGAAATTCCTTCAACGACCAAGTATCTTCATGAATTGGAGGAGCAATTTGAGGAAGCTGCCGGTAAGCAGATACAGCAGGTGCTGAACAAGATGCAGAATATTTATCATGTGGATGTTGGAGGATTTCGCGACCAGCTGCGTATTAAACATCCCCGATTGTGGGAAAAGCTCAAGAAGGATTGGGATAAAACCTTTAGCCAGATTCATATTACCTATGATGTTAAGATGAAAATTACGGAGTTTGGGTCAACGACCGAATAGGAACAATGTAGAAGCCGAAAGCTCCGTTAAGCCTGAAGTATACCTTTTTACATACATTTCATCTAATTTCTATTCCCAATTTACAAAACCTGCCTATAATCGGGGATAACTTCATACCCGGGAGGAGACAAACCGATGAAACTGGTTCTGATGGGAGACCTGCATTATCATGATGCGGACGCGCATGTTCAGGAATGGGTAGAGGCAAGAGAAAAGTTTTATGAGGCCGTTATTGGCCGTTTTTTGGAGCTTGAGGCGGATGCACATATTTCGCTGGGGGATTTGACCAACTTCGGGACACCAAGCGAGCTGGAGGATGTATATCAGTGGATTAGAAACCATGACAGAACCTTCTATCATGTGCTTGGCAATCACGATGTGTATGGCCAGCCGAAGCATGATGTGCTCGATTTTACCGGACAAGCCCGCTATCATGCGGTAATGACGGATGAAGCCATGCTGGTGTTTTTGGATACGGCGCGTGAAATGGATTTTGAGGATTGGAGCGGCTGGGTGGATGACGAACAATTGCACTGGCTGGAGGAAATGGTGAAGCTGTCCGGCAGCAAGCCGCTGCTCGTGTTCGCTCATCATCCTGTTTATGATACAACCGCAGGCTCGGCGGCCGATAAAGGATCGATTCATCCGGATGTGGATCTGTGGGCCGTTTTAAGCCAAAAGGAAGGTATAGGGCTGTACTTCAACGGACATACACATGTGGACTCCATCGCCCGCAGAGACCAATGGACGTTCGTCCAGCTGTCAGCCTGCCTGGATTCGCGGTCTTTTCGGATAGTAGACATTGAGGGCGGAGAAATCAGGGTTGCGGCGGTGGATATGAACGAGCCGGAGTTGGGAGAGCATGCTGCCGTTTTGCACAGACATATGAAGCATTTTCGTCCGACCCCGGGCGCATGTGGAGCGGATGCGGATCGCGGTTGCATTGTGGCGATTGCTGCATCCCCTACTACAGTCCAGCCTCTATAAAGTTGCAAGCGGGCGGCCGACAGCCGCCCTTTTTTCAAAGTTTAACTCAACGGGGGGAACGGTCAATGGCGAACAGCAAGCAGGCATTTTTGGACAGACTGGCCCATTTGGGAGTCATCGCAGCGATCAAGGAACCAAAGCACTTCGAAACAGCGCTGGGACTGAAGGAGCAATTAAGCGGAGTCTTTCTCATGACCGGCAATATCGGAGTGATCAAGCGTTACACGGACTTGTTCCACGAGCATGATCTGCCTGTATTTCTGCATCTTGAAAAGATTGGCGGGCTCTGCACCGATGCCTACGGTCTTGACTATCTGGCCAAAACAGTGAGGCCAACCGGTGTCGTCACGACGAAAACAAGTGTGGTCAAGACGGCGCAAAAGCTGGGGCTCATCACCATTCAGCGCTTTTTTCTGGTGGATACGGAAGGACTGGACAATATTGCGAAAAGCATCGAGTCAGTTAGACCGGATATTATCGAGGTTATGCCTGCACGCATTCCGGAAATGATCGGCCGGGTAAAGGAAATGACGAATATTCCCATCATCACCGGGGGACTTCTTTATGAGTGGGAGCATGCGGAGGCCTGCTTCCGGCAGGGTACAACGGCTGTGTCGTCCTCCAAGCCGGAGCTGTGGCGGCGCCCGGCACACATGCCGTCAAAGTAAACATAATGTTAATACAGTCCAAACACACGTTTTACAAAACCCCGTTACAATGGGGACAAGTGAATAACAAACGGTTGGAGCTGAGGAGAAACCTTATCAGACCGGCGGCGCATCAGCCACCGGTTTGTATAAGGTCTCTTTTTTTGCGACCAGCCCATTACTGGAGGGGGATTGGGACAATGAAAAAGCTTGGAGTATGGATGCTGCTGCTGAGCATGGTGACACTGGCTGCCTGCGGCGGCAACGAAACAGATGCTGGAGGAAGCGCTTCTGCGTCATCTACAGGCGGGGAAAAGATAAAGATCAAGTACTGGTACGCCTGGGGCGACAAGGCTGAGGAAGCCAAACAGCATCTTGTCAAGGAATTCAATGAATCGCAGGACCGCATCGAAGTGACAGCTGAATATCAGGGAACCTATGACGATCTGCATGCCAAGGTGCAGGCGGCTTTTGCGGCCAAGGACGCGCCTGCCGTATCGGATTTGGAGATTGCTTCGACCGGCGTATTTGCCCGTTACGGCATGCTGACGGAATTGACGTCATTTGCGGAGCGGGATGCGGCTGAAGTCAATATGGACGATTTTTATCCGGGACTGATGGGAAATGCGTATGTGGACGGCAAGCTTTACGGACTGCCATTTATGCGCAGCACTCCGATTTTGTATAAAAACGTAACGATGCTCAAGGAAGCAGGACTTGACCCGTCCGGGCCGAAAACTTGGGCTGAGCTGGAAGAATACGGCCGTGTTCTTAAGGAAAAAGGCAAAAATGCCATGACGATGCCGGCGGATATCTGGTACTACGAAGCGCTTGTCGCACAGAGCGGCGGCCAGGTATTGTCGGCAGACGGAAAGAGCGCAGCCTTCAATTCACCGGAAGGTGTCGCACCTGTGGAGTTCTGGAAAAAGCTTGCGAACGAGAAGCTGATTAAAATTCCGGTCGGCGACGAAGCGGGCGCAACGGCGGACAAGGACTGGGCCAATCAGCTGTCCGCATTCAAGTTCGGTTCGACCGCCGGAGTAGCCGCTGCTATTGAAATTTCAGAGGGCAACGGTTTTGAAATGGAGACATCCTTTATGCCTGCCAACAAGAGTTACGGCGTTCCGACTGGGGGCTGCCAGTTGGTCATGACCTCCGCCCTTACCCCTGAACAGCAGGACGCAGCATGGGAATTTATCAAATTTATGACGACAAAGGAAGCGACAACATATCAGAGCAAGCACACCGGCTACCTGCCAACCCGCGTATCGGCGCTGGAGAGCGAGGAACTGCAGACTCTGTATAAGGAGCATCCGCAGTATAAAGTGGCCGTAGACCAGCTTGAATATGCAAGACCGCGTCCGATGGAAACGGCATATCCGGAAGTCGCGAAGATCGTGAAAGAAGCGATTGAGAAGGCCATACTGGATCCGAAGGTAGCCCCGCAGGAAGCGATGGATAAGGCTGCCGAGCAGGCGAACGCGCTGCTTGCCAAATAAAATCCTGTCTTAAGGAGTGATAGCATGGCTAAGATCGAGCTGCGGCATATCTACAAAACATTTCAGCAGGACGAGGTCATCAAGGATTTAAATCTGATGATTGAGGACGGCTCCTTTACGGTGCTGGTCGGTCCGTCGGGCTGTGGAAAGTCGACGACACTGCGCATGATCGCAGGACTGGATCGGCAGACGAGCGGCGATATTCTGATCGACGACCGCAACGTAAACAACACGGCTCCGGGGCTGCGGGATGTGGCGATGGTTTTTCAGAATTATGCCTTGTACCCGACGATGAACGTCCGGGAAAATATCGAGTTTGGATTGAAAAACCGCAAGGTTCCGAAGAAGGAGAGAGAAGCGCTCATTCAGGACATTTGCGAGATCGTCGGCTTGACACCTTATCTGAAGAAAAAGCCCGAGATGCTCTCGGGCGGACAGCGGCAGCGGGTGGCCTTGGCGCGGGCGATGGTGAAGAAGCCGAAGGTGTTCATTCTTGACGAGCCGCTGTCCAATCTGGATGCCAAGCTGCGCAACCAGATGCGTACGGAGCTGATTCAGCTGCATAAGCGGCTTGGCACGACATTCGTCTACGTGACCCATGACCAGGTTGAGGCCATGTCGATGGGGGACCGCATTGTCATTATGAACCAGGGGGTCATACAGCAGGCTGCATCCCCGGACGTGCTGTACCATGATCCGGACAATCAGTTTGCGGCCCAATTTATCGGCACACCTGCCATGAATATTCTGGAGGCGGTTAAGGTAAAAGGTCTGCCGATTGTACAGGCGGCCTCTGCAACCGTTAAATATGTTGGCTTCAGGCCGGAGCATGCATCGCTGAACCGCGGTGATCATACGGACGGCATCCGGCTGGAGGGGCAGATCGTGACCCGCGAAAGCCTGGGCGCGGAGAACATTTACCAGATCCGGTCGGTGGCAGGCGTGTTTTCGGTCAAAACGTTTCTGGAGCCGCTGCAAGCTTCAGACCAGGCCGTTGTAAGCATTCCGAACGACAGACTCTATTATTTTGCGGCGGACGGCAGCAGATTGCGGGGAATTGAGACCGTTCAGCCCGGACTCGTATCCGTCGGGGGTATTTGATATGAGCGTTTGGGAAAAGCTTCGTCCTTACGGGATGGTGTCGCCGGCCCTGGTCATATTTGCCTTGTTTTTCATCTATCCTATCTTTTATATGATCTATCTCAGCTTCTTCGACTGGAATTTCGTCAGTCCGGTGAAGAAGTATGTCGGATTGCAAAACTTTACGGACCTGCTCCGTGATCCGCAGTTTCTGCAGGTGCTTGCCAATACGACGATCTATACCATCTTGACGGTGACATTGACCTTAAGCATATCGCTTGCATTTGCTTTATGGCTGAACCGCTCGGGCTTGTTTTACGGGTTCGTGCAGGGAGCGATTTTCAGCCCGCATATCATATCACTGGTTTCCATCTCGCTGCTGTGGAGCTGGCTGATGGACCCGGAATACGGCCTGCTGAACTGGGTCATCGGGTTGTTCGGGTTCGGGCCCTTGGAATGGCTCTCGCATCCGGACACCTCGCTGATTTCGCTGGTCATCGTAGCGGTGTGGAAGGGAATTGGCTTCAACACGCTTGTATTCATCGCCGGGTTGCAGAGCATTCCTCCAAGCGTGTATGAGGCGGCGGCGCTGGACCGCTCGCGGCCATGGACAACCTTCCGCAAGCTGACGCTGCCCATGCTGTCGCCGACGCTGTTTTTTCTGGCGGTGATGAGCATGATCGGCTCCTTTCAGGTGTTTGAAACGATCGCCATCATGACCCAGGGTGGTCCGGTCAATTCGACCAACACGCTTGTCTATTATATTTATGAGAACGGCTTCCGTTTCTTCAAGATTGGATATGCCTCCGCGGCCGGCGTAGTGCTGCTCATCATTGTCGGGCTGTTGACTGTCATATACTTCAAAATGTTGTCCAAGCGTGTTCATTACCGGTAATGGAGAGAGGTGAGTTTAATATGAGAGTGGTACAGCCTGCGGCAGAGCACGGCGGAATGAAGATGACGGAAGAAGCGGGCAGCGGCGCCATGGCGGCCAGAACGATGAATGCCGTGCTGAGGATTGTCAACGTGATCGGCATGCTGCTGCTGGTGCTGATTTTCGCCCTGCCTTTTGCCTGGATGATCTCCACGTCCTTGAAAACGATGCCGGAGACGATGATCTTCCCGCCGGAATGGATTCCGCAGGACCCGCAGTGGGTGAATTTTGCGCAGGCGTGGAATTCGGGGCCGTTCCTGCATTATTTTATGAACAGCGTGCTCATTGCGGTAGGCATTCTTGTCCTGCAGATGCTGACAATCATTCCGGCGGCCTATGCCTTTGCACGTTATCGGTTTAAAAGTTCGGGGCTGCTGTTCGGTTTGGTCATGGTGACGCTGATGATTCCGTCACAGCTCATTTTCCTGCCCGTCTATCTTGAACTCAGCGCGTGGAACCTGCTGAATACGCATCTGGGGCTAATCCTGCCCTTTGCCTCCAGCGCGTTCGGCATTTTCCTGCTGCGTCAGTCCTTCCGGCAGGTGCCCGAGGAGCTGATCGAGGCGGCGCGGCTGGATCAGGCCAAGGAGTGGAAAATCATCACCCGCATTATGGTTCCCGCAGCCAGACCGGCCCTGATTACGTTCGCGTTGTTCAGCTTCATCAGCCACTGGAACGATTATTTCTGGCCGCTCGTCATGACAACAAACGAAACGGCCCGCACACTGCCGCTTGGCATTGCGAAAATACGTGAGGTCGAAGGGGTGGCGACGTGGAATGTGCTGATGGCAGGCAACCTTATTCTGGTCGTGCCGATTCTGATCGTGTTCTTTTTTGCGCAGCGGTCGATTATCAAGGCTTTTGTGTATAATGGTGTGAAGTAAAAGAAAGCGAGTTTGAAAGGGTGCCCTGAAGGTCCGCTGACCTGGGGCATCCTTTTTACATATTGTGAGGAAGCTGCGTGCATAAAATATCCACTCTTTTATACTGGGTGATGAGGGACACGACGGGGTAATTTGTGGTACCCTAGGAGTATTACACATAAATCAGCATGAGATGCTTATGCAGCGGCAGAAAGGGGATATCTATGACTGTATACGATCAGCACGGCAGGCATTTGCGGGACTTGCGTATTTCGGTCACAGACCGCTGCAACTTCCGCTGCCGTTACTGCATGCCTGCGGAAATTTTTGATCAGGATTATGCATTCCTGCCCAAGGAGCATATGCTGACAGCGGAGGAAATCGGCAGACTGGCCCGCATCTTTGTCTCGCTCGGCGTGCGCAAGCTGCGCATAACCGGGGGCGAACCCTTGCTGCGCAAGGATTTGCCGGAGATCATTACAAGGCTTGCAGGGCTGAACGTGGAGGATATCTCGCTTACGACCAACGGCAGCCTTTTGGTCAGGAATGCAGCCAAGCTGAAGCAGGCCGGGCTTCATCGCGTTACAGTCAGCCTGGACGCGCTGGATGATGATACCTTTCTGTACATGAACGGGGGAAAAGGACGGGTTCAACCCGTGCTTGACGGGATTGATGCCGCCGCGGCTGAAGGCCTGACGGTGAAGATCAACATGGTGGTGCAGAAGGGAATCAACGATGAAGCCGTTCTGCCTATGGTCGAATACTTCCGGAATAAGGGCCATATTCTGCGCATGGTTGAATATATGGATGTAGGCAATACCAATGGCTGGAACAGGGAGCATGTGGTTAGCACGAAGGAGCTGCTGCAGCGGATCGGCGAGCGTTGGCCGCTCGAGCCGGTTGAACCGAATTATCTCGGTGAAGTGGCGTCCCGTTACCGTTTTCTGGACGGCGGAGGAGAAGTCGGATTTATTTCATCGGTTACCCAGGCTTTTTGCTCATCCTGCACCCGTGCCCGTTTGTCGGCAGACGGAACGTTGTATACCTGTCTTTTCGCATCGCAAGGGCACCCGCTGCAGCATTTGCTGCGGTCCGATAACCGTGATGAGGAGCTCGCCGCTGCCATCTCATCCATTTGGGGCAACCGGCATGACCAATATTCTCTCGAACGCGGGACAGGTAAGATCATCACATCGGCTGCCAAGGTGGAAATGTCGCACATCGGAGGATAATTCTCCGGTATGGGCATCTTGCAGAGGCGCCAAAATACGAAAGAGCCTGAAAGCTACCCGGGAAATGACTGGGAGTTTCAGGCTCTTTCTGCTGCTGCCGGGACTGCATCTTCCGGCTGCTGCTGCCGTTTCTTTTTCCGGATTAGCATCATCAGCAGCAGAAGCAGGGGAAGAACGAACTGGAAAATGGGCCAGACCCATATTACAGTAAAATTGAGGCCAATCCATATATACTCGGTAAAGTTTGCCGGGAAAAGTGAGCAGGCAAAAATAATGATGCCCGACAGGACTACCGAGGCTTTATATTTTAAACCTGTTATCCTGCAAAAGCCGATTGCGGCTCCGGTATAAAAAATTACAATTTTGGTACCAAGACCCATAAACAGAATCAGTACGAAAATCACATCCAACCGTTCAAACACCCTGACGATGTTGATAAGCCGCACCACCTCAAGCAGCGGGTAGGTAAACATGGCTGCAAGCTTTGGTCCCAAAACGACGATGTTCAGCTGATTCAGCAGGATCAGAATCAATGCCACAATACCGTAGGTAAGCATGACCGCTTTATTAATCTGCTTCCGGTTTGCATCGAGAAGCCTGAAGAATACCAGTAAGATGACAACCTGGCCGAACGGAAATGTGATACTGGTGGGAAAGGCGATGTTAAATACCGGCAACAATCCGTTTTCCAGCACGGGAAATATGTATTCCAGCTGGATTCTTCCTGAGAATGAGAGAAGTAACAGCAAAATAATGTATCCTGCAGCGACGATAGGAAGCAATGTAAGGGTGATCAGAAAAACGGATTTTGGGCCGTATCTCACATCATTGTAAGACACCAGCAGCGTCATCAGTACAATGGCAACTAAAGGAGTTCTGTCCAGCAGGGTCAACGCAGTCAGCTCCGCGAGATCTCTCGTCACACGTGAGGCTTCATAGGCGAAATAACCTACGAATAATAACCCGATAAAACCGCCGGCAATCTTGCCCAGATAATGGATGCACAGCTCAAACAGATCCCGCCGCGGATCCAGACGAAAGATCCATAGGTACATGAGCAGGAGCAAAAAGCCGCCGCATGCTCCGATCATCATCACTGCCCAGGCATCCTGCAGAGCCTTTGCTCCCTGTAAATAAAGGGTTGTGCTGCCTATTTCATAAAGGATCAGAACGGCCACCAGTTCAGAGATCCGAATTGCGTTTTTGCTCATCATGCTGCTCCTTTATTTCAACGTTTTCTTTAGAAGTCCTGTTCGTCTGATGGTTGCTTTTACTTGAACATCCAGATCCATCTTTTTAAATTCCCGGGGCCATTCTTTCCTGATGCTCTTCCATTGACCGGGATACTTTCGGTGTACTTTATCTGCAAAACCCAAAGCATCTACCCCAAGCTTCTGTATTTTGTCCCAGCCTGTATAAATGTCTTTTTCAATCTGTTTTTCCAGTATGGACTCAAGGCTGCGGATAGTTTCCGGTTTGGACAGGTCTTGCTGACAGGCGGATTCGGACAAGACACCTCTGACCTTCACTCGAACCTGCATCGTATAATGATAGCCCGTTTTTACAGGATTAAAATGAGTTTTCACTCTGTTGATTCTGACGGATCCCAGTCTGCCGGAGCTTTCTGATGCCGAGCAGGGAAGAGGCAGCTCGGTGCCTCTGATCTTTCTGTTGAGCCAGGAGAGACCGTAGCTCTCACTGCGGTTAAGAAATCCGACTAACCGGTCTCCGTTAAAAACAGCCGCTTTGGTGAGCGAAATCTTGACCGGAGCTGACGTTTTCTTGAGAATGTCCAGCGACCGTAGCTTGTCCATGTTTTTAGCGCTTTGTTGTCCTGTGAGCCCGATCATCGGCACGATTTGTCCGCCTGCGTCCGAATAAAAATGTTGTGCAAATTCAAACACGGAAACCGAAGGATAGACGGATACATTTTCCGTCTCTCTTTCCAGAATGTTTGACAGACTCATTCCCGGAATCTTTTCGGGGGGGATCATGTTCTTGAGCATATCGCTGGCCTTCCCATCTGTGATCACCATACCCACCGTCTCCCTGGTTTCCGCACTGCGGAGATAATAATCCAGCAATTCACTGAGCCCTTGTTCAGCAGATTTTTGGCTAATGATAAGCACGTGATTGTGGGCCACATATACCCGGCGTGGACTTTCCATGCTGCTGTCGTTCATCGCTTGATGGATGGTTTTCGTTCGGAGCGAAAACGTATGGACAGCAGGCTGAGAGCCTCCTCCCCCCGATCCTCCTGTAGAAGAAGCCACTGTAGAAGGAACAATGCTCTGGTAGCTGACAATCCAATCATGCTGCGAGCGGTCTATCCCCGTCGCTGTCGTAATGGCCAATTCATTCAGCTCCGTCCGGTTCCAGCAGCCGGTGAGGATGACTGCCGTCATAAGTAGAATCCCTGACACTCTGATTCGGTACATGATTAGCCTCCTTAAGGCAGTGGATCTCGCTCATGGTTCCGCTCCTGCTGGACAAACGAATCCGGTTCTGCTGCCTGGCGCATGGGATTTTGATCCCCAAGCACGGCGGGCCGAGATTTCAACCTCCACCAGGGCAAGCGAATAACCAAGTCCTTCAGACTGTGGAAATAAATCGGACTCACCGGTGTGTAATAAGGAACACCAAACGAACGCAGTGAAACGAGATGCATCATAATAGGAATTAATCCGCACTGAATACCGTATAAGCCAAACGAGCCGCCAAGTATCATGAGGATGAAACGCAGAAGTCTGATGGACGCGGCCATATTAATATAAGGCAGCACGAAATTCGAGATCGCCGTAAAGGAGACGACGATGACCATGGCTGCTGATACGAGACCCGCCTGTACGGCGGCCTGGCCCAGCACGAGCGCGCCAACGATGGAGATGGCGGGGCCGATCGCCCGCGGCATTCGCACCCCTGCTTCACGTATAATCTCGAAGGTCAGCTCCATAACGAAAGCTTCAAGCAGAGCGGGCAGAGGTGTATTTTCCCGCTGGGCCGCCAGGCTGATGAGCAGCGTCGTTGGCAGCATTTCCTGCTGAAAGGTCGTCGTTGCAATATAAAGGGAGGGAAGCAGCAACGCGACAAGAAAGGAACCGAAGCGTATAATCCGTAAAAAGGAAGCCAGGTAAAAGCCCTGGTAATAGTCCTCCGGAGAGGCAAAAAACCTGAAAAATGTAACAGGCGCAAGCAGGACAAACGGGGTTCCATCAATAAATATGGCGACTAATCCTTCCAGGAGCCCCCCGGCAATCGCATCGGGACGCTCTGTATTCAGCAGGGTAGGGAATGGAGAGAGTACACCGTCCTGAATAAACTCTTCGATATAACCACCTTCCAGTATGCTGTCGGTATGAATGGTATCCAGACGTCTGGATACTTCCTTGACCACTTCCGGGTCGGCGATCCCCTGAATGTATGCAACAGCAATTTTGGTCTGTGTATAGCGGCCCAGAGTGCGGGACTCAAATCTCAGATCGGCGCATCGGATCTTGCGGCGCAGCAGCGCTATGTTGGTCCCAATGTCTTCCGTGAAGCCCTCTTTGGGACCGCGTACGACCGTTTGTGAAGATGGCTCCTCTACGGACCGCCGGACTCCGCCTTGTATGGGAGTGGTGAATGCGCACTGCACCCCGTCGATAATAATGGCGGTCTGTCCTGCCAGAATGGCCTGAAGCAGCGTTTCTCTGCCGTACATTGTTTGAACGTCTCCGACAGGAAGCTGATTCTTCAGCCATTCCGCGGGATCGGTTTGCTGGGAGAGCTGTTTATATTGATCTGAGACGATACCCTCCATCAGCTTGCCCATAAGCTGTTGATCAACGAGACCGTCAATATAGATAACGGCAACTCTGGAAACGCCGTCGGAGTCCCGAAACTCCCGGGCAATGAAATCGGAGCTGCCGCCCATTTTATAATTTAAATATGCCACTGTATCCATCAACGAAGAGCTGACAGGCTCCTCCATGGTTGTTGAACTGGTTTGCGGGGCCGAAGCTTGCTGTTTTTTATTGTCGGTGCCGTTCTTTTTTTTGCGTTGTTGAAACAGCAGTTCGTTTAAAAACTGAAGCATAATGAATGTGTTCTCCTTTTTTTCGTTTCCCATAATTTGCTTCTGTTTTCGCTATTTATACAGCGACTGTTCTTTGTTGTGCCTAAACGAGTGGCCCGTATAACATGTAAAAAGCAGGCTCTCCTACGAGGCCTGCTGCTGGTAAAAATGCCTACTTATGTTCTTTATGGGCTGGAGCAGGATTTTGTGTGCTTCTGTCGTCCTCTGAAGGAAGCGCGGTCCGGTCCGGCTGCGTCGGGAAAAAGCCTGTTCTCATGTGCGGCCGGGTATCTTCATATTCAGTCTGCGGATTTCCATCTGTTATATCAGGTCTACGATCATATGGCATAAGCGTCAGCTCCTTCCTGTTAAGGATAGAGTGTACATCGGACATAATGATTATGCCTCGGCCCGGCTGCTTTCATTACAGTTAAAATTATTGTGTTGCAAAAAATGAATGTAGGTCAAAAAAAGGTGTTAAGGGTTAAAATAAAAGTGCGAGTGACCCGGCAAAAGTTTCTCGCCAAAGGGCCGATTGCCAAAGCAGTCGGCTTTGTTGTCTTGCGCTTAAACAAAAAAAGACGATTGAACAGAATCAGAGCAATTCTGTCAACCGTGTAGTTGAAAAAAGTGTGTATATGATTAAAGAAATTCCTTATACTCCTCCAACCTGCTCGGCCGCTTCACTGAGCGCGTTCAGAGCTTGGACTAAAGGGGAGAGTAAAAACACAAGACTAATAATTACTGACAATGGGATCGCTTTTTTCATTTTCTGCCCACACCTTTTTGATGTAAAATTGGTACTGGTGCTGGATTTCGTCCACAGCGAAGTTTTTAAAGCGCTCATACAAGCCTACGCAATTAATAATGACCGTTTTATTATTAATTTCCGAAGACTTTTCCATTGCTTTAAACAAGTACCTGAACCCGCTGGAGAAGTGCCCGTTTCTCAAGTAATATTTGGCGAGTTCATACCAGAAGCGTGTGGCTTGTTCGGGAATGACCTGCCGGGTATAGACATCACCTGAGGATGGCTGCTGCTCATAAGACATGATGGCATCGCTAAACTGGTCAAGGATATGATCGACATCCATATTGTAAAGATTAGCTGCCTCCACAATGTTCAGGAGCTCTGCAAATATTTCTTTTTTACCTTCAATATATTCCACATACTTGGGAAGTATGCTGATATCCCCCATCATTAATTTGTTTACATAGGTATTGACCTGCGCCCAGTGCTCAAAAAGGCCCTTCCAATGCACAGATTCAGAGTCCGTTTCTTTCACCCAGCTTAAATCCGCATAGTCATAAGTAAAACGCAGCGCCTGCTTGTAATCTTTTCTTGCATCACAAACAGCAGCCTGTAACAAGCTGGAATAAGCAATATAGACAAATAATGGTTTGGATGCTTTTTTAGTTTCGCTGCTGCTCTTTCGCGTCTGCCGCTGCTCCAGCTTGTATTGAATCCGCGCCTTGTGTCCCATTTGCTGTGCCAGCTCTTTTACTTTATCCCACTGCCTTAAAGAGCGGTATGTATTTACCAAATCCTTCAGCGCATCCAGCTGATCCGTTTCGTCAAGACGATCCACGTATGGCTCAAACTGATGGGCAACCAATAAATTCTGTTCCTGGTCGTCCCCCAATTTAAGAGTGAACAGACGGTACTGGCAAAAAGCAAGCCGCTCCGAATACTGGCTTCGCTCGTTCGCGGCCACGCATTCAAATAAAAGGATGGCTGCTTTCTTTTTGCCTTCCTGAAAAAACACCTCTGCCGTTTCAAACAGCAAGGGGGAATAAAGCAAATTGTCCATTAACAACTCCAAAACCTGCCGGATGCACTCAAGCTTGCCCAGCTCGGAACAGCGGTATAAAAAAGGTCTGATTCTGCGCCAGTTTGGAGAAGCCTCATTTAAATACTCCTCTATATATTGTTCATAAAAATAACCGTCGGGCAGGGTCAGCGTTGCGGTAATCCGGTCCAGCTGATTGACAGCCATCACCCGGTTTCCGTTCAAAATGGCGCTCATTGTACCTGGGTTTAAACCTGCCAATTTGCTGAATTGGGTAATGTTCAGGTTATGCTGTTTTATATAATCCTCCAATTCGGAGCGAATCGTGGTTGTATCGTTCAAATAAACCACCCCTGATAAAATTGCTATTATGTTACAAATATAACCATTTATTTCAAGTTGGTCAAATGTTTTTTAACAGCTCAGAGCATTCTTTTATTTCGGGAGTTTAAAAATTTGATCCACCGGTAAAGGTGGATCAATGATTAGGGTGAAGCTACATATCTGATTGAAGTGCAAGAATAATGGCGGTCAGCCCGAAGCAAACATTGAGCAGACAGAGGAAAACAAGCGTCTGGGTCTGATTCAGTCCTGTAGCAAGCAGCCGGTAGTGAGCCTGAGAGGCATCGGCTTTATAGATTGGTTTTTGCTGGATCAGTCTGCGGATGACCACGATGACATTGTCCAGTATCGGGACGCCCAGAGCAAAGATCGGGATGAACAAGGAAGCGAGCGTGGCCCCTTTGAAAGCTCCGTCCAAAGCGATAATTCCCAGCATAAAGCCAAGGAAGGTGGCCCCCGCGTCTCCCATGAATACACGCGCCGGCGGCTTATTATATCGGAGATAGCCGATTGCGGAACCAACGAGAATGACCGACATCAGCGCCGACTCGCTTTGTCCCATGGTCAGGGCTACAATAAAGAGCGTACCCCCTGAGATGGCGGACAGGCCGCCGGCCAAGCCGTCAATCCCGTCGGAAAAATTAATGACCGTTGTCACGCCGAAAATCCACAAAATGGTCAGGATTAGCTGAAGCCATTCCGGGAGGTTGATATAATGTCCGTTGAATGGATTGTTGAAGCCTTCAAAAGCAATGCCTGAAGAATAAACAATAAGTGCAGCAGCCACCTGAACGATCATTTTCGGCAGGGAGGCAAGCTCTTTTCCACGGGTTTTGTACCAGTCATCCAGCATGCCGATGCCGAGAATGAGCAGGCTTCCGCAAAAAATGGCTGCCGACTTTCCGGTCAGCCCGGCACCTGTAAAGCCGGCAAAAATGAAATAGGTGGCAAAAAAACCGACAAAGATGGCAATTCCGGCTGTAAGCGGTATCGGTTCACGGTGGATTTTCCGCTCCAGATCAGGACGAGGTTTGTCAACAAAATCAATTTTGATGGCCAATTTACGAAGGGGAGGGATCAGCAGTACGACCAGCAAACAAGACAGCATGGCAGAAACTAGCAATAACATATCGGTCCTCCTATGTAGTTTCGGTAATGCAAAAAAGATTGCTTAAAGCTGATTATATGACGATGCGGGCAATCTAGCAAATTTGACATGACATTCCAGCGAAAGCGGGGAGATTATGCTGAAACAAACAAGCCGACTTGTAATGATCCTGCTATTCATCACCTTATGTATTCCGCAACAGGTATCGGCAGATCCGGTCGTGATTGATGAGGAAACCATGGACAGGCATATGGTTCAATATGGCCTGGACAAGCGCCAGGAAAGCTCTAAAATAGAGCAGTTTATCCGTTTTTGGACTCAGGGTGACTTTGGATACAGCTTTCATGCCGAAGGCATGGTTGATGCGGCCAACATGGCGCTTTATCCGCTTCCATCGGTATGCAGGCAGCTGCCCGCAATAATGTATACTTTAAAAATGCCATTTATTCAGCCCTGACTTGTCTGCCCTGTCAGCAACCGATTGACTAGATCGCTCATACCTTGCCAGGCATCCTTCATTATAAATTGCTCCTGGATATGCTTGTTCCAGGGGCGGGGGATGCCGATGGTCTGTTTGCCGGCTGCTTTAGCCGGAAGAAGGTTATGCGGACCGTCATCAATGAGCAGGTCAAAGTTCAGCAAGTACTTCCTCTTGGCCACGAAAAAGTTCTCAAACGGAATGAACGGCATCCAACGCTGCAGCCAGTTCCATTTTTCTGCCACAGAGGACGGTCTGGCCGCCGTTACGATAATGACTTCATGGTCTGAGGCAATCTTTCTAACTTCCTCTACGGTATGCTCATCGAAAATTTCCAGTTCTTCATAAAGGCCTGGTCTTCCGAAGAAGATATCCTCAGTGCACTGCGGATGCCAAATGCCTGTCATGTCAAAGCTGATCATTTGCTCCATCGTCAGCGGCAGATCAGGGTACAGCAAATTGTGATAATGAATCGCTCTTGGAACAAGGTGGCAGATCGTATCGTCCATATCGATGGCTACAATTTTTTTGCGCATTTGAGTACAACTCCTGGTTTTTAATGGACGTGAATGTTCCCACCGCCTGAAGAGGCGGGGGCTTCTTGTTTCGACGATCGCTGCCTCTCTGTAGGAAAGGTCTGACTGGATCTCCACAAGCGTTCGATGCGGTACGCATCCCGTTCGGGGCAAACCCTCCCTACGGTATTCGGTACATCACGCTACGATATTCAAAGCCCGCTGCAAAATGACCTGGGCCGAAACGATGTCTCTGTCCTGCACCAGTCCGCATGCTTCGCATTCATGAAGCCGGATCGCCAACGTTTTGGGAACATCCGCACCGCAGATGCAGGTTTGCGATGTGCCGTGGGCGGGCACTTGTACGAGTCGCTTCCCCTGTTTTGCAGCTTTATACGACAGATACGTGATGAACCTTCGCCATCCGGCATCCGAGATGCTTTTGGACAGTCGGCGATTGCGGATCATGTTCTTCACTTTCAGCTGCTCCACCGCAATCAGGTCATGTCTCTGAACGATGCGGTACGATTGTTTGTGCAAGAAATCTTTTCGCTGCCGCGCCACTTTCTGATGGATGCTCGCGACTTTCTGTTTGGCCTTCTGCCGGTTGCGGGAACCGCGCGCTTTACGGGATAGCCGCCGCTGGGCGCGTCTGAGCCGCTTCTCCGCTCTTCGCAGATGACGTGGGTTGTCCACTTTCGTCTCATCAGACAGTGCCGCAAACGTGCGTAGCCCGACGTCGATGCCCACGGCTGCTTCCATCGTCTGGCCGACTTCCGCTGCCTCTATGTTCACACCGATCCCCACCATCCATCCGTCTGCATGCCGCTTTACGTTGATTTGGGTCACATTCGTCCGGTCGAACGGACGATGTGTACGCAGGCGGACAAAGCCGATTTTGGACAGATAGACATATCCATCCCGGGCGAAGGTCTTACTTACCGCACCAGGCTGGGGGTATGTAAAGGAGAGATATCGGTCGGCTGACTTATAGTGGGGAAAGCCCGCATCGCCGCGAAAGAATCGCTGATAGGCATCATCCAAACGCCGCAGGCAATCTTGTAACACTTGCGAATGAACTTCTCTATATTCGGGAAATTCCTTCTTAAAGGCGGGCAATTCATTCTGCTGCATGGCGTAGGTGACGGTTTTGCCCTCTTGGTTGTAGACGGTATCCCGTTGCTCCTTCGCCCGATTGTACAGCTTCCGGCACAAGTTCAACGTTCGAATCATGAGTTCTTCCTGTTCGGGGGTCGGATAGAGGCGAAATTGGTACGTGATTTGCACGAAGGGTCACCGCCTTAACAAGAACATATATTCCCATCATACCACACAAACATTCGACTAGGAAAGCACGAGCCTTATACAATAGACAAGTGCATTTAGGCTTCGCCTAACCGAGATTCATCCCCTACCTGCAGAGGAAGGGGACTTCTCTCGGAAGGCCGTTAAATGTGGCTGTCAGCTACTTCTGCATTGTAACACAGTATGGCAGTGGCAGGCAGTCCGGCACTGTAAAAAAGTCCTGCCTTTCGCAGGTGATACGGTTGTATGGTTTTCATTCAATCCTTAGCTGGCAGCGTTTATCTAAAATTAACAGTTGACGGTGAAGTGTAAAAATCATTAAATAAGTTAAAATACAACAAATGCATACTTCGGCAAGGTTGTATTTGAATGCCCACTGCGATGAACCGCCAAAGTGTAAGCGGCCTCTTATGCCAATCAAATTCACTATGACAGGAGTGGAGATCATGTTTTTATGGAACGGACGACTCGTACAGGAAGATGAAATTCAGGTCTCTTACCTGGACCGCGGCTACTATTTCGGTGACGGTATTTATGAAGTATTCCGAATTTATGGTGGCAAGTTGTTCGAGAAGCAGGCGCATCTGAACAGATTGTTCCAAAGCCTGCGCGAAGTAAGAATCACGCTGCCCTGGAGCGAAGCAGAGCTGTCCGGCATGGTGGACTCCCTCACCGAAACATTCGGGAAGAAAGATGGAATTTTGTATCTGCAGATTACGCGGGGGGCGGCGAAGCGGTCGCATTTGCTCCCCGAATCCGTCGAGCCGGTTATGCTCGGATACTGCGAAGAGGTTGCGCGCCCTGTCGAGCAGCTGAAAAAAGGCATAGCCACGATTACACTCGATGATGAAAGATGGCACAAATGTCATATTAAATCCCTGAATCTGCTGGCCAATACGCTGGCGCGGCAGGAGGCGGCCGATGCAGGAGCGGAAGAGGCCATTCTGGTCCGTGACGGACGGGTTACGGAATGCACCTCTTCCAATGTGATGATGGTCAAGAAAGGCGTAATTATTACACATCCGAACGGTCCATTGATTCTGGATGGAATTACCAAGCAGGTGGTAGAACGGCTGGCCAAGCAGAGCGGTATTCCGTACCGGACGACAGGCTTTACCCTTGAAGAGTTGATGGATGCCGATGAAGTGTTCGTGACCAGCACGACCAAGGAAGTGATGCCGGTCACGATCATCAATGGCATCAAGGTTGGCTCCGGAATTCCGGGTGTCATTACCCAGCTGCTGCAGCACGGATTTGAGCAGAAAATCAAACCGGCGGCAGCGGCGGAACTGCTCGGTTGAATGGCAAAAACCTCGTTCTCTGTACGTGGACAGCTGTCCTGTACTTGGAACGAGGTTTTACATTATTCGCTTTCCCGCTACTTCAGCCTGGTTACCAATATCCCCAGATACTCCTTCAACGCAAGTCCCGTACTGGATACCGCCCCTGCAGAGGGGGACAATCTTCCGGTGTACATCCTCATCGGCCTGCTGACCAGATAATCAGTCGGATACGGCTGCACGGCAACGCCCGCCTTCTCAAACTGCAGAACCGCCCGGGTCATATGGAAGCCGGAGGTGACGAGCACAGGCCGGGACAACCCTTTCTCCCGCAAAAGAGCTGCCGTATTCTGCGCATTCTGCTCTGTATTGAGCGACCGGTTCTCTATTAAAATACTGCTGTCCGGGATGCCCATTCCCAGCAGCTGCCGGCGGGCGATATCCCCTTCATTGCCGCTGTCCGCAAAAACCTGGCCCCCTGAGAACAAAATGGGCAGCCCTGTCTGTTCATGCAGCCGCACGGCGGTAATAAGCCGGTTGGCCGCCGATCCGTACATATTGCCTGTCCCATCCACATCCGGTGTCCCGGAGGCGGCGCCTCCGCCAAGGACGACGATGACGTCGCCCTGCACGGCGGAAGGCTGCGGATAATCATCTTCCAGTCCGGCAATCAACGCGTCTCCTACCAAATTAGTGGAAGATAAATAAAAGAGTAGCGTGATCCCCAGCAGAACCGACGCCGCTTTACCCTCCCGCCTCCATCGCCACAGCCATACCGCAAGCGCCAGCAGCAGCAGTATGAACAGCCCGGGAGGCAGGACGAAGCTGTAAACGAATTTGATGAAATAAATCAATGAAACTACCGCCTTTGCATGATGGATTCGGTAGTATTGTAGCATGGAAAATGATGTCCCGTTAAAAATGCTAGGCATATAGGAAGGAAGTCCTTATTGTACTAAACCATGATTGGGTCTAAATGGGAGATTTATTATTTAGAATAGGGCGTAATCCCCTTTGTATACAGGTTGTCCACTAACTTGAAAAATTCTTCTGACGATAAATCCTTTTGCCGCTGGAGCCAAAGCCGAAATAAAGAAAGGGATGTTGAGAGGTAAAACTCAATCAAGTACGGCGTTATGGACTGGTTTTGCGGAAAGTTTAATTCCAATCTATTCAAGGTGATTTCTCTTTTTAAGCGATTTAAAAAACGAGTGCTTCCATAATCGCCCAGGAGGGCACTGAGAATCGAGAGATACTCCCTTTTGTCCAAACAATGGAGCGCATTTTGAACCGTGTCCATCGATAACTCTTTATTCGCCAATTCTTCTTTTATATAGTTCAATAAATTAGTTTCAACAAAGTCTAACAGTTCGTAAATATCAGAAAAGTACTGATAAAATGTACTGCGGTTATATCCTGACTTATTCGCAATTTCTTGAATGGAGATTTTTTCAATCCGGCTTTTGGCTGTATAACTTACAAAAAACATCTATAAAAATTTGTTTTGTTTTCTCGGTTATTTCTGGCTGCTTTTTCATTTTATACTCCTATTCGAACAAGAATATCATCCGACAAATAATAAAAAACTGATGGTTGATAAAGGAATACTAAAGACCTATGATCGCATTATACAACACGTTGTCTGATGATTGAAAGGAATGTTGAAAAATAGGGGTGGTTTTATGTCCGCAAAACAAAATAGAGTTTTAATTTTTGGTGCAGGTGTTATAGGCAGCGCATACGCAATCAAATTCATTGAAGCAGGAATTGACGTCAATCTGTTTGCGCGTTCTAATAGATTTACAACATTAAAAGAAAATGGCCTTCTATATTATGAAAAAGGTGCGGTTAAATCTATAAAAGTAAATGTCATTGATACGCTTGAAAATGATGATGTATATGATTTTATTTTCGTTACAGTTCGTTACGATCGATCCGAATCAGCGTTGTTAGCATTAAAAGACAATCAAAGCAAAAATATTGTTACGATGATCAGCAATTCAATTGGATTTTCTTCGTGGCTGGATATTGTTGGAGATAGACTTTTACCAGCTTTCCCCGGCGCCGGCGGACAGATTAAAGATGGAGTTTTGTATGCCCGGTTTCCACCAAAGGTTCTAGTGGCTACTATGTTTGGAGAAATTAATGGTTTAGTGACAGAACGTGCAGAAAACCTCGCAAAATTATTTGAAACAGCAAAACTTCCCTACGCAATTAATAAGGATATGAAAGCTTATCTAATCACACATTCAGTATCGGACATTGCCATGCTTAGTGTTTTACATGCTGCAGATAAGATCATTGATGAAAAAACAGCTAAAACCAGAAAAACGGCACATAAAATAACAATCACTTTAAAAACGTATTTAAAGGCAATCCAAAAAGCTGGCATTGCTATTAATCCATCTGCACTCAAAATTGTGCTTAAATTCCCTGATTTGATTTTGGATTTTTTCTTTATGATATGGCTCCGGACTAAAATGGTTAAGGAGATGATGTTGCCGGATTATGCGAGCAGCGCAAACAATGAAATTGTGCGGTTGAATAACGATTTATTGAAGTTTTTAAATCAAAATATGGTAGAGTGCACTGCAGAAAACTGAATTGTCTCCTCATATTCCTTGTTGTTTAACAGCGGAACCAAGCAAGATAATGTTGTACATACTTCGTTGTGAACAAGAAATTGGTCTTATAGAACTATATGTCAGTGTATGATTTATAACAAAACAAAGCTGGCGTCGTCCTCCAGAGACGCCAGCCTATTTGGTTACAGCTCTTTTTCTACAACTGCCCGCATCATGCCTCTGTAACGCTCCTTCTGCGCCGGGGATGCCGAGTCACGAATAAGCTCGAACAGGGCGGCGCATTTTCTGAAGTTGCTCTGATTCTCCATGTTCTCGGCAGCTTCCAGAACGGTTAAAATGTTTTCCGCCGCGGCACCTTGTTCATCTCGACTGATTTGGTAGTTGGCCAGTTCCAGCAGAAAGAAATGGTAAGCGGTCAGATCCGCCGCTTCTTCCGTATTTCCGAATTCCCGTATCTGTGCGGAGAATTGCTCCAGAATGGAGTCAACGTTCAATCCGTGCTCATGAGCGGCCTCCACAATCGTAGTCAGACCGGGCAGTACCTCAAAAGGATTTTCCTGCAAAAAGCTGACGTAATCGCCAAGCACCTCTGTATGTCCGGAAAGCATGTTGATTTCAAACAGATGGGCTGTAGCCATGAAACGATAGTATTCCACTTCTTCAAGATCGTGTTCGTCAAGATTACCGTACCTGTCCAGCTCGGCATATTCCGCAATGCACGCCCTGGCTCGATCGTACTGCCGCAGCTTTGTCAGAGCCTGGCCTTTCATCATATGACCGTAACCGTAGTAATACACTAATGACCTTGTACGGTTCGACTTCAATGTGCCGTTTCCGTTAAGAGAAACAAGGGAGAGCAAGTCTTCGGACAGCTCTATGATCTTGTCCCAATTTTCAAATGCAAAGGCCATCTTCAGCATGTTTACAAGGGTGTCCAGATCTTCGATTCCGGAACGGTTGCTCTCGTCCAAATGTTTCTCCTCCTCAATCCCCGGATATAAGAAGTATAAAAGATGTTTATAATTTCATCAATATATGGAGAATGTAATAGAATATAGTAATTTAAACCAAGTTAATTTATCCCAAAGACAAGCGGAATAGAAAATGATATGTATAAAAGTTCCTCTGTGCCCGCTTTAACGTCTGTCCTAAAAAAATGCCCGGCAGCATACATACATAGCAGAGGAGGGGAGAGGATGGATATAAACGTGAAGCGATATTATCTGCTGAAGCAGCGGCAGAAGGAGACGGAGAAGGAGCTGGCGGCCCTGCGCGAGGAAATTACCGCATACTGCAAAGACCATGGAATCAGCGAGTTCGAGTCAGGCGGATATACACTGAAACTGGTGCAGAAGAACCATAGGGAATATGATGACGACAAGCTGTACGAGGCGCTGTCTGATCCCACGGTTTGGCGTCTGCTGTCCAAAGCGGATCCGGCGAAAATCTCAAGCCTGCTTAAGCTGAAGGTCATTTCGGAGGAAGCGATCCGTCCTGCCATGTCGTTAAAGCCGGTGCATATGCTGCTGGTCGATAAAAAATGATAGATTCCCTTCCACACTTTTTGAACTACCTCTAAAAAGCGGCAGCGTTGTCTGCCGTCTTTTTGTTTTCCAACCATGTGTAAAAAACGGCACTGCAATTCAGTTGAAAATTAGCTACAATAGATAAAGATATCCATTTTCTTGCAAGAAAGCGAATTCATATATTGGACAATACAGGCGCTGAATGCCGGCGCTTTTGCGAGATTGCCGGAATGGAAGGATGAAGGATGCATGATTCGTTTTAAATTCAGATATATGTTGAAAAACAAACAGACAAGGCTGATTCTGCTGCTCACGTTATCCGTATCCCTGCTGATTACACTGATTGGGCTGGGGTCGTACGTCCGCTACCGGGAGGGGCTGGATACCGAGCTGAATGCGCCTAACGTGGAGCTGCTGCAAATCAATATGGATGTGACGAACCGTGCCTTCCGGGAGGCGGACGAGAAAGCGGTGGATTTGTCGTATCGTACGGAAATGATGTCATATCTGAATGCTCCAGTATCCAGGCAGCGGGCCGAGGCTGCTGAGGTACAGCAGCTGCTGGCAAGTGCTGCAGCGGATAAAAAGGTGCAATCAGTTGCAGTGGCCGATTTTGCCCATAAATCCGTGGTCTCCAGTGATTTTGGCTACTTGGCGAAATGGGAGGAAGCGCAGGACTCTGCCTGGACTGCATGGATTCAGGAGATTGAGAAACGTCCGCTGCTGATCAAGCGGAGATGGCTTGGCTCAGAGATGGGGGACAGCAGCACCGAACTGCTGAGCATTGTCAGACCCGTGATGGCGGACGGCAAGGCGGCGGGAGCGGTTATCGTCAATCTGGATTACGATCTGTTTTTCTCGCAAATGTATACACACCTGTCCAGCCAGCAGTATGTATATAACCTGGACGGCGAACTGATCTACCCGAAGCTGAACACAGGCGTTCGGCCATCCGATATGGACGCGGTTATTGATGAGCTTGATGTCAGACCGTTCAGCTATGTAAAAGTACAGGGCCAGGAATATATGGCCAACCAGACCTTCTCGGACGTGACCGGCTGGAGGCTGGTGTCTCTGGTGCCCATGGACCATATGCTCAAAAACGTCAAGCTGGCCAGAAACATGATGCTGTTCCTGTCCCTCGTCTCGATCATCGTGGGCTGTTCGGCTATTTACTACTATAATTATGCGGCTTTCCGGCCCTTGCGCAGAATTCATCAGCTGTTAAATCCGGCTTCCGGCGGCAGCTCGCAGGGCAGCTTGTTTGATCTTGAGCCCGTGATCGGCAAATGGGTAGGGGAATACCAGCGCAGAACATTCGTGGCGGAAAGAAGTTTGCCCGAGCTGAGGAGCAAATATATCCAGGATATTCTGAACCGCTGTATTGGCATCAAGGAGGTCCGCACGAAATGGAGCCACTATTTCCATGATTGGAGCGCAGATTCCCTGACCGTCATGGTGGTGTCCATTGACCGGTACTGGCAGTGGGCGGCTTCTTTTATGGAGGAAGACAGGATGCTGCTTAAATATGCCCTGCAAAATATTATGGAAGAGGTTCTTGCTCCGGCGTGGCGGATGGTATGTGTCACAGCGAAGAAGGACAGCTTTGTGGTGCTGCTGCAGCCCAAGGACGAAGCGGCCGATGCCGGGGAACTGCGGCTGGACGCGGAGAAGCTGATTGAAATTGTGAGCAGACATCTGAATATGTCCGTCTCCGCAGGCATCGGTCCGGAGGTGCAGGATATTTCCGCTTTGGAGCAGTCCCATGCCGCTGCACGCAAAATTTTGACTTACCGGCTGTACGAAGGCTACGGGCGGGTGCACGCGCATGCGGCTTGGGATAAACATATGAAAGCCGACATGGAGGAGGTTTGGTCCGCCGAGATCATTCAGGGTCTGCAGAACGGTGACGGCGGCGCGAACGCGGCCGCGGTGGTGAAATGGGCGTCTCTCATCCGTGAGCATGGTGTTGAACCAGAGCAGGTATACAGGGCTGCGGATCATATTTTGGAGGAAATTCTGGACATGACCGCCGCCCGCAGCATGGATCCTCCTGAGGAAATTAACAACTATAACTGGAGTCAGGTGCAGACGATGGACCTGACGGACATTGAGCAATTGCTGTGCCAGGTTACCGTCAAAATCGCGGAGCAGATTCAGGTTCACAGCCATACAAGGGAATACAAACGGGTACAGGACATGATTCAGTACATGGAAGAGCATATGCAGGAGAATATCGGCTTGCAGGATATCGCCGGACATGTCGGGATGAGTGTGTCATCCGTCAGCAGCATGTTCAAAGAAGAAACGGGAACAACCGTATATGACTACCTCACGCATTTGCGCATCGCGAAGGCATGTGAGCTGCTGACGGAAAGTGACCACAAAATTTCCAGCATCGCCAGCATGGTTGGCTATCAGAATGAAAACAGCTTTATCCGAGTATTTCGTAAAATCAAAGCGGTAACCCCGGGCAAATTCCGGGAAAGCAGCAAATCTTCCAGCAGGTATGCAGATCTGCCAAAACCGCGCCACTCCGGCATTTTTGAAGATACTTAAGCAGATTGAACGATGGATAACCCCCGCGCCCTGGATTACACTGAGGCTGTGAAATGCTGCTCATATGACGAAGCCAGCTGTCACACTCAGAACAAGCACGGGGGGTGAAGAAGGACGGGTACCGGAGGACCGGAGAGATTAGAGGGTCAAGCCGGATGACGGCCGCATATGTGAAGAAAAGAGGGATGACGTGAAAAGCAGAGGATGGAGGAGCTGGACTGCACTCGCAGCAGCGGCTGTAGTACTGGCGGGAGTATGGTTCTTAACCTTTCAAGGGAACGCTTGGACTTTGAAGGCGGAGCAACGTAGTACGGCTGCTTTTCCCAACAAACCGGTCACACTGGTCGTCCCGTATGCTGCCGGCGGCGGAACCGATATCATGGCAAGAGCGCTTGCTAAAGCGGCGGAAAAGCGTCTCGGCCAGCCGGTTGTGGTCGTGAACCGGACAGGGGGAGGAGGCGCCATCGGATTAATGGAAGGCGCGGATGCCAAAGCGGACGGTTATACCGTCACCTGCATGGTAACGGAGCTGACGATCCTGCCCCATCTCGGGCTGCTTCCGATTACCTATGAGCAATTCAAGCCGATTGCGCAGATCAATCACGATCCTTCCGCCATCACCGTGCGGGCGGACGCGCCGTGGAAGACGGCGGCCGAATTTCTGGACTACGCGAAAACCCGTCCCGGTGAAGTCAAGATGGGCAATGCGGGGACAGGAAGCATATGGCATCTGGCTGCGGCGACGTTGGAAAAAGAAAGCGGTCTTACGTTCACGCATATTCCGTATGAGGGAGCGGGGCCAGCCGTATCGGCGCTCCTGAGCGGGTTTGTGGATGCGGTGCCTGTAAGCCCGGCCGAAGTGAAAAACTACGTGCAGCAGGGAAAGCTGCGCACGCTGGCTATTAATGATACCGCTCCTTCGGAAGCGCTTCCAGGGGTTCCGACTCTGAAGGAGGCCACCGGATTGGATGTCACCTTTGCGGGAACCTGGCGAGGACTCGCGGTTCCGAAGGGCACACCCGATGATGTTACAGATGTGCTGGCGCAAGCTTTTATGAATGCGGCCGAAGACCCGGAATTCAAGGAACAAATGAAAGAGAATGGATTGGGATTGCTGGTGAAAGACGGCGCAGGTTTCGGCCGCCAATTGAAAGAAAATCATGATACGTTAGGGAAGCTGATCCCTGAGCTTGGATTGAGCCGAAAATGAGAGCGCTTTAATTTATGCGACGGCAAAAAGAAAGGTATGGTAATGATGAAAATCAAACAAAGCATTGAGAAAATTCCTGGCGGAATGATGCTGGTTCCCCTGTTCATCGGTGCCATCGTGCATACATTTTGGGCCGGTGCAGGAGAATATTTCGGATCATTTACCAACGGGCTGATGACAGGCACGGTGCCGATTCTGGCCGTATGGTTTTTCTGCATGGGGGCGTCCATCGATGTCCGCGCGACAGGCACGGTGCTCAGAAAATCGGGTACGCTCGTATTGACCAAAATCGCTGTCGCCTGGGTTGTGGCGATGATCGCCTCCACCTTTCTGCCGGGGGGAGGCATTCAGACCGGATTTTTTGCAGGGCTGTCTGTGCTGGCGCTGGTAGCGGCCATGGATATGACCAACGGCGGCTTATATGCTTCCATTATGCAGCAGTATGGCTCCAAGGAGGAAGCGGGCGCGTTTGTGCTGATGTCGCTGGAATCCGGACCGCTGGTTACAATGCTGATTTTGGGCAGCACCGGGCTCGCGGTATTTGAGCCGCAGACCTTTGTGGGAGCAGTGCTGCCGTTTCTGATCGGTTTTCTGCTGGGCAACCTGGATCATGATTTGCGTGAATTTTTTGGAAAAGCGACGCATACGCTGATTCCTTTCTTCGGCTTTGCGCTTGGCTGCACCATCGATCTGGGAGTAATCCTGCAGACAGGGCTGCTCGGGATTCTGCTGGGCATTGCGGTCATTATCATTACAGGCATTCCGCTCATGCTGGCTGATAAATACATTGGCGGCGGCAACGGCACTGCGGGCCTTGCGGCTTCCAGTACGGCAGGCGCGGCCGTGGCGAACCCGGTTATCGTGGCCAACATGAAGCCTGAATTTCTGCCTGTGGCCCAATCCGCGACCGCGCTGGTAGCGGCCTGCGTAATCGTCACTTCTATCCTGGTGCCGATCTTGACGGCTTATTGGGCCAAATACCAGAATAAAAACGGAAAGGCCAACATATCTGGTTCCGGCGAGGCACCCCTGCGGGAAGTAAAAGCCTAAGTCGAGTATGAAGATAACATGGTCCTCTATTAAAGCGATGGACTGCCAACTGGCAGCCTATTGCTTTTTTTTGTTGAATTGGGAGGTGAACACTGCTGGAGGAAGAACTTTATGATGAGATGCGAATGACAAAATTATAGAAGGAGATGAGTCGTATTGGGTTTGACTCGTAGATGGCGCAGGGTTGTTTTGGCTTTAACCCTTCTATTGATATTTGCGGCGATTATGGCTCCGCATTTCACTTTAGCTGCACAGGTAGAGGGTGGCGGCAAACGGTTTATTCAGGTTGAAGGAGGAAGGTATTATACGGCCGCGCTTAGAAATGACGGATCGGTCTGGATATGGGGGCGGAACCTGTGGGGCGAGCTGGGGCTGCAGGAAACGGTCAACCTTCGGCGTATTGAAGCTCCTGTGAGAGTTGGACGCTTGTCTGATATTCGCTCGTTGAGTGTATACGGCAGCGGCCATAATCTTGTCGTGAAATCGGATGGAACCGTCTGGCAGTGGGGAGCAGCGGACGGATATGCAGATCAGCAGGTGCATTCCCTGCTTCCCCGGCAGGTTGATGGAGTTTCCAGTGCAGCCACAGCAGCTGCTGGCGAAGACTTTGGTGTCGCATTGTTAGAGGATGGGACAGTGTGGTCGTGGGGACGATACCGCAATGAAGCATTGGCCCAAGATGCTCGCAAGCCTGCGCCCGTTCCTGGGTTGAGCAATGTGGTTCAGGTTGCTGCGGATGGGAGAAATGCTTATGCCGTCAAGTCGGACGGAAGTCTGTGGAAGTGGAGAGAGCCGTCCGCCCCAAGCAATACGGATGGGGCTGTTTCCCTGCATCCTGTCAAGATAATGGGTTTTAGCAAAATCAAACAGGTTTCCGCCAATAATGATCAACTTTACGCTTTGGATTCAAAGGGGAAGCTATGGACATTAAGCGGTAGCGGGAAAGCAAAGAGTTATCACAGTGAGCTGACGATACAGAGCGTACGTGCAGGAGATGGTTATGTACTATTATTAACTGCTCAAGGCGATGTGTTCAGCTTCGGATCGACGGTAACGGGGAAACAGGGGAAAGTCGCCGGACTTTTGGGTGTAACCGCCATCGGCGCAGGCTCTCATCATAACCTCGCGATCACGAAAGATGGAAGAGTCTGGGGATGGGGCGGAGACAAGTATTATGAAACCGGCGGGCCGCCTACTTCGGAGGGCGGTATGGCCTACCGCCCGGCTCCCGCACGCCAGGCGGTGGACATAATGATCAACGGTCAGCGATTTGATTCGATATTTCCGGCCATCGTCACGGATTTCGGCGTGCTGGTCCCGGCCAAGCCATTATCCCAAGCGCTGGGAGCAGAATTCTCCATGCTACGGGACGAAGATGGAAGCGGGTCATATCAGATTGGCAGCAATGGCCGAACAGTTACTTTCATGATGAATCAGAGTTTATTCCAGACAGGCACGAAGCAAGCTGCGCTGCCTGAACCGGTAACAGCAGTTACGGGCGCGGTAATGGTGCCCTATCAGCTGCTGGAAAAGGGGCTTGGAGTAAAAATGACATGGAATCCCCAAGCCGGAGTGTTGACAGTTGACAGAGCGGAGGGGTAGGAACCCTGTTTCAATCGAGCCGATAGTAAAGTCCATGCACCTTGTCAAGCATCAGAATATATTAGAAAAATTGCCTTATGAGCAAGTCATGCCAAGTTCTTACGGGAGCAGGAGGTAGAGGATATGCCTGTGTACACTAGCGGTCCGATTCTCAACACGGGCAGCAGCCTGCCCGACCCGCTTGAAATCCGATTCTGCAACGAGAATCAGGCTGAAGCCGCCAATATCAAATGGTCTGTTTTTAATGAAGAGAATGATGAAAATGGCAAGCAGCGGCTCCCCGCCATTCAACAGCAGCTCATTCTGCCCGCTCGTTCCGTGATGACAAGCAAAGTGAATTTGACAGGTGTCCCCATGTATAGAATCCGGTTCGAGATCACCGGAGCAGATCCCGTTATCGATATCATGACATCCGCAGCCTCTGATTCCGGAGGCGCAGCTTCAGATGTCCAGCAGGCGGCTGTAAAAACAGCAACCCCGGCAGTGAAGGGGGAACTGGCTGCTGGCAGCTCCGAAGGATGACATGGTTTATGTAGGAATATGCACGCAGCAGCGGAGAGAACGAAGCAATTCCGGAAAAGCGGAGCGTTCGCCTTCGATCCCGAATTTCTACTGCTCAAAAATAATAATATTGAAATTCGGGGTCCCTTTTTCAACAAATAGTCACAAACAAAAATAAAACAACACAAACAAAATAAATACATTGACTCTATCCACATCTGGCAGTACGCTAAAGATGCAAACAGTGATGAACAAAAGCCATTTGTTAAATTACACTGTGATCAAGGAGTGGAGTTCATGAGCACTTTAGGTATTCATACAGGTGAAGCCGCCATCCCGGGTCTTGAGATCCCGTTTGTCCGCGAAGTGGCCGAGCTGACCCGGGCTATGTGGAGATTCGGCTGGGATGAACGGAACGGCGGCAATGTCAGCTGCATTCTCGACGAAGATACGGTTGCCACTTATATCGATATTCATCAGGTGCAGCGGACGATCAAGCTTGCGTTTCCGGTGCATGAGCTGGCAGGTACTTATTTCATCGTGACAGGCTCGGGCAAATACTTCAAGAATGTGATAAGTGACCCGGAAGCCAATCTGGGCATATTGCGGGTAACAGCAGATGGGGAACAGATCGAGCTTTTATGGGGACTCCAGGGCGGGGCTGTACCGACAAGCGAGCTGCCCTCCCATTTTATGAGCCATATCGAACGCCTGAAGGTGGACCCGCAGCACCGCGCAGTCATTCATAATCATGCGACCCATGTAGTTGCCATGAGTTTTGTGCATGATTTACATGAGAAAAAATTCACAAAAACGCTGTGGGAAATGTGTACAGAGTGCATTGTCGTGTTTCCCGAGGGAGTGGGCATTATCCCCTGGATGGTACCGGGTTCAGATAACATTGGCCGGGCGACGGCGGACAAAATGAAGCATCACAGAGCCGTGTTATGGCCGCATCACGGGATATTCGGAACAGGGAGCACGCTGGACGAGGCATTTGGTTTGATTGAAACGATCGAGAAGGCTGCTCAGATCTATATGCTGATTGCCGGCAAGGATATCAGGCAGAGAATAACGGACAGGGAGCTGGCCGAGCTGGCCAGAGCTTTCGGCGCTACTCCTTGTGAGGGGATTTTAAGTGTCTGACACTAAGATTTACCTATAAGGGCTGTATAGCCATAAGACTCTTTAGCCTGTGTGAAGTGCACCCCTTAGAATAGACATTGGAAAAACCCCCGGGTTTAGCCGATGAAATTCTAGGGGGTGTTATTTTTA
>NZ_JBHIRX010000053.1:0-320 GCF_042138595.1 Paenibacillus terreus | reverse complement strand
GGTGGAGGCTGAGGGGATCGAACCCCCGACCCTCTGCTTGTAAGGCAGATGCTCTCCCAGCTGAGCTAAGCCTCCATCTTAGAACACTTATTAGATCATATCACATTTACATATCACAGATCAATAAGCATTTTTCTCAAAATGAGTTGAAAATATGACCCGTAGGGGATACTCTCGCTTCGCTCGAGACTGCGAAGTCTTCCTAACGAAGCTTATGCTTCGACGAACCCAGTGGGTTCTCACCCCTAGCAGAGAAGTAAATCATAATGACCCGTAGGGGATTCGAACCCCTGTTACCTCCGTGAAAGGGAGGTGTCTTA
>NZ_JBHIRX010000052.1:0-320 GCF_042138595.1 Paenibacillus terreus | reverse complement strand
CGGGACGACACGATTTGAACATGCGACCCCCTGGTCCCAAACCAGGTGCTCTACCAAGCTGAGCTACGTCCCGTTATAAATGCCGGTAAGAGGACTCGAACCTCCACGGTTTCCCTCACGATTTTGAGTCGCGCGCGTCTGCCAATTCCGCCATACCGGCTTATTTATTAAAATATGTTCTTTGACTCCGACGAATTCATTCGTTCGAATCCAGTCGGTGGATTTAGCAATTCCATGAAGTTATAATGGCGTCCCCTGAGAGATTCGAACTCCCGACCTTTTGATTCGTAGTCAAACGCTCTATCCAGCTGAGCTAAGGG
>NZ_JBHIRX010000051.1:0-336 GCF_042138595.1 Paenibacillus terreus | reverse complement strand
ATGACCCGTAGGGGATTCGAACCCCTGTTACCTCCGTGAAAGGGAGGTGTCTTAACCCCTTGACCAACGGGCCATATAAGCTCTCAACCGGGATCGAACCGGTGACCTCATCCTTACCATGGATGCACTCTACCTACTGAGCTATGAGAGCATGGCTCCCCGAGCAGGACTCGAACCTGTGACAACTCGATTAACAGTCGAGTGCTCTACCAACTGAGCTATCAGGGAATATATGCGCTTGTATAACAAGCGCAGTACCGCCTGGCAACGTCCTACTCTCCCAGGACCCTTCGGTCCAAGTACCATCGGCGCTGGAGGGCTTAACGGTCGTGTTCG
>NZ_JBHIRX010000050.1:0-371 GCF_042138595.1 Paenibacillus terreus | reverse complement strand
GAGACGGCCCCGGTTTTGATCTGATTTCCGTCGACTTCATCGGTGATGATGCTGTCCTTGAGCTCGCTGGTTAAGTGCTCCCAGGAAACAGAGCCTGTTTTGATGTGGCTTCCATCGACTTCGTCGGTGATGAGGCTCTCCTGAAGCCTGCCGTCCAGGTGTTCCCAGGAGACGGCCCCGGTTTTGATCTGATTTCCGTCGACTTCATCGGTGATGATGCTGTCCTTGAGCTCGCTGGTTAAGTGATCCCAAGAAACAGCCCCGGCTTTGATGTGGTTTCCGTCGACTTCATCGGTAATGAGGCTATCCTTGAGCTCGCCGGTTAAGTGATCCCAAGAAACAGCTCCGGCTTTGATCTGATTTCCATCAAC
>NZ_JBHIRX010000049.1:0-387 GCF_042138595.1 Paenibacillus terreus | reverse complement strand
ATGGATTCGAACCACCGAACTCGTAAGAGAACAGATTTACAGTCTGCTGCGTTTGGCCACTTCGCTAAGCCTCCATAAGTGGTGCCGGCGAGAGGACTTGAACCCCCAACCTACTGATTACAAGTCAGTTGCTCTACCAGTTGAGCTACACCGGCATATTAAGTTAAAGGTGGCTCGGGACGGAATCGAACCGCCGACACGAGGATTTTCAGTCCTCTGCTCTACCGACTGAGCTACCGAGCCCTGCATCAGGCAGAGCCGACGGAATAATTGAACCTTCACAAGTTCTCATCCCTGAAGCTATTACAATAATGGCGGAACCGACGGGATTCGAACCCGCGATCTCCTGCGTGACAGGCAGGCATGTTAGGCCTCTACACCACGGTT